>JBLMZA010000119.1:0-100615 GCA_050258555.1 Acidobacteriota bacterium | reverse complement strand
ACTCCGGCCACATCGAGTCAATCGGACGAGGTGGGCGTCTATCCGAATCCGTACTATGCCAATGCCGCATGGGACAAGACGGGCGAGCGCTCGCGCAAGATCATGTTCTACAACCTGCCGGCCAAGGCCGAGATCACCATCTTCACGATGTCGGGCGACATCGTGGCCGAAATCCGGCATGACGGCGCGACATACAACGGCGCTGGCATCAAATGGTTCGACGATTTCTCGGGCCTTGCGGCGCAGCCGAAGTTCGCCGGCGGCGAGCATGCCTGGGATCTGATCACGAAGAACGATCAGGCGATCGCCACGGGACTCTATCTGTTCACCGTGAAGGATCTTTCGACAGGCGATGTGAAGCGCGGCAAGTTCGTGATCGTGAAGTAGGGAAACAATGAAATTCTCAGCGATGTTTGAAATAACACACACATGGAGGATTGACTCATGAAAAAACTGTTACTCGTTGTTATGGCGGTTCTGGCGCTGGCCGGGCAGGCCTTCGCGCAGAACTATCCCCTGAAGACGTTGATTCAGATACAGCAGGTTCCTCTTGATTCGCTGAAGCTTGCCGATCAGCTCGGCATCGGCGCCGGCTCGCGCTGGCTGCTGCAGACGGCTCCCTTGAAGGATTCCACTGTTTCAGTGGTGGCGCTTGTCACGGTTCCGCCCAACTATATCACGTATACGGCCGGCGGCCGCACGCTCTGCCTCGTCGATACGGGCGCCAACGGCTACAAGCCCTGGAGCGGCGTTCTGGTGCGCTACGGAGGCACGGCCGAATCGTTCGATGCGAACGGCTACAACTCGATACAGCGCGGGGACATCATCCGCATCCGCGGCAAAATCTCGGAATTTCCGACCAACAGCATGAACAGCCTCACGCAGTTCGAGCCCGATACGACATACCAGATTTCGATTCTGTCGTCGAACAATCCTGTTCCGCCGCCGGCGCGGATGCAGATCTCGGATTTCAACGTCGGACCGAATCCGAACGGCAGGACGAACATGGTGAACGGCGAAGCCTATGAGTCGAAGGAAGTTGTCTTCACGGGGCTCACCGTCGTGGCGAACGTGAACACCACGCGCGGCACGTTCATGGTGGCCGACGACCAGGGCAACCAGCTCTCGATGTACGACTGGTCGCATTACTTCACGCTCGGACACGGAACGATCACGATTCCCGGCGACACGAGCTACCATGTGCCGCCGATCGGCGCGCGCATCGATACGCTGCGCGGATACATTTCCACCTCGTCGGGCTCCGAGGCCTCGCGCGGATACCGCATCAGCCCGATCTTCCCGGGCGACATGGTGCTCGGAAAAATCGCCCCGGCCGTGCGCTCGCAGCGCCGCTTCCCGGTTGTGGTGACGCCGGATTCGACGCCGCAGGTGAGCGCGCGCATCTACCGCCAGACCGGATCGATCTCGGGCGCAGCGCTCAACACGATCAAATTGTATTACAGCGTCAACAACGGAGCCTGGCAGACGATCGACATGACCGCACCGCAGGCGACGAAGGATTCGCTCTATTATGCGACGATCCCGAAACAGACCGCGGGCGCCCAGGTGAAGTATTTCATCCGCGTGGACGATGCGGACAATCAGAAGACGATTCTCGCCAACAGCGGCTCGCTGACGCAGTATGATTCATCGCAGGGATTCTTCTTCTATAATGTGATCAACCGCACGACAAAGCCCGTGCTCTCGATTGCCGATATTCAGACGACGCCCTTTGTGAACGGACGCTCGTCGCTTTTCGGAGCGACCGATTCGGTGGGCGGCATCGTGACTGCCGATACGGCAAGCCTGCGCCTTGCGCCGCTCACGACCATCGGTACGAACGCCTATTACATCCAAAGCGGCAACGCACCCTGGAGCGGCATCTGGGTGTCGGGACCCGATTCGATCATGGCGAAGGTGGCAAACGGCGACAGCATCGTCGTCACCGGCTACATCAACGAGAACTTCGATGTGACGCGCATCGAGAATGTGACGAAGATGCGCGTGGTGGCCAAGGGCAAGCCGCTTCCGGCGCCTGTGAAGCTTTCGACCGATGTGTTTGCCGCAGGCACGACGGCGGGCGAGAAGTATGAAGGCATGCTTGTGAGCCTCGATAATGTCGTCGTGACGGATGTGGCGCCTGTCTTCACCGAGCTCAAGGAATTCGAAGTCTCCAACGGCAGCAAGGCGATCATCGTCCGCCTGGACGGCAAGAACCGGTATTCGAACGTGGATGCCGACACCGCCATCGGCGCGACGATCCTGAAGCCGGGCACGAAGATCGGCACATTGACCGGCATCATCTATTACAGCGGACAGCGCTACAAGATCGTGCCGAGAACCAATGCCGATTTCCAGAATGTCGTCACCTCGGTGGCCATCGAGCGCGACAATACGGCGCCGAAGGCGTTCTCGCTTGCGCAGAACTATCCGAACCCGTTCAATCCGTCGACGAACATCCGCTTCACGGTCGCCAAACAGCAGACGGTGACCCTGAAGATCTACGACATGCTCGGACGTGAGGTCGAAACGCTTGTGAGCGGCCAGATGAATCCCGGCACATACACCGTGCAGTGGAACGCGCGTTCGCTCTCGAGCGGCGTGTACTTCTACCGCCTGCAGTCGGGCGAGTTCGTGCAGACGATGAAGCTGATGCTGATGAAGTAACAAAGGGTGCTCCTCCTGCGGGGCGAAGCATGGCTTCGCCCCGCAAAGGGCGTTTAAAAGGCTGCAGATGTGTGAAGGTGTGAAGTTTATTCTGTACCAATTCCATATTCAATGAAGAATTTTCTTATTGTTATCACGGCTCTCTGTACCGCAGCGGTGTTCTACAGCTGTACGAAGGATCTGCCGAACCAATCAAAATCCAATCAGACGCCCGCCACACGCCTCTGGCTTGTTCCCGAATCGGACCTGAAAGAAACCGTCTCGAAGCAGCATCTCTATTACTACGGCGAAGATCCCGACGGCTCGGTCTCGGGCTTCCTGCTTGCGGTGGTGAAGGGGAAGAACGCCGTCACGACGCCCGATACGATCGGCTACACCTGGACGACCCGGACCGATACGGTGCTGGCGCTGCCGCTTCTTTCGGCGCGGGACAGCTTCACGGTCGTCGTGCGCGCGGTCGATAACCGCTTTGCCGCCTCAACCATTCCGCAGGGAGCCATCGTGCATCTCTCGCCCGTGGCATACTGGGACGTGAACGCCAACGGCATGAAGGACGGCGCCGATGTCGCGCTTCCGGCCATGGAAGGCGCGGTCGACACGAAGGGCGCCATACAGCTGTTCCCGATCCGCAACACGCCGCCCAAGGTGATGTTCGCCGTCAATCCGGTCGATTCGTCGACCATCCAGCAGCCCGATACCACATACACGGTGGCGACATTTTCCTGGGTCGGATCGGATGAGGACGGCAATGCGACGATCGCAAGCTACCGCATCGCGCTCAACGATACGTCGAATGCCGGCCGATGGTTCACGATCAACGGCAACATTTCGGGCGTGACGCTCATCGTGCCGCGCACGGCAAGCGATGCGGCCGGCGCCGAAGTCGATGCCGAAGTCTACACCGGCACCTACCCCAGCCTCCAGTACCGCGGAAAAGTGACGGGACTCAGGCTCAATGCCGCCAATACGCTCTTTCTCCAGAGCCGCGACATCGCCGGCGAATACAGTCCGGCTGCGAAGCTGCCCGCGACAAGCTCGAAGAAGTGGTTCGTGAAGAAGCCGCAGGGCCGCATGCTCGTCGTTGCCGATTACACGACGTCGGACAAGAACGACGTCATTGCCTATTACCGGAATATTTTCTCATCGCCGCAGATCGCCCGCGGCTCGCTCTCGTCGTTCGACGTGCTCGACCGGGTGAACCTGCCTTCGTCGCTTAATCCCGCACTGATCAAGACGCTGCAGCTCTATGATGTCGTCTTGTGGATGACCGACCGCTTCCCGTCGATCAAGCCGGCGCAGATCGGCCTCTTCAATTACACGCAGTCGGGAGGCAAGGTGATCTTCACGACGACGTTCGCGACCGATCTGTCGTATTCCGACCTGCGCGCGCTCAACGATTTCGCGCCGCTGGATTCGATCACGACCGATGTCGTCTATCCCGGCAACAGGCCGCCGACCAATGCGGACAACCGCCTGAACGCCAGAACGCAGATTCTGCCGATGCAGCCCGGCTATCCGGTGCTGGCGGCCGACACGGTGAATGTGGCGGGCGATCTGATCAGTTCGCACACGCTGAACGTGAAACGCATCTACAAGCGCACCGATTCGCAATACATCTACCGGCTCGATTCCTCGCGCGCATCGAGTCCGCGCTACAAGGGATCGCCCGAGATCGCGTGCATCGACAATGCGAAGCGCTTCGTGATGTTCGCGCTGCCGCTGCACATCGTCAACGGCGCGCCGCGCAACCTGCCGCTGTTTTTCAAGCAGGTGATCGAGAATGAATTTGGCATTAAATAATCTATCCATGAGTACCATGAGTCGTTATCAGCACCATAGAGCCGGGACCGTTTGGGGATCCGTTCGCACATTTCTTTTTGCCTGCGCATGCATCGCGCTTCTGGCCCAGTCGGCGCTCGCACAATCGACCGGCACGATCGTCGGACGCATCATCGATGAGAAGACGAAAGAAGGCCTTCCCAGCGTGAACGTTAAGGTGAAGGGAACCTATTACGGCGCCGCAACGGATTTCGACGGCAACTTCCGCATCGAGAAGATGAATCCCGGCACATACAACATCGACATTACGCTTCTGGGCTACAAGGAAGTCCAGTATTCCGGCATCAAGGTCGAAGCCGGCAAGACCGTGACGCTCAATGTGAAGATGGGAGAGTCGGTCCTCGCCCTCGGCACCGAAGTCGTCATCATCGGCGAGAAGCGCCTCTTCGATGTGGAAGAGACATCGAGCAAGAAGGCCGTCAAGAGCGAGGAGCTGCAGGTGGCCGCGCTGCGCGACGTGAAGGACGTGGTGGGACTTCAGACGGGCGTCGTGCAGTCGGACAACGAGATCCACATCCGCGGAAGCCGCGGGTACGAGAACGCGTATCTTGTGGACGGCGTGTCGGTGCAGGACGTGCTCGGCGGCACGGGCTTCGGTCTCCAGGTTTCAAGCGACGCGATTCAGGAAGTGGAAGTGATCACCGGCGGCTACAACGCCGAATACGGACAGGCCACCTCCGGCGTCATCAACATCACGACGAAGGAAGGCTCCGACAAGTACAACGGCAGCCTCGCCTATAAGACCGATAAATTCTTAGGGAAGAATTCGCGCGGCAACTGGAACACGGACATCCTGGAAGCGACGCTCTCGGGTCCCGTGCCGTTTGCCAAGGACCTGGTGCCGGGATCGCTTTCCTTCTTTGCGAACTTTTCGGGCAACATCACAGACGGCTACACGCGCTGGGCTGAATCGATCCGCGGCGGCAAGCCGATCGGTTATGAAGTGCATGCGCCGAACCAGCTCAACTCGTCGATCTTCGGCGGAACGAAGTACGCCTTCCGCCTGGCAAACGCCTATTCGTGGTCGGGGAAGGCCACGTGGAAGCCCTCGGCGACGTTCAAGCTCAGCTACGGCTACAACCAGTCGGTCTCGATCGACCAGAACTCGGCCACGATCAAGACCACGCTCGAGCGCGAAGAGCCGACGCCGGGCTATCAGTACGAGTTCCAGAACATCCTGGACAGCGCCAACACGTTCACACAGATCAACGTCCAGCAGACGCTCTCGCTTACGCATACGTTGAGCCCGAAGTCGTATTACGATTTGCGCTTCAGCCGCTACACGGCGCATGTGCGCGGAGACGCCAACGGCCAGGATTACCGGAACTACATCGAGCCGAAGGACATCGTGACATTCCCGATCGAATACTACAACCGGGGCGGAGACACCGTGGGCGTGATTCCCGGCGACGGCTTCTACGACGTCGGCAGTCCCTACACCTGGCGCGACCACTATTACGACGATTACACGGTGAAGTTCGACTTCACGCACCATTTCAGCGAGCAGAACAAATTCAAGGCGGGCATCGAGTCGAAGTTCCAGTCGATGCAGATGATCGACATCACGCAGCCGTGGATCAAGCCGCTCGGACTCAACAACGACATCTATTCGGTCAATCCGGCATCGGGCGCGCTCTATGCGCAGGACAATATCACGATCAAGGGCATGGTGCTCAATTTCGGACTCCGCTTCGACTACTGGTTCCCGGGCAAATTCGTCGACGATGCGATCAACAATCCCAACATCCCGCTGGCGAGCGAGGATATCCGCCAGCAGTACAAGGATCAGACCTGGTCGCTCTTCGGGCGGCGCTGGAAGGGCCGTCTGAGCCCGAGGCTCGGCATCTCGCACCCGGTGTCGGACAACCAGACGCTCTTTTTCTCGTACGGGCACTTTTCGAAGCTGCCGAAGCCGACGTATGTCTATTCGAAGCTCACCGAATCGAGCGCGCGCTCGACCGTGCAGACCATCGGCAACCCGAACCTGAATCCCGAGACGACGGTCGCCTACGAGCTCGGCATCAGAAACCAGCTCACGGAAAACGACGTGCTCACGGTGACGGCCTATTACAAGGACATTTTCGACTACATCACGGCGCGTTCGGTGCGCGCCACGAGCGTCCGCTTCTCGCGCGGCACGTATACGACGTATGTGAACTCGGACTATGCGCGCACGCGCGGGCTCGAGCTCGAATACACGAAGCGCATGGGAAGCCACTTCCGCGCCACGCTCTCGGGCTCGTATTCGATCGCCACGGGCAAGAGCTCGTCGGCCACCGAGCAGCTGTTCAATCTCACCAGCGGCGGCATCGAAACGTCGATCAAGGAGAACTTCGTGTCGTGGGACCGCCCGCTGCAGGGGTCGCTCTCGCTCAACATGAACGTGAAGAAGGGCGAGCCGCTCTTTGATTTCGCGCCCGGCATTCTGGACGACTACAATCTCTATCTCCGCGCCTTCTATCAGTCGGGCAAGCGCTACACGGCGCAGCTCTATTCCGGCGTCGGTACGGACGGGCGGCCCGAGTACCGCTCGGATTACGATCATCTCTACGAAATCGTGGGCGACGACTGGTTCTATGTGAACCTGAACTTCGAAAAATATTTCGACCTCGGCTTTGCGAAGTTCACGCTGAGCCTTGAAGTGCAGAACCTGCTCGACAACAAGAATTCGCAGATCATCAATCCCGTGACGGGCCGCGCCTATGAATACGGCGACGATACGCCGCTGTCGTACAACGATCCGCGCTTCCCCGATCTGCAGGGAACCGTTTCACCCTTCCCGTACAATCCGGCGCGCTACCTGGCGCCGCGCACGGCGAAGCTCGGCATTGCCTTCAGATTTTAATTCATCCTTAAGCACACGAAATACATGCGTACTTTTTTCGGACATCATCACACCACACTGCGCTTCCTGAGCCGCCGCGTGCTCTATGCCTCGGCGCTTCTTGCGCTTGCCGTTGTCGGAAACCCGGAGCGGACACAGGCGCAGCTTGTGCCGAACCTCGGCGGACAGCGCTCCGGCATCTCGGCATTCCAGTTTCTGAAGATCGGTCCCGATGCGCGCGGCACGGCCATGGGCGAATCGTTCGTCGCCGTTGCCAACGACGTGTCGGCGCTCTATTGGAATCCCGCCGGACTCACCAACACCGTGCAGGATCAGGCGATCTTTTCGCACACCGAGTGGCTCGTCGATCTGAAGCACGAGTTTGCGGGCGCGTCCTATCATCTTTCGCCGAGCGACGTCGTGGGCGCGGCCTTCACCTCGCTCCATGTCGATCCGATGCAGATCACGACCGAGACGCAGCCGCGCGGCACCGGCACATACTTCTCGTACGGCGACATCGCCGTCGGAGCCACATATGCCCGCAAGATGACCGATCAGTTCAGCTTCGGCATCACGGCGCGCTACGTGCGCGAGACGATCGATATGCTGAAGACGGAAGCCGTGCTGATCGATCTCGGCACGTATTATACAATGGGACTCGGCAGCGCGCGCTTTGCGGTAGTGGTGTCGAACTTCGGATCGAACGTGGCGCCGAAGGGCACCGCCCGCGGCGGCAACGGCTCGGATGTCACGAATTTTCAGGCCTTTTCGCCGCCGACCATGTTCAAGCTCGGCGTCGCCTTCGAGCCCTATGAAACCGACGAGCACCGCGTGACGACTTCGATACAGCTCAATCATCCGAACGACAACGCCGAGAACGTCAGGCTCGGCGTCGAATACGGCTTCGAATCGATGTTCTTCCTGAGAGCCGGCGTGAAGCGCACGATCGGCGAATCGCTGCTGGGCAAGTCGACTTCCTCGGCAGAGGATTACACATTCGGCGCCGGCGTCAGGATTCCGATCGCGGTGATGACCGTGAATGCGGATTACAGCTTTGCGAACTTCAACGATCTCGGTGCGGTGCACAGATTTTCAGTGGCAATTTCCTATTAAGACGAACCTATGAAATATTTCTTTCTTTGCTGCGCGGCAGTCTTCATGATCGGATGCCAGCAGCGGTACGACCTTTCGCTCCTGCCGTCGGCGGCCGATCTTCCGGCCGTGGGCGATACGACATACATCCAGAAGGGTGTCTGGACGGGATTCAATCATCCGCGCACGATCCTTTACGGAGCAGACCAGCTCTTCTACGTCTGCGACACGGATTCCAACCGCATCGTGATGCTCAATCAGGCGGGCCAGATCCTGGGCGTGCGCTCGGGCATTCTGCATCCGATCTCGATCGGGCAGGATTCGCGGCTCGATCTGATAGTGGGTGCCGAAACGCGCGAGCCCTCGACCGGCGATACGATCGGCGTGCTCATCCGCATCAGGCTCGTCGATGCCGATCACCATCTGGAGCGCGCCCGGATCGATACGATCTGGAAGGAACCGGCCCGTCCGCTCCGCCGCTTCGTGGGCATCGGCGTGCTGCCCAACGACGAATATCTCGTGCTCAGGGACGGTCCGGATAATTCGAGCATCGTTGATCCCGATGCGCGCGTGCTGCGCTTCCGCTATGTGCACGTGAATGCGACGGCCCGGAAGGATTCGTTCATCACGCCGCTGGCCGATCTGCAGTCGGGCATCGGCGGCGCAATCACCTATATCAACCGCCCGACGGGCATCGCGACATTCCCTGGCAGCTCGGACTTCATCCTGACACAGCAGACCGACGGCATCCAGTATTCGGTCGTGTGGATGGCGTATTCGAAAGACGCGAACTTCGAAGGATGGATGCCGAAGTATGATCCGGCCGTGCCCGAGCAGCGCGGAACAGACATCATCACGCCGAACCGCTTCACCAATGCAAGCGGCGTGGCGATCGACCGCTACCGGCGCGACATCTTCATCGTCGATGCGGCGCAGGATTCCGTCGTGAAGTTCAACAGCCGCGGCCGCTTCAAGGCCGAATCGTTCGGCGCGCGCACGCCCGGCATCACATTGAAAAATCCGCAGGGTGCGGCCGTGGCCGAAAACACGCTCTATGTCTGCGACACCGGCAACAACCGCATCGTGCTCTACAGGCTTTCGACAGACTATTAATTGCGGGGCGAAGCAGCGCTTCGCCCCTTTAATGTTCTGCATGGCAGGTGTATGGATGTGATCGGTACACATCTGATCGTTCTTGTGTTCGCAATTGCTGCCGTCGCATTTCTGTATTCCTCCGTGGGGCACGGGGGCGCTTCGGGATATCTTGCCGTGCTCTCGCTTCTGGCGCTTCCTCCCGCGTTGATGTCCTCGACGGCGCTCATGCTGAACATTCTTGTGGCTGGCACGGGTGTCGCGATGTTTGCGCGCGAAAGGCTTGTGCCCGTGCGCTTCACACTCCTGTTTCTCATCGGATCCATTCCCGCATCCTTCATCGGCGGACTCCTGACCATTCCGCAGAGAGGATACTTCCTGCTTCTTGGCGCGGCGCTCATTGCTGCATCGCTTCGTCTCCTGTTTCTGCCGACGCTGCTTGCTCCGAAGGAAGGGGAAGACCATCCACCGGCGCTTGCCGCGGTGGCGATCGGCGGTGCGATCGGACTCCTGTCGGGCATGCTCGGCATCGGCGGAGGCATTTTCCTCAGTCCCATCATTCTCTTTTTCCGCTGGAACGACGCGCGCCATACGGCGGCCGCCTCTGCGCTTTTTATTGTCGTCAATTCCATTGCGGGACTTGCCGGGCGCGCGGCATCCGGAAGCCTCGAGACCGCCATGATGCTGCCGCTGCTTGCGGCCGCATGGATCGGCGGCATGGGGGGATCCTATTTCGGTTCGAAACGATTCTCGAATCTCATGCTGCAGAAAATTCTCGGCGGCGTTTTGCTTCTTGCCGCCCTCAAATTGATCATTCAACATTTTTAATGCGTATGGAAACAGTGGTTGTCTTCAGCGGGGCGGGACTCTCGGCCGAAAGCGGCGTGCCGACATTCCGCGATTCGAACGGTTTGTGGGAGCAGCACCGCGTGGAGGATGTCGCATCGCCCGAAGGCTGGATGCGCAACCGAGCGCTTGTCCTGAATTTTTATAAGCAGCGTTTTCTTAAGGAGCGCGAATGCCTGCCGAATGCGGCGCATCTGGCCATCGGAAGTCTACAGGAGCGCTTTCATGTCGTCAATATCACGCAGAATATCGACACGCTGCTCGAGCGCGGCGGATCGCAGGAGGTCTGGCATCTGCACGGGCGGATCGACTACCAGAAGTGCGAGCATCATTATTCGATCGGCCTGTGGAACCGGCCGTCGGTCTGTTCGTACCGTGCGCAGATCACGCGGCCGATCGAGGAGGGCGACCGCTGTCCCGAGTGCGGAGCGCATCTGCGTCCCGATGTCGTCTGGTTCGGCGAGGCGGTGGATATGAAGGAGGAGGAGCTCGATGAACTGGTGCGCACGGCATCGGTGTTCATCGGCATCGGCACATCGGCGCTTGTGTATCCGGCGGCGGGATTGTTGCCGATCTTCCGGCATACGCCGGAGAAATATTTCATCGATCCCGCACCGAATTACGAGATGCTCTCGGGCTATACGGTGCTGGAAGGGAAGGCGGCCGATGAAATGCCGAAGCTCGCCCGCAAGCTGCTCGGATATTAGCCCGTGTTGCGCAAGCCGGCCGCGATGCCGTTGATGCAGAGGAACATCACTTCTTCAAGTGCCGCGCGCGCCTCATCGGAAAGCGTGTCGCTTCTGAGCCGGCGCATCACTTCCACCTGGATGTAGCTCATGGGATCGATATACGGATTGCGCAATTGGAACGAACGCTGCAATTGCGGATTGTTGTCAAGCAGCGCCTTCTGGTCCGTGAGCCGGCAGACGGCCGTGATCGTCCGCGTGTAGCGCGCCTCGAGGTCGTCGAAAATCTTCGTTCTCAGCTCCTCCGGTTCGACAAGCGACGCGTATTCGCGCGCGATGCCGAAATCCCCCTTCGACAGGACCATCTGTATCCCGTTGATCATCGTTTCAAAAAAACTCCACTTCCCATACATCGAGCGGATGAGCGCCAGGCGCTCTCCCGATTCTCCGTCGGCATCGAGATAGCGCTCCACGCCGTCTTCGACCCCGAGCCAGCCCGGCAGCACATGCCGGCTCTGCATCCAGCTGAAGACCCAGGGAATGGCGCGCAGGTCCTCGATCTTTTCGGAGACCGTGCGGCGGGCCGGGCGCGAGCCGATCTTGAGCCGTGAGATCTCGCGCAAGGGCGTGGCCTGGAGGAAGTACTGGACGAACTCCGGCTGCTCGTAGACCGTGCCCCGGTATGAGGCGTAGCCGTAGGCCGACATTTCATCCATCGCCTTGTGGAAGGCGCTCTGGCGGCTGGCGAATGCCGCATCGGGCTTGCGCGTGTGGACGGTGATCATGGCCGATGAGGAGAGCTCGAGCGAGCGCCGGGCGATCTCTTCGTAGGCGTACTTGAGCGCGATCACCTCGCCCTGCTCCGTGATCTTGATCTTATAATTGACCGAGCCGGAAGGCAGCGATGCGATCGCCTCGTATTCGGGTCCGCCGCCTCTGCCGACCACGCCTCCGCGTCCGTGGAAGAACATCCAATCGACCTGATGCTCGCGCGCGCACGCGGCCAGACGGCGCTGCGCATGATACAGCTCCCAATGCGAGGTGAGAATGCCGCCGTCCTTGCCGCTGTCCGAATAGCCGACCATGATTTCCTGCAGGCGCTTGCGCGCATCGAGATGGCGGCTGTAGGCGGCATTGAGATAGAGCGACTTCATGAGCTCGGAGGATCCGCGCAGGTCCTCGATCGTTTCAAACAGCGGCACGACATGCAGCGAACTTGTGACCGTGCCGTCCGGCGCCGCCGCATAGAGTCCGGTGAGCTTCATGAGGAAGAGCACCTCGAGAATATCGGCGGCGGATTTCGTCATGCTCACGATGTAGCTGCCGATCGAGCGGCGCGCGATGCGCGCATGGGCAAGCGCCACCGTGCGGAAGACACTGATCGCCTCGCGGCTCTGCTCCGAGAGCGCGGCTTCATCGACGCGGAGCGCGGCATCGGACAAGAGCTGTTCGGTCAGCCATTGCTCGCGCTCCGAATTGGAAAACGCGTCGTAATCCGTGCCGAGCGCGCGGGCGATTTCTGCGACGGTTTGCGTGTGTACGACGCGGTGCTGGCGGATATCGAGTCCGGCAAGGTGGAAGCCGAAGGTTTCGACCAGGCGGATCAGATCGCGCAGGAGCCCGTCGGCGATCACCCCGCCCTTATTCGCGCGCAAGCTGGCATCGAACGTGTACAAATCGTCGAGGAACTCGGCGGCGCTTCTGTACGTGTTGTCGTACGACTTCACCTCTCCCGAGACATTTTTCCGGAAGTTCACGAGCTTCAGATGCATGAGCGCGATGAACTTGCGGTAGACTTCGTTGTCGTTGCGGATCACCTTCGGCTGCGACTGCTTCGAGCGGGCGTAGCCTTCGGCGACGATCGCGCGCAGCTCATCGCTCACGCCGACGAGCTTTGCCGATTCCGAGCGCTCGTGATAGAGCGCATCGAGCACGCCGGTGTACATTTCGCAGATCGTCTCGGTATGGAGCACGAGCGTTTTCCAGGTGATCGCCGATGTCACAAACGGATTGCCATCCCTGTCGCCCCCGATCCACGAGCCGAAGCGGATGAAGGAGGGAACGCGTCCCTCATACTCGGGATACACATGCGAGAGCGACCGTTCGAATTCGCGGTAGTAGGAAGGAACGGCGCGCGTCATGATCGTGCGGAAATAATGCAGACCGTTCGTGACTTCATCGAGCGGCGTGAGATCGTACGGCCGCGTCTCTTCGGTCTGCCACAGGCTCGTGATCTGTGCTTTGAGGCCGAGCAGGATCTCCTCGCACCGGTCATGAGGGAGCGAGGGAGCCTCGAGCGCGCCCAGAAGCGTCCAGATCTGCGCATGCTTCTCGAGCACCGTGCGCCGCAAGGCCTCGGTCGGATGCGCCGTGAAGACCGGCTTCAGACGGAGTCGCGACAGGATCTGCGACAATTCCCCGGCTGTCACGCCTTCCTTTTTCAGCGTATCGAGCGTATGGCGGATGGAGCCGTGGGGAAACCCGGATGCGTCTCCCATCGACTGCGAGACGATCGAGCGCAGGCGGTCGCGCTGTTCGGCGATATTGACGAGCTGAAAATAAATCGTGAAGGCCCGGACGATCTTCGCCATCGAGCCCGGATTCATGCCGGCGATCGTCGAGCGCAGCTGCTGCTCGAGCGAGCGCCGATGCCGGCGGCGCAGCGCCTTGGTCGTGGTCCTGATCAGCTCCTCGAGATCGAAGAGCCCGCGGCCTTCCTGCTCGACGATCACCTCGCCGAGCAGATTGCCCAGAAGCCGCACCATCTCGCGCATGGGGCGATCGGAAGCCTGTGTGCGTTTACGTGCCATGAGTGTGTATGAAAAGAAAGAGAATGTTATTTGACGTTCAGCGGATCGAAGCGGTCGATTTTTTCAAGCACCGTGCGAATCTCCTGGTCCCAGAAGAGCCAGGTGTGCGCCCCGATCGACTCGTGCATTTCATAGGCGGCGCCCTTCTGCCGGAGCTTCGTGCCGGCCTGTATGGAGGCGTCGACCAGATAATCCGAATGTCCCACAGAAAGATAGAGATAGGGAAGCATTTTGACATTGGCGCTGTCGATGAGCGCCATGACATCGTTCGCGGTCCACTGTGCCGAAGGCTGTTCGCCGAAGGCGTCGAGCCGCGAACGCACTCCGACCGAGTTGCGGTCGGCCGATGCGGAAATATCCTTCATGCCGGAGACCACATCGAGCGCTCCGCTGAAGGAGGCGGCATAGAAGAAGGAGCCCGGATACTTCAGCGCAAACTTCAACGCGCCGTAGCCGCCCATCGACAGTCCCGCGATGGCGCGGCCGTGTCGCGTGGAGAGCGTGCGGTATTTCTTCTCGACGGCCGGAATGAGATCCTTCATCACGAAATCCTCGTACATGGCGTGCTTCACATCCTTCGAATTGGTCCACCAGCCGTTGTGGCCGTCCGGCGCGATGATGAGGAAGCGGTAGTGCGAGGCGTACTGAATGACTCCCGTGTTGTTGACCCAGTCCTTGTAGCTTCCCCAGAGCCCGTGAAGCAGATACACGGTCGTGTAGCGCTCGGTGTTGTCGCGGTAGCCCGGAGGCAGGATGACGGAATATTTCATGACGCGGTCCATCGAAGGGGAATAGAGACTGTCTTCGAACGAATAGGCAAGGGATTGCGCTTCGGTGCGCGTGAACAGGCAGAGACTGGCAGTGATCAGCATGAACAGGTATTTCATTGCGGTTCTTCCTGGAAATGTGTGCGTGTGTGAATACCGGATGTGCAGCGTACGGAAGCAAACGGATGCGCTTCGCTCTGACGGCTCTTCTATCTTACCGAAACTTCGTCTGACTTGCAAGAAAGGGAAAAGAAAAGGGGAAAAAATTTCACTTTATTTGCGGGAAAAAAATGATATATTCAGCATGGACAATACTCATTCGATCCTTCTCACACCCCAGGAGCTGCCACATGAAAGAAGCGTACAGAAAGTGGTACACGAAATATCTGAGCAGAGACATGGAGATGCTGATCTTCGGCCATGCAGGATATCCGGTCATCCTGTTTCCCACGGCCCAAGGCCGGTACTATCAGAGCAAGGACAACGGACTCATCGAGGCGGCGGCGCCGCTGCTCGATGCCGGGCTCCTGAAGGTGTATTGTCCGGACGGCATCGATTCGGAATCGTGGTACAACAATGCCCTTCATCCTGCCGACCGAGTGAAGACATACAACGGCTATGAGCGCATGATCGTCAACGACGTGATCGAGTTTGCGCTTGCAGACACCGGTGCGCCGCAAGCGGCGGCCGCCGGCTGCGGCCTGGGCGGCTATCATGCTGCCAACATCGCATTCCGCCATCCCGAGCTTGTGGGACATCTGATCTCGATGAGCGGCACATACGACATCAAGCAGTTCATCTACGGCTATTACGACGACAACTGCTATTTCAACAATCCGATGGATTACATGCCGAGCCTGAAGGATGAGTATTACCTGTCGCGCTACCGCACGATGGGAATCATTCTCGGCACGGGAGACGCGGATTACTGCCGGGAGGAGAACCGGCGCTTATCGGAAATCCTGACCTCACAGAAAGTGAACCATTGGCTCGATGACCGCACCGGATACGGGCACGACTGGTTCTGGTGGAAAAAAATGCTTCCCGAATATCTCACGCATGTGAAACAATGAACTGCGCTCTTCAGCAGTGGTCTTTTAGCGAGGAACTGCAATGACGATCCTATTACTCATTCTGACGGTTCTCATTTTTCTGGGAATCGATGTGTATGCCAGGCGCGGGAAGGCGGCCGTCTCGGACGCCTCCCCGGCGCCCATTCGTCCGGCTGTGCATCCGCCGGCATTCCGTTTTCCCGACGGCATCTATTTTTCGAAGACGCATACCTGGATGGCCCTCGATGAATCGGGCGGCGTCCGTCTGGGCGTCGATGATTTCGCCACACGGATGTTTCTGCGGCCGCACCTTACGCTGCTGAAGAAGGAGGGAGAGGCCGTCGAACCGGGCGATGCGATCATACGTCTGGAAGAAGACGGCCGCGCGCTCGTGCTGCGCGCACCGATTGCGGGACGCATCGAGCGGTGCAATCCTTCCTCCGCGCTTGCATCGGCGGAGGCGCCAGCCGAGAGCGCATTTGCGCGCCGCTGGGCATACCGCATCACGCCCGATGCCGGCGCATCGGTCGTCCGCGGCTTTCTGCTCGGCGCCGAGATGCGCCAATGGATGAACGCCGAACTTGCCCGGCTGAGGGACTTCCTTGCCGCGCTCCATGCCGGTGAAGCCGGCGCTTCCCCGGCGCTTCTCCAGCAGGATGGAGGCGAGCCGATGTCCGGACTCCTCACGTCTCTGGATCGCGAAGCATGCCGGCGGATCGAGCAGGAATTCTTTTCACACATGTAACAGTTGTCTCAATATTTTTTTCCCTTTCCATGGCACGATCGATACATCCGGTTATCCCCGACACTGAACGCTTCTGCATCTGGATGGATGCGGGCATCGTTGATTACCAGCTCTGCACGAGCGGCTTCCGCTGCGAAGGGTGCACAGTCGACCGGCAGATGCGCCGGCATCATCAGCGTCCCGCGCAGCAAGGCCGCGGAGCATCCGATGCTTCAGGCGCGGCAACGGCCGTGTATTCCTCACAGAGCGCCCAGGAACTCTGCGCATCGACCCTGGAGAGCGTGGTCGGATCGATCAAGCAGCGCGCGTTCCCTGAGGACCGCCGCTATGCTTCGAATCATACCTGGGCGAAGAAGCAACGCGACGGATCCGTTCTGATCGGCGTCGATCACTTCATCGGTTCGCTGCTCACGGGCGTGCATGCGGTGGCCTGTTCCATGCCCGAGACGCAGATCCGTGCCATGCAGCCCTGTGCATGGATCGTTTCCGGCGGCGCGACGCTGTCCGTCTCTTCACCGGTCAGCGGAACACTCCTTGAAACCAACACGTCGCTTGCCGCGGCGTCGATGAAGCTCCATGCCGATCCCTACGGGGAAGGCTGGATCGCGCGCATCGCACCCGAAGACTCACCGGCCGGTCCCGCACTCTCCGCCTCTGCGGCAATGGCCACACGGATCTCCGCCGACTGCACCAGATACAAGGAGGCCGTCAACGCCGGTCTTGCCCAGATCCAGGTGCAGCTCGAAGGCACGATGTTCGACGGAGGCGTGGTGCTCGATAATTTTGAAGCCATTTTGGGCACCGAACAGCATTACGCCATCATCGAGCGCTTTCTGCATGCGTGTTGAATTATTCAACATTCGCAATATTGAGAAATTCAACACACTATTTGCAAGAATTGAAAAGAGAAGGGTGATGACCGCCTAAAACAGACGTAATTGCGCAGTTGTACTATGGCATAGTTGTTGCATGGTTTATGGATGTTTTGTTGTCTTTTTTCTTTCACTGAACAGAGATCATATGCAACGCCTGTCTTTCATTGCGATCATTTCATTTCTGTGCTGTACAGGGCTCGCCGCACAGTCGAACGAGACCTGTCTCGGATGTCATTCGGATAAGACGATGACCATGGAGCGGAACGGAAAGTCCGTCTCGCTCTATGCGAAACCCGAAGCGCTGAAGCACTCGCCCCACGCGAAGATGTCCTGCGTGACGTGTCACGCGGGATTCAATCCCGACAATATTCCCCATAAAGCGAAGATCGAGCCGGTGCAGTGCCAGAGCTGCCACAAGCAAGCGCCGGCGAAGCATGCCTTCCACAAGACCGTGGTGGCCGAGGGTGCGGACAAGGCCGAGCTCTGCAAGGACTGTCACGGCACGCACGATGTGACGAGTCCGAAGGATCCCGCGTCGAAATTCCATCCCTCGCATGTGGCCGAGGCCTGCGCCCAATGCCACGGCGGAGAGAAGGATGTGTTCGACGCGTCGGCGCACGGTCTGGCATTGAAGGCGCAGACGCCGAATGCCCCGAACTGCGTCAAGTGTCATTCCACGCTCATGCCGACGGCGGCGTGGGCCGATGCCAAACCGGCCGAGCAGAAGCTGGCGCAGGAGAAGCTCTGTCTTTCGTGCCATGGCAAGACGGGGGCCGAAAACGGCGTCACGCCGCAGTTCATCATGGGCTTCGACCAGAGCGTGCATGCCGAGGCGCTGCGCAAAGGCGACGCCAATGCTCCCACATGCGGCGACTGCCATGGCAGCCATGAAGTGAAGAAGGCGGGCGATCCGGATTCTCCCGTCAACAAGAAGAACATACAGACCGCCTGCGCCAAGTGTCATGCCACGGAAGCCGGGTCGTTTGCCGGAAGCATACACGGCACGGCGCTGGCCAAAGGCAACACGTCCGCTCCCGGGTGCACGGACTGCCACGGCGAGCACAAGATCCTGGCGGCGAACGATCCCGCCTCGCCGGTCTCGAAGCTCCGCGTGTCGGCCGATGTCTGCATGCCCTGCCATAACCAGGTGAAGATCTCCGAGAAATACGGCATCGCCACAGAGCGCAGCGAGACATACATGGACAGCTTCCACGGGCTGGCCGTGAAGGCGGGCAAGGCCGAGGCGGCCAATTGCGCCAGCTGCCACGGTTCGCACGACATTCTGCCGGCGAAGGATCCCCATTCGCGCATCAACAAGAAGAATCTTCCGGCCACGTGCGGGCAGTGCCATCCGGGAGCCAATGAAAAGTTCACCGAAGGCACCGTCCATGTCTCCCGCTCGAAGCCCTCGGACAGCGGACTCGTGTATTTCATCTCGAACCTGTATATCACGCTCATCGTCGTCACCATCGGCGGCATGGCCGTGCACAACATCCTGGACTTCCTCCGCAAGTCGCGTCGCCGTCTCAAGCATCGCCGGCATGGTCCGTTGCATGACGATGAGATCGGACATGCGCTCTATCTGCGCATGACGGTATCGGAGCGCCTGCAGCACGGCGCCCTCGCTCTTTCGTTCATCACGCTCGTGCTGACGGGATTCATGCTGCATTATCCCGATGCCTGGTGGGTGGTGCCGCTGCGCACGCTTTCTCCGACCGTCTTCGAGATCCGCTCCATCCTGCACCGCACGGCGGCCGTCATCATGGTGTTGACGAGCCTCTATCATGTGTATTATGTGCTGTTCGTGCCGCGCGGCAAGCAGTTGATCCGCGACCTCATGCCGAAAATCCAGGACGCGTATGATGCGATCGGTGTGGCCAAGTACAACCTCGGACTCTCGGACGAGAAGCCGCTTCTGGACCGGTTCAGCTATATCGAAAAAGCCGAATACTGGGCGCTCATCTGGGGAACGATCGTCATGAGCGTCACGGGCGTGATCCTCTGGGCCGACAATACGTTCCTCGGCCTCTTCGGCAAGGAGTTCTGGGATGTGGCCCGCACGATGCATTATTATGAAGCCTGGCTGGCCGCGCTGGCCATCCTCGTGTGGCACTTCTATTTCATCATCTTCAATCCGGATATCTATCCGATGAACCTCGCATGGATCCGCGGCACGATCTCGGAGGAGGAAATGTACGACGAGCATCCGCTGGAGCTCGAACGGATCAAGGAGGAAGAACGCCGCCAACAGGAGGAAGCAGAACGACGCCAATCCGCCGAGCCGGATGAAGAATCGAACAAGAGCTGATCCTGACAGAGTATAGGCAGCAACGCCCGCACCGGCTACGAAACCAGTGCGGGCGTTTTTTTTCGTGGTTATAGAAAATCACCACACCGGGGATTCCAAGAGTGTTGAATTGTTCAACAATCGGTGTTGAAGAACTCATCATCAAAGAATCCGGAGAAATTTGAAGAAATCGACACTCCGGGGAAAATGCGGCGGATGGGGTGTAGAAAAATACAACATCCGGGAATGTGAGGATTTAAACAGGCGCAAATCCGTCCTGATTTCAGGGAATTTCGGTCGGCATTTTTTGGCACACATCTTGCCCTTCATATAGGCAGAATGAAGTACAGATGTTCACCATTCAACGTTAGACACATTTTCCAGATCAGAGAAGGGAGTTCTACCTATGACAGTCCTCTTATTTGTCGCGACGATCATCACGTTCCTGGCGATCGATTATTTCGTGCGGCGCAGCAAGCCTGCCATCCACGGTGTTGCGGCCTCGGCGCCGGCAGTGCACCGCGTGCCGTCGATGCGTCTGCCCGAAGGCATTTATTTTTCCAAGACACATACCTGGCTCAATCTTTTCCCGTCGGGGAAGGTGCATCTGGGCGTCGATGATTTCGCCGGCCGCATGTTCGCCAATCCGCACATGACGCTGTTGAAGAAGGAAGGCGAAGCCGTGCGCAAGGGAGATGCCATCATCCGTCTGGAGGAAGCCGGAAAATCTGTCGCATTGCATGCGCCGTTGTCGGGGCGCATCACCAAGCGCAACGCGCGCTACACGACCGCATCGGGATCCACGGCGGCGGACGATCTTTTCCTCCACGGCTGGGCCTATCAGATCGAGCCCAATGAAGGCGCCTCGGTCGTGAAAGACTGTCTGCTTGGCACCGAGACGCGCATGTGGATGAAGGGCGAGCTGTCGCGTCTGCGCGATTTCATGGCGCATGCCTCGCGTTTCGAGCCCGTCATGCTGCAGGACGGCGGCGAGCCGATGCCCGGCGTTCTGAGCCATCTGTCCACGGATGACTGCGCACGCTTTGAAGAAGAGTTTCTCGCAGGCCGGTAATTCCACACAATTCCGTAACAACCCCGCAACAACCATTGAGGAGACGACCAGTTGTGATACAGAAAAAAGCAATGCTCATAGACATGACGATGTGCGTCGGGTGCAATTCCTGCCAGAAGGCGTGCAAAGAAGTGAACGGACTGGGAGGTCCGGAAGAAGAAACGAAACTGTCCCCGACGGCATACACCGCGCTCGAGGAGCATAACGGCGTGTTCGTGCGCCGGATGTGCCAGCACTGCGACGATCCGACATGCGCATCGGTCTGCCCGGTGGGCGCCTTCACCAAGACGCCCGAGGGTCCCGTGGTCTACGACGTCGACAAGTGCATCGGCTGCCGCTATTGCATGCAGTCGTGCCCGTTCCAGGTGCCGCGCTACAACTGGAGCAGCACCAATCCGCGCATCTACAAGTGCGTGCTGTGCACCGATCGCGTGAAGAAGGGGCTGCCCACGGCGTGTTCCGAGGCCTGTCCGACCGGCGCCACGAAGTTCGGCAACCGCGACGAGCTGATCGTCGAGGCCCATCAGCGCATACAGGCCGAGCCCGGCAAGTACATCGACAAGGTGTACGGACAGCAGGAAGTCGGCGGCACATCGATCCTGTATCTCTCGGGCGTACCGTTCGAGGATCTGGGATTCAAGACGACGCTGCAGAAGACGCCGCTTCCGGCCCTGACCTGGAACGTGCTCTCGAAGATTCCGAACGTCGTGACGATCGGCGGCGCATTCCTCTACGGCGTGTGGTGGATCACCAACCGCCGCGAAGAGGTCAAGCAGTATGAAGAACGCATGAAGCAGAACGGCCAGCAGCACTGAGCATGTGCGTCGACAACAAACGATGGCTTCTCTTTATTCATCCTATTCCATCTCAATTGTGAAAGTGATTGTTGCTATGATACCACGTTTTCTCAAACACTGGACCCCGTGGAAAGTGATCGGCACGCTGCTTCTGGCGGCCGGAGCCGCTTCGACCGTCCTCCGCTTCGGTGCGGGCCTCGGCGCATCGACCAATCTGAGCGATGAATTCCCCTGGGGCATCTGGATCGGCTTCGATGTGCTCTGCGGCGTCGGCCTGGCCGCGGGCGGCTTCACCCTGGCGGCGCTCGTGTATGTCTTCAACCTGAAGCGCTTCGAGCCGATTGTGCGTCCCACGATCCTGACGGCGTTTCTCGGCTACATTCTTGTCACCGTCGGCCTCATGTTCGACCTCGGCCGGCCCTGGGCCATCTGGCATGCCATCATCATGTGGAATCCCCATTCGGTGATGTTCGAAGTCGCCTGGTGCGTCATGCTCTATTCGACCGTGCTGGCGCTCGAGTTCGCGCCGGTGGTGCTCGAAAAATTCAAGATGCACAAAACGATGGCGATACTGCATTCGCTCTCGATTCCCATCATCATTCTCGGCGTGCTGCTCTCGACGCTTCACCAGTCCTCGCTCGGCACGATGTATCTGATCATGCCCGAGAAGCTCTATCCGCTCTGGTATACGCCGTATCTGCCGATCTTCTTCTATGTCTCGGCCATCGGCGTGGGCTGCGCCATGGTGATCTTCGAATCGTTTTTGAGCAGCCGCGCCTTCAACCGCGACATCGAGATGCCGCTGCTCATGGATCTCTCGCGCCTGTGTTTCCTCATGATCGTCGTGCTGGGCATCATGCGCACGGTCGACCTCGTTGACCGCCACGCCTATGGGCTTCTGGCGCTGCCGCGCATGGAAACCTACATGTTCTGGCTGGAAATCGCGGTCGGCACGCTCGCTCCGATCGTGCTCATGACGATCAAGAAGGTGAGAAATTCGGAAAGCGGTCTCTTCTGGACGGCCGTGCTCGTGATCACGGGCTTCGTCATGAACCGGATGAACATCACGATCACCGGCATGGAAGGCTGGGCGGGCAAGACGTATCTTCCGTCGCTGCCCGAATTCTCGGTCACGCTCGGCATCGTGACGGCGGGATTCGTGGCGTTCTATTTCATCGCGAAGTACTTCCCGGTCTTCACGCACACAGCGCACACGCTCCCGCCGTCTTCGAGCGCGCACGAGTGGATCGAGGAGATGAAGACGGTCTCCCGCGGCGAAGAGCCGGTGCGTGAACGCCAGCACGCATAACAAGCGCAGAGACAGACACGGCATAGACACGATACATTCTCGACAACACGTATTTGTTCGGATCACATGGCACACTCGACACATCATATCATTCCGGAGGGCGAACGCTACTGCATTTGGATGGAGGCAGGAGTGGTCGACTACAAGCTCTGCAACGCGGGCTTCCTCTGCGAGACGTGTGCCTTCGATGCGCAGATCCGTACGGAAAAACGGCGTGCCGATGATGGAACGCCCGGACAGCCGTCGCCGGATACGGGCGCCATTGAATCCTCCGGCGCGGCCGACGCCTGTTGGGAGTCGGCGCTTCGGTCGCTTCTTGGCGCCATCGGCAGCCAGAGGCTTCCCTTGGACCGCACGTATGCCGGGAATCATACGTGGGCGAAGAAGGAAGAGGACGGCACGTACGTGCTCGGCGTCGACCATTTCATCGGCGCGCTTCTGCCCGGCATGCAGTCGGTGGCGTGCACGGTCGTGCCGGCTTCCATCCGCGCCAACGAGCCGTTTGCGTGGATTGTGGCCGGAGGCGAGACGCTGGCCGTGCGCTCGCCCGTGGCGGGACGGCTCACGGCGGGCAATCCGCTGCTGGCCGAGCGCACCTCGCTCATCCGCACCGATCCGTATGCCGCCGGGTGGATCGCGCGCGTCGTTCCGGAATCGGACCATGCGGCCATGCACCTTGCCGATGGCGCAGCCTTTCAGGCCGCGCTTGAGCGCGATATGGCGCGCTTTGAACGCTCGATCCGCTCGAAATTCCGGCGTCTCGAGCCGGCGGCGCTGCGCACGCTCACGCCGACGATGTATGACGGGGGCATGGCGCTTGCCAATTTCGAGGATATGCTCGGCGCACGGAAATATTATTCCGTCGTCGAGCAGTTTCTCCGCTCTCGCTCGTAAAAAAAAGGTCCCGTCCGGCATGCGCGGCGATTGATATTCAGGGAAATTCCCCTTACTATGGGAACAGCAAAAAGGAGGAAGACACTATCAAACGGATCATTAAGCCGACCCGGTACCTTGCGTTCCGGCTGCTTGCGGGCATCTTCATCATGATGCTCATCGGCGTTGCTGTACTCACATTCTTCTTCGTCAAACTGCAATCCGCCCGCTACACGCAATACTCCACCGCTTCCGCACTGCAGATGAGCGATGTGATCAAGCGCTCGATCGAATACAGCATGCTTCTGAACCGTCGGGAGGACATCGCCAACACGATCAAGACGATCGGGACAGAACCGGGCATCGACGGCGTGCGCATCTACAACAAGAAAGGCGAGACCGCCTATACGGCAAAGGACGGGGAACTCGGTTCGAAGATCGCCCTTTCGTCGGAGATCTGCACGACGTGCCACCGGACCGGCTCGGCCGAGGCGACCGCGCCGGCGCAGGGCACATTGACGCGCGTCTACACATCGCCTGCGGGCGAGCGGCTGATCGGCGTCATCACGCCGATCAAAAACGACATCCGCTGCTCGTCGGCGGACTGCCACGCCCATGACCGGTCGCAGACGGTGCTGGGCATCCTGAATGTGACGCTGCCGCTGAAGGAGACGGACAAAAACCTGGCTGAGTTCGAGACGATGCAGTACCAGGGCGGCATCATGCTGATCATCATCGTCACGGTCTTCACGGGCATCTTCCTGTGGCGCATGGTGAACATCCCGGTGCAAAAGCTCACCGACGGCACGCAGGCGGTGATCCAGGGCAACCTCGACTATGCGATCGATGTGCAGACGAAGGATGAGATCGGCCTCCTGACGCGCTCGTTCAACCATATGACGCGCGAGCTCAAGCGCGCGCAGGACGATCTGAAGCTGCTCAATGCGACGCTCGAGAAGCGCGTCCAGGAAAAGACCGAAGAGCTGCAGCGCACGCAGACCAACATCGTGCAGATGGAAAAGATGGTCTCGCTCGGCACGCTGGCCGCCACCGTGGCCCACGAGCTCAACAATCCGCTCGAGGGCATCCTCACGTATGCGAAGCTCATACAGCGCCGCATACAGAAGTCGGCCGTGCCCGAAGAGGCGAAATCGGAAATCTGCGAGGAGCTGAAGATCATCGCCGATGAGACCTCGCGCTGCGGCAGCATCGTGAAGAACCTGCTGCTCTTCTCGCGCCGGCGCGTGGGAGAGCTGCGCGAGCACAACCTGCGCGACATCGTGCAGCAGACGGCGAAGCTCATCGACCATCATCTGATGATCCACAGCGTGACATTCCGCGCCGATGTCGCCGAGAATCTTCCGCGTGTGCTTTGCGACGGACAGCAGATCAGCCAGGCGCTTCTGGCGCTCGAGATCAATGCGGTGGAGGCGATGCCGCAGGGCGGCACGCTCTCGATTACCGTCCGTTCTGCGGCGCCGGAGCAGGCCGTGACGATCGCCGTGAGCGACACCGGATACGGCATTGCTCCGGAGGTGATGCCGCACATCTTCGAGCCGTTTTATACGACGAAGAAGGAGGGCAAGGGCACCGGCCTCGGACTCGCCGTGGTCTACGGCATCATCGAACGGCACGGCGGAACGATCGATGTGGCATCGAGTCCGGCCGACGGGACGACATTCACGATCACGCTTCCGCTTCGTCCTCCGCTGACGATGGACGAAATTTCCTAAGGCACACACATTTACTCATAGACGCAGCGACGCACCTATGGCAGACACCAAACGACAACAAAGCATTCTCATCATCGACGACGAGTTCATCGTGCGCGATTCGCTCTCGAAGTGGTTTGCGCAGGACGGCTTCCGGACCTCGACGGCCGAAGACGCCGCCCATGCGCTCAAGCAGATGGAAGCGGGACCGTGGGATGTGATCATTCTCGACATCAAGATGCCGGGCATGGACGGCATGGAGCTTCTGAAGCGCCTCAGGGAGATCGACAACTCGGCGCAGATCATCATGGCCACCGCCTTCGCCTCGGTCGAGACGGCCGTGCAGGCGCTCAAAGACGGCGCCTTCGATTACGTGACCAAGCCGATCGATCCCGATCACCTCTCGCATCTGGTGGCCAATGCGATCCGCCAGAAGCAGCTGACGAATGAAAACACGCTTCTGCATCAGCATATTTCCGAGACGACGGTCTCGAACGAGATCGTCGGCGAGAGCCCCCAGATGACGCGCGTGCTCGATCTGGCGATGACCGTGGCCAAGACCGATACGACCGTCATGGTCCGCGGCGAATCGGGCACCGGCAAGGAGCTCATCGCCCGCACGATTCACGCGAATTCGGCCAGGCGCTATTTTCCCATCATTCCGGTCAATTGCGGCGCCGTCTCCGAATCGCTCCTCGAGTCGGAGCTCTTCGGGCATGAGCGCGGCGCCTTCACGAGCGCGCAGTACCGGCGCAAGGGGAAGTTCGAGATGGCAGACGGCGGCACGATCTTTCTGGACGAGATCGGCACGATCAGCCAGAAGATGCAGGTCGAGCTCCTCCGAGTGATCGAATCGAAGCAGTTCATGAGGGTCGGCGGATCGGAGATGGTGCATTCCGATTTCCGCGTCATCTGCGCCACCAACCGGAATCTCGAGGCGGCGATCGCCGACGGAAGCTTTCGTGAGGACCTGTATTACCGGCTCAATGTCTTTTCCATTTCGGTGCCTCCGCTCAGGGAGCGGCGCGTGGACATTCCGCAGCTGGCGCAGTTCTTCATGCGCAAATATGCGGTCGTGATGAACAAGCCCGTCACGGAGATCACGCCCGATACGATGGACATCCTCATGCGCTACGACTGGCCGGGCAATGTGCGCGAGCTGGAGAATGTGATCGAGCGCGCGATGGTCCTTGCCGTGCCGCCGTCGATCCGCCCGTGCGACATGCCCTTTCAGGCCGTCCCGAAGAAGGAAGGTCCGGCAGACCGGACGCTGACGGCCGTCGAGCGCGTGCACATCGAGGAGATGCTGAAGCTCAACAACTGGAACATCTCGCGCACGGCCGAAATGCTCGACATCGACCGTGTGACGCTCTATAACAAGATCGAAAAATACGGACTCAAGAAACCGTAACGCATGGCGTCCATCAAACTCGTTCCCGTGCTGCCCGCATCGATCGATGCGATCCGATCGCTGGCCGGTCCGCTGCAGTCGGAATACGGGCTTCCGGTTGAAGTCGACGTCGCGCACGCGTTCGGGTCCGATATAGCGTATAATATTTCGCGCGGACAGTCCAATTCCTCGGCGCTCCTGGCCGAGCTTCTGCGCCTGTTCCCCCGGCACGACGGGAAGCTGCTGGGCATTACGGCGGTCGATCTGTTCATCCCGGTGCTCACATTCGTCTTCGGCGAAGCGCAGTTGAACGACCGCGCCTCGGTCGCATCGGGCTGCCGGCTGCGCGAGGAGTTCTACGGCATGGAGGCCAATGAGGAACTCTTCCGGCAGCGCCTCCTGAAGGAAGCGGTGCATGAGCTGGGGCATACATTCGGGCTTCTGCACTGCACGAACTACGACTGCGCCATGCACTCTTCGACGTCGGTCGACGATATCGATATCAAAGGCGCGCATCTGTGCGCCGAATGTTCAGCGCGCATCCGGCGCACCGCACAACCATCGTGAAGCCATCATGCCAAAAAAACTTGCACAGCGCCTGATTCTCTTTCTCACGCTCATCGTCGTGGTCGGTGGAGCGGTCTCCGGATTTTTCCAGATCAAAACGCAGGAGCGCCAGCTTGTCGAGACGATCATCGAGGGAGCCGATCAGCTTTCGAACGGCATCTCGAGCGCGACATGGCATGCCATGCTCGCCGACAACCGCGAGTCGGCATACATGATCATGAACACGATCGCCCAGCGCCAGGGCATCAACAAGATCCGCATCTTCAACCGCGAGGGACGCGTCATGTTCTCGACCGATTCCGCCGACACGCAGCGCGTGAGCCTTTCGGATCCGATCTGCGCGATCTGCCATGCCGGAGGAAAGAAGCCGCTGGTGACGCCCGATCAGAAGAATCGCGCGCAGATCACCCATAACGCGTCGGGACAGCGCGAACTGGCGATGGTCACGCCGATCTACAACGAGCCGGCCTGCTCGAATGCCGACTGCCATGCCCATCCGGCGCATGTGAAGGTGCTCGGCATGCTCGATGTCGTCTACAATCTGGAGAATGTCGACACGGTCGTGGCCAGCATGCAGCAGCGCATGATCCTCTCGACATCGCTCTACATTCTGATCATCGGCGGATTCATCTTCATCTTCGTCCGCATTACCGTGCACCGGCCGATCGCCAAGCTCATCGACGGCACGCGCGCCATCAGCCAGATGCAGCTCGATCAGCCGATCGAGATCGCCTCATCGGACGAGATCGGAGAGCTGGCCCGGTCGTTCAACGTGATGCGCGAGCGCCTGATGATGACCATCGGCGAACTCAACGAGCTGACGCAGAGCCTGGAGACGAAGGTGCAGAAGCGCACCGAACAGCTCAAGAACGTCAACCAGAAGCTGTTCCAGAGCGACCGGCTCGCCTCGCTCGGACAGCTCTCGGCCAGCGTGGCCCACGAGATCAACAATCCGATCGCCGGCGTCTTGAATCTCTCGATGCTTCTGCAGCGCATCATCACCGAGCGCGGCATTGCCTCTGAGCGCATTCCGGAAGTGAAGCGCTACCTCGAGCAGATCTCGGGCGAGACGGCCCGCGTCGGGCGCATCGTCCAGGACCTTCTGGCCTTCTCCCGCCGCTCCAGTCCGCAGCGCACGATGGCTGATCTGAATTCGATCATCTGCCGCACGGTGTCGATTCTCGACCACAAGCTGAAGCTTGCCAATGTCGATCTGGAGCTCGCGCTCTGTGCGGAGCTTCCGCAGATCAAGTGCGACACCTCGCAGCTGCAGCAGGTCATCGTGAATCTGATCATGAACGCCGCCGAGTCCACACATTCGAAGGGGCACGGCACCGTCGGCGTGCGCACGCTGGCCGGTCCGGACGGCGAAAGCGTCATCATGGAAGTGAAAGACAACGGGGACGGCATTGCCAAGGAACATCTGTCGAAGATTTTCGATCCCTTCTTCACGACGAAGGAGGAAGGCAAGGGCACGGGCCTCGGACTGGCCGTCGTCTACGGCATCATCGAGTCGCACGGCGGCGATATTGAAGTCGAAAGCGAACCCGGTGCGGGTACGCTCTTCCGCGTGCAGCTGCCGAGGTCGGGCGAGGCCGTGAAACCGGAATCGCCGTCGCAACTGCAAGTGCCGGGAACGGTCGGATGAACCGTCTGACGCTGATGCCGGTCGGGACTGTGGACGGCGGCGTGCTTGCGCACATCGCCGAGCGATGCGCGCTTGAATACGGATGGAATGTAAAGATCGATCCGCCGATTGCCATGCCGCTTGCGGCGTTCGATGCGAAGCGCAATCAATACGAAGCGATCCACATCCTGCGCGCGGTGATCGCCCGGGCGCATCCGGACTCCGACCGCACGCTCGGCATCGTGAACGAGGACCTGTTCATTCCGATGCTCACGTTCGTCTTCGGGCAGGCGCAGATCAGGGGAAAAGTCGCGCTCATGTCTCTGGCCCGGCTCGGCCAGGAATATTACGGATTGCCCCCGAATCCGCCGCTGTTTCTGAAGCGGGCGGAAAAGGAGACGCTGCACGAGCTCGGACACACATTCGGGCTCATTCACTGCGCCAGCAGGGATTGCGTCATGGCGCTTTCCAACAGCATACAGCAGGTTGATCAGAAGCAGGCGGAATACTGCCGCAGCTGCGCGATTCTTCTGCACGACAGTCTGCGAACGATTGAAACCGATACACAAAGGAAGACACAATGAACACGCAATGGGAAATTCTGGTGGTCGACGATGAGGAAGTCACGCGCGAATCAATGGCCGCATGGCTCAGAGAGGACGGCTATTCGGTCGATACGGCCATGTCAGGGCGCGAGGCGCTCTCCAAGACGCAGGCGAAGGAATATGCGATCTACTTCGTCGATCTGAAGATGCCCAAGGGCATCGACGGCATCGAGACGATGATGGAAATCAAGAAAATTTATCCCGACGCCTCGGTCGTCATCATCACCGCGTATGCGACGGTCGATACGGCGATCACCGCCATGAAGGAAGGCGCGATCGAATACATCGTCAAGCCCTGCAATCCGCAGGAGATTTCGCTCCTTGTGGGACGCATCATCAAGGTGAAGAATCTGGAGCGCGAGAACACGATCCTGCGCCAGCGCCTGCTCGGGCAGTACCGGTTCCAGGACATCATCAGCAAGAACCAGAAGATGCAGGACATCTTCTCCCTCATCCGGGAGATCTCGAGCCTGCGCTCGACCGTGCTCGTGCAGGGAGAATCGGGCACGGGCAAGGAGCTGGTGGCGCGCGCGATCCATTATTCGGGCGAGCGGGCCGAAAAGCCGTTTGTCGCCGTCTCATGTTCGGCGCTTGCCGAGACGCTTCTGGAATCGGAGCTCTTCGGGCACGAGAAGGGGACATTCACCGGCGCCATCGCCCAAAAGCCCGGCAAGTTTGAAATGGCCGACGGCGGCACGATCTTCCTGGACGAGATCGGCGACATTTCGCCGAAGCTGCAGATGGATCTGCTGCGCGTGCTGCAGGAGCGGAGCTTCTACCGGGTGGGCGGCGCGGAGGAAATCAGGATCGACGTGCGCGTGATCGCCGCCACGCATGTGAACCTGGAGGAGGCGGTGCGCCAGGGAAAATTCCGCGAGGACCTGTACTACCGGCTCAACGTGATCAATATACAGATTCCGCCCCTGCGGGAGCGGATCGAGGATGTTCCGCTTCTGGTGCGGCGGTTCATCGAGCGGCTCTCGCATGAGCTGGGAAAAAGCGTCTCGGACATTTCGGAAGGCGGACTCAAGAAGCTGATGGAATACTGCTGGCCGGGCAATGTGCGCGAGCTCGAGAACGCCGTCGAGCGCGCCATCGTCACGTGCAAGGACAGCGTGCTGACGGAGAATGATTTTCAATTCCTGAACGGCGCGAGGAAGGATGCGCAGGAATGGGATGTGCCGCCCTCGATGACGCTCGAGGACCTCGAGCGCCGCGCGATCGTCGCAACGCTCAAGCGCACGAGCGGGAACATCAAAGAGACCGCCGCCATACTCGGCATCGACCGCTCGACGCTCTATGACCGCATCAAGAAATTCAACATCCCCCGATAAAAAATAAGGGCGAAGCGGCAATAACCGCGCTTCACGCGCGTATCATTTCCGACTTCGCCCCACAAAAAGACCGCTTGTCGTGTAGGGCGCAACGATGTTGCGCCCACATGCTGCACCTTTCTTGTGTTGTTACGGTTCCAGAAACATCGTGCCGTAGATCGCGTCCCAGTCCTTTTCCGGATATGCGGCCTGAATATCGTCGACCGCCATGCCGCCGTCGGGCAGCGTCACGCCGACGGCCGGATCGGCCAGGAGCTGCTGGAGCCGCGCGAACTCGCGCTCGATCCACGCCGTCACTTCTCCGCCTCTCAGGAGATGTCCCGTTTTTGTCTTTCCCGTCACGGGCTTCAATCGCAGATACCATCCGTTCTCACCCTGTGATGTTTCCACCACATTCCCTTCGATCGGCGCAAGAAAGCGCATGGCATGCTGCCCTCTGAAGAATGTGAGCGCCTCGCCGTTCACATGCAGATGCGTGCCCGCCTTCGCCGCCTCGACGCGTTCGGGTTTCCCGGTCAGGCGCGATGCGAAATCATCGACGCCGATGGTATAGGTTCCGTCCTCTTCGGGCTTCACCCAGGTGTGCCCGCGATGATACATGCGGTCAAGCGGCACGGCGAATCCGGCCGTGGTCTGCATCGAGGCCGGAATGGTTTCCTCCGGCTTCTGCGCGATGAGCTTTGCGTGCGTCGCGCATCCGTTGCAGTTGAACCCGTTGCCGCAAGTGCGGTGCTCGAATTCTCCCGTGAACTCGTGCCGGCATATGCGCGATGAAGCCGGCAGGTCGTGGAACTCCGACTCCCAGCGGATATCGTCGGTTCTTCCTTCCTTCACCACGCGCAGCGTGCGCCAGGCCGAGGCCAGAAGCGTGAGGACGACGATTGTGACAATGGCGAAGAAGATGCCGAGAAAGATCGCTTCTCCAACGCCCCATAACAATAATGCGAGAATAACGGCTGTCATATGAACTCCCTTACACGGATTGAATTTCGCGTTCCTGGGGGAACAGTGTCAGATATCTGAATGAGAACGAATACACCAGCATGCCGTAGGAAATGACGGCAAGGAACGTCGCCACTTCCTGCCAGCTCGGCACATAGGACATGAAGACGTCGAAGGGCAGCGTGGGCAATGCCAGCGTCTGGATCGTCATGACGTAGCGGTTGAGCACGATGCCCGCGCAGGCAAGCAGCGCCGCCGTGACCAACAGCGTCTGATTGGCACGCACGCGTCTGCTCAGAAGCATGATCGCCGGCACCAGTCCGAGCACGATGATCTCGGTAAAGAGGATCCATGTGCCGAACTCCTGCATGCGGTAGAATCCCGCCGGAGAGAATCCCTTCGTCTGGACGGTGTTGATCCAGAAGAGCGTATCGACCGACTTCAGGATGATGTAGAAGATGAGGATCGATCCGGAGATCTTCCCGAGCGTCTGATAGACGTCGGGCGTGACGAGCTTCTTGCGCGAGATCTTCGATGTGAGCCACGTGGTCAGCAATATGAAGCTCGGTCCGACCGCCGCCGCCGAAATGATGAACAGGAAGAACGTCGTGGGCCAGATGCCGAGCGCCGGACGGAAGGCGAACGGGCGTCCGGTGAGCACGCCATAGAGTCCGCCGAGCGAGCCCTGATGGAAGAACGAGAGGAACGTGCCGACCGCGGCGAAGACGACCATGAGCTTGTGCAGCTCGAATTCGAAGACGAGCATCGAGGCGTTCTTCTTGAGCTTGCGGTTCTTGAGGATCACCGGCACGTATTCGATGGCCAGCACGGTGAGGTAGCACGTGATGCAGAATGTCACCTCGGTGAGCATCGAATGCACGTTCGGATGCCAGAACGTGAACCATGCGCGCAGCGGCTGGCCCACATCGACGCCGAGCACGGCCACCGCGCCCGAATAGCAGATGAAGCCGATGACGACCGCGCTGTTGATCACGGCCTTCAATTCCTTGCGCTTCATGATGTAGAGCAGGAAGCCGGTGAAGAACGCGCCGGCGCCCAGTGCGATCACCGTGAGATCAAGATAAATCCAGAGGCCGAACGAGAAACGGTTGTCCATGTTCGTCTGGTTCAGTCCCTTGGCAAAGCACAGAAATATCGCATAGAGTCCGATGCCCAGCATCGCGACCCACGGCAGAATCCAGAAAAGAAAATGCTTGACGGAAGTGCGCGAGACGCCCCGCGCGATCAGGTGCTTATCCATGAATGTGTTCCTTTAAGTCGGATGAAGTCGTTTTTTTGACGATCGCATGGACCCAGGCCTGCTCCGAGCGGAAGTAGACTTTTGGTTCCGTGCCGAGGTCTTCCAGAAGCCGGAATGCCGACGGATCCTTCGAGAGTTTCGCGACGCTGCTTGCGGGATCGGCCAGATTGCCGAACGAGATCGCCTGCGTGGGGCAGGCATCCTGGCAGGCCGTGGTGTAATCGGCTTCGGCCACATCGTGCCGGCCTTCGGCGGCCGCCTTGGCGCGCGCACTCTGGAGCCTGCCGTGGCAGAAGTTGCACTTCTCGACGACGCCGCGCATGCGCGCCGACACATCGGGATTGAGCGTGCGCTCCATGCCTTCGGGCCATTCGGGATCGAACCAGTTGTAATAGCGCGCGTGATACGGGCAGGCCGTCATGCAGTAGCGGCAGCCGAAGCAGCGCACGGGAATCTGCGCCACGATGCCGCTTTCCTTGTCGTACTCGACCGCATTCTGCGGACAGACCGATTGGCAGGGCGTATGATGATCGCACTGCTGGCAGGAGACGGGCAGATAGACCGAGCGGTTTTCCGGGAAGGAACGGCCGTTGTCGAGCTTCGCCACGCGCATCCACGTGGTGCCGGTGCGCTCTGTGACGCGGGGCTGTGCCGGAGGAACATTGTTTTCCACCGCGCAGGCGACCATGCAGTTGCCGCATCCGGTGCAGCGGTCGACGTCGATGACCATTCCATAGCGCGGTTGTGTTGTTGTGGTTTCCATTTTACAAGTATACTTTCTGAATTGTTACCGGAGTTGGACTGTAGGAGCCGCTTGAACTGACTTCGCAAATCGTGCGCACATCGGCCTCATGCCGCAGCACGGACGAGGCCTTCTGACTGCACGAGCCGCCCTGGCAGGAGACGAACAGCACGCCGGGCATCACCGAGGCGTCGAGACGCGCCTGCACCGTTACCGATCCGTTTTTCGTGCGGATCGAAATCGTCTCGCCGTGCACGATGCCGTTGGATGAGGCCGTGGCCGGATTGACCGATGCCTGCGCCTGCGAAAGGCGGAGGCCCGATTCCTGCGTGAGCTTGCTCATGAGCGGCGAGACGGCCGTCTGACTGTATGCCGCCGCGGAGGCAAGGGGATAGACAATCAGCGCGGGCGCCTCAGGCGCGGGCGGAACGGCCTTCACGGCGGGCATCACGCGGAATGTCATGCGTGCCGGACGCGACTGCGACGATGCATCGATCCAGCATCCGCCTTCCGACAATGCCGTCCAGAGATCGTCTGAGGAAGCGAGCTGTTTCATTTCTTTCGTCTCCGCGCTGGAGGCCGAAAAGACCGTGCCGCGTCCTGCCGCATGGAGGGCGGCGATGCGCGCTTTGAGAATCTCTTCGGAGGATCCCGACTGGGAGAGCGTCACGCCGAGCGATGCGGCCGCAGCCCGGGCAAATCCGATGGCGTCTGTCGTTCCTTCGGGCGCCGGCAGCAGAGCCCTGGAAAGGGCAAGCGATGATGCGGGCGCGTCGAACGGTCCCGGCACATCGGTGAGCGTTTCAAAGATGACCGTGCTCGGGATGACATATTGCAGCGCATAGGGCCGCGGCGTGACAAAGGGCGAGAGCGAAAGGATGACGCCACGGCCTTCCTTGAGCTTCGCGCGCAGCAGCGCATCGGGAACGCTCGAGCCGGAGAGCGATTCATCGAGTATGACGGCATCGAGCGAATGATCGGGAATTTCTTCAAGCAATGCGGCCGCGCCCGCGCTCTGAGAAGCGGAAGCGGGAGGAGGCATGCGAAGCGCGATGCCGCCTTCAGCGCCGACCGAGCCGGCGAGAATGTTAAGCAGCATCACGGCCGAGCGCGTCTCGACTCCGGCATCGCGCGAAACGAGAGCCAGCGCGGGACCTTCATGAGCAAAGCGGCGGGCCGTCTCGCGCACCGTGCCTGCATCGATTCCAATCGATGCGGCGATGCGTTCGGGGGCGTACGCCCTGAGAAACGCTGTCAATTCTTCGATATCCGTTATTGCAGCGCGCGATGAAGCCGGAAGAAGGTTCTCGTCGGTGAGCACGAAGGCCATCGAAAGGGCGATGGCGCCATCGGTTCCGGGACGGGACGGAATCCAGCGGCCGGCCAGCTGCGCCGTGCGCGAGCGGACGGGTTCGATCTGGACGAGCGTCTGCGAGCCGCGTGCGGCAACGTAGTCGGATGTGCGCGAAGGCGATCCCCAGCCGTCGAACAACGGCGCGCCGAAGCTGAGTATGAAGCGTGCGCGGCCGAGATCGTATCCGGCTTCAAGTGCGGCATTGCCCGAGAGGACCGAGAGGGCGCTGATTTCCGGCGGCGCCACCGGCGCATAGCGGAAGCCGGGGGCCGATGAGGCGAGTTCGCGGTAGAGCGCCGAGACGGCGCGGCCGGGACGGTGGTCGGCAATCAGGACCGATTGTGCGCGCTTCAGCATCGACGATGCCTCGCGCATCGCCTCCTCCGCCGTCATTTCGACCGGCGCCTGAGCGCCGGCTTCGAGCTTCACGGCCTTTTTCAAACGCGCGGGATGGTAGCGCAGGTGATGGGCGAGGATGCCGGTGGTGCACAGCGCGCCGTGATTGAACGGATGCTGCCGAATGCCCGTGAGGCTCACCGGCTGAACGCCGACAGTGCGCGAGCGCATGCCGCAGGCGGCCGGACAGAGCGTGCACGATGTGAGCGTGCTGGTGATGTCTCCCCGCATCGGCTTGGGCATCCAGGGCCAGTTCTGCGTCCAGATCGCCGTATCGTCGAGCACTTTCCAGGGAATGGGAGAGAGCAGCACGCCGAGGGCGGATCCTCCGACGAATTGTAGAACTTCTCTGCGTGAAATTTTCATGTTCATTCGTACTCGGTTATTTATGACATTTCAGACAAGTGTTTTCGACATTGTGCTGCTCGTGACAGTCCATGCAGTCGTCCATCTTCTTCCCGTCCCATGAGGCGCGCCTGGCAAGCCGGGAGATGGAGCTGCCCCAGATGTCGCGGCTGTAGCCGCTGATGCGGTTGCGTTCATACGGCCGGAGCGCGTCGGTCGAGCCGTGGTCGCCGTGGCAGTGTGCGCATTCGATCTTGGCAAGCTTGATGTGGCTTGCGTGCGAGAAGTAGACGTTTTCCGGCTGCCGCGCATAGACGAGCCACGGGATCTCGCGGTTCTTCGAAACATATTCATCCACAAGCAGCTTTTCCGGCGCCGAAGTGCCGATCGTCGACTGATGACACGAAGCGCATTTTTCAAGCGGGGGAATGCCGGTGAACCGGCCTTCGGGCGTCACGTCGTGACAGTCTGCACAGGAGAGTCCCGCTGCATCGCCGGTATGGACCTTATGGCTGAACTGCAGGGGCTGTTCGATTCGCTCGTAGAGCAGTGAGGGAAACACGAACCATCCGATGACGAGCGCAAGACACAGGCCGGCGAGAAAACGAAGTAACCCTGGTGTTAACACGATATAGTTCTCCAGTTTGCAAAGGGCGAAAAGAATTCGTTGAATAAGTGAAGCAGTTCCTGATGATCGAGATGATGAACCAGATCCGGGGCGGCAATGCCTCCGTCGGCCATGACGGGATCATCCGGCTGATGCGATGGCAGAAGCGTATTGTGCACGAAGTCCGAGAGATGTTCGAATTCCTGCTTCATCCATTCCTGCGCCTGGCCGCCGCGAAGAAGCGGCAGCGTCTGCGTCTGATGGTCCATCGTGCCTTCGAAGAGCCATCCGGCGCTGTAGGGATGCGTCAAAAGCTTTTCGGGCGAAGTGCGCAGATACGCATTGATGCCGGTGATGTGCATGGAAGACGCAAAGACGCACTGGAGGTCGACGCCATGCACCGTCAGAACGACGATCGGCGTGGCGACGCCGCGCGTCGTGATGAAGTTGATCTTCTCGACCGAAGTAAACAGCTTTGCCAGAAAACCGTCGAGGCCGATATGGAACGTCCCGTCCTCGGAACGATCGAACCAGAAATGATTCGATGTGAAGCCGAGACGTTCCGGAAGATGCAGGGCGTTGTCGCAGGCGTCAGCCGGCGATGCGGACGCATCGACGCCCGCTTCCGCATCGGGATCGGCAACCGAAAGATACAGATCGCAGTAATGATGATTGTCGTTGCCGCAGCGTGTGATCGACGATTCCGAGTGCGGAATGTATTTCGTCACCGGTGACGCGGCGCAGTACTGGACAAGCGACTCATGCAGATAGGGACAATGCGTATGCGAGGGATGCTCCTCACGCAGTTCGTGGAATGACGGACACTGTTCGTAGTCGCGCGACGAACAGCGCTCATCGACCGTCTGCACGGGCATCCGAACGATCATTCGCTTGACGGCCGATGTTTTGCAGTATTTTACCTGCGCTTCGCGCAGAAATGGACACCGCATCACACCTCCTCTTGTCGGTTGTCGGTTGATCTGACAGAATCGATCATTGCTTTTTGGTCTCGTCCGCAGGCTTCTTCGCGTCGGCATCGATGCGCTCGCCGCCATCGGCCATTGTCAGTCCGAGATCGGACACATAGAGTTCGTGTTCGCCGGCATGCGAGCCTGCAAACGAATGGCGCAGCCGCCCGAAGAGTTCCAGCGCGAACACACGGACGACAACGATGCACGCAATAAGCACGACAAGACCAAGAGCCAGATTGGTCACGGTAAGCCACATGGTGTCATCAGAGAAGTTGAGCATAGCCGTATTCCTTTCTTTGAGAGTGTGTAGGGGTGAATTATCCCGGTAAGAAGCAAATAGTCTGCCATATTTTGAGTGTGGGAAATGGAGGGCAAATCGCCGATTTCAACACGGAGCACCCCCGTGGCGTGTTGGAATCGCCGACAGCCGTGTTGGAAAATCCAACACAACATCCATTATGCTTGAGGAGACGTATTATTTGCTGTGTATGAAGGGGGAAACTTTCACATGCGTGTCGATGGCCTCATAGAGCAGTTCGGCCACATCCCGGACGATGGGGTAACCGGATCGGGCGGATGCCGGGAGTCCGGCCGAAATGCTGGTCAGGCAGAATGGACAGGCCGTGGCGATGGAGCCGCAATTGGCCTCCCGCATCTGTGCGGAAAACCGTGTGATGATCGGCGCATCGGCGTGTCCGTCCATCCACATGCGTCCTCCTCCCGCACCGCAGCAGAGTGTCCGCTCCTTCGCGTGCTCCAATTCGGCGGGTCGGGCCACGGAGACGGTCCTGAGTATGCGGCGCGGTTCGTCGACGATGCGGTTGCCCCGGGCCAGGTAACACGGATCATGATAGAGCACCGGTTCTGTGCTCGTATGCGTCGTAATGAGCGCGCCGGAGCGGAGCAGCTGATCGAGGTACTGGGTATGATGAAGAACGCTGAAGCGTCCGCCGAAGACCGGATATTCATTCTTGAGCGTGTTGTAGCAATGGGGACAGGTCGTGACGATCGTTTTGACGCGGTAGCGCTTCAGGATGTCGATATTGTGCTGCATGAGCGCGCGGGCGAGTTTCTCGTTGCCGAGCCGCCGGGCCGCATCTCCTGTGCAGCGCTCTTCATCGCCCAGGATGGCGAAGCGCACACCGGCATGCTGCAGGAGCCGGGCGAAGGAGCTCGAGATGCTGCGGCAGCGCGCATCGAATGCCCCTGCGCATCCGACCCAGAACAGCAGGTCATGCCGCGGCTGTTCGGCAAGCGTCGGAATGCCGAGGCCTTCGGCCCATTCGCAGCGCGATTGAGAGGCGGCTTCCGGATAGGGAGAGCCATGCTCTTCGATGCGGCGGAAGACATCGGCAAGCGTCGAGGGGATGTCCGCCCCGCGCGCGACAAGGCCGCGCCGGAATTCCACGATCGTATCGACATGCTCAACCGACACCGGACAGGCATCGACGCATGCCATGCAGGTCGTGCACGACCACAACGCGTCACCGGCGATGCGCCCGTGCAGCACCGAGCCGATGAGGGATCCGTCGCCGGACGCTCCCTTCCGTTTCGCTTCCGCGGACTGGCGGAAGCGTTCATCGGTGCGATGACGGATGCCGGTGATGATCTGCTGTGGAGAAAGCGGCAGACCCGCCTCGTGCGCCGGACAGGCCGCGTCGCAGCGTCCGCATTCCAGGCAGGCGTACCCGTCCAGAAGCGATTTCCATGTCAGGTCTGTGGCGTCGATGGCCCCGGTCATGTGTGCGGCTCCGTCGCGTGAGGCGCGGTAGGGCGGAAGCATGCCGCGTTCCTCCATTTTTGCAAAGAAGAGGTTCGGCAGCGAAGCCAGGATCTGTATGTTGGACGGCACAGAAAGCAGATAAAAAAACGCGAGCACACACAGGATGTGCGCCGCCCATGCCGCATGCATGAGGAGGGGAGCAGCGGGAAGCGTGCCAAGCGCCCGGGCAATCAGGCTTGAAAGCGGATAGGCCCATCCCGCCTCCTGAACTCCCGCAGAGATGCGGAGCGCATCCACGCCGACGATCGTGACGGCGATCATGAGGATCATCGACAAGAGCATCGGCGACTGCAGACGGCTGATTGAACGGGGACGCACGATCCACCGCCGCACGAGCAGACCAAGGACGACGGCGATCAGCACGGCGCTCGATGCCTCCTGCAGGAATGTAACGATCGGGTAGGCGGGGCCGAGAACGCGGAAGGGAGAGACTGCATCGGTCATGCCTTCGGCGAACGATTCGATCACCGCGGTCAGCGCGATGAGTAGGCAGCCGAGAAGGAAGAGGCGGAGCCGGTCTGTCGGGAGGAATACGGCATCGAGCACGCGCCTCAGGCGCGCCGCGATGCGGTTCGTCCGGTGTTCCGGCCTGCCCAGCTGCAGCGGCGGCTTGAGCGCCGTGCGCACGCTGCGCACGAAGAATGCGCCGACGAAGAGAATGATGCAGGTGAAGAAAAACGCTGACACAAGCATACGCGCTGCCCTCCCTTTTTCATCGATGCGCGCGATGAGACCGCGCATGCGCCAGAAGCAACCGCATGCGCGGAGCCTCGTGCATCTGTTATGATGCTAGCGGAAGTGAAACGAGTGTCTGCTTTTCCTTGATGTAATAGAGCCTGCTTCGGTCGATGAAGAACGAATCGCGGATCGCATAGGGCGTGTCCGCATTGAGCGTGTCGCGATAGAGCTCCCTGCCCGTTACCTCATCGATGACCAGAAGGAGATGCGTCATCGAGCCGGGTCTGTCCGATGTGCGCACATGCGCGCTGATGATGATCCGTCCTTCGGCGCGCGCAGCGTCGATGATCGGAGGATGCGCCGGATCCGTTTTTACCGCATGCTGAAGCGCGCGTTCGATCGTCGGCTGCTGCGGATCCTCCTTCTCGAGCGGCTCCGGAAAGAGAAGATCGGTCCGCCCGAACGAGCCGCGACGCATCTCTTGGGCTTCCTCGCCGGCCGTCTGGCGCTCGTGCAGGAATGCACCCGTCTGCGCATCGAACTCCTCGAAGACGCGCCGCTCGAACAGATCCCTGTATCCGATCACGCGCGATGCGTCGGCGGCGAAGAACGAGATGTCGTTGTTGCTCCAGATCACGCTGCCGGTGCGCGCATCGACGGCGGTCAGTCCCCGATGCTCCGGCATATCCGGCTTGGCAAAGCCGTGCAGATAGAGTCGGTTGCCGGTGACGGCTTCGATGCCCGTCCACCATGCCTCGCCGAATGTGCGTCCCCGCCACAACACGCTGCCGGTCCCCATGTCGATGCAGAAAAACGAGACGTTCTTCGCATCAGTATCGCGGTCCTCGCCCAGGAGCAATCCGCTGTCCGAGAGGAGAAACCGCCACAGGATATGTGATGCCGTAAATGACCACGCAGGCGCTAGCCGCGGTGAACCGAAGAGTGAATGGAGTTTCATTGCGAAATAATACTAAAAAACAAATTCACAAACAAATAAAGAAAGCGGAAGCCCGATTCCCATGGTCTGGAAAACAGACTCCCGCTTTGTAGTATTCCCGCGTGCGCGCTTCCGCTGCGGGAAGTCCCGAGCGGAGGCGGTGCCTCTCTGCGTTAATTGAAAATCGGATTGACGCCCTGGCTTTGGCCGCGGTCGACTTCCTTGAAGCGCTCCTTGAATGTGGGCTGCGAGCCCGCCATCTTCAGGAAAATATCCAGCGGAACGACTTCGAAGTCCGGTCCGAGCTTGTCAAGAATCCCTTTGACGCGCACAAGATCGGTCCACTCGCGCACATGCATCAGTAGGAAATACGGACGCTTCGCATTGATCGTGGCGAGCTCCTTCAGATCGGCCACGGCGTCGGCTTCCGTGCGCTTCTCGGACAGATAGTAGTCGAAGGAAATGAGCGGCCGCCCGTTCTTCGATGTGAACGTATAGGAGGGCGCATAGCCGTTGACGAAACCGATCGCATCGGGCATGCCCGCATAGAACGCGTCGGTGACTTCCTTCGTGAGATCCGAGTTACCCTCGACCGTGGCGCCTTCGCTGTAGTCCATGATCTCGAACACGTTCAGATCGAGCTGCTGCATGAGCTCGCGCGCCTTGGCGACCGTCATCGGCAGATCCTTCGGCGGGATGGCTTTCGGATACATGTAGCCGGGGCCTCCGAGCGAGCCGATGAAGTAATCGTTCGGCGTGGCCATGCTGTAGAAATATTCGAGCATCGTCGGCGCAAGCCAGACCCAGTTCATCGTCACTTCCCATGCATAGGGAAGCGCGCCGCGTCCGGGCTTGAGCCAGCTGCCGAGCCCGAGGCAGTCGGTTTCGATCGCCGCGATGTAGACTTTCTTTTTCGGCGTGTAGACTTTGCCCTTGACGGCCTGATGATTGTTCCTGAACTTGAAGCCGGGCGTGGTGGTGGTCTGGCTGCTGAAGCTCAGATTGGGAAGCGTGTGCAGTCCTTCAACTCTCAGCGTGTTGCCCGAGGCGAGCGTCACATAGTCGCGCTCCTTGTCCTTCGCGTACGAATGCCATCCCATCACAAGCGACATCTTGTTCTGCCGGCTCATGATCTTCTTCGAGAGCGCGTATTCTTCCGCATCGGCCGGCTTCGTCGACAAGTCGGTGAAGAACGCATGTTTCATGATGCCGAAATCGGCGACGCCCGGCTTCATCCATGTTCCTTCTTCGCCTCCCATCCACACGACAAAGTCGCGCGTGCAGCGCTCGAAGTACTTGTCGTAGGCCCATTGGTAGATTTCGACGTCCTTCTTGCCCGTGAACTTTCCGCGCAGGTCCTCGACCATCTTCAGTCCCGCCTTCTCGACCATCGGGATCATGTCGTCTGTGACGACGACCGCCTGCTCGAGTCCGGCGATCGTGAATGCGACCACAAGCGACTGGCGCATCGCTTTGTCCCATACCACGTAGCCTTTCACATGTTCCTTGAGCGCCGTAAGGGCGTCTTCGGGAGTCTTCAATTCGGTGAACGTGTAGTTGTGCTGGTTCTTGTAGAATTCGAGCACCGATGTGGTGAAGAGGAAGTCCCACTTCTCTGGATACTCGAAATAGAAGTTCGCGCCCTTCGCGTTGGCAAGTCCCTGCAGGCTGATGAGGAAGGCGTTCTGCGGAAGCTTGCCGGTGGTCTGCCAGTTGTCTTCGAGCTTCATGCTGAAGGCTTTGTGCGGCGGCATCTTCGTGAATGTGTAGACGAGCGGCTTCGACGCTTTGCGCGTCGAGCGTTTCATGGTGAGCGTCAGGAACATCCCGTCTTCCGAGAGTTTGTATTCGCTTGTCACTTCGACAGCGGTCGTGCCCTGCGAGCCGCGAAGCGGAAAGCGCTCATCGAGCGCGAGCATCGCCGCCTTCTTGTCGTACGAGGCCTTGATCGTGCGCGTTTGGCCCACGGGCATCGAAAGTCCCATGAAGACGTTGGTGGGGAAGACGCGCGAGCGGATCGCCGACTGCGTCGAGGCGTGTTCGGTCAGGTTCTTCAGCTCGATCGAATCGCGGTGCGAGCGGCCGCCGCCCCAGCGGTGGACAAGCAGGACGTTCGAGCCGTTCTGCTCGATATCGAGCGAGATGGTGCCGTAGAGATCGATATCGGTGCTGCGTCCGGGCACGAACTTCCAGGAGCCCGTGAAGGCCGGATCGATCTGCGCCTGTGCCGTCAGAAACGCGGCGGCAATGATGAGACAAAGGAGAAAACATTTTTTCATGGGAAGAGGCCTCCGATGCGTGTGTGGATATGTGGTGATGTGGATGTGTGTGTATGAACGAATGCCGTCACGATGTCTCTGTGGGCGGTGCCATGGATCTGGCACGCGAGTTTTATGAATAAAACCTATTCTCTTTAATAAAATGTTCGGAAATATTTTTGTAAATTGCAACGGATGGAAGGGGAAATTTCCGCGCGCCGGGCGCGCGCCTGAAAAATCCCGTTGCATCCCAATCAATCTTTGAGTATTGTGAGAGCGGAATTTTTTCACCACCCATTTTTTTCATCAGCCGAGAGGAGTACACGCACATGCAACGCAATGCATTCATGATGAAGATCAAGCCTGGATGCGCCCAGGTCTACAAGCAGCGCCATGATGAAATCTGGCCCGAGCTGGTCAGGGAGCTCGAAGCCGCCGGCGTGAGCGACTATTCGATCTATCTCGATGAAGAATCGCTGACGCTCTTTGCCTTCCAGAAGCTGAAGGACCACAACACGAGCGACGCGCTGCCGCAGACGGCCGCCGTGAAAAAGTGGTGGGCGTACATGGCCGACATCATGGACACGAATCCGGACAATTCGCCGTGGTCGAAGCCGCTGGCGGAAGTCTTCCACATGGACTGATAACACACTCAATTTATTTTTCATACTGTGAATCAAGCAAGGAGAACGCCCGATATGAATTCGCGAGAACGAGTGCTGCGTGCATTCAAGAAGAAGGACGGACAGCCGGACCGCGTGCCGGTGCAGTTCGATCTGTGCCGCACGCTGACCGAAGCCTTCGGCAAGGAGCTGGGCATCGAGCCGTCGTATGCCCTGTCGTATTATGAGGATCTGACATACCGCATCTCGGCCAACGAGATCCGCACGCGTCTCGGATCGGATGTGGTCGTGGTGGGAGGAACGGTTGCGCGCGGCTTCACGCCCGAGCCCGTCGCCGAGAACGTCACCACGAACGAATTCGGCATGCACATGAAGCCCACGGCGCTCTATGTGGAAGCGGTGAAGTGTCCGCTCGAGCATGCCGAGTCGATGGCCGACATCGACGCCTACAAGTTTCCCGATGCCTATGCCCCCGGACGGTTCGATGCCGCCAAGCGGGACATCGACCGCTTCGGCAAGGATTTTTATGTGATCGGCGACGCCGAACTCTCACTCTTCGAACTGGCGTGGCATCTGACGGGCCTCGAGAAATACCTCGTGGCGCTCATGACCGAAGAGCCGTGGCTGGAGAAACTCAACGACATGGTGGAAGAGTGGACCACCGGCATCGCCATGCAGCTTGCCGAGGCAGGCGCCGATGCCGTCTGGCTGGGTGAAGACCTGGGCACGCAGATCTCGCTCCTGATCGATCCCGATCTGTGGCGTGAGCGCTTCAAGCCGCGCCATGCGCGCATGATCAAACGGCTCAAGGAAAAATATCCCGCGCTCTCGATCATCTTCCATTCGGACGGCGCCGTAGCCCCCCTGATCGACGACTTCATCGAGCTCGGCGTCGACATCTACAATCCCGTCCAGCCCAATGTGCCCGGCTCCGATCCCGTGCAGCTGAAAAAGACGTACGGCGATCGCATCTCGTTTTTCGGCGGCATCGATCAGCAGGTGCTTCTGCCTTCGGGCGATCTCGATGCCATCCGTGAAAATGTCCGCTTTATGGCAAAGACACTCGGCGAGCAGGGGGGCTACCTCCTGGCGCCCGCCCATATCGTTCAGCCCGATGTCGCGCCCGCGTCGCTGCGCGCGATGATCGAGGCCGCAACGCGCTGATCCCTCCGCTCTGCGCCTGCCAAGCTTGCTTTCAAGCGCATGATTGAATATCATTGTGTATGCGGAGCATCCCGGAATCGGGATGCTCCGCACTTGCAGGCGGTGTCGTATACGCATCGTCGTGCGGGGAGGGATGGAGAACCGGAGGAGGACGCCATGAGCGCAGCACCCGAGCAGGGAAAGGAACCGGAGCGCGCACCGGGAGAGGCCGCTCTCGATCAGGAAGGGCGCAGGGAGTTCGACGATCCGAAGCGCGAATGGAGACGGATTGCGGCCGAGTTGTGGGGCACATTCCTGCTCACGCTTGTGGGGGCAGGCGGGCACATCGCCGGCCAACAGAGCGACTGGGCCGTCATCAAGGGACTGATCGAGATGGCGCCGGGACTCATCGTGATGGTGGCGATCTATTCGCTCGGCTCGATCAGCGGCGCCCATATCAATCCGGCCGTGACCACGGCCTTTGCGCTGCGCGGCAATTTCCCCTGGAAGCGCGTGCCGGGCTACATCCTTGCGCAGATGGTCGGCGGCACGCTTGCCGTCTTCTTTCTGGCACACACACTCAACGTCTCGGGCACGCTCGGCGCAACCGTACCGCATGAAGGAGCGGGGTTCCTTCAGGTCATCGCGATCGAGGCGGTTCTCACCATGGGACTCGTTTCCACCATCCTTGCCACGGCATCCGGAGCGCGCAATATCGGCAAGCTCGGCGCGCTGGCCGTCGGCGGCTACATCGCCGCCGCCGGCATCTGGGCTTCGCCGCTCACCGGCGCGTCGATGAATCCCGCACGCTCGCTCGGGCCCGACATCGTGCGCGGCGACTTCTCCTCGAGTCTTATCTATATTATCGGTCCCCTGGCCGGCGCGGCATTCGGCGTGGCGCTCACCTGGCTTCTGAAAGGCCGTCCGACACGGGAAGGCACAAAGCAGGCGGGAGGGGAAGATAATTTTCGGGACAAATGACGCGAAACCCGTGCGATTAAAAAAAAATGTTGTTACATTACGCGGTATCGTTACGCAGCAATGCGTGCAGGGTTGCAAACACATCCTGCCATTTTTTCCATCATAATTGCCAGAAGATCCATGAAACGTTGGTTCCTCATCCTGTCTGTCTTCGTTCTTCTCACATCGGCTTCGCGTGCGGCATTTGAAGGCCGGTTCATGAAAAATCCCGATATCAGCGGCGACTATATCGTCTTCGCCTATGAAGGCGATCTCTGGCGCGTCGGCACCAACGGCGGATTGGCCGTGCGATTGACCACGGCGCCCGGCACCGAGTCGTATGCAAAGTTTTCGCCGGACGGAAAGACGATCGCGTTCACGGCAAGCTACGACGGACAGACTGCCGTCTACACCATGCCTTCGGACGGCGGCGTGCCCGAGCGTGTGACATACAATTTCGGCGGCGCGCAGGTGATCGGATGGACGCGCGACGGCGAACGGATCATTTTCCGCTCGATGATGGAAAACGTCGTGGGGCGCGATCCGAACCTCTTTTTCGTCGGCAAGTCGGGCTCCGCGCCCGAACATCTGCCCATCGATCGCGGCACACTCTGCAGCTTCTCTCCCGACGGAAAGAAGATGCTCTATGTGCGCAAGGGCAACGAAGAATATTACTGGAAGCGCTACAAGGGCGGACAGTACACAGACATCTGGATGTATGATTTCGAGAAAAACGCGTTTGCGCCCGTCTCGGACTATGTGGGCAAGAACGCCTATCCGATGTGGATTTCAGGAGACGAAATGTATTTCGTCTCGGACCGCACCAACGGCATCACCAATCTCTACAAGGAAACGCTCTCCTCAAAGAAGATCGAGCAGGTCACGCAGTACGCCGACGTCGATGTGATGTGGCCCTCGACCGACGGACGGCGCATCGTCTTCATCCGCGACGGCTATGTGCATGTGATGGATCTCTCCTCCGGCGCCGTTAAAAAAATCGATGTCTCGATCCCCACTGACAAGTGGCAATTGCGCACGCGCACGATCAATGCCCGCGAGTACATCCATGCGGCGCAGCCGGGCAACGACGGCAGGAGCGTCGTGGTGGAAGCGCGCGGCGATATCTTCACGCTCGAAACCGGAAAGGCATCGGCCGAGAACTGCACGAAATCCGCGGGCACGCGCGAGATGTATCCGCAACTGTCGCCCGACGGAAAATGGATCGCATTCTTCTCCGACAAGACCGGCGAGTACCAGCTCTATCTGCGCAGGAAGGACGGCGGCGAGTGGACGCCGCTCACCAAGGAGCTGAAGAACACGAACTATCATCTCGTCTGGTCGCCCGACGGCAAGAAGATCCTCTTCGGCAACCGGGAATTCGCCATCTTCGTGCTCGATGTGGATTCGAAGAAGCTGACGAAGATCGACCAGTCGAACCGGCTCAAGAACGACGAATTCTACTGGGAGATCAGCGACTACAACTGGTCGCCGGACAGCCGCTGGGTCTGCTACAGCCTCGTGCAGGAAAACCGCAACAGCCAGATCTTCGTCTACAACACGGAGACAGGCAAGCGCTCGGCCGTGTCGTCGGATTTCTTCGACAATCTCTATCCGAGCTTCGATGCCAACGGCAAGTATCTCTATTATGTGTCGAGCCGCAACTTCGATCTGCAGATGGATTTCTATGAGGACAATCACGTCGAGGCAACGCCGCAGCAGGTGATGGCTGTGCAGCTGCAAGCAGGGCAGGCGCCGCCGTTCGCCGACAAGCTTGCCACACAGATTGATACGACCGAGAAGGCGCCGCAGAAGCCGTCGGTGAAAAAAGAGAAGGCCGAATCGGTCGAGATCGATTTCGACGGCATCATCGACCGCACGTATCCGCTTCCGGTTGCGGCCGGCAATTATTTCTTCCTCAAGGCGGGCAACGGAAAAGTGGCCTGGTGCTCGGTGCCGAAATTCACGGAAGATGAATACGAGGAGATCTTCAAGCCGAAAGGCGAGACCAAATGGACGCTGCACATCTTCGATATGGAGCAGAAGAAGGAGGCGGTGCTCACGGAGAAGATCAAGGACTTCAGCCTCTCCTCGAACGGCGAGCAGCTCCTGATCCAGAAGGACAACGATCTCTACGTGACATCGCTCGAGAAAGCCTGCGCGTCGAAGAGCGCGGGCGAACGGCTGAACCTGGCCGGACTCACATACACCGTCGATCCGGTGGCGGAGTGGACGCAGATCTTCACCGATGCATGGCGATGGTACCGCGACTTCTTCTACGATCCGAATATGCACGGCCGCGACTGGAAGGCGATCGGCGAGCGCTACAAGGCGTACATTCCGCAGCTCTCATCGCGCGAGGAGCTCAACTGGACGCTGTCGCAGATGGTGGGTGAACTCTGCGTGTCGCACACATACATCAGCGGCGGCGACATGAACGAACAGAGCGTGCCGCGCTCGCCCGTTTTCACCGGATGGCTCGGCGCCGATCTCACAGCCGACAGGAAAACGGGATACTACAAGCTCACGAAGATCTACGGTCCCACCGACTACAACCGCAGCCTCACGGCTCCGCTGGTGCGTCCGGATATCGAAGTGAAGGAAGGCGACTACATCACGGCGATCGACGGCAGGCCGCTTCGCGTACCGGAGGATTACAATAGAATGCTGCAGGTGACAGCGGGAAAGAAAGTCGCCATCACGGTGAACGGGAAGCCGTCCGAAAAAGGCGGCCGCACATACACCGTCGAGCCGATCCCGTACTCGATCACGCTGCGCTACAACCGCTGGCTTGCCGACAACATCAATTATGTGCTCAAGGCCTCAGGCGGCAAGCTCGGCTACATGCACATCAACGCGATGGGCGCAGGCGGCATCGGAGAATTCGACAAGTTCTGGCGCGCATTCCGCTACAAGGAGGGCGTGCTGATCGACGTGCGCCGCAACTCGGGAGGATGGACCGAGTACTTCCTCATCGACAAGCTCGAGCGCACGATGACCGCCTACAACGTGCTTCAGGGCATGGTGCCCTTCCGCTATCCCGGCAGCGCCGGCAACGGGAACTACGTCGTCATCTCGAACGAGTACAACGGCTCGGACGGAGAGGCGTTCGTCGAGGACTTCAAGGCGAACAAGCTCGGCGAAGTGGTCGGTGTGCCGTCCTGGGGCGGACTCGTGGGCATCGTCAACGGACAGACGACGATCGATAACGGCCGCGTCGAGCAGTCGAATAATTCGTTCTACAACAGGGAAGGCAAGTGGATCGTGGAAAACCACGGCGCCGATCCGACGATCCTCATCGACAACGATCCGGCATCGGTCATGGCCGGACGCGATCCCCAGCTGGACAAGGCGATCGAGACGGCGCTCGAGAATATCAAAAAGCATCCGTTCACATTCCCGGGTCGTCCGCCGTATCCGGTGAAATAAGGGGAGAAGCACCACACATACGCGCTTCAGGCGCGTATCATTTCCGGCTTCGCCCCACATAACAACTAAACAATTACCAACATGAACAGAAAAGAATTCTTTCAGCGCGGCATTGCCGCCGCGCTGGCTGCGGGCACGGCGCCGGCATGGATGCGCTATGCCGAGGCATTCGCGGGAACAGCGGCCGCGCAATCGGCCTACGATCTCGTGGCCGTCAAGGGCGGCGAGCCCGATCTCATGCTCGACAAGGCGATGGAGGCCATGGGAGGCATGAAAAATTTCGTGCCCAAGGGCTCGAAAGTGGTGGTCAAGCCGAATATCGGATGGGATGTGCCGCCGGAGCGCGGCGCCAACACGAATCCGAAGCTCGTGGCGCAGGTGATCAAGCACTGCTTCGCGGCCGGCGCCAAGCAGGTCACGGTCTTCGACCATACCTGCGATGACTGGAAGGGCTGCTATGCGAATTCGGGCATCGAGCGCGCGGCCAGGGATGCCGGCGCGCGCGTCGTCCCCGGCAACACCGAAAGTTATTATCAGAAAGTCACGCTCTCGAACACGAAGCGCATGCCGAACTCGAAGGTGCACGAGCTGATTCTCGATGCGGATGTGTTCATCAACGTGCCCGTGCTGAAAAACCACGGCTCGGCAAAGCTCACCGTGACGATGAAGAACCTGATGGGCATCGTCTGGGACCGCGGCGAGATGCACCGCAACGATCTGCATCAGTGCATCGCCGATCTGGCGGCATTCAAAAAACCGACGCTCAATATCGTCGATGCCTATACGGTGATGAAGAAGAACGGTCCGCGCGGCGTGTCGCAGGAGGATATCGTCACGATGAAATCGCTCCTGGTTTCGACAGACATGGTGGCCTCCGATGCCGCGGCCACGAAACTCTTCGGCTGGGAGCCGGCCGATATCCGGCACATCAAGATCGCCTCCGAGCAGGGACTGGGGCGCATCGATCTGCAATCACTCAATATCAAACGCATTTCATTATGATGTATCAGTACCTGAAGAAGATCCGTGTTGGGGTGTCGGTCGTTTTTTTCTGTGCCCTGCTTCTGCTTTTTTGTGATTTCACGAATGTGACGAGGACTGCGGCGGCAGAGTTTCCCGTGTCGCTGCAGTTCATTCCCGCGCTCATGACGCTTGTGCGCACCGGCGTGCCGACTCTGGGACTCGTCGCCGTGGTCGTGCTGACGCTGCTTGCGGGCCGGATCTACTGCTCGTCGATCTGCCCGCTGGGCACGCTGCAGGATGTGGTGATCGCGCTGTCGCGCAGAACGCGGGGACCGCGGAAGTACAAATTCCGGAAAGCGTTCACGCTCGTCCATTATTCCGTGCTCGCCGTGCTCACGCTCGGCGCCGTGGCGGGAAGCCTCGTGCTCGTCGATCTGCTTGATCCCTACAGCTTCTTCGGCCGCATCGCCTATGTGCTCGCCCGTCCGGGCGCGGTCGGAGCCAACAATGCGATCGCGTGGGTCTTCGAGCGGCTGCATCTGTATCTGGTGTATGCCGTGCCGTTTCATTCCGTTTCATCCGGCGCGCTTGTTCTCACGCTCTCGATGCTGGGCCTCGTGGTCTGGATGTCGTATTATCACGGCAGGATGTTCTGCAATCTGCTGTGTCCGGCCGGCGCCCTGCTCGGGCTCCTGTCGCGCGTCTCGCTCTTCAAGCTTGACTTCAACAACGAGGAGTGCCGCGACTGTTCGCTCTGCGAGAAGCTCTGCAAGGCCGAGTGCATCGATTACAAGAAGCGCGTGCTCGACTCGTCGCGCTGCGTGAGCTGCTTCAACTGCATCGATGCCTGTCCGGCCGTGGGCGTGCACTACCGCTTCCGCTATTCCGCGAAGAAGGACCTTCCGCCGCCTCCGGATGCCAAGCGCACGGTCAATGCGAAGCGGCGCGAGATGCTCAGACAGTCGGCCACGCTCGCTGCTGTCGCCGCATCGGCCACGGCCGCACGCGCCTTTTCGGCGCCGGCGGCTTCCGCACATCCCTACACCGTGCGCGGCATCGTGACGCCTCCGGGTTCGGAAAGCGCGGAGCGTTTCACCGGCGCCTGCACTGCATGCTATCTGTGCGTGAGCGCCTGCCCCTCGCAGGTGATCGTGCCTTCGTTTCTCGACTATGGAGTGCGGGGCATCCTGCAGCCGAAGATGGATTATTCGATCGCCTACTGCGCCTATGAATGCACGGCCTGCACCTCGGTCTGTCCCACGGGCGCGCTCATGCCGCTGCCGCTTCAGCAGAAGAAGGAGACGCAGCTCGGGCGTGCGAAATTCATCAAAGAGGACTGCATCGTCATCACGAAGAAGACCGATTGCGGCGCCTGTTCGGAACACTGTCCCACGAAGGCGGTGCAGATGGTGAAGACCGACGGGCTTTTCCTTCCCAAGATGACCGAAGAGCTCTGTGTGGGCTGCGGCGCGTGCGAACATGCATGTCCGGTGAAGCCGAACAAGGCGATCTTCGTGCAGGCCAGCGCCGTGCACGGACGTGCGCAGAAGCCCGTGCAGAAGAAGGTCGAAGAAAAGAAAGCGGTGCCCGAAGAATTCCCCTTCTGATACACACACATCATTCCAGGATTCCATCCCGATGACCACATCCCAGCTCTTCCGGAAAAAAAATATCGCACAGATCCTCCGCGATGCCGACGGTCTTGAAAGCGAATTCGGCGCGCTCAAGAAAAACCTCACGGTGCGCGATCTCACCGCCTTCGGCATCGCGGCCATCATCGGCGCGGGCATCTTCAGCACCATCGGCAATGCGAGTTATTCGGGCGGTCCGGCGGTGATCTTTCTCTTCATCTTCACGGCGATCGCCTGCACGTTCTCGGCGTTCGCCTACGCCGAATTCGCCTCGATGATCCCCGTGGCCGGCAGCGCCTACACATACTCGTATGTCGCCTTCGGCGAGCTTATTGCCTGGATCATCGGCTGGGATCTTCTGATGGAATACGCCATCGGCAATATCGCCGTGGCGATTTCCTGGTCCGATTACTTCACGAGCCTGCTCTCGACGATCGGCTTTTCCATTCCCGAATACTGGACGATGGATTTCCTTTCGGCCTACCGCGGCTATACGGAAGTCAGCTCGATGCTGGCGCAGGGCACGCCCTTCGGCGCGGTGCCGGAAACCATGCAGGCGGCGTATCTTGCCTGGATGAATGCGCCGATCCTCTTCGGCGTGCACCTGATTGCCGATCTTCCGGCGCTTGTGATCACGGCGTTCATCACGTGGCTCGTCTATATCGGCATCAAGGAATCGAAGCAGGCAAGCAATGCGATGGTGGCAGTGAAGCTCGCCGTGATCCTGGGCGTGATCGCCGTCGGAGCGTTCTTCGTCGATACGCGCCACTGGAATCCGTTTGCCCCGAACGGCATTGCCGGCGTGATGAAGGGCGTCTCGGCCGTCTTCTTCGCCTATATCGGATTCGACGCCATTTCGACGACGGCGGAGGAATGCAACAATCCGCAGCGCGATCTGCCGCGCGGCATGTTTTATTCCATCGTCATCTGCACCGTGCTCTATGTGGCGATCGCGCTCGTGCTCACCGGCATCGTGCGCTACAACGAACTCAATGTCGGCGATCCTCTCGCCTACGCCTTCGAGAAGCTGGGACTGCATTACATCTCGGGCATCATCGCCGTGAGCGCCGTGGTGGCGATGGCAAGCGTGCTTCTGGTCTTCCAGCTCGGACAGCCGCGCATCTGGATGAGCATGAGCCGCGACGGATTGCTTCCCAAGGTCTTCTCGCGCATCCATCCGAAGTACCGCACGCCGTCCTTCTCGACCATCCTCACGGGATTTGTCGTCGCCGTTCCGGCGCTCTTCATGAACCTGACGGAGGTTACCGATCTCACGAGCATCGGCACACTCTTCGCCTTCGTGCTGGTCTGCGGAGGCGTCTTGAAGCTGCAGTTGAGCGACACAAAAACAGAGCGCAAGTTCAAGACGCCCTACATCAACTCGCAATTTATCATTCCTGCGCTTGCCATTGCATCGATTGCCGGCGCGGCGCTCTTCAACACGGACGGCGTCACGGATTTTTTGCGCGCGCGCAAGCTGAAGGCGCCCGATGAATTCCTGGCCGGTCTCACCGCCTCCGAGCAGGAAATCGCCGCGCAGTCCATCGCGCAGGGCATGCTGCTTGCGCCATCGGGCGCGGCCGAGTCCGGCGCAGCAACACAGGCCGAGCCCGGTCTCGAGCGGCGGCTCAAATCGACCTTGGACTCGATGGCGCGCGATCAGTATTCCGCATCGATCCGCGCGCTGCCGTTTTCTTCCGACAAGCTCTATCTGACCGGATGGGACGTGTTCAAGCACCAGATCCCGCTCTGGCTCTTTTTCATCGTCACGGGTGTTATTACAGTACTGTGCTGGACAAAGAAGCTCTCGCTCATTCCGGTGCTCGGACTCATCAGCTGCTTCTATCTGATGAGCGAGCTCGGGTTCACGAACTGGATGCGCTTCCTCGTCTGGCTTGCCGTCGGCCTTGTCATCTATTTCACCTACAGCCGCCGGCACAGCCACTTGCGGGCACAGCACTGACTCTGTGGCCATTACAACGGGGATCCACTCATGTGCGGACGCTACATCATCATCAGCGGGCGCAAGGTCTTTGCGACATTCGAGCTCATGCGCTCGCTCACGGACAGAAACATTCCCTACCTGACGGTGCCGCGCTACAACGCCGCGCCGATGCAGAAGCTGCCGGTCATCGTCAACCGGCACGGCGAGCTGCAGACGCTCGAGGCGCAGTGGTGGATCATCCCGCACTGGTCGAAAAACGGCAAGGCCGATACCGCATTTCCCGCCTTCAATGCGAGAGCAGACCGCATCGAGACAAGCAAGCTCTTCGGACCCTACTTCAAGGCCAGACGCTGCCTGGTGCCGGTCGACGGCTTTTATGAGTGGGCCAAAGGCGTGGGCAAAGAAAAGATCCCGATGTGCATACGCATGAAGGATGAAAAGCCGTTCATGCTGGCAGGGGTCTATTCCATCTGGAAGGATAAGGAGGGGGCGGAAGTGCCGAGCTTCGCCGTGATCACGACCGATGCGAATGAGCTCATGGCCGGCATACACAACCGCATGCCCGTCATCCTTGCGGAACAGGATTTCGACGCCTGGCTCGATCCGCAGAACAACGACACCGGATCGCTGAAGGCGCTGCTTCGCCCGTTTCCCTCCGAGCTGATGAAGGCGTATCCCGTTTCCACCTACGTCAACAGTTCCCGAAACGAGGGGGAAGAATGCATGAAGCCTGTTTCACAGGAAGCCTGATCGCGCGGCGCCAAGCGCGCCCGGGAAGGGGGGAATGGGGAAGGAAGCACAGCAATGACGCGGCTGCTTGAAACGATCATGGTGAGTGCCGGCGCGGTGCGCAATTGGCAGTACCACAATGCACGGATCAACCGGACGCGCCGCGACCTCTTCGGTTCGACGGACGAGCTCGATATCCGCACGATCACACCGCCGACCAACGGACACACGGGACCGGTGCGCTGCAGGGTCATCTATGCCGGGGACATCCTTTCGGTTTCCACGGAAGCCTATATCCGCCAGCCCATCCGCTCGCTCAGACTGTTGCGCCGGGACGACATCTCCTATCCGTACAAATTCGAAGAACGCACGCAGTTTGCCGAGGCGCTGCAGCACCGCGGCAACTGCGACGAGATCCTCATCGTGAAGCACGGGCGGATCACCGACACATCGTTTTCGAACGTGGCGTTCTTTAATGACAGGGCATGGGTCACGCCTGCCGAACCGCTGTTGAAAGGAACCATGCGCCAGTCGCTTCTGGACCGCGGCATGATCGTGGAAGAGGATCTGCGCATTTCGGACCTGAAGCACTTCTCGCAGATCATGCTCATCAGCGCGCTCTGGGATTTCAATCTCCGCACCACGCTCATGATGAGCGACCTCTCGGCCGTCGGCTTTTCCCTTCACTGACTCTTCTGCATCATCATTGTTTCATGCGCAATACTGCCTGCGCTTTATCGGCCTTCGCGATCTCCTGGCGGAACGAGCGGTATTCCTGAAACGCTGCGGCAGGAATCATATATCCGGTGATTTCGGTGCGTCTCGTGTATGCGATTGCCGTATCGCCCAGCGCGACCGTGCGGCCCGAAAACGATCCGAACGAGGTGCGGAGCGATGTCTCTTTGGGCAGCGTCTCGATCACGAAATTCCGCGGCAGTCGCAGATAAATCGAATCGATGTCGACATACGGATAGGAAAACCGGACGGGAGACTTGCGCGCTTTGTTGTCCGCAGGAACGTATGTCGCTCGTTCCATCAGGCTGGGAGGAACGAAGAGGCGCGCCGAGTTCAATGCGGCATAGCGTCCGAGTGTCGCCGAGAATCGGACCGTGATTTCCGGCGCACGGTTCTCGAGTCCTTCGATGGAGAACGACGAGATCGAGATATTCGGCGTTTTGAGTCTGTTCAGAAAATATTCCTGCTTTTCTTCCGGAGACTCATGAAGCAGTTCGCCCTGAAGGTCCATTTGCTGATCGCCCGCCACCCTGGCAGTGATTTCGGCCGTGATCGTGCCGGTGGCGGCAAGCGAAGCCGTCACGGTGCGCATCTGCAGATTCTCCCCGGCGCTCGTGGCCGGCGTATGAACGACCGTTCCTCCCGTTTCGGAGACGAGCAGGGCGGGACGGTTTTCCGTAAAGTCGCCGAGCCTGCCGAAGGGCGCCGACTGGCTCGTGCATTCGAGCCAGATGCTGTCGCGCTCCTGAGGCACGCACAGGATGACGTGATCGAACTGGTTGCTCGGAAATTCCGTGATCATGGAAATCCTGTTGCTGCCGCTGTTGATCAATACCGGATAGGAGCGGATACCCGCCGCATGCAAGAGCGCCATCATATAATTGACCAGTGCTTTACAGTCGCCGTAGCGCTTTGTGTGCACAGAAGACGCTTCGAAGGGCTGCCATCCGCCGATGCCGAGCTGGACGCTGACATAGCGCGTGCGGGACTGCATGTACTCGTAGAGCATCCTGATCTTCTCGCGCTCGGTTTGTGCTGACTGGACAAGCGCGCCAATTTCCCGCAGGGCATCCTCGGGAAGCGACTGACGATTGTCGTAGAGGCGCTGAAACCATGCGCCAAATTCCTTCCACGACTCCATCGACCCTTCGGTCTCTTCAAGCTGAAAGCGGGAGGGAGCCGCCTTGACCATCGTCGTGATGTCGTACGAGGATTCCGCCGCTTCATCGTCCGAGAGGCCGGGAAGATGCTGCCGCGACCACGTGCGGATGATTGTTGAACCGTCGTCCTGTACGGCCGGAATGCAGTCGGAGGTATTGCACCATGTGCGTACGGCTACATCCTTCGGAGCGATGATCGTGAAGGAGGTGCGCTCGACCGGCGCTTTCGACGTTTGCGCGCTCCAGCCCGGCCAGTTGAGCGACGTGTTCAGCTTCATCGTGTAGCGGTATTCCACCGTGTAGGGAAATCTGTCGTACAGGAGCGTCGCCCTCCGGATCCGCCATTCATCGGCGAGCGAACCGCCGCTGTCGCCGCTCCCATCCTGGATATCCTCCTCTTCAAGATCCCTGATCTCGTTGCCGTCGGCATCGAAGATCGTTCCCTCAAGGTCGCTGATCGTTTGATACCGTCCGTATGCCAGGGAGAGCACGCCCCGGTGCTGCTCCTTTTTTGAAAAGATCGTGACGGCATAGGTGAGGCTGTATGTGGAGCGTTTTTCATCCTTGATGACGAAATGGAGCGAGTCGATCCGTACAACCGCATCGGCCGGCAGGAGCGACGGGGGGATCATGCTGACAGGGTAGCGGACGTCGCGGCCGGAGGCCGCCGCCGTCAGCATGAAGGAAAAACCGAGTATGAAGCACGCGCGCGCGATGGTATTCATTCGAGAGGTTCCAATCTGTCGGATTATTTTTTTCTGATGGATGCCTGTTTCGCCGTCGACGCCGGCGCTGCCTGAGAGGGGGCGGATGCGGCTGGAGCCGCAGGCTGATTTTTCTTCAGCACCAGCTGTTCCGATTCCGTCTGGATCATCGAAGAGTACAGCTCTTTCAGCCGCTTGTAATTTTTCGGAGCGATCTCCCTGTTCAGGATCTCGAATCTGGTCACGAGCTGCAACTGGTTGTGATCGATCACGAGTTCGCGCGTGTATTTCACCTGACCGTCCATGTTCAGAGACTTGTTCGGAAACACGTCCTTGATTTCGTATGAAGCTGGCAGGGTCAGATTCACATACGTCACGTACTCTCTCGGGTAGTTGTAATCGACCGGAAATTTCCGCTCCGCAGACTTGAACGGATTGTCCTTCCATCGGCTCACGATGTGCGGATTGACATAGAGCAGACCTTCTCCTGCCTGGCCGTATGCGTCGGCCGAGATGGTCGCCGATATGTTGATCGGAAGACCGACGGAATCCTGATTGCGTACGGCGACCGAGTCGATCGTGAAATCCGATGCCTCGATCGAGAACACTTCTTTGACCGTTTCGACGGGCTTGCCCTTCCGCAGGCTCTCGCGCACATTGATGTTCGCATACTCCTTGAAACTGCCCTCGAGCGTGCCTTTGAGCGCGCCGGTTTCGTCGATCGTGACATTGGCCGCAGCAACCGAGACGCTTCGGGCGTTCGATTGAACGGCGACCCATTCGACTTTTTCATCGTCGCGGATCACGAGCGCACGAACGCCCACCGTCTGAGCCCGGACCATGGTATAGGGACGCGCCGGATCGGTCGCGTCAAGGAAGAGTTGGGTGCCGCCGATCATGACGCGCGCCATGCCGTAGTTGAACTGCTGCACCAGGGGATAGAGGACCTGCACGAGGCCGTTGGAGCGCGTGCTGACAATGATCGGATCCGCCTGGAGACCGGCGGCGCGCAACAAGGAGACAAGCAGATAATTGATCTCCGCGCTGTTTCCCTTCTTCGATTCGAGCACCTGATCGCCCGTCTGCTCCGCGGAAAATCTTTCCTTTCCGTCCCAGACGATCGAGCCTGAAACCCAGGCATAAATCGCTTTCAGCTTGTCCAGAGGCGAGGCCGCGCCCGCGGTCAGTTTCTGCGCGAGATCCTTGATGTCGCCTGTCTGCCTGATACGGCCTCCGATATATTGATTCTTCTCCAGTTCGGCGACAAGCTCCTCCCATGTATCGAGTACGCGCTCGATGCCGCCGCCGCGCAGCGCGTAGCCCGAAAGCTGCAGCTTCACCGAACAGTAATAATCATCGAGCGTGGTGATGAACGGTTCCGATCTGAGCGCGGGCAGGTCTTTCATGGCCCAGCGCGAAAACCGGCAGTTGAGCATATTCGATCCGTAATTGGCCGCGACGGCGCCCGAAAAATACACTTTGGGATCCAATTGCTCGTCGATGGTGAATTTCTCGTACCCGTGCGTGACGCTTGCGAAGCCGATCGCCGCCGGATGCAGCAGCCGGTATTCGCTCCATCGCACGGGTTCGTCATCCTGGAATGTCCAGTCGCGGACGCGCGAAAGGGGCATGGCGATCTTGTATCGGATCTCGATGACGCAGCCCGGCTGCAGCGAGGGAAGCGTGAATTTGTATCGCTTATAGTTCTCCGACACCTGTTCCGTGAAAACCTCGTCTTCATCCAGCTCGTGCTCGACGATCTCTCCGTTCGCATCCAGCGTGTATGTCATGCCCTCGATGTCATCGATCGTTTCGCCGTGTTCCTTGTCGTCATACAGCGTGAGTGAATGTGTGCCCCAGCGGAATCCCTTCTCATTCAGAATCTTCACGCGAAGATGCCGCGTGTAGACGAGATTGAAATCGTCGTTGAGTTTCGATTCTCCGAAGTCGCAGAGGATAAGGGCGGAGGCGTTCGTGTCGGCCGGGAATGTTTTCATTTCCAGATCTTCCTTCGGAACTTTTCCCCATTCGATGGGAGGAGGAGGGATTTCATCCAGGTCCGTAGAGGCTGCGGTGGTCACGCCGGTGAACGATGCAAGAAGTGCAAAGAGCATACAACGGAGGAAGCGTGTGGTCGTCATGTCGTGCTCGTCTGTGATGGTGGGATATGAGGGCTGCGTGTCTCGGTAGATTGAAGTGTGAAGAAAAAGGAGCCGGTCTGTAGGAAAAGAAGGTAGGGGAATTTTCCCTCAATATCAAATTATGCATGCACATATTCCATACGCAACGCAATACACCGGAATGGGTGGCCGGCGATGCCGGAAAAAAGTGCTGGAATTGCTATCGAATTAATTGCATATTATCGCGTCAGAAAAAGCATGCTTCCTCACCGCACACATCGCTCACCTAACCGTTTGAGGCCTTTGTATGAATCGAATCGGATCGTTCTGCACTGCACTCATCGTATGTTTTTCATCCGCAACGGCACAAGAGCCGGCAAAGGAGAAGCTCCATTCTCCCGCCGAGGTCATGGAGATTCTTGGAGCATCAAAGATCCAGTATGAAATCAGAGCGGACTATGAGCCGTCGAATGCGGTGGTCGATACGCCGTTTGTGTTGCCGCCGACCTGGATGCTCAAGTCGAGTGACCGCGGCATATCGCTTGTGGAACTGCAGGGCTCCCCCGAGTCGGTGAAGCTGTTCGCGGATGCGGAGATGGCATTCAGAAGCGAAGACTATAAGAACGCCATCGCCGACTGCCGGAAATGCATCGCGCTGCAGCCCGATTATTTTCCTGCGCTGCGCCTGATCGGCGACACCTATTATCATATGGGCATGCTCGACAGCGCGATCGCCGCATTCAAACAAGCGATCGACCTTAACTTCGCCGACTACGACTCGCACTGGTTCCTGGCCGATACGTACACGAAGGCGGGGCAGAAAGACAGCGCGCTGCGCGAGATCACGACCGCGTTTCTCCTGAATGTCAATCATAAGCATCTCAATGCCGTCGTGCGGGCTTACCGGAAAAATTACGGCCGTCCGTGGAAGGAATGGGACTTCCGGCCCCTCTACACCCTGACGGGCGAAGGGAACCACGTGACGGTTTGCGCCGCGACAAACTGGCTCGGGTATGCGCTGGTGAAAGCCGCATGGAAGTACGAGCCCGGGTACGCCGAATCGGTGACAGGCGGGAAGTCCGGCGACCGGAACAAGAACGTCATCAATTGGCCGGAAGAAAAGGAAGCCCTCGTGGCGTTGATGACCGATCCTGAATTCAAGGAACGCTTCCAGCCGATCATCGAAGAAGGATATTTCCAGGAGTTCGTGCTCTTCGAGATCGCCGCAAAAAAAGCGCCCGCGATGATGCCGCTTCTGCCGCGCGAGTCGTTCAACCGCATCATCGAATATGTGGAGAAGTTCCATTAGCCCGTTTCGACGCCTGGGGGTGCCCGTGATGAAATATCCCGAGAAACATCGATCACGGCCGGCCGGAGCGTCTTGATTCTCGGCTGACTTCCTTTTATATTGAAATGGTGCAATTCGTGCCCATTCCACACACATCTTGCTCATGCGCATCAGTCCCGAGACAGACACATATATCGCCGCTGTCGCACAGTTTTCCGGAAACCAGCTGCAGCATCCGGACGATTGCGCGCTTCTTGTTGAGGCATCGGCGCTGCAGGCGAAAGAGCATGTGCTGGATGATCTGTGCTTCACCGCGAAATTCCTGCACCGCACGTTTCTGATCCTGCAGCGCATCGGCGTCGACGGCGAAGGCTACGGCGCGCTCTCGGCGGAGTTCGAATCGAATCTCTCCAAAGCACGAGACATGATGGAGCAGATCGCCGCCGTGATGCCCGACGAGGACCGGACGGACTTTGCCGCGCGCTATCTTGCGCTCTCGGCGCCGGCATTCGCATCGATGCTCGAACTGCTGCACGATCTGTACTGGATGAAAAATTATTCACTCGATGGAAAGGCGCGCTCATGAGCAGCTCGACCGAGTCGTCGTTCGCCTCGATGCAGTATGTCGTCCGCATCGTGGTCACGGTCACCGTGCTCTTTGCGCTTCTTCTGGTGATCGATCCGCCCGTCTCGGTTCTCGGCATCGTGCTGAGCGCGCTCGTGATGGTGCTGCTTGTCATTGCGATCCTGCTTCTGCGCCGCGTGCTGCGTCCCGACCGCTCCATCATACAACATATATTCCGATGAAAAAACTTGTACTCCTCCTGCTTGTCCTCGCATGCACAGCCGGCTTCGCCCAGAAACAGCCGGCGGTAAAAACCGGCATCGATGTGCTTATCCGTTCCGGCTTCGCGCCCCTTCACGGCAAGCGCGTCGGACTCATCACCAATCCGACCGGCATCGCGGGCGATCTGCGCGCCACCATCGACATTCTTGCCAAGGCCGACGGCGTGAAGCTCACGGCGCTCTACGGTCCCGAGCACGGCGTCAGAGGCGATGTGACCGCCGGCGGACACGTCGACACGTTCACCGATTCGGCCACCGGCGTGCCGGTCTATTCGCTCTACGGCAAGACGCGCAAGCCGACGCCCGAGATGCTCCAGGATGTCGATGTGCTCGTCTACGACATTCAGGATATCGGCGCGCGCTCCTACACCTACATCAACACGATGGCCTATGCCATGGAAGCCGCCGCCGAGCAGAACAAGGAATTCATCGTGCTCGACCGTCCGAATCCCCTGGGGGCGGACAGGGTGGAAGGCAACATTCTCGACCTGAAATTCAGCTCGTTCGTCGGGCAGTATGCAATTCCCTATGTCTACGGCATGACATGCGGGGAACTGGCCGAGTATCTCAATAATGAAGGTCTGCTCTCGGGCAAGGTGAAATGCACGCTGACCGTGATCAAGATGGAAGGCTATCGGCGCTCGATGACCTGGCAGGAGACGGGACTGCCCTGGGTGCCGACCTCCCCGCACATTCCTCATGCCGAAACGGCGCTCGATTATTCCGTAACCGGCATCATGGGCGAGCTCAATTCGATCAATATCGGCGTCGGCTACACGATGCCCTTCCAATTGATCGGTGCGCCGTGGATCGACGGACGCCGATTTGCCGCTGCGATGAACGCGCGGAATCTGCCCGGCGTGCAATTCCGGGCGCTGTCCTATAAGCCGTATTACGGAGGAATGAAGGACAAGGCGCTCGGCGGCGTGCAGATCTATATTCAGGATCCGGCGAAGGCGAATCTCGTGAATGTGCAGCTCTATGCGTTCGAGACGCTCTATGCGCTCTATCCCGAACACAATCTCTTCGAGGAAAGCCGCGACAGGAACGACATGTTCGACAAGGTGATGGGCACCGATGCCGTGCGCCTGGCGCTCGAGAAGAAGGCGCCGGCCGAAACGATCATCGCCTCATGGAAGCCCGCCATCGATGAATTCATGGCCAGGCGCAAAGCGTATCTTCTCTACCATTGACACTGACAGATTATTCCGGATTTGTTGTTATGAACAAGACTTCGACGAAAATTTTTCTCACGCTCTTCGCGCTCGGCTTCATCACATTTCTCGGCGCGCTCACGGCGCGCGCCGTCATCGGCAATGAGCTCTTCGAGTTCGGCACGCTCGACATCCGGCAGAATCTCGATCCCGTCTTCGAGCGCGAAATCTACCGGCTCGTGAGCTACATGACACTGCTTGTGATGGGCGGGTACACGGCCGCGCTTGCCGGCGCGGTCGGCTTTGTCGCCACATCGGATGTCTCGTGGCGCGCGCACGGATGGCTGCTCATGTGCGCCATTTTATTTTTCCTGTTCGTTCCGGTGGAGGCATGGTCGCTCCGGCTCGACTGGAAGATGATCGGATTGAATTTCTGGGGCGAGTGGCCCATGGAGGAATTCCGCAAGGCCCATGTGCGCCGCCTGACCGCGCTCACCGGTCTTCCGGTGATCGCCAATCTGGCCTATTACACCATGATCGTGATCGCCGCCTGGCGTCCGTTCGAGAATGCAACCGTGAAGAGTGAGGCGCGCTGAGCATGCTGGATGAAGAGATACTGATGGAGATCGAGGCGCTGGCCGCCGAAATGGGCGTGCGCATCCGCTACGAGAAGGGCGATTTCGACGGGGGCTACTGCATTCTGCGCGATGAGCGGCTGATCGTCGTCAATAAGAAGCTGAATCCCGTCCGAAAGGCGTCGGTGATCGGACAGGGGCTCAATCAGCTCGGACTCGAAAACGTGTATGTGAAGCCCGCCGTCCGGCTCTTTATCGACGATGAACTCTCGAGGCTGCGCAAGCCGTAACTTTTTTTCATTTATTTGCGATTGTCACGCATGCGACTGCTTGTCATCAACGGTCCGAATCTGAATCTGCTCGGGAAGCGCGAGCCGCAGATTTACGGCTTCCAGACGCTCGGCGATATCGAAGCGATGCTCCGCAGCTCGTTTCCGGAGATCGCCTTCGAGTTCATTCAGTCCAATCACGAGGGCGTCATCATCGATGCGATCCAGAAGGCGATGGACGGCCTCTATGACGGAGTGATCATCAATCCGGGCGCGTTCACGCATTACTCGTATGCGATCCGCGATGCGATCGCCGCCATCCCCGCGCCCGCGCTCGAAGTGCATCTGTCCAACATCCACATGAGGGAGGAATTCCGCCGCCATTCGGTGATCGCGCCGGTGTGCAAGGCGCAGCTCTCGGGATTCGGCGCCGTCGGCTACAAGCTTGCCGTGACGACGCTCCTCCATTTCCGCAACCAGACTCCGCAGACCCTATGATCAAAGCCGTCGTGTTCGACCTCGACAACACGCTTGTCGATTTCATGGCGATGAAGCGCCAGGCCATCGATGCCGCCATCAATGCCATGATCGACGCCGGACTCAAGCTCACGAGCGTCGATATTCAGGCGCGCATCAACGCGATCTACAAGGAGCGCGGCATCGAGTTTCAGAACGTCTTCGACCAGCTGCTCTACGACGAGTTCAACAAGGTCGATTACAAGATCCTCTCGGCCGGCGTGATCGCCTACCGGCGCGCCCGCGAGGCGGCCCTCGTGCCATACCCGCATGTGTACATGACGCTCATCGAGCTCACCAAAATGGGCATGAAGCTTGCCGTCGTCTCCGATGCGCCGGCGCGCGAGGCGTGGCTCCGGCTTGCCTATCTGAACTTCCACCACATCATCGACCATGTCGTCACATTCGACGATACGAACGAGCGCAAGCCGCATCCGGCGCCGTTCCAACGCGCGCTCCGGCTGCTCGATGTGAAAGGCGACGAAGCGCTCATGATCGGGGACTGGGAGGAGCGCGATGTGGTCGGCGCGGCAAAAGTCGGCATGAAGACGGTCTTTGCCCGCTACGGCGACACATTCGGCACGGGCGCCTCGAACGCCGATTATGAAGTGAACGATATTTCGGAACTGCTCGAGATCGTGCAGAACGAAAACCAGATACGCATTTGAAAGTGAACGCATGATTGCAGGAATCGGCGTCGATATCGTGGAGGTCCGGCGCATCGCCGATGCGCTCGAGCGCTACGGCGCAAGCTTCTCGTCGAAGATTTTCACCGAGCGGGAGATCGCCTACTGTCAGGCGAAGGCGTCTCCGGCCGAGCACTATGCCGCGCGCTTTGCGGCGAAGGAGGCCTTCAGCAAGGCGATCGCATCGGGTTGGAGCGGCACGTTCCACTGGAAGGATGTGGAAGTGACAAACGACGAATCGGGACAGCCGCATCTTCTACTGCATGGCCAGACGGCGGAAAAAATCGGAACCGCGGCGGTGAAAATTTCCCTGTCTCACACAGGAACTAACGCCGTCGCTTTCGTGGTTATTGATTCATGATCCTTTGTCAATTTTTTCAACCATAAGGGGAGGTATCATGAAGATGCAATATCCGCTTTCCGCTTTTCTTGTTGTGCTGCTGTTTGCTCTGGTTGCCGCAGGATGTAAAAAGGACGATAACAATCCGGTCAACACCAATCCGGGAGTCGATAAGAATCTGGTCGGCGTCTGGTTCTCGGAAGCCGATTCATCCGGGGTTGAGATCAAAAGCGACGGAACATTTCTTCCGCTCGTCGTGAATGCATCGGGCAATCTGGCCTATGAGCCGGCGATGCCCAATGCTCCCGCATACAAGATTGCGACCAGCAATCCCAATAATTTCATGCTCACGATCACGGGCAAAAGCGTGCTCACGGGCAGGGATACCAGCGTATCGCTGACGGGCACGTACGTGCTGAGCAATAACAACAACAGTCTGATCATCACCACCATTGAAGAGGGCCAGCCGAATGTCCAGGTCTATGTCCGTTCGTCGCTCGGCGCGCATGTGGGCTCTGCGCCCGCAGGCCTGCGCTCCCGGCAATGGCGGTAGCGGGCCTGTACGGCCTTCGGGCACACTTCCCAACTTTTTATGAAACGGCGCCTTCACCGAGCTCTGCACACGGAATCGGTGAAGGCGCGGCTGTGAAAGGACAGCTCTGACTCGAATGACTTCCCGCGAACGCGTGCGCCGCGCCATCCACTTCGGATCCCCGGACAGACTCCCCATTCTCTATTTCAACAAGGACCAGGACGACTCCGATATCATTCTCATCGACGTCGTGCGGCATTTCATGGGGGAACGGAAGGATCGTTCCGAATGGGGGTTCGACTGGGAGCGGCGCGACGAGACGATGGGACAGCCCCGGCAGGTGCTCGTCAGGCGATGGGAGGATCTCGACACACTTACCGTGCCCGATGCCTATGATGAAACGCGCTTTGCGGAATTCGCCCGGGCGCGCGAACGCTTCGGTCCGGATCGCTACTTTATCGCCAGCCTCGTGCTCACAGGCTTCACCGTCATGAGCTTCCTGCGCGGCTTCGAATCGACGCTCGAGGATCTCTACATGGACACCGAGCACATGGAACAGCTGGCCGATCTTGTCTTCGGCTTTGAAGAAGCCGTCATCGCCCGCGCGGCCGAAGAGGGGTTCGACGGCGTTTCATTCTACGACGACTGGGGAACGCAGGAGACACTCATCATTTCGCCCGACCTCTGGCGCTCGTTCTTCAAGGAGCGCTACCGGCGGCAGTTCGACTTCGCCCATGCGCACGGGCTCGATGTCTACTTCCATTCCTGCGGCTACATCGAGGAGATCATCCCGGATCTGATCGAGATCGGCGTCGACATGCTCAACATCAGCCAGCCGAATCTCTACGATATGGAGCGCCTCGGCGCGCTCCACCGCGGCAACGTCTGCTTCGTCTGTCCGATCAGCTATCAGACCACATCCATTACCGGCACACGCGAGGATATCTTCCGCGAAGCGTCGCGCCTCATCACAAACCTTGCCCAGCCCGACGGCGGCTTCATCGGCTATGTGGAGGAATACCACTCGATCGGCATGAGCGACGAGAACTATCAGTCGTGCATCGACGCCTTCCGCACGGTGACTCCCCCTGCTCATGCGCCGGAGGCGGAAGCCTGAGAAGGGAAGGGAAAGATACGGTGCGGAGGCGCTGGCAATGCACCGAAAAATTTTGTATATTGGTATATTAGAGAACTATGATCCGACACAAGACACATGCGATGCGCGACTGTACCGACATCGATATTCATGCGTTATGACTGCAAAGCCTCCGAGTTCTTGCTCCCGGAGGCTTTTTTTATGAGCGAAAGAGTGCTATGCCCAAACGAACGGACATCAAATCTATTTTAATCATCGGAAGCGGGCCGATTGTCATCGGCCAGGCATGCGAATTCGATTATTCGGGCACGCAGGCCTGCAAAGTGCTGAAGGACGAAGGCTACCGCGTCATTCTCATCAACAGCAATCCGGCGACGATCATGACCGATCCGGAGCTCGCCGACGCCACGTACATCGAGCCGATCACGCCGGAATTCGTCGAGCTGATCATCGAAAAGGAACGGCCCGATGCGCTCCTGCCCACGATGGGCGGACAGACCGCGCTGAATACGGCGGTGGCGCTTTCCGAGCGCGGCGTGCTCAAAAAATACAACGTCGAGCTCATCGGCGCCAACCTCGAGGCGATCAAGAAGGCGGAGGACCGGCAGCTCTTTCTCACGACGATGCGCGGCGCGGGGCTCGAGATGCCGCACGGCGGCTTCGTCTATTCGATCGACGACGCCATGAAGATCGCGCAGTCGATCGGCTTTCCTCTGATCATCCGTCCCTCGTTCACCATGGGCGGCACCGGCGGCGGCATCGCCTACAATCTTGAAGAATACCGCGAGATGGTCGAGCACGGCCTGCTCAATTCGCCCGTGCACGAAGTGCTCGTCGAAGAGTCCGTCATCGGATGGAAGGAGTTCGAGCTTGAAGTGATGCGCGACAAGAAGGACAACGTCGTCATCATCTGCTCGATCGAGAATTTCGATCCCATGGGCGTCCATACCGGCGACTCGATCACGGTGGCGCCGGCGCAGACGCTGACCGACAAGGAGTACCAGTATCTGCGCGATGCGGCGATCAAAGTGATGCGCGCCATCGGCGTCGATACCGGCGGATCGAACGTGCAGTTTGCCGTCAATCCGAAAAACGGAAAGATGTATGTGATCGAGATGAATCCGCGCGTCTCGCGAAGCTCGGCCCTGGCCTCGAAGGCGACGGGATTTCCCATCGCCAAGATCGCCGCGAAGCTCGCCGTGGGCTATACGCTCGATGAGATTCCGAACGACATCACCAAGACCACGCCCGCAAGCTTCGAGCCGTCGATCGACTACACGGTGGTGAAGGTGCCGCGCTGGGATTTCGAAAAGTTCAAGGGCGTCGATGAGACGCTCGGCGTGCAGATGAAATCGGTGGGAGAGGCGATGGCCTTCGGCCGCACGTTCAAGGAGGCGCTGCAGAAGGCGCTCCGCTCGCTCGAAACCGGACGCGCCGGCATCGGCGCCGACGGCAAAGATTTTCTCGATCCCGCGCTGCTTTCCGATGCCCAGCGCACCGAATGGCGCAAGAAGATCAAGGAGCAGCTGCGCCGCCCCATGCCGAAGAACATCTTCTTCATCCGCCATGCCTTCCAGCTCGGATTCACGATCGAGGACGTCCATGCGCTGACGCACATCGATCCGTGGTTCCTATTGAATATCCGGCAGATTGTCGAACTGGAAGAAGAACTCAAGGCGGCGTTCCCGCAAGTGACGAAGGAGCTGCTCTACAAGGCGAAGCAGTACGGATTCTCGGACCGGCAGATGGCCTTCCTCTGGAAGACCGATGAAATGCGCGTGCGCTCGCTCAGAAAAGAGCTCGGCGTCATGCCGGTCTTCAAGACCGTCGATACCTGCGCCGCGGAATTCGAAGCCCGTACGCCGTACCACTATTCGTGCTATGAGGAAGAAAACGAAGCCGTCCGCTCCGGCAAGAAAAAAGTCATCATCCTTGGCGGGGGGCCCAATCGCATCGGCCAGGGCATCGAGTTCGATTACTGCTGCGTGCACGGCGTCTTCGCGCTCCGCGATCTGGGCTACGAGACGATCATGGTCAACTGCAATCCCGAGACGGTCTCGACCGACTACGACACGACCGACAAGCTGTACTTCGAGCCGCTGACGGTGGAAGACGTGCTCAACATCTACGAGTTCGAGCAGCCGGAAGGGATCATCGTGAGTTTCGGCGGGCAGACGCCGTTGAAGATCGCCAAGGCGCTCGAGGCGCAGGGCGTGAAGATCCTCGGCACGTCGACCGAAGGCATCGACCTGGCAGAAGACCGCGAACGTTTCGGCGCCCTCTTGCGCCGCAACCACATCAAGCATCCGCGCTACGGCACGGCATTTTCGGTGAACGATGCGCTCCTGGTGGCGCAGGAAATCGGCTATCCGGTGCTCGTGCGGCCCTCGTATGTGCTTGGCGGCCGCGCCATGCAGATCTGCTACACGACCGAAGCGCTCAAGGAATACATGAACAAGGCCGTCGGCGTCTCACCGGAGCATCCGATCCTGATCGACAGCTTCCTCGAGGACGCCTTCGAATTCGACGTCGATGCCGTCTGCGACGGGCACGACGTCCTGATCGGCGGCGTGATGGAGCACATTGAGGAAGCCGGCATCCACTCGGGCGACTCGTCCTGCGTGCTGCCTCCGTTCATGATCAGCGCCGAGAAGACCGAAGAGCTCATCGAGCTCACGAAGAAGCTCGCGTTCGCTCTCAAGGTGAAGGGCCTGCTCAACATCCAGTTTGCGATGAAGGACAACGAAGTCTACGTGCTGGAAGTCAATCCGCGCGCCTCGCGCACGGTTCCCTTCGTCAGCAAGGCGACGGGGCTGCCGATCGCGAAGATCGCGGCGAAAGTGATGGCGGGACGCACGCTCAAAGAACTGGGCGTGCTCGGATTCGATTTCCGCTCCGTCAAGCACGTGTCGATGAAGGAAGCGGTCTTTCCGTTCTCGAAGTTTCCGCGCGTCAAGATGTTCCTCGGACCCGAAATGCGATCGACCGGTGAAGTCATGGGCATTTCCGATTCGTTCGGCGCGTCGGTGGCCAAGGCGCAGCTGAGCGCCTCGACCGCGCTGCCGAAGCAAGGCACGGTGTTCGTCTCGGTCAACGACAACGACAAGAACGACAAGACGGTCGAAATCGTGAACGAATACGTGAGGCTCGGCTTCAAGATCATGGCCACAGACGGCACGGCGAAATTTCTGCAGAGCCGCGGCATCGATGCGAAGCCCGTCTACAAGGTGGCCGAGGGCCGTCCGAACATCGTCGATTCGATCAAAAACGGCGAGGTGACCCTGGTGATCAACACGCCGCTTGGCGAGGAGTCGCGCTACGACGAATATGCGATCGGATGGGCCGCCGTCCAGAACAAGGTGGCGTTCATCACGACGCTCTCGGCCGCCGCCACGGCGGTCAAGGGCATCGAGCGCATCCGCGAGGGCCGCATGGAAGTCAAAAGCATTCAGGAATATCACGCCGCATAAACAACGGTTTTGCCATGGACGAAAAGAATTTTACACTGTCGGATGAGCTCCTGGAATACATGCTCTCGGTCTCGCTGCGCGAGCCGGAGCTGCTCCGCACACTCAGGGAAGAAACGGCGACAAAGCCCGGAGCGCATCAGCAGATCGTGCCGGAGCAGGGGCAGTTCATGGCTCTGCTCATCCAGCTCATGAGGGCGAAAAAGACGCTCGAAGTCGGCGTCTTTACGGGCTACAGCGCGCTTTCGGTGGCGTTGGCCCTGCCTGAGGACGGACTCGTTGTGGCCTGCGACATCAATCCCGAGACCACCGCGATGGCCCGGCGCTACTGGCAGGCCGCCGGTGTCGACCAGAAGATCAGTCTCCGGCTCCAGCCGGCGCTCCAGACGATGGATGAACTCATCAGGGACGGCGAGGAAGGGACGTTCGATTTCATTTTCATCGACGCCGACAGAAAAAATTACGACGCCTATTATGAACGGAGCCTCGTGTTGCTGCGCAAAGGCGGCATGATCATGATCGACAATGTGCTGTGGTCGGGGCGCGTGCTCGATACCGTCACGATGGATCCGGAAACCGCCGCGATCGACGTGCTGAACAGAAAGCTGCGCGACGATGCGCGCATCGCGCTGTGCATGCTGCCGATGTCCGACGGAATCACGCTTGCGATGAAACGGTAGTCAACGCTGTTCATCACATCCCTTGCCATGAAACCATCCGTCTTGTGTGCAGCCGCGATCGCCTGCTCGCTTGCCTTCGGAGCGTGCGGCGTCACCCATCCCGTCCGCGTGCTCGATGAGGGAAGAAGCGCGGCCGTCGTCTCGCTCGGCGGGCCGCTGGTCTCGGTCGGCAAGGCGGCCGTTCCCGTGCCCTACCTGAATGCGGGATATGCCCGCGGCGCCTCGAACGACTGGACGCTCGAAGCCAATCTTCACCTGACCTCGCTTCTCTTCAACGATCTCGGTGTGGATGCCGGCGCGGCCACGCGCCTGGTGCGCGAGCGCGGCATCGTGCCCGAGCTGACACTGAAAGTGCAGGGCATGTATTTCGCGACATTCAATGCCGGTTCCCACTCGCTGTTTCTCCTGCATGCGAATCTGAATGCGTCGTATGCGCTGGGACATCGGACGCTCCTGTATGCGGGCACGGAGCACACCGCACAGTTTTCCCCTCTGTCGTATTTTCTCACACCGATGGCAGGCATCGGATTTCCGCTTTCTTCATCGCTGGATATGCAGGTGGAATCGAAGTGGATGGCGGCCAACCATTTCACCGGGCACGGATTGCTCGAGGGATTCGGATCGGTCGGCGGGCACGGATCGATCGGCCTCTTTTTCGGATTTCACTATGCGCTCGGCGAAGGAGGACGCCCATGACGCTTCGGATGTGCATACGCGCTGCGGCGCTTGCCGCTCTCTGCGCTCTTGCCGGGTGCATGGATCTCGATGACGCGCTCTATAATAAGACCGCGCTCCCGTCGTATTCGCTCGGCACTTCCGTCATCCCCGAATCGAGCCGCACGCAGGTCGTCTTCCAGTCGCAGGGCAGGAAGCTCTACGGTTATTTCGTGAAATCGAACGGCGGGCTTCCCGGCGTGACGATCCTCTACAATCACGGGAACAAGGATCATCTGCAGTTTTACTGGGACCGGGCGGAGCTTCTCTACCGCACGGGCGCCAATGTCTTCATCTATGATTATCAGGGATACGGCATGAGCGAAGGCTCGCCGAGCGAGGAAGGGCTGTATTCGGATGCCAATGCGGCGCTGGCCTATGTGAAGTCGCGTCCGGATGTCGATCCGGAGGGAATCGTGCTCTACGGATTTTCGCTCGGGTGCGCGGCGGCGGTCCATCTGGCCGCCTATTCCTTCAAGCCCGAAGCGCTCATTCTTGAAGCGCCATGGGCATCGACCACGACGCTCACGCAGAGCGTCACGCTCGCCGATATCACGAGTTCGTTCATCATGAGGGGCGACTACAACAACGCGGCGAAAATCCGTCTCGTGCATGCGCCGTTTCTGCTTCTGCACGGCGAAAGCGACACGTTCATCGACATACAGCACAACGGCCAGGTCGTCTTCGACAATGCCAACGAGCCGAAGACGTTTCTGCGCGTGAAGGGAGCCGGCCACACGAATCTGCCTCAGGCGATGGGGGAGGACGCCTATATCGCCGCCGTGAAGAAGTTCATCATCGAGAACCGGAAATAAAAAAGGGCGGAGCGCCTCTTCAGGCTTCGCCCTTTCACGTGCATCGTATGGATGATCCGTGTACCGCGCTGTCTCAGACGCGCTCGCCGCGCATACGGATGCGGATCTCTTTCTTCATCTTTTCGATCTCCGGCTTGATCTTCTCGATCTGCGGCTTCAGATCGCGCAGCATCTCGCGCAGCGCGTCGCGGTCGAAGTGATGCGTGTCGAAGTCGAATTGGAAGTCATCCATCTGCGGGAAGGCTTCATGATCGAAATCGAACATCATGCCCATCTCGCGTTCCGGCTTCTGGGAGACTTCGAGCTTCATGGTCTTGTGCGCGCCCTTGCGGATGATCTGGACATCGACGGTCGATCCTTCCTTTGCATCCTTCAGCGCCTCATGCAGGTCGCCCATGTCCTCGATGTCCGTCGATCCCACTTTGGTGATGACGTCTCCGGCTTCGATGCCGGCCTTGCGGGCATTGCTGTTTTTCTTCACTTCCGTCACCAGGAGCGCTCTGCCGTCCGGCGCCTCGAAATAGCGTCCGAGCTGGTCGCGCAGCACCATGAGCTTCATGCCTTCAACGCCCGCGCGGCCTTCAATGCCGAACAGCGGGGCGCCCTGGGCGTGGGCGGGCGGCATCGGCATCATCGGCGTGCGCGGCATGCGCATCGAGAAGCGTTCGCGCATCTGCGGGCGGGAGCCGAGAACTGCCGTGAAGGACTTTCTGGCGTCGCCGCGCAGCACGGTGATCGATGCCTTGTCGCCGGGCTTCAGCGCTCCGATGCGCTCGACGACATCGGATGCCGTGGCGACCGTCTTGCCGTTGATTTCAATAATGACATCGTCTTCCTTCAATCCGACGGAGTCGGCCGGGCTGTCGTCGGTCACCTCCCGAATGAGAGCGCCTTCTTTTTTCTGTTCCTTCTCTTCATCCGAGGAGCGCAGCGCATAATCGCCGAGCGAGACGCCGAGCCATGCGCCTCCGCCGGATTTCCGTTCGCTCGTGACGGTCTTCTTCGCCTTCTTCTCGGCGGGACCGCCTGCAGAGACGGCAGTGGAGACGGCAAACAGCAGCAGCACTGCCGCGGTAACGAGGGTTTTCATAGCAACCTCCAAAAGTTTGTGTGTGTGTGATGGCTTGAAGGAGCGGCAATTGAACCGTTCTATTTGATAAGTTAGACGGAGGCTTCGCAGATTTGTTCCGGTCCCGCACGACGGGCACGGGAAGGATTCAACGGCAGGGAAGATCGATGAATGGAAGAAAAAGGGGGGAAATCTTCGAAATCGGCGGGGAATTGCGTATCCTATTTTGAATTAAAGAAGGAAATTTTCTTGCATCATGGAAATTTATTTGGTACATTAAACTGCTTATCGGTATAGTATAGATATAGACAGAGTACCGCTTCTTTCGGGATGGATGGTATTTCCGCGTTGCGCTCGTAGCTCAACTGGATAGAGCGTTGGCCTCCGAAGCCAAAGGTTTCGGGTTCGAATCCCGACGGGCGTACTACGATAGATGAGTCAACAAATTATTTTCATTTTCGGTTCACTTCACTCTATATACTCTCATGCTCCGCAAACAAAAGAAGATCGCTCAGCGCGTCGTCAAAGAGGATACGCTTCTCACCAAATACTATACGACACAGTCCTGGCTCGAAGAGAACAAGAAACGGCTCAGCACCATCGGCGGCATCGCGCTGGTCGTGATCTTGGGCGCATGGTTCTACGTGAACAATGCGCGCAACAACAATGAAAAGGCGGCGAACGATCTGGCCAAAGTGTTCGAATATTACGACAACGGCCAGTATCAGATTGCGATCAACGGCATTCCCGAAAAGAACATTCCGGGCCTGCAGACGATCGTCGACAATTACGGCTCGACCAAGACGGGCAACGTCGCGAAGTTCTATCTTGCCAACTCCTACTTCAACCTCCAGAATTACGACAAGGCGCTCGATCTGTATGACGGCGTGAGCGCGGGCGTCGACATCGTCGATGTGTCTGCGATCGCCGGCGAGGCGGCCTGCTACGAGGCGAAGGGCGACTTTGAAAAGGCGGCGAAGCTCTTCGAGAAGGCCGGAAAGAAGAATTCCGACGATCCGAACGCCGCCGACAATCTTGTCTCGGCCGCGCGCAACTACGCCAAGAAGGGCGACCGGGATCGCGCCGTGGAGCTCTACAAGCTCGTAAAGGAAGAATACGCGCAGAGCCCCTCTGCACGCGATGCCGAGAGGTTTCTCCTCGAAATGAACGAATCCAACAGCTAATCGACAACAGGTGCCGTTGTGACACACACAGGTCTTTTTCCGGCAGCAGTCGACAGATACAGAGAATCCAGATAAAGCAGGGCGCCGCAATCGTATCTATTTGTTGCGGCGCTTTCTTTTTGCAGGCGGCAACAGGCGGTTTTTTCCCTTATTTTTCAATCAAAACAACCAGGCATTATGCTTACCGATTTTGGCAGAATTCTGATTTTCTTCATCCTCGGCGCGATCTTCACCGGCGCCGGTCTTGTGACGGCATGGATCCTCCGTCCGAAACGTCCCTATGCGGACAAGCTCTCCACGTATGAATGCGGCGAAGAGCCGGTGGGTGAATCGTGGGTGAAGTTCAACATCCGCTTCTACGTCGTCGCGCTCGTGTTCCTTCTGTTTGAAGTGGAAGTCGTGTTCCTCTTCCCCTGGGCGATGGTCTTCAAGAGCTACGGCGCGTTTGCATTCATCGAAATGCTGGTCTTCCTCGGCATCCTTGTGGTGGGCTACGCCTACGTCTGGGTCAAGGGCGATCTCGAGTGGGACAAGCCGGCCCCGAAAACCTCGCAGTACGTGAAGGGCGTGGGCGTCGTGCAGTACGAACAACTGGAACAGAACACAGCTGCTTAATTTTTTCTGAAGCGTAACGGAACATCATTATGGGTCTTCTCGATCAACAGTTTGAAAAAAGCAACGTCCTTGTGACGTCGCTCGACAGTCTTCTTAATTGGGCGCGCCTTTCCTCGCTGTGGCAGATGCAGTTCGGCCTGGCCTGCTGCGCCATCGAAATGATGGCCGCCTCGGCCTCGAACTTCGACATGATGCGCCTGGGCGTCATTCCGCGCGCCACGCCGCGCCAGGTCGACATCATGATCGTCTCGGGCACGGTGACGCTCAAGATGGCTTCGCGCATCAAGCGCCTTTACGACCAGATGCCCGAGCCGCGCTACGTGATCTCGATGGGAAGCTGCGCCAACTGCGGCGGCCCGTACTGGGAGCACGGCTACCATGTGCTCAAGGGCGTCGACCGCGTGATTCCGGTCGATGTGTATGTGCCGGGCTGCCCTCCGCGTCCCGAAGCGCTCATCGAAGGCATTCTGAAGCTGCAGGAAAAGGTCCGCTCGGAAAGCCTCGTCAAAAAGCGCGCATAACATTTTTTCCATTAACGTGAAACGTCATGACATTTCAGGAAATTGCTGATCAGCTGAACAACAAATTCGGCGAGGCGGTCACCGCCGTGAAGGCCGATGCACAGGTCGATCCGTTCGTCACCGTCTCGGCCGCGGCCGTCAAGGAGATCGCCCTGTACCTGCGCGACGACGAGTCGATGCAGTTCGATTATCTGATGTGCCTCTCGGGCGTCGACCGCAAGGGCACGCTCGAAGTCGTCTACCATCTCTCATCGATGGCGCTGAAACACAAGCTTGTGCTGAAAGTCTCGGTCCCCGCGGAACATCCGGAAGTCCCCTCGGTCGAATCCGTCTGGAAGAGCGCCAACTGGCACGAGCGCGAAGCCTACGATCTCTTGGGCGTCGTCTTTACGGGCCATCCCGATCTGCGGCGCATCCTGCTTCCCTACGACTGGGAAGGATACCCGCTGCGCAAGGACTATGAAGTGCCGGAGTTCTACAACGGCATGCGCGTTCCGTACTGATCGCAACGCACACAGGATTGTCACTGTTTTCACACTCAGATTTATTTTTTTTAGAAGAATAACCTCCAATGATTGAAACGCAGCAGTCTCAGCCCGCCACATCCCGCGGCACGACTCTCCGCACCGAAGAGATGATTCTCAACATGGGCCCCCAGCACCCGTCGACACACGGCGTGCTGCGGCTGGAGCTTGTCGTCGACGGCGAAATTGTGGTCGATGTGATTCCCCATCTGGGATACCTCCACCGCTGTTTTGAAAAACACGCGGAATCAATGACCAACTACCAGCAGGTCGTTCCGTATGTCGACCGCATGGATTATGTCTCATCGATGGGCAACGAATTCGCGTATGTCGTGGCCGCCGAAAAGCTCCTGAAGATCCAGGTTCCCGAGCGCGTGGACTACATCCGCGTGATCATGGCGGAGCTGCAGCGCATCGCGAGCCATCAGATCGCCATCGGCACATACGGCATCGACATCGGAGCGTTCACGCCCTTCCTCTTTTTGTTCCGCGACCGTGAGCGCATCCTCGACCTGTTCGAGGAAGTCTGCGGCGCGCGCCTGCTCTACAATTATTTCTGGATCGGCGGCCTCTCGCACGACCTGCCGCCGGGATGGATCGAGAAGGCGAAGGAATTCTGCGCGTATCTGAAGCCGAACATCACGGAACTCAACAACCTCCTGACCTACAACAAGATCTTCATCGAACGTACGGCCAATGTGGGCGTGCTGCCGAAGGACGTGGCGATCAACTACGGATGCTCCGGCCCCATGCTCCGTGCATCGGGCGTCGACTGGGATCTGCGTCGCGACGATCCGTACTCGGCCTATCATAAGTTCGAATGGGATGTGTGCGTGGGCAGGGGAGAAGCGGGAACGGTTGGGGACTGCTGGGACCGCAACATCGTGCGCGTGCACGAGATGGAGCAGTCGCTGCGTATCATCGAGCAGGCGCTGGAGCAGATTCCCGAAGGCAACGTGCAGGAGAAGCTTCCCAAGCGCATCATGCCCGTGGCGAGCGAAGCGTACGCGCGCACCGAGGCGCCGAGAGGCGAACTCGGATTCTACATCGTGTCGGACGGCACGGGCTCGCCCTACCGCATCAAAGCGCGCGGACCGAGCTTCGTGAACCTGAGCGTGATCGGAGAGATCGCGCGCGGCGCGATGATCGCCGATCTCGTGGCGATCCTCGGATCGACCGACATCGTGCTCGGCGAAGTAGATCGATAACTGGAAATGTCCCAACACGCGGTCGGAACATATCATCAATCATACATATTTTTAAGAACTCAATGGAACAGCTTCTTCAATCATTCTTCGGCGACACGATTCTCACGCATGTCGTGATGAGCGCGCTGCCCCTTGTCTGGGTGCTTGTATGTGCGCTCGTGACGATCTACGTGGAAATGAAAATGGCGGCGCACATGCAGGACCGTCTCGCCTACATGCGCACCGGATGGCACGGCACGCTGCAGCCGTTCGCCGATATCTTCAAGCTGCTGCAGAAAGAGGATATCATCCCGGCCGCGGCAGACAAGCTGCTCTTCATGCTTGCGCCATATGTCGTCTTCATCGGCACATACGCCGCATTCGCCGTGCTGCCGTTTTCGAGCGCCTATATCGGCAGTTCGATCAATCTCGGGCTCTTCTACATCATCGCCGTTTCGGCGCTGGTCGTGGTCGGCATTCTGATGGCCGGCTGGGCCTCGAACAACAAGTGGTCGCTCTTCGGCGCGATCCGCTCGGCCAGCCAGATCATCAGCTACGAGATCCCCGCGGCGCTTGCCGTGCTCGCCGTCGTGATGATCACCGGCACGATGGACATGAGCGAGATCTCGAAGTTCCAGTCGGGCGGCATACAGAACTGGCTCATCTTCGGCGGTCCGCTGCCGATCTTCCAGAAACTGCTGCTGCTGCCTGTCATGCTCGTGCTCGGCCTCATCTATTATGTGTGCTCGATGGCGGAGGTCAACCGCACGCCGTTCGACATTCCGGAAGCCGAATCAGAACTCGTCCAGGGCTACAACACGGAGTTCACGGGCATGAAGTTCGCGATGTTCTATCTTGCCGAATATGCGAACCTGTTCATCGTCTCGGCGATCGCCGTCGTGCTCTTCTTCGGCGGGTGGTCGAGCCCCTTCGGCTCCTTCATGTCCGGCCCGGTCTGGGACACCTTCTGGTTCCTCATGAAGGGCATGCTCTTTGTCTGCGTGAACATCTGGCTGCGCTGGACGCTTCCGCGCCTCAGGGTCGACCAGCTGATGTATGTGTCATGGAAAGTCCTCGTGCCGTTCGCGCTCGTGTGCGTGGTGCTTGTGGGCGCAATTATGGTGTTGTAACGATCCAACAAAAAAATTTATTGGCAACGATATGAATCCAGCAGCAGAATATTTCAAGGGAATCTACGACGGGCTTCACACCGCCTTCATCGGCATGGGCGTGACGTTCAGGCATTTGTTCACGCGCGCGGTGACCGTGCAGTATCCCGAAGTCAAGAAACCCATGCCCGAGCGCGTGCGCAACCGTCTCTACGTGAATATGGACGACTGCATCGGCTGCGACCAGTGCGCGAAGGCCTGTCCCGTGGACTGCATTACGATCACGACGATCAAGTCGACGCCGGATGTCGATCTCGGCATGACGTCGAAGAACACGAAGAAGCGCCTGTATGTGTCGCAGTTCGACATCGACATCGCCAAATGCTGCTACTGCGGACTCTGCACCTATCCGTGTCCGACCGAATGCATCAAGATGACGGATGTGTATGAATTTTCGGAATTCGACCGGACGAATCTGCTCTACAGCTTTTCGACGATGACGCCGGTGGAAGTTGAAGCCGCCCAGGCGCGTCTGAAGAAGGCCGATGAGGAAGCGGCGGCAAAGAAGGCCCAGGCGGCAAAGGAAGCGGCAGAGAAGAAGGCGGCCGATGCGGCGGCAGCGGCGGCAAATCCCGCCCCGGCGGCAGCGGCACCGGCTCCCGCGGCGAAGCCCGCTCCGGCGCCCGGCTCGAACGGCGATGCCGCAAAGCCCGCCGTACCGGGCAATGGCGGCGGCGCGGCCGCGGCGGCAGCAACCGTGCCGGCCACAGAGGCAAAGAAACCGGAATAACCATCCATCACACTCAATACACAAAGCGTACTTGACCATGAATTCGGTTCAATTGTTCGACATCATTTTCTACATCCTTGCAGCGACGGTGCTGGCTTCGGCCTCGATCGTCGTCTTCTCGCGCAACATCGTCTATTCGGCCTTCTCGCTGCTCTTCACGTTCTTCGGCGTGGCCGGACTCTACGTGCTGCTGAATTCCGACTTCCTCGCCATCACGCAGCTGATGGTGTATGTGGGCGGCATCCTGGTGCTGATCCTCTTCGGCGTCATGCTCACGAACAAGGTCGTCTCGGTCGACATCAAGACGGGCACGCTCCAGATGATCCCGGCCACCATTCTCTCGGCGGTCGTGGCGGGCATCCTGCTGACCGTGTTTCTCTACACGGGCTGGGCGGGCGCCGGCGCGGGAGCGGATGTGAAGACGACCGCGCCGAAGATCGGCGAGGCGCTCATCACCTCGCACGCGCTTCTGTTCGAAGTCGCTTCGGTCGTGCTGCTTGTGGCAATTATCGGCGCCGCGATGATCGCGCGCCGCGAAAAATCAAAATAATTTCCTTCATTAACCGTCTCGCATCACAATGGCTCTTCACGTCACGTTACAACATTTCCTGGTCGTCAGCGCGGTGCTGTTCTCGCTCGGACTCTTTGCCGTCGTCACGCGCCGCAACGCGATCATGGTGCTGATGGGGATCGAACTGATCCTCAATTCCGCTAACATCAACTTCCTCGCATTCTCGCGCTACAACGCGCTGCAGATCGACGGACAGATGGCCGCGATCTTCGTCATCATCCTTGCGGCGGCCGAAGCGGCCGTGGGACTTGCGATCGTGCTGAACATCTTCAAGAACTTCAACACGGTCAATGTGGATGAGATCAGTTCTATGAAACAGTAAGTGGTTTATCGTTTTTACAAAAATTCAGACTTGGTACTATGACACAATCGTTGCTGCTCGAACTATCCGCCGCGGTGCTTATCCTGCCGCTTGTGAGTTTTCTCATTCTCATCTTCTTCGGAAAGAAGCTGCCGCGCCAGGGCGACTTCGTGGGCCTCACGCTCATCGGGGCGACATTGGCCATGTCGGCGGCGATCCTCTTTGCGAAGGTTTCGTTCTATCATGACGAGCTCATCAACATGACGTTCACCTGGGTGAACCTGGGCAACGTCGCGCTGATCGGACCGCTGAAGTGGGATATCGGCATCATGATCGACAACCTGACGGCCGTCATGCTCGTGGTGGTGACGCTCATCAGCTTTCTTGTCCACCTGTTCTCGACGAAGTACATGGCCGGCGACGTGCGCTACTCGCGCTACTATTCCTATCTCGGCATCTTCTCCTTCTCGATGCTGTTGATCGTGCTCGCCAACAACTTCCTTTTGATGTATGTGGGCTGGGAGCTCGTCGGATTGAGCTCGTATCTCCTGATCGGCCACTGGTACGAGAAGAAGTCGGCATCGGACGCCTCGAAGAAGGCCTTCGTCACCAACCGTGTGGGCGACTTCGGATTCTTCATCGGCATCATGGTGCTCTGGGCGAACTATCACACGCTGACGTATGAAGGCGTCTATTCGGCCATCGGCTCGGGCATGATCCCGTTCCAGTCCACCTGGTGGATGACCGCGGCCGGACTTTTGATCTTCTGCGGCGCCATCGGCAAATCGGCGCAGTTTCCGCTGCATGTCTGGCTTCCGGACGCCATGGAAGGCCCGACGCCTGTGTCGGCATTGATCCATGCGGCCACGATGGTCGCCGCGGGCGTCTACCTGATCGCCCGCACATTCCCGATGCTGACCTCCGATGCGCTCACGGTGATCGCCTATATCGGCGCCATCACGGCCTTCATCTCGGCCACGATCGCCATCGCGCAGAACGACATCAAGAAAGTGCTTGCCTATTCCACGATCAGCCAGCTGGGCTACATGGTGATGGGCCTCGGCGTCGGCGCCTTTTCGGCCGGCACGTTCCACCTGGTGACGCACGCCGCCTTCAAGGCCGGACTCTTTTTGGGTTCGGGCTCGGTGATCCATGCGATGCACAATGCGCTGCACCACATGCACGATCATCACACCGACGCGCAGGATATCCGCAACATGGGCGGACTCCGCAAGAAGATGCCCGTCACATTCTGGACATTCGTCATTTTCACGCTCGCCATCTCGGGCGTTCCGCTCACCTCGGGCTTCCTCTCGAAGGATGAAATCCTGGCCGGCACGATTGCCTACGGCAACCTGACCGGACACATGCTCATTCCGGTGATCGGCTTCCTTGTGGCGGGCCTCACGGCATTCTACATGTTCCGCATCGTCATCCTCGCCTTCATGGGCGAGCACAAGGATGAGAAGCGCTTCGAGCACGTGCACGAGTCGCCCCTGGCGATGACGTTCCCCCTGATGCTCCTTGCGGCGCTTTCGTTCTTCGCCTTCTATTCGTTCAATCCGTTCGGCGCCGCCAGCGGATGGTTCATGCATGCGATCGAGCGTCCGGCGAGCATCGTGCCTGCGGCGATGGCCGCCGCATCGACCGAGCTGTTCGAAGAGTCGGTGCATCATGTGCATGTGCTGGCGATGGTCATCTCGCTGCTTGTGGCCGGCACGGGCATTCTCATCGCCTTCCTGACCTACCACTGGAAGAAGATCAACGCCGACGCCGTTGCCGCATCGATGGCGCCCGTGCACATGTTCCTCATGAACAAATGGTATTTCGACGAGCTCTATGAAGCCGTTGCCGTCAACGGAACGAAGGGCCTGGCCCGCGTGCTGGCATGGTTCGACGGCGCGGTGATCGACGGCATCGTCAACGGCGCAGGCAGCATCACGCGCCTTGGCGCCGTGGTCAGCGCGAAATTCGACTCGATCGTTGTCGACGGCTTTGTGAACCTGACGGCGATGGTGACCGGCATCTTCGGCCGCGGCTTGAGGGTCGTGCAGACCGGACGCGTGCAGTCGTACATCGTCTTTGCGATACTTGGAATGGTCGTGCTCTTTTTTGTCTACCGCGCAGTGTAAGCGGAATCAACATTATTTATCTCCCATACGTCACACATTAATACACTTACTATGATGGAACTCAAATTTCTGAACGTCGGCATCCTGACCTGGATCACCTTTCTTCCCGTTCTGGGTATGATCGCGGTATTATGTCTGCCTAAAAACGCCAAGTCCGCCATGCGCTGGACGTCGCTCGGCGTGACCGTGCTGCAGATGATCCTTGCGGTCGTCATTTACAACTTCTTCAACCGCGGCCTCGGCGGCATCAACACGTTCGAGGGCATGCAGTTCAAAGAGCTTCTTCCCTGGATCGACGTGCAGTCGGTCGGACTGCTCGGCCGTGTGAAGATCGACTACTTCCTCGGCATCGACGGCATTTCGGTGGCGATGGTGCTTCTGACCTCGCTCATCTCGGCCGTGGCTGTGGTCGCCTCGTGGAAGATCGAGAAGTCGGTGAAGGGTTTCTTCGCGCTGCTGCTTCTGCTCGACACCGGCATGATGGGCGTCTTCGTCTCGCTCGACTTCTTCCTCTTCTATATTTTCTGGGAAGTGATGCTGCTGCCGATGTACTTCCTGATCGGCGTGTGGGGCGGTCCGAGAAGGGAATATGCGGCGATCAAGTTCTTCATCTACACGCTCTTCGGCTCGGTGCTCATGCTCCTGGTCATGCTGGCGCTCTTTTTCTCGGTGTCGGTCGTCGACCCCGCAACGGGCATGAAGATGCACACGTTCAACATGCTGGCGATGATGAATCCCGCGAACCTCGATCCGGGCTCGCTCCTTGCGGGCCTCGGCACGTCGATGCGCTACTACGCGTATATCGCGCTCTTCATCGGATTCGCCATCAAGGTGCCGATCTTCCCGTTCCATACATGGCTGCCGGATGCGCACGTTGAGGCGCCCACGGCGATCTCCGTGATTCTTGCCGGCGTGCTCCTGAAGATGGGCACATACGGACTCATGCGCATCGCATTCCCGATCTTCCCGGATGCGGCGATTTATTTCGCCTACCCGCTGGCATTCGTCGGCTTCATCAACATCATTTACGGAGCCCTGTGCGCCATGGCGCAGAAGGACTTCAAGAAGCTCATCGCGTATTCGTCCGTGAGCCATATGGGCATCGTGATTCTGGGCATGGCCGCCTTCAACTCGCAGGGCATGGTCGGAGCGATCTTCCAGATGTTCAACCACGGCACAATCACCGCAATGCTCTTCCTTATTGTGGGCGTGATCTACGACCGCGCTCACACGCGCGGTCTGGATGATTTCGGCGGACTGATGAACAAGATGCCGAAATACTCGGCGATCATGGTCGTGGCGTTCTTTGCGGCGCTCGGACTTCCCGGACTCTCGGGCTTCATTTCGGAAGCCTTCTCGTTCCTCGGCGCCTTCCAGACATACCGTTATCTGACGATCGCCTCGGCATTCGGCATCGTCCTGACGGCGGGCTACATGCTCTGGACGCTGCAGCGTGTGTTCCTGGGCACGCTTCCCGAGAAGTGGAACGGCCTTCCCGATATCGACGCGCGCGAACTCTCCGTGCTCGTGCCCCTGGCCGTGATCGTGATCTTCCTCGGCATCTACCCGATGCCGGTGATCGATCTGATGAACACCTCGGCCAACGCGCTGGTCGACTTCGTCCGCTCGGGCGCCGGCATGGCGCTGGTGGGACGCTAAGCGGTTTCACTCTTTTTTCGGTTGAGCCGGACAGACGGTGTCCGGCCTTCATTCATCAGCTCTTGAATACAAATGCTCGCACAAATCATCAACAACCTGGCATTCATCAAGCCCGAGATCGCGCTGACGCTGACATTCTGCGCGGCGATCCTGGCGGATCTCATCTATAAGAACCGGCCCGGCATCGTCGCCGGTACGGTGCTCGGAGGCTTCATCGCCACCGGCGTGCTTCTGGGGCTGCAGTCCGGACTGAGCGCCTCGCTCTTCAACGGCGCTCTCGTGATCGATCCGTTTTCCCATTACTTCAAGATCGTCATTCTCGGATGCGCGGCGCTCATCGTGCTCTTCTCGCTTTCTTCGAACGAGGTGGAAGCGATGCGCTCACGGCGCGGCGAATATTTCACGCTTCTTGCCGCCATGGCGCTCGGCATGTTCCTCATGGTCAGCGCGACGGATCTCCTGGTGATGTATGTGACGCTCGAACTCACGAGCCTCAGCTCCTACATTCTTTCCGGCTCGATGAAAGCCGAGAAGGATTCCTCCGAGGCCTCGCTCAAGTACCTGCTCTACGGCGCGTTCTCGAGCGGCGTGATGCTCTACGGCATCTCGATCGTCTACGGACTCACCGGCACGATGAACATCTTTTCGATCAATGCGGCGATCGCCTCGGGCACGGTCTCGATCACGGCGCTTCTTGTGGCCGGCATCTTCCTCATGGTGGGCTTCGGCTACAAGATCTCGGCCGTGCCGTTCCACTTCTGGACGCCCGATGTGTATGAAGGCGCGCCCATCACGATCACGGCGTTTCTCTCGGTGGCGTCGAAAGCCGCGGGCTTCGGCATGCTCATGCGCGCATTCAAGGTCGTCTTCATCGACGGCGGCGTGATCGCCGCTCCCGGCGCCTGGGCGGTCTTCCAGGGCGTCGACGCGCAGAGCATCCTCATCGTGCTCTCGGTGCTCACGATGACCTTGGGCAACCTTGTGGCCTTGTGGCAGGAGAATGTGAAGCGTCTTTTGGCCTATTCCTCGATCGCGCACGCGGGCTACATGCTTCTGGGACTCGTGGTGCTGGGCAACGACGGATTTTCTGCGACGATGCTCTATTTCGTCATCTACATGTTCATGAATCTCGGCGCCTTCTACGTGGTGATGCTCGTGGCCAACAAGACCGGCAGCGAGACGATGGAGTCCTACAAGGGACTCGGCGCGCGCGCTCCGTTTCTGGCCGTGGCGATGGCGATCTTCCTGGTGTCTCTTGCGGGCATTCCGCCCACGGCCGGCTTCATCGGAAAGTTCTATATTTTCTCGGCGCTCATCAATGCGAAGATGATCACGCTTGCCGTGATCGGCGTGATGAACAGCGTCATCTCGCTGTATTACTATGCGCGCGTCTTCCGCAACATGTTTTTGCGCGAGTCGACCACAGAAACGACGCTCATCGACACGCCGGTGCCGGCTCGCGTGCTTTTGCTGTGTCTGGTGATCCCGACGATTTTGCTCGGACTCTATTTTGGTCCGCTCACACAGTTTGCCCAGTATTCGGTGGCGATGTTCGGCATCAAATAACAGCCGTACAAGCGTAATGATAAAACAAAAGCGGCTTTCATTGTTCGAACGATGAAAGCCGCTTTTGTATTTCTTAAAAGTTACACATATGGAATCCATCAAAAACATCTATCGCATCGGCACGGGGCCCTCGAGCTCGCACACGATGGGCCCGCGCAAGGCGGCCGAACTCTTTCTCGGGCGCATGCCCGAGGCCGCATCCTATCGCGTGACGCTCTACGGAAGCCTCGCCGCCACAGGCAAGGGACACCTGACCGACATCACGATCATGGATGTGTTCAAGGGAAGGAAGATCGACATCCTCTGGCGGCCCGAGACCGTCTTGCCGCGGCATCCGAACGGCATGAAGTTCGACGCCTTCGATGCGGATGGCAACACGATTGAGGAATGGACCGCCTACAGCATCGGCGGAGGCGCGGTGGTCGATGAGGCGAGCACGAACGAGTCGAAGAGCATCTATCCCGCATCGACGATGAACGACATCCTCCGCTACTGCAACAGGCACGGCCGCTCGTTTTGGGAATACGTTGAAGAGCATGAAGAGTCGGACTTGTGGGAGTATTTGGCTGAAGTCTGGCGCGTGATGCAGGAGGCGATCCTGCGCGGATTGGAAAACGAGGGCGTGCTTCCCGGCGTGCTCAATCTTCCGCGCAAGGCGGCCAACCATCATGTGCGCGCGGCAAGCTACACGGGCACGCTCAGAAAAAGCGCCCTGCTTTTTTCCTATGCGCTGGCCGTGAGCGAAGAGAACGCCTCGGGCGGCGTGATCGTCACCGCGCCCACATGCGGCTCATCGGGCGTGATGCCCGCCGTGCTGTATTATCTGAAGACCGAGCACCAGTTCAGCGACCGCAAGATCTGCCGGGCCATCGCGACGGCAGGGCTCTTCGGCAATGTCGTGAAATCGAACGCGTCGATTGCCGGCGCCGAAGTCGGATGCCAGGGGGAAATCGGCACGGCCTGCGCCATGGCTTCCGCCGCCACGACGCAGCTCTTCGGCGGCACGATCTACCAGATCGAATATTCGGCAGAGATGGGTCTCGAGCATCATCTCGGCCTCACGTGCGATCCCGTCTGCGGGCTCGTACAGATTCCCTGCATCGAGCGCAATGCCTTCGCCGCAAGCCGCGCGCTCAATCACAACGTCTATGCGATTCTCTCGGACGGCCGGCACCGCATCAGCTTCGACAAGGCCGTGGAAACGATGAAGCGCACGGGCAAGGACCTGCCGAGCCTCTACCGCGAAACCTCGACCGGAGGTCTGGCGCTCTTCGACGGCCAGGTGGACGAATAGGGAATTGAATTCCATCTTCTGAAGTAGTATCTTTCCGCTAAGCAACGCGATGCCATCTCATTCGTATGCTCTGGGGGACAGAGACACAAGAGGGAGGGGAAGATGGAGAAGAACACGCGTCACAGAAAGATCCTCGGCACGGCGGGTGAATCGCTTGCCGAACAATTCTACCGCGAACAGGGGTGCGAAGTGCTGGAGAAGAACTTCATCTTCCGGCACGGGGAGATCGACCTCATCGTCAAAGACCGCGACGAAGTCGTGTTTGTGGAAGTCAAGACACGCCGCGGCACCCGCTTCGGGCTTCCGGAGGAAGCCGTCACACCGCTCAAACAGCATTACATCCGGCGCGCCGCCGAAGGGTTTCTCTGGCTGCGCCATCTTGAATCGAAGCCCTGCCGCTTCGATGTCTTTTCGGTCACCACCGAAAAAGGCCAGGCCAAGACGCGTCAGTTCCGCGCGGCATTCTGATACCGGTGCAACAATCCATCCAACGGTGCGTATGATTGTAGGGCGAAGCGCTGCTTCGCCCTTCACTCTTTTCTCTGAACGCACCATGAAAACTCTCGTACTCCTTATTTTCACTCTTTTCTTCACTGCCTCCGCACAGGAAAAAAACGGCTCGGTCTCGGGACAGATCGTCGACGGCACGACGCAGCAGCCCCTGGTCGGCGTCAATGTCGTGGTCATCGAGCGCCCGGCGCTCGGCGCCGTGACAGACGCCCAGGGAATGTTTACAATCAAATCCGTGCCGGTGGGCGAATACAGCCTTCGCGCCGCCGCAGTGGGATACCTCCAGTCCGTGCTGACCAACGTCGTCATTTCGACCGGACGCAGCACGAAAGTCAAAATGCGCCTGAATGAGGAGCCGGTAGAAGTGGGCGGCGTCGAAGTCCGGGCGGACTATTTCAGCAGCGAAGGCTCGATCAGCGAAGTCTCGACGATCGGTCTTAACGGCGCCGAAGTGAAGCGCTCTCCGGGCTCGGCCATGGACATGCAGCGCATCGTGCAGAATCTTCCTTCCGTCGCCAACAGCAACGACCAGTCGAACGAGCTCTTGGTGCGCGGCGGCGCGCCCGATGAGAATCTCACGGTGATGGATAATATCGAAATCCCCACGACGAATCATTATCCCAACCAGTTCAATTCCGGCGGACCCATCAATATGGTGAATGTCGACCTGATCGAGGATATCCGTTTTTCCAGCGGCGGCTTTCCGGCCGCCTACGGAGACAAGCTCTCGTCGGTCATGGATATCTCGCTCAGGGAAGGCGACCGCGAGCGTTCACTGGCAGGCGAAGCCGCGATGAACATGGCCGGCATCGGGAGCGTGTTCGAAGGCGGCTTCGCCCAGAAGAAGGGGTCGTGGATCGTCTCGGCGCGCCAGAGCCTGCTCGAGTTCGTCGATATGGTCACCGGCATGTCCTCGCTCGGATTGACCGCCATTCCGAAATATTACGACGTGCAGGGCAAGATCACATACGATCTCTCGGCGTCGCAGAAGCTCATCGTGACGGGCATCTTCGGCTCCGACAAGATCATGTTCGAAGGGAAGCCGGATGAAAAGAATACGCAGAAACTCTTTGTGCGCGATTCGACCGGCGTGGAAAATGTCGACGTGCATTCGCAGCAGTTCGCCGCCGGCGCCACGCTCCGCACGCTCTACGGCGACAAGGGCTATTCGCTGCTTTCGCTCTACATGCACGGCAACACATACGATGTGGATGTGAATGAGGACTTCATGTACCGGGAATATGACGGACAGGGACGCGTTGTGCAGTACAGGAAGCTCCTGTCCGATCCGACGTTCATGAATCACTCGACAGAGCGGATGCTCGGACTCAAGTACGACATGCTCTACCACATTCATGCGGGCCATGAGCTGGCCGTGGGCGGCCGCGTGCTGACAATCGGAAAATTCACGAACAATGTCATGTTCAATTCCGATACGCTCCGCTACGATTTCAATCACGACGGCACATGGGATGCGCTTTCGACATTCGACAACGGCCGCGTCGAGATGGAGCTCGGCTTCGGCGATCAGTCGAAAGCCGGCGCCTACATCAGCGACAAAATCGCCCTGACCTCCCGCCTTACGGCGACCGCCGGCGTGCGCTACGATTACTTCACGTATTCGAAAAAAGGCAATTGGAGCCCGAGAGCGGATATCGCGTATGAGCTCATCCCGTTGACGACGAAGTTTACGGTGGCCTATGGCGAATACTATCAGAATCTTTCCCTTCCGTACTACGGCGACAACCGGGGCGGCACGAAAAACAGGTTTCTGGACAACGCCCATGCGCGGCACGTCGTGGCGGGCATCGAGCATGTGATGGGGGAGGGACTCAAGGCGACCATCGAGGCGTATTACAAGCAGTATGACCATCTGCCGGTAAGCGAGGAGCTCATCTATATGGCGGACCGGACGTTCCGTTCGGATCGGAAGTTGAGCATCGGCAAAAGAACCTCTCGCGGCATCGAGCTTTTCATACAGCAGAAGCAGATCGAGGATTTCTACGGCACATTCTCGCTGTCCTATTCCTCGACGCGCACCAATGATCCGAGGCTCGATCTGCCGGGCTATGCGCCGATCAATCGCGGTACGTATCGGTCAGATTACGATTTTCCGCTGCTCATGACGGTGGTGGCAGGCACGGTCGTGCGCGGTGTGCGCTCGACGCTCGATGCGGCGCCGGATGTGCTCCGTTATGCGTCGTACATTCTGCCCTTTTCGGATGATATGGAAGTGAGCTTCCGATTCCGGTATTCATCGGGCAAGCCCGAGACGCCGCGCGTCTTCACAGAGGACATTCAGAAGCGCGAGGGAGGCATCACCTGGTCGCGCGGCACATGGCAGGCCGGCACCGAGCTCAATTCGCAGCGTCTGCCTGCCTACCACCGGCTCGATCTCCAGTGGCTGAGCCGCTGGCATAAGGATGCGTACAATATCGTGATGATCGTGGCGCTGCAGAACGTGTATAACCGGAAGAATCTGGCGGGGTATTCGTACTCAAGCGACGGGACGAAAGACAACGTCTACCAGTACGCGTTCTTTCCGATTGTGGGATTGGCCGTGGAATTTTGAGAAAAGAAAAGGGGCGAAGCGATAATAACCGCGCTTAGCGCGTGGATCATTTCCGACTTCGCCCCACATGAACAATTATTTCTTCTTTACCGTCTTGAGGGCGGGCTTCTGCTTCGCGCCTTCGATACGCTCGACAATCAGGCGTATGCCTTCAAGCACGAGCGCCGGCTCGCATTTGTTGATGAGCTTCGAGTGCTGCGTCATGAGTCCCGAAAATCCTCCTGTGGCGATCACCGTCGGATAATCGTCGAGCTCCTTCGAGATGCGGCGGATCATCGTTTCCATCGCATCGAGCGCTCCGTAGAGAATGCCCGCCTGCATCGAATGCACCGTATTGGTGCCGATGATCTTCGGCGGAAACCGCAGATCGATCTTCGGCAGCTTTGCCGCGCGCCGATGCAGTTCTCCGGCCTGTGTTTCGATGCCGGCAGCGATCACTCCTCCCAGATATTCTCCGCGTTCCGAGACGACGTCGAACGTCGTGGCCGTTCCGAAATCGACGATCACCAGCGGTCCCTTGTACTTCGCATGCGCCGCCACGGCGTTGCAGAGGCGGTCGGCGCCGACGGCGCGCGGATCGTCGTAGCGGATGGGAAGTCCGAGCGGCAGATCGGCCGAGACGATCACGGGTTCGATCGAAAAATATTTCCTCGACATCAGGCTCGCGATATCGGTCAGGTTCGGTACGACGGAGGAGATGCCGACGGAGGTGATCTTCTTCAGCGCGATGCCGGCGCTCTCGCAGAACGTGCTGACCAGTGCGCCGAGCTCGTCCTCCGTGCGCGAGACGAAGCTGGTGACGCGCCAGTCGCCCAGGAGTTTCTGTTTGTCGTAGATGCCGAAAACGGTGTGTGTGTTGCCGATATCGATGGCGAGGATCATGTGTGTGTGTGTGTTAGTGGTGCAGGAAGTCCTGCTCATAGCCGAGTGAAACATCGCCGGCGCGGACCGTGTGGAGTGTGCCGTCATCGAGGCGGATCAGAAGCGAGCCGTCCGTCGCGAGTTCTTCGGCGACGCCTTCGATGGCGCCCTGCGCCTTGCGCACCGTGATGCGCGTGCCGAACATGGCACTTCTCTTCTTCCAGGCGTTCAGCATCAGCTCGACCGGCTCGTTGAGCAGCCGCGCATACTGCATCTCGAGCGAGGCGAGCATATGCTGCAAGAGCCGGCTCCTGTCGACAGGAGCGCCGCCCTCGATCAGAAGCGATGTGGCATGCGGAAGGAGTGCTGCGGGAAAGTCGTCCTGATTCACATTCACGCCGATGCCGAGCGCGATCTTTTCGATGCGGAATCCCATCATCGACGATTCAAGCAGCATGCCGCAGACTTTTTTCTTTCCGATCAGGAGATCGTTCGGCCATTTGCATTCCACCTGCAGACCCGTCGCGAGCTCGATGGCTTCGGATGCAGCCACGGCTGCTGCAAAGGGAATGAGAGGCGCCTTGAGGCTTTCGGCCTCATCGGGGCGCAGCAAAATGGAAAAGAGGAGATTCTTCGAGCGCTGCGACTCCCAGCGCCGTCCGAGCCGGCCCTTGCCCGAGAGCTGCTCTTCGGCCGTCACGACCGTCCCGTGCGGTCCTTCTTCCGGATTGAGCGATTTGGCAAATTCATTCGTCGAGGCGATCGTATCGAGCACGAACATCTTCCGTCCGAACACGTACGTGTGCAGGTCGGCTGTGATCGCATCGATCGAAAGGGGACGGTCTGTCGGCTGGTCCGGCACGGATGAAGTTCCTTCAAAAAGTGATGCTTAAGGTAAAGAAAACTTCGGCGCAATGTCAAGGCGCCGCCCACGGAAATATGAAAAATTCCGGCCCAGGCCTTTTTCCTGATGCAACCTTTTCCGCAAATGCGTGTTGAAAAAGACATTGGCCGCCGGCTTCAAGCGCCGCCGGAGAAGAAGCTTCCTTGTGTCATTGTGTCACGTGGGGAGGAAATTGTCAGAAGCTGTGAATGAAAACTGCCAACATGGCAGTGCGGAAAAGGGGTGGGAATCTCAAAATATGCGAAATCGATCAATTTTCGCCACATTGTGTATTGGCACGGTCATTGCTTAAAATATAGACAGAGAGAAGCAATCCACCTACTGAGAAAGACTAAAGGAGAAGAAATTATGGCTGGAAAAATAATTGGAATTGACTTGGGAACAACGAATTCGGTTGTTGCCGTCATGGAAGGCAACGACCCGGTCGTTATTGCCAATGCTGAAGGGTTACGCACCACTCCGTCTGTCGTCGGTTTTGCGAAAAACGGCGAGCGGCTCGTGGGACAGCCGGCCAAGCGCCAGGCGGTGACGAATTCGCAGAACACCGTCTTTTCGATCAAGCGCTTCATGGGACGCCTGATGCCGGAAGTGAACGAGGAAATGACGCTTGTTCCCTACAAGGTCGTGACCGGAGACAACAACACGGCGCGCGTGCAAATCGGCGACCGCGTCTATTCGCCGCCGGAAATCTCCGCGATGATCCTGCAGAAGATGAAGCAGACGGCGGAAGATTATCTCGGCCAGAAGGTGACCGAAGCGGTCATCACCGTGCCGGCATATTTCAACGATGCGCAGCGCCAGGCGACAAAGGAAGCCGGGGAAATCGCGGGCTTGAATGTGCGCCGCATCATCAACGAGCCGACGGCCGCGGCACTGGCCTACGGCATGGATAAGAAACACAAGGATTCGAAGGTCGCGGTGTTCGATCTCGGCGGCGGCACATTCGATATTTCGGTGCTCGAGCTCGGCGACGGCGTCTTCGAAGTGAAGTCGACCAACGGCGACACGCATCTGGGCGGCGACAACTTCGATCAGCGTCTGGTCGATTACATCGCCGATGAATTCAAGAAGCAGGAAGGCGTGGACCTTCTGAAAGATCCGATGGCGCTCCAGCGTCTGCGCGAAGCGGCCGAGAAGGCGAAGATCGAACTCTCGCAGCTTCCGCAGACGGAGATCAACCTTCCGTTCATCACCGCGACGAACGAAGGACCGAAGCATTTGAATCTGAACCTGACGCGCGCGAAGTTCGAGCAGCTCGTGGACGATCTGATCAAGCGCTGCGTGGGACCGGTGGAGAAGGCGTTGAAGGATGCGGGACTCCAGCCGAGCCAGATCGATGAAGTGATCCTGGTCGGAGGCATGACGCGCATGCCGCGCGTGCAGCAGCTCGTGACCGAGATTTTCGGCAAGGAAGGACACAAGGGCGTGAACCCGGATGAAGTCGTCGCCGTCGGCGCGGCCATCCAGGGCGGCGTGCTCTCGGGCGATGTGACGGACGTATTGCTGCTCGATGTGACGCCTCTTTCGCTCGGCATCGAAACCTTGGGCAGCGTGATGACGAAACTCATCGACGCCAACACGACCATCCCGACCAGAAAGAGCGAGATCTTCAGCACGGCGGCCGACAATCAGACCTCGGTCGAGATTCATGTGCTGCAGGGCGAACGTCCCCTTGCATCGGATAACCGCACGCTCGGACGCTTCCACCTGGACGGCATTCCGCCTTCGATGCGCGGCGTGCCCCAGATCGAAGTCACGTTCGACATCGATGCCAACGGCATGCTTCATGTGACGGCCAAAGACAAGGCGACGAACAAGGAGCAGTCGATCCGCATCACCTCGTCTTCGGGATTGAGCAAGGAAGAAGTCGAAAAGATGAAGCACGACGCCCAGGCGCATGCGGCTGAAGACGCAAAGCGCAAGGAAGAGATCGAAATGAAAAACCAGGCCGACAATCTCGTCTTCTCGACCAGGAAGCAGATCAAGGAGATGGAAGGCAAGATGCCGGAGGATGTGAAGTCGAAGCTCGAAGCGGCGGCCAACGATCTGGAAGCGGCCGTGAAGGCGAACAACGCCGCCGATATCAAAGCGAAGATGGACGCCTTGAACGCCATCTGGAACGACGCCTCGTCGAAGATGTATGAATCGGCCAAGCAGCAGCAACCGGCCGATCAGCAGCAGGCCGGCGGCCAGCAGACCTCTTCGTCGTCCGAGCAGAAGAAGGACGATAAGAAAGTCGAAAATGCGGACTTCGAGGTGGTGGACGAGAAATAAGCATAAATTGTGGTGAGGAGGAACACACGAGGCGATTTCTTGTCAGCAAGGAATCGCCTTTTGTGTACAAGAAAGGCTGCCTGGCATTCCATAGTGAGATCCTTCGCTTCGCTCAGGATGACAAAGACTCATTATTCCGTATGGTTCTCTGTCATCCTGAGGGAGCGAAGCGACCGAAGGATCTCATTCCCGATACACAGGAAGCATCGATTAGAAGGAGAAGAATAATGAATTTCAATAAATTCACGATCAAGTCGCAGGAAGCCGTACAGAACGCGCAGGAAATCGCGACAAGCTACGGCAATCAGGCCATCGAACCGGAACATTTGCTGGCGGCGTTGGTGCAGGATCCGCAGGGCGTCGTCGTGCCGATTCTGCAGAAAGTCGGCGCCAACGTCAATTACATCAAGATCAAGATCAACGAAATCATCGAGAAGCTGCCGAAAGTCGGCTCATCGAGCGGACAGTTCATCTCGCCGGCGCTCAATACAGTGCTCGAGCAGGCGCAGAAGGAAGCCGAGAGCCTGAAGGACGAGTTCGTGAGCGCCGAGCATCTGCTCATGGCGCTTCTGGGCGCAAAACAGTCCGCCGGCGCGAAGCTGCTTTTGGACCAGGGCGTGACGCGCAACGAAGTGCTGAAGGCGCTGAAGGACGTGCGCGGAAGCCAGCGCGTCACCGATCAGAATCCCGAGGACAAGTACCGATCGCTCGAAAAATTCGGGCGCGATCTGAACGAACTGGCGCGCAAGGGGAAGCTCGATCCCGTGATCGGACGCGACGAGGAAATCCGGCGCGTGATGCAGGTCCTGAGCCGCCGCACGAAGAACAATCCCGTCCTGATCGGCGAGCCCGGCGTGGGCAAGACCGCCATTGCCGAAGGCATCGCGCACAGAATCGTGCACGGGGATGTGCCCGAGAATATCCGCTCGAAGCGCATCGTGGCGCTCGATATGGCGGCGATGATCGCCGGCGCGAGCTTCCGCGGGCAGTTTGAAGAGCGGCTCAAAGCCGTGCTGAAGGAAGTGGAAAATTCCAACGGCGAGATCATCCTCTTTATCGACGAGATGCATACGTTGGTCGGCGCCGGCTCCGCACAAGGGTCGGTCGATGCGGCCAACATGCTCAAGCCCGCCCTGGCCCGCGGAGATCTGCGCGCCATCGGCGCTACGACGCTCGATGAATACAAGAAGTATATCGAAAAGGATCCCGCGCTTGAGCGGAGATTCCAGCCCGTCCTGATCGGCGAGCCGAGCGTGGCCGATACGATCTCGATCCTGCGCGGACTCTCGGAGCGTTACGAAGTGCACCACGGCGTGCGCATCACGGACGGCGCGATTGTGGCCGCCGCGCAGCTCTCGGACCGCTACATCTCGGATCGGTTTCTTCCCGATAAGGCGATCGATCTAGTGGATGAAGCCGCATCGAAGCTCCGCATCGAGATCGATTCGATGCCCGAAGAGCTCGATGCCGTCGAGCGCAAGATCAAGCACGCCGAAATCGAGCGCGAGGCCGTGCAGCGCGAACTGACGGCCGAGTATGCGACGGAAGCCGACCGGGAGTCGATCAAGGCGCACATCGAATCGATACAGAAGGAACTGGCCGAGCTCAATCAGGAGCGCAGCCGCCTGCGCGCCCATTGGGAGAATGAACGGACGCTCATACAGTCCATCCGCTCGATGAAGGAAGACATCGAGAAGGCGCGCTACGAAGCCGAGCAGAAAGAGCGCGAGGGAGACCTTGCGCGCGTGGCCGAGCTCCGCTACGGCACGCTTGCCGCGCTCGAGAACAGGCTCAAGGCCGCGTCGGCCGAACTGGCCGAAGTGCAGAAGAGCGGAAAGATGCTCAAGCAGGAAGTCGACGCCGAAGACATCGCCGAGATCGTGTCGAAGTGGACCGGCATCCCCGTCACGCGCATGCTCGAAGCCGAACGCGTGAAGCTGCTTCATCTCGAAGAAAAAATCCACGAGCGCATGGTCAACCAGAAGGAAGCCGTCACGGCCGTGGCCGATGCCATCAGGCGGAGCCGTGCGGGACTCCAGGACGAGAAGCGGCCGATCGGCTCGTTCATCTTCCTGGGCACAACCGGCGTGGGCAAGACCGAACTTGCCCGCTCGCTTGCAGAGCTTCTCTTCAACGACGAGAATGCCATGCTCCGTTTCGATATGAGCGAGTATATGGAAAAATTTTCGGTCTCGCGTCTGATCGGCGCGCCTCCGGGCTATGTGGGATACGAGGAAGGCGGGCAGTTGACCGAAGCCGTCAGGCGCAAGCCGTATTCGGTCGTGCTTCTGGATGAAATCGAGAAGGCGCATCCCGATGTTTTCAACGTGCTTCTGCAGGTGCTCGACGACGGGCGGCTCACCGATTCGAAGGGCCGTACGGTCAACTTCAAGAACACGATCATCATCATGACGTCGAACCTGGGATCGCAGTTCATACAGGAGCGCATCTCGGAGCTGGCAAGCGAGGAGCAGTGGGAGGACATGGTGGGCGAGCTTCGCGCGCAGCTCTATGCGATGCTGCGCCAGGCGATACGGCCGGAATTTTTGAACCGCATCGACGACATCATTCTCTTCAAGCCTCTGACGCAATCGGACATCAAGCAGGTGGTCGACCTGCAGCTGCAGAGAGTCGGCGCGCTTCTGGCGCAGAAGGACATGACGCTCATGGTGACCGAAGAGGCCAAGGAGTGGATCGCGCGGCTCGGGTACGATCCGAGCTTCGGCGCCCGTCCCTTGAAGCGCGTCATACAGAAGCACATCGTCAATGCGCTGTCCGAGCGGATTTTGGCCGGCGAATTTTCGGAAGGCGACACGATCGAAATCGGCCTCGAGCGCGAAGGCTCGCTCTCCTTCCGCAAGGCGCAGCTGAAGCCCGCCGCATAACATGTGCCGGGCGTGGCCCGCTTCGTTCCGATTAATGCTTTTTCCCCTGCAGCCGATAATAGGGTGCAGGGGATTTTTATTTTATTTCTGAATGCCGTTTCCACCCTCTTCACATATGCAGAGTGCATGAGTCGATCAGTACTACCAACGGAAATTCCGCCTGCGGCGGCCTCCGAATCCATGCAGCATGGGACCGTGATCAACGAGATCAACAAGCTGGCCGTGGCGCTGGCAGCCATGCCTTCATCGGAGGATCTGCCGCAATTCCTGACGAAGCATCTTCGCGGCTCTTCGCACGCTCCGATTGTGACATTCTCGCTCTATGATCCGGCGCAGCGTGTGCTCATTCCGACGTGCATCGATGCGATACCGGGATTGTTTAAAAAGGTTCTCAATATCATCGGCAACCGGATCAGCGACATCCGTCCTCCGGTGAGCGACGAGGTCTTCCGGCAGATGACCGAATTTCCTCTGGCCGTGAGCACGTCGCTGCATGAAATCACATTCGGAGCGATCCCGGAACCCGTCAGCACGATCGTCAAGGCTGTCACGGGGCTCGACCGGTTCATCGGCCTTGCCTATCTGGTGGAAGGCGAGCTTCTCGGCACATCGATGATCGCGCTTTCGAAGGGTCAGCCCGACGTGTCGCGCGAATATCTGGAATCCTTCTCCTATCTTGCGGCCGTGTCCTTGCGCCGGTTCCGCGCCGAAGAAGAGCGCCGGCAGATGGAAGACCACCTGATCAAAACGCAGCGCATGGAATCGATCGGCACTTTGGCCGGCGGGATCGCGCATGACTTCAACAATCTTCTGGCGATGCTTCTGGGCAATGCCGAGTTGTTGAAGATGCGCGTGGAAAAGGATCCGGATCTTGTGAAATACGTCGACCGCATCATCGACGCTTCGGCGCGCGGCACGTCGATCACGAAGCAGCTGCTGTTGTTTTCGCGGCAGAGCGAAATGGCCTTCGAGTCCGTCCGTCTTTCGGCGATCATCGAGGAAGTGAAGCAGATGCTCGTGCATTTTATTCCCAAATCCATACTCGTTGAAACCATCAGCGGAAATGAGGGTCTCGAGATCAATGCCGATCCGGGGCTCATGCATCAGGCCATTCTGAATCTCTGCCTGAACGCGAAGGACGCCATGGCCGAGGGCGGCGTGCTTGTGCTGAAGGAAGAGACCGTGGATGCCGCGCGGCTTCGTGAAAAGTTCGGAGAGAATCTTTCCGGACGCTATGTGGCGCTTTCGGTGAGCGATACCGGTTCCGGCATCGAGGAGACGCATCTCTCCAGGATCTTCGATCCATTTTTCACGACGAAGGAAAAGGGGAAGGGCACGGGGCTCGGACTGTCGATCGTGCATGGCATCGTGAAAAGCCATGGCGGGTTCATCGACGTCCGCTCGAAACGGGAGAAGGGGACGACATTCACGCTGTATTTTCCGGCCATTGCGCCCGGCTCCGCTTCCGCACAATGAAGCGCTTGTATACGCCCGCGGAATTGAGTATATTAATCACTCCCATGGTATGCACGTTGCACGCATGCCGTCCGTTTCGGGACGTAGCTCAGCCCGGCTAGAGCGCTTGGTTTGGGACCAAGAAGTCGCAGGTTCGAATCCTGTCGTCCCGACAAAAAGCCCTTAAATCATACTGATTTAAGGGCTTTTTATTTTTAAAAACGTGCGTATCGGGTAAACAGAAGAGGTATGGCATAACTATAGAATAGTGTTGACAGTTTTTCGCTTATTAGCGAGGCCGCGGCGTACAGCTTCGGAGAACAATTCATCCTCTTTCTTCGGATCTGCAGGAAAATAATTTGGCAAAAGATTTTCGAACGGCTGGATCTGCCTAATAAGTTCTTCGGAGAGGATAGAAAAATAGTGATTTAGTGCAGTTTCTTCAGAATGCCCCATAATATAATCGACGATGTTTCTGCCATCGGCAGCATCACGATATGACGATGGGTTTTGACCAAGTTGGGATCGAGCAGTATCCATTTCCCTTTCCAGTCGATATCTTTCCATTCGAGGGTCATCGGTTCCGCTCTCCGCATCCGTTGCGGTATGCCTGGATCCAACGGTAAACGGAACTCAGCGAGGACCTAACGGTGCGTGCAACAGCCGACAGACTTAAATGCTTGTCTGCCTTCAGTCACTCAGATAGCCTGTCGGCATTGTTTCTCCAGTCGTTCGGCAGAACCTAAGGGTCTCATACCCTTAACAACATTGGAAAGAACTACACCTTTCCATTACTTATCCAATTCTCAAGAATATTGACCGCAGTCATATTATTATCGACAAAATAATCATATTATAATATGGCAACAAAATCATATAATATATGACAATGCTTCTTGGACTGTTTGTCTATATTCAATCATCCAAAAAAATGACAAAACCATCCCTCCCTGATTCTGTGGCCTACCTTTGCCTGCTTGTTATTTTCAGCCTCATCGGATGTAAGTCCAATGTATTGGGAATCGATGTTGTGAATTCTCTTTCCCTCTCAGTTAAGGAAGTCGTCTCAACGGATGCGACATTGCGCATCAGCAGCACGAGTGCTGACTCAGTGACCATCGTCCTGAGGAGAAACGGCGAGATCATCCTTGCTCAACAGCGCATAGGAAGAGAATTCTTCTATAATGATACGACACTCCTGCCGGTGCGTGACTACGCCTACGCCGTCAGCAGAATAATCGATGGCCGCGAAACCCCGCAATTGGCACAGGCGCAGATCCACACGATGGATACCACGAGCCACGATATCACGTGGCAGATCTATGAATTCGGTGGAGGATCATCCTCATTGTTGAATGATGTTTGGATCATCGATGAGAACAATATCTGGGCCTGTGGCGCAATCTATATAAAGGAGCCTGTCGACGGTCAGATGGTGGAACGAACCTATGGCGCGCTGCACTGGGATGGGGCGCAGTGGCATCCGATCCATCTCTCATCGCATCCGTACGATATGGAATCTTCGATGGAAGTCCTCGCTTCGGGCATCTTTGTCGCCGACACGAACGACATCTGGTTCACCGATCAATCGGTCCACCGACTCCATAATGGCACGTTGACCTCCTACTGGCTCGCGCCGTTTCTGGGAAGTCCCAATCCTTCTCCGATCATGAGCGAGGGGCAGGCGTTGATGAAGATCACCGGCACATCCGCCACTGATATTCTTGCTGTTGGGGTAAATGGTGCCGCGGCCGCTTTTGACGGCAATGCCTGGAAGAAGATCGAGACAAAGACCACAAGCAGGCTCCTTCATCCATTCGGCATTATCAAACCGGAAACAGGGAAGCGCGAATATTATTGCGGGCTTAGGGGTGAATTACATCCGCTTATTCCCAACCTCATTCTAAAGTTCAATGAGAAGAACGAGGTCGAAGAGATGCCCTTCGTGCCCGGCTCCAACTGCGCAGAGGCGATCTGGACACAAACCGGCTTCCCGATCTATGTCGCCGGCACATGGGATGGCCTGGCAACGAATAAAACCGGGGTATGGAAATTTAAGGCATTCAGCAGTTGGGGATTGGAAGATATCCGTGCGACGGCTGCAAATGATATGTTTGTCATGGATAATAGAGCGCGGCCACGTGCTCGCGCTCTACCGCAACCGTGGCGTCGCCGAGTATCGCGGCGAAGAGGGCAGGGAGAGCTTCCGCCTGCCAGAGAAGCGCTATGGCGTGGCCTTCGTCTTCCGTGTCTTCCAGCGCGTGGCCTACGCGCTGGTGATGGAATCCGACGGCCCGGTCACCATCGGCGACACGGTCCGCAAGCCCTGATCCGGCACCGGCAAGTCGCAGCCGCCGCATCGTGACCGCGCCT
>JBLMZA010000118.1:0-3055 GCA_050258555.1 Acidobacteriota bacterium | reverse complement strand
GATCCGAACACGGAGACCCCGGCAGAGGTCCGTGTGCGCAGGGAAGAAGAGCCTGCTGTTGCATAATCGTGCTTCGTCGATGTCATGAATCCCTCAATGCCGACCGTGAACCGGTCTTTCTTGGCGTAGCCGGCAAAGACCGCCGTCGTGAGCGTTCCATGGTCCACACTCTTCGGGGGAAGCGCCGTGCCAGAGGGATCGTTGACATCGGGCTGTGCGGCATAATCGGCATAGAGCGTCGCCTGGAATTCTTCGGACGGCCTGACTTGGATGTTGGCATAGTAGCGCTTGAACTTGTCCGATTCCGTGCCGGTTCCGCTGTTGTTGCCGACCATGAGCCAGTAGCCGAGCGTGCCGCTGCCGGCAAGGGAGCCGCGGAGCGAGGCGCCGAGATCGCGCGAGGGCACGATGCCCCGAAGATCCATGATGGTCTTTTCCAGCGAACGGTATCCCCAGGCGGCTTCCGAGATTTCATAGGCCGGCGTCGGCTGAAGACCGAAACAGGCGTCGCTTCCGCGGAAGACATCCTTCCATTTCAGATAGGCATCCTTCACAATCGGCGAACCGGTCGTTGCTTCCATGCGGAAGCGGGCACTGAATGCCGCGGAGATGGTGTTGTCGTATGTGAAGTAAATTCTGCGGATCTGGAATCCCTGAAAATCTCTCGCACCGCTCAAGGCGGTATTTTTCAATGTCCCGATCAGTGAATCGCGCTGCACATGATAGAAATAATCTCCGAAGACGTAGCCGCTGAATTTCCCTGCCGGCGGTTGGTCCTGCGCCCACAGACATCCGGCGGAGGCGAACAGCAATGCGGTCAGCAAATATTTTTTCATGGGTGTTCCTTTCAGAAAGTGAATGTGCGGTATCGATATGATCGAACAGCGGCAAGATAGCGAGCGCACGTTACGTAAACATTACCCGCGGATGATGAAATTGTTACGGAGAGGAGGAAGGAAATATCGCACTGAATTCGGCAATGCAAGCGTTTCCGTTATGCTGAGCGATTGCGAAAATTTGCAACTTTCGCACCGATTCTCCGTAAAAAGAAAACTAAACGCAGCGGCGCAACCGTATGTACTTCCGTGATCCATTGTTAATTCCCTGACCATTCACTGACAACGATGATGAAATACCTATTCCTATGTACAGTTTTGATACCTGCGGCACTCTTTTCACAAAACGCGGCGACGCTGAGCGGGTTCGTGCGCGACCGGCAGACGGGCGAATCGCTGCCGTTTGCGAACATCCTCTTGAAGGGAACACCGCTCGGCGCATCGACGAACATCGACGGCTATTATGCCATCCCGAAAGTCGCGCCGGGAAAATATCAGATGAAAGTGTCGCTTGTGGGCTATCGCGATCAGACGGTCGAATTCACGATGAAGTCCGGTGAAAACCAAGTGAAGAATATCGATCTCACATCGAGCGCCGTCGAGGTGAAGGAGGTCGTCATCTCGGCCGAGAAGGATGCCGAACGGACGAACACGCAGACCGGACGCATCGTCATGAACGCCCAGGAACTGCAGTCGATCCCTTCGGTGGGGGAGACCGACGTCTTCCGCGCGCTGCAGATCATGCCGGGCGTGAAGGCCGTCTCCGAAATTTCGAGCGGCCTCTATGTGCGCGGCGGCAGCGCCGACCAGAACCTCATTCTGCTCGACGGCACGGTGGTCTACAACCCGTCGCACCTCTTCGGCTTCTTCAGCACATTCAATTCGGATGCGGTGAAGGACATCGAACTGATGAAGGGCGGATACCCGGCCGAATACGGCGGCCGCCTCTCGAGCGTGCTGAATGTGACCAACAAGGACGGCGACCGCAATACGACGAAAGGAAAGGCGTCGCTCGGGCTCATCAGCAGCCGCGTGACAGGCGAGGGTCCCGTCGGCAGCGGCTCCTGGTTCCTTTCCGCACGGCGCACATACTTCGACCAGTTCGTCTCGCTGGCGCGGCTCGATACGGGAAAGGATGCGCTGCCCCTGTATTATTTCTACGACGCCAACGGCAAGATTACGCAGGATCTCGGACACGACGATAAGGTGTCCGTCTTCGCGTACTTCGGCAAGGACAATATGGATTTCAACCTGGGCGAAGGCGAAATCACCATCGGCATGGACTGGGGCAACAAGACCGGCGCCTTCAAGTGGATCCACATCTTCAGTCCGAAGTTCTTCTCGAATTTCACCGTCTCCTACAGCGCATACGACGCCGGCATGCATGCGGACCTGGGCGGCATGAAGGTCGATCAGACGAACGGCGTGCGGGATCTGTCCGTGAAGGGCGATATGGATTTTTATCCGGCCAACGATCATCTCGTGAAGATCGGATTCTGGTGGTCGCAGTACCAGCTGACGTTCAACCAGCGCTTCGGCGAGAACCAGACATACAAATACAAGGAACGGCCCGCGCTTGTTTCGCTCTATCTGCAGGATGATTGGAGCGTGGATGCGCGCCTGAATCTGCAGGCCGGAGCGCGTCTCGAGTATCAGGACCTGACGAAAAAGGCGACGGTGGGCCCCCGCCTTTCGGCGCGCTTCGCGCTCACGGACGTAACGACGATCAAAGCGGCGGCGGGTCTGTATTATCAGTATCTGAATGCGGTGCCGGTGGGGGATGTGAACGGCTTTTCGCCCTTCGATATCTGGGTGCCGGTGAACAGGAAGATGAATCCCGGCCGCTCGGCCGATGTTGTGCTCGGCCTTGAAACCCATCCTGCGGACGACTATCAGCTGACGGTGGAGACGTATTACAAACGCTACAGGGACATCCTGCACTGGATCGGCGAGCCCACGAATGAGCAGGAAGTGGACAGACTTTTCTATACGGGCACCGGCACTGCCTACGGCATGGAATTCTTCCTTCAGAAGCGCATCGGAGAGCTGACCGGCTCGATCGGCTACACGCTGGCATGGACGAAGCGGTCGTTCGCGCAGCTCAACCATGGGAAGGAATTCTATCCCAAGTTTGACCGCCGCCACGACCTCACGGCGACCGGCAGCTGGAAGCTCGATGCAAAATGGACGCTGAGTTCGACATTCACCTACGGCACGGG
>JBLMZA010000117.1:0-5457 GCA_050258555.1 Acidobacteriota bacterium | reverse complement strand
TCCGCAACGCTTGTATTACAAGAATGGTCGTATGGTGTGGGCGGGAAAAATCCAACTCCATAACAAGGTCTCATTTCGCTACGATTTGGCTACGGATTATCTTCTAAATGCTGGAAAATGTTCTAAAATCTTCCCTCTATTATAGAGGGTAAATAGTTATAAAATATAATCTTAATGTAAAATCAGGCTTTTGGAAAAACGTCTTGAATTGACTCATAATCAGCGGGTCGCAGGTTCAAGTCCTGCAGGGCCCACAATTTTCCGCATCCTCCTCCAAAGGGATCTTGCCTATATACCGTTGACACGATTCTCTAACTCACACTCCAGTTCATCGTGAAGCGATCATGCAAGTGGCGCTTCATTACCGAAAGTGAGGAATCATGTCAGCCGATCCCATCCAAGCTCAATGCATCGTTTCTTCCTCTCCGCTGTTTCGTCATGCCGCTTTCTTGCTTCTCGCAATCGCGCTCGGCCTCTTATTGCTCGCCCACGGTGGATGCACACACTCCACAGGACCCGACACTTCAAAAGGAAAACATCCTCGGTCGTATTTCTGGATGATGGATACGATTTCTCAGTCTCCAAATCCGAAGGGCCTTCCCGAGGTCGGCCATTATCTCAATGCCTTTTGGGGTATGGGCGATACGCTCGTCTATGCCGTCGGCGAAGACGTTGTGGGGGGATATAACGCTCTCTGGAAATATGACGGATTACATTGGAATCGTGTGAAGCTTCTTTCACGAGAAGGCGGCCCCATTAACACAAACATTGAACTCTTGGCCATACGCGGCTTTGCTCCCAATGACATTTATGCCTTCGGAAATACATATTCGAACTATACGGGAAGCTGGGTCTATACGCCTGCCATACTGCATTATGATGGCATCGAGTGGCGGGAGGTCTCATTTCCGAAGGGCGAAAGAATCTTAACAGCAATCGCCCCGAAACCCACACAGATCAACGTAGGGGGATTAAACGGGGTCTTCTATTCTTATAATGGGTTCACGTGGAGCCTGGATACGATCCGATATTCCTATCGGAAAGACCTGCCCATCTTTACGGGCATGATCGGTCCTTCTTCTGATGGCGGCACGCTGATACAGACACAGCAATACGACAGGGAAACGGGCATGACCTATTGCCAATTCCTGAAATACAAGAATAAGCAGGTCACATTGATCGATTCAGCGAGAAATTTGTTCTCGTGGGGCGGTCTTTTCTGGCAGAGCCCGTCGGGCACGATCTATTCAAGCGGATACCACGGCGTCTACAGGCTCAACGGGGAGAAGTGGGAGCAAATATTATCAAGTGAAGTGATAATTGGAATCGCAGGAACAAGTGACAACCACATCTTTGCGGTGGGCGAAAATAAAGTGTATTTCTATGACGGCACGAGCTGGGAAGTGATCTATACGCAGCCTGGCTCGCCATTTGCTTTTTCACGGGCCTGGTGCACCGAGCGCCAGGTCTTCATCGCATGCAATGATGGTCGGAGGGTCATCGTTTTTCGCGCACGATAGCTTGAATGGGTTACGTAACCGCGGAGTCAATAACCGTTGTATGGAATTAGAAAAATTCCTGAATGTTGGTTGGTGAAAGTTATTGAGTCCTGTCTAAAATATTTCTACTATCGATTGGAGCCAGACTATTCCCACCACTCAATTATTGTCCCTATGCCAATGGAACCGATCAAACTGGATCTTCAATCGGAAGCAACCCAGGAGCACGGGCGTCCATGGCCGGTGATGCTCTTCATGGTCTTCGGCCTATCGAATCTGATGCAGGGATTGAACGTTCACAACGATTTTCACTACTTCAATATCGCCATCGGCGCGGTCATGATCGCCGCAGGCGTGATCTATCTGCGTTTCTATAAGCCTAAAATCGTGATCTTTGATGAGAAGGGAATCGCCGGGCGGTTATCCCGAAGACAAACGGTCGATATCCGATGGGATGAAATATCTCGGCTTGAGATGAAGATGTTTGAAATCGATGTCTACTTGGACTCGGGCAAGATGATCACAATCAACCTGAACAATTGCACGTATCGGCAGCACCACGAGCTGAAGCCGAAGATCATCGAATGGGCGCAGTCAAAGAATATCGCGGTCGATTCTGCCATACGCGCGTAAAAAAATCCCTTGCTGCTCTACGGGATGCGGCAAGGGAGTGTGAGCGGCTTGGACCTGACCGCCTGGCCGGTTTGAAGCACAGCTCAGGAATCGTTCGTCTCGTCCTTGGCGTCGCCGTCCATGACATCGCGCCCGAGGGCGCGTGCTGCCCGGCGCAGAAGCGGCATGAAATCCCAATACTCTTCGAGCTCCCCGACTTTGTCAATGAGCTCCTCGATTTCGTCCTCTGTCATCGCTTCCGGATCGTATCCGAGTTCCTTCCATTCCTCATCGGTGAGATCCACTTCAAATTCCAATAGGAGCACAGACCGTTCCTCTTCATTGTCATTGTTCATACTTCCTCCTGACTTATATAATGATGGAATACTGCTCTTTGTACGTCCGTCTGGGTCTTCCTCTGCATCTTCCACAACGAAAAGTTTTCGATTCGAATTCCCCAGCATTTCTCATTCCTCGCCCAAGCCGATCCGGTGTCATCCGCGGGGCCATCCTCTCCTCTGTGATGAAACCGCTGAGGTGACGGAATTCACGGAGAGAAATGTTCCGCGTTTTCTGAACTTCCCTTCACGCTCCGCTCGATGGAAAATCCGTAGAGCGGCTTTTTGTAGGAAAGATGCTGCTTTTTTGAACAAGAGGGATTGCGTCGTCAGGGGGAAGTTGGTACATTGAGGCCAACCGGATGGGTCATTTTTCTTCCTCACGAAACAAACCTATGGATATCGAACGCGCGCTGTTGAAGGAACATTCGAAGGCACAGATTCTGAAGATCGTCCGCTGGATTGGCACGGATCCGGAGCGGCTCGGCTGCCTGATGACACTTTTTTTTACAGGCGAACCGATTGTGGTGCAGCGCGGCGCCTGGGTGATCGGCACCATCGCCGATACGCATCCCGAACTGTTCATTCCCTGGCTCGGCAAACTCCTGCCGATGGTGACGAAACGCGGCGTGCACGATGCCGTGAAGCGCAATATCGTCCGGCTCCTGCAGGTGATCGAGATTCCGGATCGTCTGAGCGGGAGGGTTGTCTCGCTGTGCTTCGATCTGCTTTCGTCTTCCGATGAACCGATCGCCGTCAAAGTCTATGCGATGACGGTGATCGCGCGCTTCACCGCCGCCGAGCCTGACCTGGAGCGGGAACTCCGGCTGCTCATCGAGATGCAGCTGCCGCGCGCTTCCGGTGCGTTTCGGTCCAGGGCAAAGAAGCTCCTGAAGATGAAACATTAGAAACTTCTAACTTGACAATGCAGGGTGAAAACCGTATTTAAGCAGTAGTGTAGACTTACCTTTTTTCTTTCTCCAATCTCTGTGCATGTTTCGCGGTGCTGCCCACACCGATCCTCTCATTGCTGTTGAACGGCGGCGCCGTGCATTTCACGTCAGTACCGATTAAGACGCGTGCGGGACTCATTGTGCCTTCCTCCCTATCGTTCCGCGCGTCTGCATGAGTAGGGCCTCTCCCATCTTCTCTCCTGTCCAGGGCCGTACATCTCAATGCTGCGCATCGGGTGTTGATTCTCATCCAACGGCTGCATCGTATGTGTGCGCTTTCTCCTCTATCGTTCTATCATATTAGCCCGGGAGGATACCCATGAAACGCCGAACGATCGCTTCATTGTTTCTTCTTTCCTGTCTCACCTTTGTCCATTCCTCTCTGCTGGGCCAATGGGTTCAGACCAACGGACCGGCCAGCGGAGATGTCAATGCCATGGCCGTCATCGGCACCAATCTCTTTGCAGGCACGACACGCAACGGCGTCTTTCTCTCGACCGATAACGGAGCGCATTGGAATCCTGCCAACTCCGGATTGATGAACCTCACCGTCTACGCCTTTGCCGTGAGCGGAACCAATCTCTACGCCGGCACCGATGCCGGAGTATTTTTCTCATCCGATAACGGCACGAGCTGGAGTCCGCGTTCAAGCGGACTTTCGGCAAGCGTGGTGCGAACGCTCCTGTTCAATGGAACGACGCTCGTGGCAGGCACCGATGCCGGCGGCATCTTTCTTTCTGCCGACGGCGGACTCACATGGAATCCCTCGAATGCGGGGCTCACGAACCTCAACGTGAAAGCGCTCGCCCTCATCGGTACGAATCTTTTTGCGGGAACGACGGGCGGAGGCGTCTTCCGCTCGACCGACAACGGCGCGAACTGGAGTCCTGTGATCAGCGGCCTCGCGAATCTGAACGTGTATGCGCTCCTGGCCAGCGGCACGAACCTCTTTGCGGGAACGGCTGCGGGAGGGATCTTCCTGTCGAGTGATAACGGCGCGACATGGTCGCCTTCCAATACCGGCATCGGCATGGGAACGACCGTCCGGGCGCTCTCGCGGCTTGGCACCGATCTGTTTGCCGGAACCATAGGCGCGGGCGTCTATAAGTCGACAGATAACGGGGCCACATGGACGCTGGCGCAGACGGGCATTCCGAAAATCAACACGCTCTGCTTCGCCGTCAATGGAACGGATCTCTATGCGGGCATCCTGGGCGGCGGCGTCTATCGTTCGACGAACAGCGCGGCAAGCTGGACGGAAGTCAACACCGGCATGACCACATCGAATGTGCTGGCGCTTGCCTCCAGCGGCTCGAGCGTCTTTGCGGGCGTCTTCCGCAACAACTGCTACCGGACGATGGACAACGGAGCGACGTGGACGCATGTGAACTCGGGACTCAACGTCGTCTCCGTGCTCTCGTTCGGCCTCGACGGTTCGACCGTGATCGCGGGAACGGACGGCGGAGCGTTCATCACCACGAATAATGGCGCAACGTGGACGGCGATCAATAACGGACTCTCGCCGACGTATGTCTCGGCGCTGACCGTCAGCGGCACGCGCATCTTTGCCGGCACGTCGCAGGGCGTCTCGGTCACGTCCGATATGGGAGCGAACTGGGCTCCCGCCGGCACGGGCATTCCGCCGGGCACATACATTTATTCGCTGACCGCATCGGCCACTTCGGTCTTTGCCGGCACGGCCGGACTCGGCGTCTACCGCACAACGGACAACGGAGCGACATGGGCACCGGTCAATGCGGGACTTCCGGGATCGGCATACGTGACATGTCTTACGGCGTCGGGAGGAACCATCTTTGCCGGCACGACTGTCGGCCTCTACCGTTCGCTCGATGACGGCCTGACATGGACCAACGCCAGCGCCGGCTTGACCGATGCATACGTTCAGGCGGTCCTGATCGACGGCTCGGTGGCCTATGCGGGCACATACAGCGGAGGAGCATTCAAGTCCGAGGATAACGGCGCCACATGGACGGATTTGAATACCGGCATCACAAACACCTGTGTAACGGCATTCGCCGTCAACGGCTCGAACCT
>JBLMZA010000116.1:0-2778 GCA_050258555.1 Acidobacteriota bacterium | reverse complement strand
ATAGAATCATCAAGGAGGAGAAGCAGCACATCGGACGAAGAACGCGGGGGCGGAGACGATGGAGCGCAGGGGAGATTTGAGTTTGGAATGATGAACGAACCCATGAGAGAGATCATGTAATCTCTTCATGGGATTTTTTTGTGCGGGGGGACTGTCAAACGACGGCAGCAGGATTCCAATCACTCAAATTCACGGGGGAGGTGTGTGATGGCACGTGTCTTTCGCTTTGTCTGTGCCGGCATTGTTACGTTCGGCACGCTTGCATGGGGACAGCTGGCCGATCATATCGTCATCAGCGAGTGCGCGCCGGGAGGCGGGTCGGGCCTCACGGAGGCGCTCTATCAGCGTGACTGGGTCGAGCTCTACAATCCGACCAATGCGCCTGTCAATCTGAACGGCTGGACGCTGCAGTACAAATCTTCGACGGGCACGGGAAATTATGGCATCGATTATACATTTGGCAATGTGACGATGGCGCCGCATTCCTATTATCTCATCGTCGGCGGTACGGCAGGCACAGGAGGCGCAGTGCTTACTCCTTCGCCGGATGGAGATGCCGGCAGCGGATTGGCGATGGGAGCTTCGGCAGGGCGCCTGGCGCTGTGCAACAGCACTGCGGCGATCATATCGGGGGCCGAAGCATCGGCGACGAATATCGTCGACTTCATCGGATGGGGAACCTCGGCCGTTTACTCCGAAGGCGGATCGGATGCGCCCGCTGCAAGCAACACGCTCACGCTCGAGCGCAAAGCGCGGTGTGCATCGAATGCCGCGGCGCTTGCTGCTGGGGGATCGGATGCCGCGAACGGCAATGGCTGGGATTCGGATAATAACGGATTTGATTTCGTGAAGCAAAGCGTCCCCACGCCGCAGAATTCTGCCTCCTACGTCATCGAAGTGCCGTCCTCATCGGAAACGCGAAGCATCGGCGCTGCGACGGGATCGAATTATTTCATCGTCGGCGACGGCACGAACAGCTATGAGGCGAATATCGATGTGACCGCAGCCGGAACAGCCGGTACAACGACGGTCGCCGTGATGACGGGAGCCGCAGCGACGAATGGAGGAATATTGGCGGCAAAGAAAATCATCGGGACCTATTATGTGATTTCCTCATCAGCTGTGGGCGTCATGTATACGCTTTCGCTCGACTATCTGCACTCCCAGTATGCCTCGATCGTCAGTCCGATCCTCACCGAGTCGGCGCTGTTTCTGTCCAGAAGGACCGGCATGAACACATACCAGAACTTTGTGCGCGGCGCCGGATCGATGCTTTCCTCATCCATAGCAAACGGCCGTGTGCAGGCATGCGGCGTTACGGCATTCGGCGACTGGTTCATTGCCGCGGACAACACAGCCCCGCTTCCGGTTGAGCTGGCCGAATTTACGGCGAGCAGGAAGGACGCATCGGTGATTCTTGTGTGGAAGACGGCGATGGAAGTGAATAATCACGGATTCGAGATCGAACGCCGGAGGGAGACTTCCTCTGCATGGATGACGGTCGGATTTGTGGAAGGATCGGGCACATGCAGCAGCCCGAATCAGTACCGGTTCACCGACCATGGCGCGCCTCAAGATCCGCTTATCTATCGTCTCACACAGATCGACGCCGATGGAGCGTCGCTCTATTCGGAAGAGCGGCGTGTCGATCCAGGCGCGGCGCCCGCTGCGCTTGCGCTGCTGAACAATTATCCGAATCCGTTCAATCCTTCCACAGAGATCATCTTTACGGTACCGTCTGAAGGATGGACACGGCTTGAGGTATTCGATGCGCTCGGAGAGCGCGTGGCCGTGCTCTTCGACGGTGTGGCGCAGCCGGGTCGTTATCTGAAAGCAACATTCAATGCTGCCCGATTCTCGAGCGGCGTCTATTATGCATGTCTGAGGTGTGAAGGAAGGAGACTCGTGCGGAACATGATCGTCTCGAAGTAACCGTCTTTCTGTGCACATCGCGGAGAGGTCGCGCGTCGTTCGCCTTCCCATATTGAAACGGCGGGAACCATTGCGGCAGATTCTCCGTTATTCTAATTGTAAATCAGACAAAAAGGTCTGATTTACAAGCTCCCAATTCCTCTCACCCCTATTCAAAGGAGACATCCCATGAAAACCGCATTGTGGACACTCGCTGCTGCCCTATTCTTCAGCCTGTCGGCCGTTCCGGCACAGGCGCATTGTGATACGATTGATGGTCCGGTTGTGAAAGCCGCAACCGTCGCCCTCGACAAAGGAACGATCGAACCGGTCCTGAAATGGGTGAAAAAAGAGCATGAAGCCGAAATCCGTGAAGCATTCAATCGCGCGCTTGACGTGCGGAAACTCAAGGGCAGCGCGCGGGACCTTGCCGACCGGTATTTCTTCGAAACCGTCGTGCGCGTGCACCGGGCGGGCGAGGGAGAGCCCTATACGGGATTGAAGCCCGCCGGCACTCCGGTCGATCCCGTCATCGCGGCTGCCGATAAGGCGCTCGAGACGGGCTCGGTGAACGCGTTATCGCGGCACATTTCGGAGCGTGTCGCACACACGATCGAAGCCCGCTTTGCAGAGGCCTCCGATGCGAAGAAAGCGATGGATACGAATGTCGATGCGGGACGACGCTATGTGCAGGCCTACGTGGAATTCGTGCACTATCTCGAAGCGCTGCACAAGGATCCGGAGTCGCATCACGCGGAAGGATCCGAAGCCCACGGACACTGACAATCATGCGCTCCGGCGCAGCATTCCCGTTCATGGCACCTTGAACCGCCTTTGCGTGTTAAGATGAAAAACCTCTTCAGAATA
>JBLMZA010000115.1:0-11449 GCA_050258555.1 Acidobacteriota bacterium | reverse complement strand
TCTTGCATTTTCCTCAGGGACTTTGTATATTTGTAAATCATGCTGGCGTAGCTCAGCTGGTAGAGCAGCTGATTCGTAATCAGCAGGTCATCGGTTCAAGTCCGATCGCCAGCTCCAACATTCCTAACGGCATGATACCGACGGCACCATTTGTCGAACGTACAGGATCTCAGAAAAGCTGTGTGACCCCGTCACGCAGCTTTTTTTATTTCAGGGCGTTCCTCTCCTCTCTCCTGCTTTGTGCCGCAATCATTGCATCCGGCTGTTCGCGCAATTCGCTCAACGAAAAAGCCGACGGCTTCCGCGCACAGGGATCCGATGCAGTCCGCCAGTTCCGGTATGTCGATGCCGAACAACTGTTCAACGAGGCGCTGCCTCTGTACGCCCAGGCGGACAATCCCGACCGTTTCAATGAGACGACTGCCGCGCTGGCCGACGTCGAACAGAAGCGCGGCAAGCTCTCGCGCGCATTCATGCATTATCACGCGGCGCTTGCCTATTTTGAACAGAAGCGGGAACCCCGTCAGATCACGTCGTTCTCCATTTCCCTTGCCGAACTCTATGCGCAAACGGGAAGAACCGACTCGGCCGCGCTTTTTGCGCTCAATGCGCTGAAGGCTGCATCGGATGCTTCGGACAATGCCGGCAGAGCCGCCTCGGAATATGAACTGGGACGGATCGAACTGATGAACGGCCGCGCCGCATCGGCATCGGAGCATTTTGCGGCCGCAGCTGGTTTCGGCTCTTCTCCGCTTTCGGCCGATATCGCGCTTCGCCATGCCTATGCGCTTGCCCTGCTCGGACGCCGGGATGACGCTATCCAACAGCTTTCGCTCGCATCGGGAGCGGCCGCCTCGATGCGCGAGAGCGAAGAAGTGACGAAGATCCACGCCGGAACCGGAGCGGTGTATCTTCTTCTGGGACTGACAGATGATGCGGAACAGGCATTCGAGGCGGGATTGAAATCCGTGGACGCCGCCCATGTGCCTGGCATGCGCGCGCAGCTTCTCTGCGGACTCGGCGAAACGTACTTCGCGCGCGAAGCTTATCAACAGGCGGAGGCGATGTTTTCGAAGGCGTACGCGGCGGCTTCATCCGAGAACACTCCCGCGGCGATGGGCTTTTGCCTTCTTCGCATGGGAGAATGCCACGAGCACATGATGCTTCATGCGCCGTCGGGTGCGGCGGTGCTGCGGACGTTCACGCTCTACCGTACGGCTGGCAAACTTTTCGTAAAAGATCCCTCGCCCTGGCGCACAGCGCTGGCCCAGGTGAAATCTGCCGTCCTTCGCGCGGCGCTGCACGAAGACGCCGATGCCGAACCTCTCTTCCAGTCGGCGTTCGATCTCATGCGCCGATCGGAAGCGCCGATCGTTCATTCGGCCGATCCGTTTCTCATCACCGATGAAGCGCGGCTGCTTCCCTCCGGTTCCTCACGCGACGACTGGTGGTACCGCCCGTTTGCATCGTTTCTCATTCACAAGCGCCGCATCGGCGAAGCGCTTGCCGTGCTCGATGAAGGCGAAGAATCCGCATTGCGGCGTGAAGTGCGCGGCTATCCCATTGCTTTAAGCGACAGCGTCCGGTCAGCCGCCGTCTCGGCGTATCTTGCCCGCGTGCGCTCGCTCTGCGTGGCGGAAACGGAACTGATGGAGCGCCAGTCGCTCTCTTCCCGTGTGATCGACGCTTCCGACACCGATTCGCTTCGCAGCAACTTCAGAACCCTTGCAATAACGGTCATACAGGAAGGCGACGCGCTGCTTTCACGCTCCGCAGCGCTGCGTCCGCTGGCCTCTCCTGCCGCGCGCACGACGCCGGCATCGATCGAAGGGCGCCTTCCCGAGGATGGCTGCATCGTGTCGTATGCGCCGCTGGGAAAACGGTTCTATGTGATCGTTCTTCCGCACGGCGGCACGGCGACTGCGGTCGATCTCGGTCCCGACGCTCCGATGCTCAGCCGGCTCGCCGCATGGAAAGCGGAGCTCCGGCACAATGCTTCGCTGGCCGCACAGGGACTGAAGACCGACGATGCCGGGCTCCGCCAGCTCTCAGGCGGCATTACTGCAGCATTGGTGCAACCCATACGCCGTTACCTTTCGCGCCGCGTCATTCTTCATGCCACGCGAACGATCGAAGCGCTTCCGCTTCATGCATTCATGATGAATCAGGGCCGCGCGGGCTCCGACATGCCCGTGGTCACCTATCGGCCGATCCTGAGCCGCGTCGGCCAGGATGCCTCAAACGATGCTCCTCTCAAGAGCGTCACGGCCTTCGGAGCGCCCTCGGCCGGCTCGCTCGAAGCGGAAGCGGAACTGCGCAGCATCAAAAACTTCTATGTCGAGGCCTCCGTGATCGCATCGCAACTGGCGACGGAGAAGAATTTCCGCGAGGCATCAGGAGACATCATGCACATCTCGACTCTCTCCGGGCGCGATGCAGTCATCGGCACATCGACGATCGCTTTCTCGGGCGGCACGATCACTTCTTCGGATGCGTTTCGTCCGGTTTCCACGTTCCTTTCCGCGCGTCCCCACCGGCTCTATCTCATTGCCGATCTGCAGCGCGATACGAGCCTCCTCTCTCCGGTTGCCGCGGTCTTTGCGCTCATGAGCGGCACTTCGGGCTGCATACTGCAGCAATCGCCTGTTTCCGCCGCTGCGGCAAAGGCGTTCAATGAATTCTTCTACACCGCGCTCCCCCAATATGGAAGCGGCATGACTTGCTATACCGAAGCAATCGGCCAGCTGCAGCGGCGTATGGGAAACAATGAAGCCCTCGGCGCCCCTTCCTATTATTATTTTGAATAGCATCAGAACGCGCTGCACCGAAAACGACAATGCCCATGCATGATTCATTCATGCAGGGGCATTGTTGGAAATTTCCCAGGGTGTGCGCGAACTGTCAGTTCGAACGGCGGATCTTCACGTGTCCCACTCCCGAATCGACGTAGATGTTCAAGCGTCCTTCAGCGTTTGAATAATTCGATGAAACGGACATTCCTTCATATTCCTTCGAGATATCGGTGGCGAACGAAAAGCTCGTCAGCCACGAATCGTTGTATTTGACCTTCACGCCGATATTCGAGGGGATATCGAGCGTCACCGATCCCATTCCGAAATCGATCTTCACATCCACTTCGCGCTTCAACTCGCCGTCGAAATTCAGATAATAGGAACCGACTCCGCCTTCAAAATCCAAATGCCTGAAATTCGCGTTGCTCAATCCTTCGGCCACCAGTTTGCTCACACCGGCTTCGATTCTCATCCGGTCGATCACGCTGCGGTTGGGTTCTCCCCAACGGATTTTCGTGGACGATGCTCCGGTGGAAAGCGAAAATTTATTGACGTTCAAGCCGGTCATGTCGATATTCGCATTGCCCGCGCCGAGGCTGGCATCGAACGCAATCGGAATGGCGTCTGTCAGCATCACATACCACTCGTCCGTCTTGAAATCGAAATTGACATGGAGCCCGCCGTCGTGCTCGTGACGTTCGCCGGAAGGATTCAATTCGACGTTCAGATTGCCGATCCGATCACGGAGCCGGTAATCGATCTCCGCATTCGCCTCACGATTCTTCGAATCGCGGTAGCTGATCACCGCAATCTTGTCTCCGGGTCCGCGAAACACATTGACCGATCCGAACGACGATTCGATGCGTACGCGCGCCTCGCGTTCGTCGGTTCGCCGGATCTCCTTGTTTACGTCGCCGGCCAGTACTCGCACCGCCGCCGGCACACAAAGCAGAAACGCCGCTATGTAAATTCGTAATAGGCGCATAATGAGTTGGTCCTTCCTTGTATTTTTTACGAACGAGGCCATAAAGAGTTACAGGAAAGGATCAATAATTTTGTATTTTTTTCCTCAACGCCTTGTTCAACATTTCGCGCGCCCGGAAAATATGCGCTTTTACCGTCCCGATGGGCACATTCAGCTCTTTGGCGATGTCCTGGTAGTCCATCTCGTCCGAATGCCGCATCATGATCACCGTGCGGTATTTCAGCGGAAGCGAAGCGATGGCGTCTTCAAGCATCTGCGTGCGCTGGCGGCTGATGATGGACCTGTCGGGTTCATAGGAGGAATCGGGGATTTCATACCCGTATTCGCCGTCTTTCGATTCAAGCGGCTTGTCGATCGAGAAAGTGGGCAGTTTCCTTTTGCGGATGTGATCGATGCAGTTGTTCGTCGCAATCTTGTAGAGCCAGGTCGAGAATGCGAATTCATTGCTGTAATTCGCAAGCGAAGCGAACGCCTTGATGAAGGCTTCCTGCGTGAGATCCTCGACTTCGTCGTTGTTCCGTATCATCCGATGCAGCAGCGCCACGATGTTGTCGTGGTATTTGGCCATGATGCCGCGGAATGCCTCCTGCTTGCCCGCCAATGCTCCGCGAATAAGAGCGGCGTCCTCGGCACGCGACTCAAGCTGCTGTTTCGTCGGCGAAGATTCTCTGGCGCGGCTGCTGGTGCCGCCTGTCTTTGCTGTGGAAGTCGTAGAGATTCGTTGAGGCATCAGAACTGGGATTTTGTCATTACCAAAAGTAGAGAAATTTCAATGGAATTGCAACAACATGGTCCCTCCCGCGTTTCACATTTCGCGCTTTCTCCCGTCATTCTTTTTTCGTATGTTATCATCCATATGCGGTCCCGCTAGCGGACCTCGCCAATCGTTCATCGGCCGGCATGATGATGAAACTTCCCCGTTCATTCTACACACGATCGGCCCTCGTTGTGGCGCCCGAGCTGCTCGGCAAGCTCATCGTGCGCCGTCTCGGCTCCTCCGTGCTCAAAGGAACGATCACGGAAGTCGAAGCGTATATGGGCGCAATTGATCCGGCAAGCCATGCATTCAGGGGACAGACGCCGCGCAATGAGGTCATGTTCCGGGAAGGCGGACGTCTCTATGTCTATTTTACATACGGCATGCATTATTGCGCAAATGTCGTAACCGGTATCGCCGAACGTGCGGAAGCCGTGCTCATCCGTTCGGTCGTGCCGCGTGAAGGCATCGAAACGATGATCGAATATCGGTCGGCCTCGGGAAAAACGGTGAAGCATGCGCATATTTCCGATGGACCCGCGAAATTCTGCCAGGCGTTCGGCATCGGCCGCAGCGACAACGGAACGGATCTTCTGGAAAACGATATTTTTCTCGAAGACGCTCCTCCGGTTCCATCGCGGCTTATCCATCGCTCGGAACGGATCGGCATCAGCGTCGGAAAGGAACATCTCTGGCGGTTTTTCATTCCGCCGGATACAGCCGCAAAAATGTACTCGGTGAAATAACCGCATCCCTCACAACAACACAGAACATAGGAGCGTCCCATGGATCGGCGTCATTTCGTCACCACCGGCATCGCAGCCGGCATATCGGCCGCAACACTGGGCGGAATCACCTATTCCTCCATCGCACGCACGCGTTCCGCATTCGACCTTGTCATCCGAAACGGATCGGTGATCGACGGCACCGGCATGGCCGCACGCACCACGGATATCGGCGTACGCGACGGCATGATCGCGGCCGTCGGCGCGCTTGCCGATGCCACAGCGGACCGCGTGATCGATGCGCGGGGACTCACCGTCACGCCGGGCTTCATAGACATCCATTCGCACCTCGACACATCCCTGCTCGCTTCTCCGAGAGCGGAAAGCAAGATCCGCCAGGGCGTCACAACCACGGTCACCGGCAACTGCGGAGATTCGGCCGCGCCGCTGGGCGGACCCGAGCTGGAAAAAACACTCGAGGATTTCAGAAACGAGTACGGATTCGAATGCACGTACCGCGACATGGACGGCTTCTTCACGCTCCTGAAAAACCAGGGCACGGCGATCAATCTCCTCTCGCTTGTGGGACTCGGCAACATCCGTGCGAACATTATCGGACTCGACAACCGGCCCGCCACAGCGGATGAAATCCGGCGCATGCAGCGCGAGATCGAAATCGCCATCGAGCAGGGATGTTTCGGCGTCTCCTCCGGCCTGGAATACACGCCGGGCAGCTTCGCGTCCACCGAAGAGCTCATCGAAGTGATGAAGGGCGCGCCGAAGAAGCACAGGCTCTATGCCACGCACATGCGCAACGAAGACAATCGCGTGCTCGAGGCGATCAAGGAAGCGATCGACATCGCGCGCGGATCCGATGCGCGCCTGCAGGTTTCGCATCTGAAGGCGCAGAACAAATCCAATTGGGGAAAGCAGGCCGCAGCTATCGAACTCTTGGAAAAAGGCATCGCCGAGGGACTTGAAATACACACGGACCGCTATCCCTATATCGCCTACAGCACCACGCTGCAGGCGCTTTTTCCGCTCTGGTCGCGCGACGGCGGCGTCGACGCGTTTCTTGGCCGGCTGAAGGATGCCGCGACGCGTGCGAAGATCAGGGAAGAAGTGCTCCGCAAAGTCGACGGACTCGGCTCGTGGGATACGGTAATGATCTCGTCGCTTTCGAAGCCGGAACACAAGCCGCTGCAGGGAAAGACGGTCTATCAGATCACGAACGAGAATCATGCCGATGCCTTCGAGTTCGTGGCCGATCTCCTGCTGAGTGAAAACGGCGGCGTCGGCATGGTGGGTTTCGGCATGGACGAGCCAGGAACGGAGCTCGTGCTGCAATGGAAAAATGCCATGGTCTGTTCCGATGCCGGGGCGTTCTCTCCCTGGGGCCGCGGTTCGGGTTCGAATCCTCATCCCCGCGCCTATGGTTCGTTCCCCCGCGCGATCGCGCATTACCAGCGCGAGCGGCGGATCACGACGCTCCCCGACATGATCCGGAAAATGACGTCGCTTCCGGCCGAGAAAATGGGTCTGCATGACCGGGGCATCATCGCCGAAGGCAAGGCGGCGGATCTCGCGCTCTTCGATTATGTAAAGATCCGGGACACGTCCACATTCATCCAGCCGCACCAGTTTCCAGAAGGACTTCCCTACGTGATCGTGAACGGCCGCGTGGTCATCGACAACAACGTCAACACCGGCGCGATGGCCGGCGCCGTCATTCGCAGTACATAATCGTCATTAACGCATGCTTACAACCAGAAAAAAGATCATCTTCAGCGCGGCCACGGTCGGCTTCGCATTCATTCTCGTCGCGTGTCTCGAACTGATGCTGCGCGTTCTTTCTCCCGCAGCCGAAGACCGGATTGTTTCAACCGTCACATACGACAACATCGAATGGCAGAAGCTCAACCGCTCGTATCTGAAACGCTACTTCTCCTCGTCGGACGTCCTCATTCCCGAACTCAAGGACGAACTCCTCCGCGTGAAGCGGACCGATCGTTCGATCCGTATTGTCTGCCTCGGCGAGTCGTCGATGTTCGGCGTGCCCTACCAGATCAACGCCAATATCCCCGCCATCATACGCCGTGAGCTCCGCGCGCTCTATCCCGACCGCGAGATCGAAGTCATCAACGCGGCGGCCTCCGCCATCAACAGTCCCGTGATTGCGGACATGGCCCGCGCCGTCTCGGAGCTCGAGCCCGATCTCGTGCTGATCTATCTTGGACACAACGAGTTCTACGGTCCCGACGGCGTCGGCGTGTCGAAACTCGAGAAGCTGATGCCCTTCATGACCGATGTGAAGCACTGGATGAAGCGCACGGCGATCGCGCGGATGATCGACAGTCTCGGCGGCGTGCCGGCGCAGCAGCCCGGCGAAACGCGGACGCTCATGCAGCAGGTCTCGCAGAACACCGGCGTGGAGCTGTATTCGCCCGACGCCGAACGGATCTTTTCGAACTACGAGAAGAACCTTCGCGCGATGATCGCGCATCTGCGCGCGAAGAAGATCAGGATCATGTTCAGCGATGCGGCCTCGAACCTCTCCTTTGCTCCCTTTCTCTATGCGTCGCCCGGAGAATCATTTGAACGGGACGTTGTTGGTGCGTTTACCCAGGCACGGTATGCCGAACTCGAGCGTCGCCTCGCTGAACGTCTGCCGAACGACAGCACGAATGCATTTGTGCTCTACTGGCTCGGACGGACCGAAGAGCGGCTCGGACGGTATGACGAAGCCCGTGCGCTGCTTATTCGTGCAAAGGATCACGATCTCTTGAAATTCCGCGCGCCCGAGCGGACGAACGCCGTGCTCCACCGCGTCTGCGCGGAACTCGGCGTGCCCTGCATTGCATCCGATTCGCTGCTGCGCGCCGCATGCGCGCACGGCATCAGCGACACGACGCTCTTCTGGGAGCATGTGCATCCGAACGCGCGTGGATATTATCTTATCGCATCCCATGTCGTCCGCTCGATGGCATCATACGGACTTCTTCCCGAGTCGGAGCGCATCGCGTCGCAGGCATTGCTTCCCTGGCAGGCGGACAGCCTCGGCATCTGCGAACTCGATCTGGCCTACGGCGAGCGATCGATGACGAATCTGACGAGCCATTGGCCCTTCAGGAATTTTCAGATGAGAACGCCCGTGCTCGATCGATCGGACAATGAATTGAAGTCGATTGTGGAAGGAATGTTCCGCCGCGCATATGTGTGGGATGAGGCATGCTACCGGTCCGCGCAGGTCTTTGCACAAAAAGGACGGATGCGCGAGGCGCAGACGACGTATGAAGCGGTGACGGACGTGTATCCGTACAATTTTTATGCCCATTACATGCTGGGCAATCTGTTGAACAGAATGAACCGGCCGGCGGATGCATTGAAGCATTTCGACATTGCCGTCGCGTCCAATCCAGGATACGCCCATGCGCGCGTGGAGCGCGCACTGACCAATGTGAATTTCGGCCGTGTCGATGCGGCGCTCGCCGATTTTGCGGCCGCACGGCAGATCGTCTCACCCGGAGATGCGTCGCTTTCGGCAACCATCGCCTACGGCACGGCCGTCGCCTGGGCCAACAAGCGCGATTTCGGAAAGGCGCTCCAATTTGTCGACGAGGCCCTCCGCATCGCCCCCGCATACGGCTCGGCGCTCCAGCTGAAGGCGGGCATCCTTGCGGCGATGAAGCACTAAAAGATCGTGTAGATGAACGGCGCGAGGGCGCTTCCCTTCGTGAGCACGATGAGGAGGCCGAAGACGAGCAGCAGCACGACGATCGGCAGCAGCCACCATTTTTTGTTCTCTTTCAGGAACGAGAGATATTCCGCCACGATTCTGATCTTTGCCATAACGATGTCCGAAGATAAAGAGGATGATATTGTCACCACATGCGGTCGTAGCGCACATGGTCTTTCTTTTCGATCCAATAGGTTGATGCGCCTTTGCCGAATTCCGTATCGAGAAATTTCTTCCCCGCCATGCGCGCAGCAAAGGCGACCGGCGTGATGATGAGAAAGAAAAATACGGCGAGCACCAGGCGCGAGACAAACCAGCCGAGCACGAACGCCATTCCCATCCACACGAGATGAACCGTCCTGAGCATCCTCGGCGCGGCCATCCCGGCAAAAGCCAGCACGGTCCCGACAAGGGCGGTGACGATAAAGGCCGGCGTCGCGGAACGGATGATGAAGATCACGGTCGCGATCATCAGGAATACCCCGCCCACGGTCCGGCCGAATTTCATGAGCGCCTCGTCCGATCGGTCGAGCGCGCGAAGGTCGCTTTTCACATCCTCAATCAAGCGCATACTCACTTCTCCAATCTCCGCTCTCGGCAAACGGCGGCTGATTCTTCTTGTAAAAAATGAAGCGTCCCATCACAAGCGCATCCATATCCGTGCGCATCAGGCACCGATAGGCGTCCATCGGCGACTCGACGATCGGCTCGCCCCGCACGTTGAACGATGTGTTGACCAGCACGGGACATCCGGTGATCGACTTGAATTCTTCCAACAGCCGATGAAAGACGGGATTGTCGTCTCTGTGCACGGTCTGAAGGCGCGCCGAATAATCGACGTGCGTCACGGCGGGAATTTCGGAGCGCACCACGTTGAGCTTCTCGATGCCCCAAAGACGTTTTTCCTCGTTGCTCATCGCTCGCCGTCGTTCGTGTCTGACTTCCGCCACAAGAAGCATATACGGACTTTCCGTGCCGATCTCGAACCAGTCAGAGGCATCCTCCTCCATCACCGCGGGAGCAAACGGGCGGAAGCTCTCGCGGAATTTGATCTTCAGGTTCATGCGCTTCTGCATCTCGGGATTGCGCGGGTCGCCGAGAATCGAGCGGCTGCCGAGCGCGCGCGGACCGAATTCCATCCGGCCTTCATGCCAGCCAACCACATTACCGTCTGCGATCAATTGCGCGGCTGTGCGGCAGAGTGTGTCCATATCACCCATATCGACGGCCGAAAGATGATGCTCGTCGATGAACTGTCTGATGGCGTCGTCCTGATAGGCGGGACCGTAATACGATCCGTGCTGAAGATCGCGTCCGGTCTTCCGCAGCGCGGGCTTGTCGAAATGATGATGATATCCGATCAATGCCGCGCCGATCGCTCCGCCCGCATCGCCCGCCGCGGGCTGTATCCAGATGCGCTCGAAGACATTTTCCCGAAGCAATCTGCCGTTGGCCACGCAATTGAGCGCCACACCGCCTGCAAGGCACAGATATTTTTCGCCCGTCACAGTGCGGACGTGTCGCGCCATGCGCAGGACGATCTCTTCCGTCACTTCCTGTATGGACCGCGCCAGATCCATCTCGCGCTGCGTCAATCCGGATTCGGGTGCGCGCGCCGGACCGTCGAACAAGCGTGCAAACCGCTCGTTCGTCATGCGCAGTCCCGTTGCATAATCGAAGAAATCCATATTCATATGGAACGATCCGTCGTCCTTCAGATCGATCAGGTTGTCATAGATCGCCTGCACATACTTCGGCTCGCCGTACGGAGCGAGCCCCATCACCTTGTACTCGCCGGAGTTGACTTTGAATCCCGTAAAATACGTGAATGCGGAATAGAGCAGTCCGAGCGAATGCGGGAAATGCTGCTCCGCCAGTATCGTCACGCGATTGTCCGCGCCCGTGCCGAAGGACGTGGTCGCGTATTCCCCCACGCCGTCGATGGTCAGAAACGCCGCATGTTCAAACGGCGACGGGAAGAATGCCGATGCGGCGTGCGACTCATGATGCTCGGCATAGAGGATCGGCCCTTCATAGTCGAGGGACGATTCGATCTCATCGGAAATCCACAGCTTGTCCTTCAGCCAGACGGGCATCGCCATGACGAACGACCGGAATCCCCGCGGCGCAAAGTGAAGATACGTTTCCAGCAGCCGGTTGAACTTCGTGAACGGCTTGTCATAAAAGACGACCGCATCCAGTTCGGCGGCGCGCATTCCGGCTTCGCGAAGGCAATAGTCGATGGCATGCGCGGGGAAGCGCTCATCGTGCTTCTTGCGCGAAAACCGTTCCTCCTGCGCGGCGGCGATGATCTGTCCGTCGCGAAGCAGCGCGGCTGCCGCGTCATGATAAAACGCCGAGATGCCGAGTATCGTCATCGGTTGAGTTGAAGTCCTATCGGGCCCCGGAGGGCTGAAGATGCCGGAGCATTTCCTTCGCCTGTACGGAACCCGG
>JBLMZA010000114.1:0-6361 GCA_050258555.1 Acidobacteriota bacterium | reverse complement strand
TTCCGGAAGAAGCCGGAAACCAGGTGCGCATCATCGAAGTGGGTTCGTACGACGCGTGCCCCTGCTCGGGCATCCATGTCTCGAACACGCGCGAGATCGGGAAATTCTCGATCGCCTCTTCCTCACATCAGGACGGCGTGCTGCGTCTGCGATTCAAGGTCGAAGAGGCGGCCAATCAATAAGGAGCTACACATCCGCAAATCAAACCGTCGTTCGCATCGCAATTCATCAAATACTTCCATCGGAAATGACTGTTCGGCAGCGGACATATTTGCTTCCTCTTCCATCGCCTTATCGTGTCTTCTTCCCCGGACATCTTCGAGAAATGCAACTGCTGCAGCGCGTGGATCGTCCGGTCGTAATCAGATCGATTGGTTGATGAAGGACTCCAGAAGCTCCTGCTTGCCGCTCTTTTTTTCGGGCTCGCCGTTTTCAAGCGCCGCACTTCGCAGATCCTCGAACTTCAGCTCGCCGCGTTCAAAGGCCCTGCCCTTGCCCGCGTCGAAGGAGGCATAACGCTCGGCGCGCATTTTTTTGTACGGCGTCTGTGTGAGCACGCGGTGCGCCGCCAGCAGCGCGCGCGCGAACGCATCCATGCCGGTGATGTGCGCGATGAAGAGGTCTTCCGGATCTGTCGAATTGCGCCGCACCTTCGCGTCGAAATTCGTGCCGCCCGTGGTGAATCCTCCGCCTTCAAGAATCACGAGCAGGGCTTCTGTCAGCTCTGTGACGTTCACCGGAAACTGATCGGTGTCCCATCCGTTCTGATAATCTCCGCGGTTGGCGTCGATCGAACCGAGCAGGCCCGCATCGACGGCCGTCTGCAGCTCGTGCTGGAACGAATGACCGGCAAGCGTCGCATGGTTGACTTCGATGTTGAGCTTGAAATCGTTGTCGAGACCGAACTCGCGCAAAAAGCCGATCACGGTCGCCGCATCGTAATCATACTGATGCTTCGTGGGCTCCATCGGCTTGGGCTCGATGAGGAACGTGCCTGTGAATCCCTGCGCGCGCCCGTAGTCGCGCGCCATCGAAAGGAATTTTCCCATGTGCTCGCGCTCGCGCTTCATGTCCGTATTCAGAAGCGATGCGTAGCCTTCGCGCCCGCCCCAGAAGACGTAATTTTCTCCGCCCAGGGCGATCGTCGCATCGATGGCGCGCTTCACCTGCACGGCCGCCTGCGCCACCACCGCAAAATCGGGATTGGTCGCCGCGCCATTCATATAGCGCGGATGGGAAAACACATTCGCCGTTCCCCACAGAAGCTTCACGCCCGTTTCCTTCTGCTTCCGGCGCGCATACTCGACCATCGTCTCGATGCGGCGGTCCGATTCGGAGATCGAATCGCCTTCATCCACAAGATCGAAATCATGAAAGCAATAAAAGGGAATGCCGAGCTTCGTGATGAATTCAAAACCCGCATCCATCTTCGCCTTGCCGCGCGAGACGGCATCCGACGCCTCGTTCCAGGGCAGATCGCGCGTGCCGCTTCCGAACGGATCGCCGCCTGCGGCGCAGAAGCTGTGCCAATACGCCACGGCGAAGCGGAAATGGTCCTTCATCGATTTGCCTGCGACGAGCTTCTGCTCGTCATACCAATGGAAGGCAAGAGGATTCGTCGACTCCGTGCCTTCATAGCGGATTTTCCCGATGCCTTTGAAGTAGTCCATAATGTTTTTTGTGTGTGGAGTGAATGGAAAGTCCGATCGAACCATTGCCTGCAAGAATCGCGTTTCATTGCATCACGGCCGAAAGCCTCGCCTTCCAGCGCTCATAGGCTTCTTCGGTCTGCGCGCTGTTGGCCGGCTCCGGCCGCACCTCCTCGAGTTTCGTGAGCGATGTGAAGGCTTCTTCGAACGACGGAAAGAGTCCCGCTCCGACGGCCGCGCCGCGCGCGGCGCCTTCAGCCCCGTCGGTATTGAAGAGCTCGATCGTTGCCCCGGTCACATCGGAGAGCGTCTGCCGGAAGACCGGACTCAGAAACATATTGGCCTGCCCGGCGCGGATGAGCGAGATCGAAAGACCCATCTCCTTCATGATATCGATGCCGTAGCGGAACGAATAGGCGATCCCTTCCTGCGCGGCGCGCAAGATGTGCGCGCGCGCGTGCCGGTTGAAGTCGAGTCCAAGAATGTGCGCGCCGATATTCCGGTTCTCCAGGATGCGTTCGGCCCCGTTGCCGAAGGGAATCACGCTCACGCCTTCGGAGCCCGGTTCAATTGCCGCGGCCTCCCGGTTGATCTCGTCATAGGAAAGATCGGACGCGGCGGTCTTCCTGAGCCAGGAGTTCATGATGCCCGTGCCGTTGATGCAGAGAAGCACGCCGAGCCTCGTGCAGCCTTTCGCGTGATTGACATGGGCAAACGGATTCACACGGGATCGTTGATCGGAGGCCACACGGTCGATCACGCCGTAGACCACGCCGGACGTGCCGGCGGTGGCCGCGATTTCTCCGGGATTGAGGACATTCAGTGAAAAGGCATTATTGGGCTGGTCGCCCGCCCGGTAGGAAACAACGGTGCCGGATCTCAGGCCGAGCGCATCGGCCGCCTCGCGCGTGAGCGAGCCCTGCACCGCGAATGTCGGATGGATTTCCGGCAGCACTTCGGGATCGATCCCGTAATGCTCCAGAAGCCGTGCGGAGAGGCGCTCCTCCTGGAAGTCCCAGAAGATGCCTTCGGAAAGTCCGGAGACGGTGGTGGAAATTTCCCCGGTGAGCTTCATGGCGATATAGTCTCCGGGCAGCATCGCCTTTGCGACGCGTGCATAGATCTCCGGCTCGTGGTCCTTCACCCAGCGCAGCTTCGATGCCGTGAAATTGCCGGGAGAGTTCAGGAGATGGGAAAGGCAGAAATCCGTTCCGAGCTCCTCGAAGGCCCTGCGGCCGGTCTCGACCGCGCGGCTGTCGCACCAGATGATCGAGGGCCGCAGCACGCGCTTCTCGTCGTCGACGAGCACGAGCCCGTGCATCTGATAGGAGATGCCGATCGCACGGATCTCACGCGCATCCCTCACATGCTCTGCGACGAGCTTCCGGATGAGGAGCGAGGCGTATTCCCACCACATATCCGGATCCTGCTCGGCAAAGCCGGGGCAGGGCGAGGCGATCGCCATTTCCTGTGGAGGATAGGCAGCGCGCGCCACAGAGCGGCCGGTCTCACAGTCGAAGAGGGCGCATTTGATCGAGGAGCTTCCGATATCCAGGCCGAGTGCATACATGAGCGCGGAGGTTCCTTTCCTCAAAAAAAGTTATCAGACGATGTATGCCGACGACGCGGTCTCTCCGCCCCTGCCCGTCCAGTTCGTGTGGAAGAATTCCCCTCTCGGCTTATCGACGCGCTCATACATGTGCGCGCCGAAATAGTCGCGCTGCGCCTGCAACAGATTGGCCGGGAGCCTCTCCGAGCGGAAGCCGTCGTAGTAATTGAGCGCGGTCGAAAGCGCCGGCACCCAGATGCCGTTCGTGACCGAGGCGGCGATCACGCGGCGCCACGCCTGCTGCGAGCGGTCGATCGTCTGCTTGAAGAAGGGGTCCAGCAGCAGGTTCGAGAGCGAGGGATCGGCATCGAACGCGGCCTTGATCTTTCCGAGGAACGCCGAACGGATGATGCACCCGCCTCTCCACAGAAGCGCGATGTTGCCGTAGTGGAGATCCCAGTGGTATTCGTGCGCCGCGGCGCGCATCATCACATAGCCCTGCGTATAGGAAACGATCTTCGAGGCAAAAAGCGCGCGCTCCAGATCATTGAGGAACTCCTCACGGTCGCCGGTGAAGGAGGGCGCGGGTCCGGAGAGCACACGTGAAGCATGCACGCGCTCTTCCTTCTGCGCCGAGAGGCAGCGCGCATAGACCGCCTCGCTGATCAATGTGAGCGGAATCCCGAGATCGAGCGATGTGACGCTGGTCCACTTGCCGGTCCCCTTCTGTCCCGCCGTATCGAGGATCTTGTCGACAAGCGGCGTGCCGTCCGTGTCTTTATAAGCGAGGATGTCGCGCGTGATTTCGATGAGGTAGCTATTGAGGTCTCCCGTGTTCCACCGTGCAAAGACCTCGTGCATCTCGGAAGCCGACATGCCCAGAAGGTCCTTCATGATCTGATAGGCTTCGCAGATGAGCTGCATGTCGCCGTACTCGATGCCGTTATGGACCATCTTCACGAAATGTCCCGCGCCGTTGTCGCCCACCCAGTCGCAGCACGGCGTGCCGTCTTCGACCTTGGCCGCGATGGCCTGGAAGATCGGCTTCACATGCGGCCACGCATCCTTCGAGCCGCCGGGCATGATCGAGGGACCCGTGAGCGCGCCTTCCTCGCCGCCCGAGACGCCGGTGCCGATATAGAGCAGCCCCTTCGACTCGAGATAGGCCGTTCGGCGGATCGTGTCGGGAAAATGCGAGTTGCCGCCGTCGATCACGATGTCGCCCGCTTCGAGATGCGGGATGATCTGCTCGATGAAGTCGTCGACCGCGCGCCCGGCCTTCACCATGAGCATCACCTTGCGCGGACGGGCGAGCGTTTTGACGAACTCTTCGATCGAATGCGCGCCGACGAGGTTTTTGCCCTTGCCGCGGCCCTCAATGAAGGCGTCGACTTTCGACACCGTGCGGTTGTAGACGGCCACTCTGTAGCCGCGCGATTCCATATTCAGCACAAGGTTCTCGCCCATCACGGCGAGTCCGACAAGTCCGATGTCTGCTGTGGCGTTCATGCTCGTTCATCCTCCAGTTTTTTTCCGTTCGTGTGTGTGTCTGTGGTCGTAAATCCGATCGCTTCCAGCGCCTCTTTCACGCCGGGCGGCGCCTGAGCGGAAACACTGATTCGATAGGATGTGAATTCGCGCCGGAGCGGATACTCTGCGCGCTGCTTCTCGAATGTCGACACCGACCGGCGCAGCCTTTCGTCATCCGATCTGATATCGTACGTGTGCGCGATGGCGCACGAGAGAATCTCCTCTTTCGTCAGGCCGGCGTCGTCGATCGAAAGCGCGGGATGGGCAGGCTCCGGCACATCGGAGGGAAACCACCGGTCGAACCCGAGCGAAAAATATCGGGAGAGCGCATTGACGCTCATGGCCGTGCCGTTGGCCTTTCCGTCGGCCGAGTAGCCGGCGATGTGCGGCGTGGCAAGATCGGCAAGCGTCAGAAGCTCCGTATCGATCGAGGGCTCATGCTCCCACACATCGAGCACGCAGCCTGAAAGCGTGCGCCGCGTGAGCGCCTCCTTGAGCGCGCCGGTTTCGACGACTTCTCCGCGCGAGGTGTTGATGAGGATCGTTCCGGGCTTCAAACGGGCAAAGAAGCGCTCGTCGGCAAGATGGAATGTGGCATCGCTGCCGGTTGTACTAAGCGGCACATGGAATGTGATGATGTCGGAGGCTTCGATCACATGCGAGAGCGATGTGAATTCGTGCGAACCCTCGCGCCGCTCTCTCGGCGGATCGTTCAGAAGCACGCGCATGCCGAGCACCCGGGCGAGCCTGGCCACTTTCGAGCCCACGTTGCCGACGCCCACGATGCCGAGCGTCGTGCCTTCAAACGGTCGGCGATGCTTCAGGGAAAGATGCACGAGCGCAGCCCCGAGATACTGCTGCACCGACGAGGAGTTGCAGCCTTCGGCATTCGTCCATGTAATGCCGTGCTCCGCGCAATAGGCGTGATCGATGTGATCGTGTCCGATCGTCGCCGTCGCGATGAACTTCACGCGTGTGCCGTCAAGCAGCGCGGCGTTGCATTTCGTGCGCGTGCGCACAATGAGCGCATCGGCGTCCTTCACATCCGTTTTCGTGATCGCCGCGCCCGGCATGTAGACCACGTCTGCAAAGGGCTCCAATACGCCCCGTAAAAAAGGAATGTTCTTATCGGCAACGATCTTCATTCATGCCTCTTCAAAGCGCCTGCGGTATGCCCAGAGTCCGAGCGCGGGGTTTGAAATATAAAAAATTTTCTCTCCATCCGGCAGCTCGTTGAATCCCTCCTCGAGCGTGTCGGGATCGTAGCGCTTCAGCATCGAATGAAGATCGCCGTAAGAGTATCCCGCTTGCTCAATTTCCTGTTGCGTGAGGAATCCCGGACAGTAGGTGATCCTGAAGCGTCCCTCCGATGTTCCGTGTATCAAGTGCGCGGCGGCCGAAAGATTGTTCTTCAGATCCTCGTTCGCCTCGACATGACGGAGCACCTCCGGCGTATTTACATAGCCGTACTTTCTGATCAATTGATCGATACCCGGATCCTCGCCGAACTCCTTCAGTCCCGGCGCGAGCACGATGAGCTCTCCGCCGTCGGCCAGCGCCATGCGCGTGCGGTAGATCGATTTGTTGCCGAGCCAGGTGCTCTTGAATTCCGACGGATCGAGAAAGACGACGA
>JBLMZA010000113.1:0-12070 GCA_050258555.1 Acidobacteriota bacterium | reverse complement strand
GCGGCCGTATCGGCCAATTGCGACGCCCATGCGGGACGTCCCGCCGTCTGCGCTCCGGCGCCCGTGCACCGGTATTCGGCATAGAGCGCCGGCGTGACATTCCATGCGGACCATGCGGCCGCATTCAGGTTCCACGGTTCCACCGTGCGCATGAAGACCGTACGCGGCGCCGACTGCCAGGGCCTTCCGAGATAGAACGAGGTGATCGCGACGCCGTCGTATCCGATCGAATCGGCGCGTATCACGCAGTTGCGGAATACGTAACCGTAGAGCGATGAGGCATCGGTCGATGCGGCCGTGAGCGTGCCGGTGTTGCGGATGATCCGGATCGTACAGCTGTCGAAGACGCAGATGTTGCGCCCGAAGATGAAATCGACCGTTCCCTCGATGAAGCAGTTCTTGTGATACATGCGTCCGGTGCCGCTTCCGCCCCAGGTGTAATACGTATCCTGATAGCCGAGCATGCGGCAGTTGATGTATTCATGCCGATCGCCCTGCGTTCGCAATGCCACCGCCTGCGTGCCGCCGACGCCGGGCTGCGGCGAATACGTGTTGCGGAACGTGATGTTCTTCGCCGTGAAGTCGCTCGCATCGATCGCGATCGTGAACGATCCGCTCGTGCCCGGATTGCCCGCACCGTTGTGATCGGCGTAATCGTCGTATGTGATGATCGTGCTGTCTCTGTCTTCTCCGATCAGGTTCACATTCACCTTGCCTGCCGCAAGCGTATCCTTTTCATAATACACGCCCTTCTTCACGAAGATCGTCCACTTGCCCGTATACCCGACGGGCACCGCGCGGAACGCCGCCTCGACGGTCGTGTAGGTTCCCTTTCCGCTTTTATCGACGATGACGGTCGTATCGGGCTGCTGCGTCTTCGTCGTGAACGTGCTGTCGTCGCCGTAGCCGGTGCCGGCGGAGTTCACGGCAAACGCGCGCACATGATACACGGTATTGGCCGAAAGGTTCGTGAGCGCGGCGGTATAGGTTCCGAGATCCGATCCTTCCAGAGCCTTCGCATCTGCCGTGGTGGGATTCGCCTTCGTGCTCCAGCAGATGCCGCGCGATGTGACCGGAGCGCCGCCCCAGTCCGTCACCGTGCCGCCGCCCGCGGCGGTCTTCACCTGGATGTTCGTCACGGATGATGTCACAACCGTCGGCGCGACAATCGCGCCGAGCGTGCGGACGGTATCTTCATCGCCGTAACCGGTGCCTCCGGCATTGGTCGCATAGGCGCGCACATAATACGTCTTTCCGGGAAGAAGTCCCGTCACCGAGCTTTTGAAGCTGCCGATGCCCGAGCCGTCCACAGTGTGACTCTTTGCTGCGACGGGCGCGGAGACCGTATCCCAGCAGACGCCGCGCTCGGTGACCGAGCCTCCGCCGTCGGCGGTGATCGTGCCGCCCGATGTGAAGAATGTCGTCGAGATATAGGAAGCCTTCGCCGTCGCCGCCGTCGGGGCAAGAATCGCCAGTCCCGTGGTCGAGCCTGTAATGCTCACGCTGTCCACATCGACAAGCTTCCAGGCGGGGTCGGCCTTCGTATCATACGGGAAGAATCGGAGATACAGCTTCTGTCCGGTTTCGACCGTATCGCTGAGAGCGAACTGATAGGTGGTTTTCGATGCCGGCACGAGCGTATCGGCAACGAAGCGCTTGGTTGCGAACGCGGAATCGTTCGAGTAATAGATCGCCACGCGCAGAGAGTTGGTGAATTCGACGACCTGCGTGAATTTCAGCGAGGATGCGTAGAATGTGCCGCCGGTTTTCGGCGCCACGGAACACTGCGCATAGCGCGCGAAGTTCGGCGAGGCTTCGGCAGGCCATGAGCCGTCCTGCGTCGTCCAGCGGTCGCCGTTGGCGTTGAATCCGTACTTCTTCAATCCCCCGCCGTAGGCGAGCGCCTCGGCCGTGATGAGCCCGGAGACCACCGGCAGCTCATTCGTCATGAGCGGCCAGAGCGCGCTTGCCGAAACGGGAATCGGAATGGCCGTCGCATAGACGACGACATTCTGCGGACAGACATATTTGCCGGAGACCGAGGCGGAGCTGTCGACCCAGGGATAGATGCGGAAGTAGAAGCGTTCGTTCGGCTCCAGAAGAAGCTGGGGCGCGAAGCTGATCGTATCGAGCTTGGAAGAATTCAGAAAAACGCCGGCCGGTTTGCCCGCACGCGCCGCAACGGACGTCAGGTACGGGACGGGTGTCTTCGAAGCGAATGTGGAATCCTTCGAATAGTACAGGTTCGCCATCATATCCTGCGTGCTTCCGGCGCCGATCCGGAATGTGACGGAGTCGATGCGGAGCCGGTAGGACGTCTTGGGCCGCACCGAATATTGAATGTAGATCGAATCGAGCTGCACAAGCTGCGCCACAGGCCAGGCGTTCATCTTGATGCGCTGGCTTGAATTGGGTCCCGAATATCCGTTGATGAGCAGATCTTTCGAGAGCACTTCGTCGTCGGCCGATATCGGACCCGAAAGCTGGGCCGCCGTTCCCGTCGCCTGCGTCAGCGGCCAGACGGCCGTAGCGCTCTGTGCGAAGGCGGAACCGGAAGAGCCGACGATGCAGAAACAGCAGACGATTGCCGGAAGTATCCAGTGTTTCATCGCGTCATCCTCCATAAAAAAAGTGAGATGAAGAATCCATGTGAAAACAAGAACAGGCGGATGCGCGTGTATGCGCACGTGCCGCCCGGATGCGCATGCAGAGTGCGGAATTTTTCCTCGGAATAAAAACGGATTGCGGCAAGACGCAGAGGGCTGAGACAAAACGGAGGAAAGCTCGGGTGAATCGGTGCACCGGAGCGCGATCCGGTATGTGTATATCAGAGCGGACCTCCGGCCGCGGCTTCGAAGTGTGCGCGATAGGTGCGGCTCATTTTCAGATGCGCGCCGCATTTGAGAAGCACGTCGTAATCGCCGTGGTCGTTTGCCTTGAGCGAGGCGATCTGATCGAGACGAACGATGGCGCTCCGGTGAATGCGTATGAACTGCTGGGGATCGAGCCGCTCTTCCAGCGACTGCAGCGTCTCGCGCAGCAGGTGCTTCTGCTGATGCGTGTGCACATAGACGTAATCGCCGGCCGACTCGATCCAATGGATCTCGGGTGCTTCGATGAGCGAAATCTGATCCTTCGTCCGGACCAGAAGACGCGTGAGCATGCGAGGCGCGCTCTGGAGAGCACGCGGCTCTTCGGTTCCGGCGCCTCCCAGATATTCGCTCACCGCCAAGCGCAGCCGCGAGGCATACTGCTCGAGGTTCCGTTTGCGCATTTCAGAAGCGGCGGCCTCGAGCGCTTCGGCAAAGCGCTGTTCGCCGATCGGCTTGAGCAGATAATCGAGCGCATGCACTTCGAAGGCGCGTATCGCATACTGGTCGAATGCCGTCACGAAAATCACGATCGGCATGGGAGAGGCCGTGACATGCGTGAGGACTTCGAAGCCGTTCATGCCCGGCATCTGTATATCGAGGAAGACGAGATCCGGCGCGAGCCGGTTGATGGCGCTTGCGGCGTCGGCGCCCGACGCGGCTTCGCCGATCACTTCGATGTCGGAGAACCGTTTCAGGCGCAGCCGTATGCCTTCGCGGGCATGCGGCTCGTCATCGATAATGAGTGTCCTGATCTTCATGCACGATCCTTTCGATTTCGCGGCTCACATCTTCGAGCCTGCGCGTTCTCACTGCTTCGTCGGCGCCGGAAGTGTCATACACGGTCGCACGCAGAAAATCGCCGAGCGCGGCGAGAATGCGGTTGGCATCCTCGTTTCTCTTTCTGCCCACGAGATCTCCGATCGTCTCGAGCGTCCGAAACAGGAACGCAGGCTGTATCCGGCTTCGAAGCTCCCGGAGCCGCGTGCGGGCCAGCTGCTCTTCAAGCTCGGCGCAGGCTTCCTCATTTTCGCGGCTTCTGCGCCGATACTCCCCGAGCGAAAAAAAGAGCAGCAGCATCACATACATGAACGCCTCGATCCAGACGGCCGGATCCTGAAAGAGCATGGAGAGAATGTCCGTCCGCATCAGGCGCCCCAGAAGAAGACGATCGAGGGCGAACGTCTCGGTCTCATGGATGAAGAAGGAGCCCGCGAGCGATGCGCCGTGGACGAGGCTCCAGCGGAGCGCCGCCTCCTGTGTGAGTGCGACAATCCGGGACATCTTCTGCACAAACACCGCCAGCAGCAGAAAATACCATGCATAGGCCAGACGTGAAAGAAGCAGGGGGAAGAACTCCGGGCGCGTTTGGACGGCCTCATGGTCCAGCGGCGCATAGATCTGGAATGCGTTGAGTGTCGCCGCAAGCGTCAGCACAAGGAAAAGCGGCAGATACATCTGCATGTCGCGCATGTGTTCAGTGCGGTTCATATCAGCGCCGCTCCGACCGTTTGGGAGGCAAAAGGAAGCGTGAGCCTGACGCGCGCTCCGCCTTCCTCCCTGTTTCCCGACTCGAAACGGCATGCCGGGCCGTAGCGGTGCTCGAGCCTGCTGCGCGTGATCGAAAGACCGACGCCCTCCTTCTTCGCGCTTTTCGGCGATGAGGCGGGGACAAATCCGGGACCGTTATCTTCCACCGTCAGGACGAGCATCGCGCCGTCGCGCCGCGCGGCAATCGAAAGCGTGCCGGCCTCGGGACGGACGGCGATGGCATGATAGATGGCGTTTTCCACAATCGGCTGCAACAGGAATGCGGGCACCATCGCATCGAGCGTGTCATCATCGACCGTCTCAGTCACCGTGAGCCTGCCGCTGAAGCGCACCTGCTCGATGCCGAGATAATCGTTGATGAACCGGAGCTCATCGCGCAGCGGCACCTCCGATTTCGATGAGTCGGCCGATGTCGTGTGCAGGAACCTCGTCAGGAGCGCGAGCATGCGTCCGGCCTCCTCGTTGTCCTCCTTCAGGATGAGCGTCGAGACGGTATTGAGCGTATTGAAGAGAAAATGCGGATGCAGTTGGCTGCGGAGCGCGTCGAGCTGCGAGCTGACGTATTGCGTCTGCAATTGCATCCGCCGCAGCGATGAGGATTCGAGGCGCCGCCGGTATTCGGCAAGATGAAGTCCGAGCAGGATGGCAAAATACACGATCAGGTCGAGCCAGAGCCAGGGATTGGAAAAGAGCCTCCAGTAAAAAAGCAGCGCGAAATCGGTTTTGTCGGCAAGCGCCAGTGTGGCAATGAGCGTGGCCGCGGCCTGGCGTGCGGTGATCACCACAACCGGCAGCGCCAGATAGAGCAGAATCGAGTGCAGAAGCGTCGAGCGCTCGGCCGGGATGCGTCCCATCGTCCAATCCATCACCGGCACAAAAAGAAACCAGCTCCACCACAAAAACAGATTGAAGGGAATATGCCAGACGAGCGTGTATTGAAACGGCTCATGGATATCGACCACATAGACATGCTGCAGCGCGCGGGCCACCGCAATGGCGCTCAAGGCTGCAAAAAGCACGAAGGAGAGCCGGCGGTCGAACGAGTGCCGGCGGACCCAGGCGGTGATATGCGTAGAGCGCTCACGCATCAGTGCAGAGGAGAAAAGCGCACGCTGGTGATCCGGTCCAGGCCGGGAAATTTTTCATCGAGCCACTTGAGGCCGCGGACCGAAATCGAATCCTGATATTCTGAAGGCGCGTTGCCGTATTTTCCTTCGAGGCGCTCGAGCACATCCATTCCCTCCGTGACTTCGGCAAAAGGCGGATAGCCCGCAACGCCCTGCGCCATCACCGTATCGTAGCGCGGAGAGTTGTTCCGGAGATTGATGAAGAGCTGCGCCGAGCGCGTCGCGGGGCCGCTTCTGGCGTACGACATACGGCCGCGCTCATTGCCGATTCTGACAGGCTCATCGGCGATGCCGCGCGCTTCCCACATGGCATCGGTTGCGGAGTCGCCCGTGAGTCCGAACTGGATGAGGCGTCCCGGAATGACGCGGAAGATGGGGACACCGTCATGCAGCTGTTTCTGAACGAGCTCGTAGTAGCGGTCGACGCCGAGCGGAGACCACGCTCGGTGCGCCTTCACGGTGAATGCGCCTTTGGTCGTTTCATAACGCACAAGAAAACTGTCCGGCGCCTGCACTGCCGATGCGCGCGCGGCGGTCTCGAGGCTTCGAGCCGGTTCATGCATGCATGAGGAAAGAACAAGCGCGGCGCAGACAATGGCGCCGGCATACCAGAAGGGATATCGGAAACTGCGCATTTCAGTCGGATGCTATTGTATCGTGTGTGAAGCGAACAAGGGACAATCGTGATTGTCCCCAATATACGGAAGAAAGAAGCGAAAGGGAAAGAGCCGCATACGCTTTTTCACACCGGGGCATTTTCAGCGCGGATCCTCTGGCGCTTCACCTGCCGCAGCATCGGAAGGCGGCGCATCGGAAGGCGTCTGCGCATCGGCACCCGGCGCGCCCTCTGTGATTTCGTCGGGCGCGGCGAAATACTCGACGATCTTTGCCGCGACTTTCTCGCCCACGACTTCAGCCAGCTGTTCGGGCGTGGCAAAGCGCACGCCCTGCACCGAGCCGAATGTCTCCAGGAGCTCCTTGGCGCGCTTCGATCCGATGCCCTTGATCAGGTCGAGTTCGGTCTGGAGCGTCCGCTTGTCGCGCAGCGAACGGTGGAATGTGATGGCGAAGCGGTGCGCTTCATCCCTCACCTGCTGCAAGAGGCGGAGCGAGGCGGAGGATTTCGGAATCAGAATCGGCTCCGATTGTCCGGGCACGAACACCTCCTCCAGGCGCTTGGCAAGGCTGATGATGGGCTGATCGTCGAGCTTGAGCGAGCGCAGGATTTCGACGGCGCTCGAGAGCTGTCCCTTGCCTCCGTCGATCACGATCAGGTCCGGCATGAGCATCTGCTCTTCCTTCACGCGCGTGTAGCGGCGACGCACGACTTCGCGCATGCTCGCGAAGTCGTCGACTTCTCCGGGCGCGACCGTGTGGATCTTGAACTTCCGGTATTCGCTTTTTCTGGCGTGCGCATCCACGAAGACGACCATGGAGGCAACGGTTTCCGTTCCCTGGAAGTGCGAGATGTCGAAGCATTCGATCTTCCTGGGCGGATTCTTCAGACGGAGATCGCGCTGCAGGCACTCGACCGCATGCGGCAGGGAATCCTTCTGCTTCATTTTCTGTATCTTCAGCTCGTCGAGCAGGAACTTGGCGTTCTTCTGGCACATGCGCAGAAGGCGCGACGTGTCCTCGGCTTCCGGCACGATCACTTTCACGGGCGCGCCGCGCCGCTCAGTTAAAAACTGCTCGATCACCGACTGCTCCTCCATCTCGGCCGGCACCAGAAGCTCTTCGGGCACTTCCGGCGCATCGAGATAGTAGCGCTTGGCGATCGTCTGCACGAGTTCGGAATCGGGGACGCCCTCCGTCCCGTTCATGTAAAAGTGGCGCTTGCCCAGAAGCTTTCCTTCGCGCACCTTGAAGATCACGCCGCAGGCGTCGTTCTGCTCGTTGGCCACGGCGATGAAGTCGCGGTCGTGCAGCTCGACATCGACCACCTTCTGTCTTGACGAATAAATTTCGAGCTCGCGGATGCGGTCGCGGTAGAGCGCGGCATCCTCGAACTTCATGGCCGCAGCGGCCTCGGCCATCTGTTTCTGTATGTACTCGATGACGACAGTGGTCTTCCCTTCCAGCACCTTCTGCACCTGCCCGATCATGTCGTTGTAGCGCTCGCGCGAGACGAGCCCCTCGCAGGGTCCCTCGCACTTGCCGATGTGATAATCGAGGCAGACGCGCGTCTTGCGCTTGGCGATGAACTCCTCGTCGATCATGAAATTGCAGGAGCGGATCATGAAGATGTCTCGCACCGTCTTCAGCGCCGAACGCACGGTCTGCACATCGGTGTAGGGTCCGAAATATTTCGAGCCGTCGCGCCGGATGCGACGCGTCACAAAGACTCTCGGGTACGGCTCGTTCGTGATGACGATGTAGGGATAGCTGCGGTCGTCCTTCAAGACGACGTTGTAGCGCGGCTTGTGGAGCTTGATCAGGTTGGCTTCAAGGATGAGCGCCTCGACCTCCGAATCGGTCGTGATGAGCTCGATGTCGACCGCCTTCGAAATCATGAGCGCGATGCGCGGATCGAGGTTGCGCGATTTCTGGAAATACGAGCGCACACGGTTCTTCAGATTCACCGCTTTGCCGACATAGAGGATCTTTCCCTCCTTGTCCTTGTATTGATAGACGCCCGGAGAAGCCGGAAGATTTTCCAGCTTCTCTTCGAGCGTGAGATCGCTTGTATTGAGACGAATTTCTGGTTCCTGTGACATAGCTTCGCTTATCGTTGCAAAATCATTTTCATTGTCTGTGTGCGCCCGGCTTGTTCGAGCCTCGCAAAATATGCGCCCGACGAAGCCGGCGCGCCCGATGCCGCACGGCCGTCCCACCGGACCTGGTATGTGCCCGCTTCCTGGCTTTGATTGACCAGTCCCGCCACGAGCCTCCCGTTGCCGTCATACACATTCAGCCGCACCATGCCCGAAACGGGAATCGTATAGCGGATGAACGTTTCGGGATTGAAGGGATTCGGATAATTCTGCTGCAGCACAAATGTGTTCGGCATGCCTCCCGGAAGCCTGTCTGAACCTGCGGCGATCGTGGCCGAGAAGACGCCGCCTCCGTGCGTGGCGACGACCGCTGCATGATCCGACTGCCGCCAGTCGATCATATCCACCGGCAGCGAGCCGATCGCATCGGCGCCTTCCTTCACCCAGACGGTCGATGCCCCTTCAAGCGCCGTTGTGGAAAACAATCCGACCGATGTGCCGACAAGATAGACCGTCTGCGGGCCCAAGGGAACAATCGCCGCGCAGCGCACCGACGGCCCGTTTCCGCTTCCATCGGGATGTTCTTCAAGATTGCCGCCCACGGCCGTCCATGTGCCGCCGCCGTCTTTTGTCGCAAACAGGCTCTGTATATTATAATTCGAATACACCACCATGGCCTGCAGCCCGTTTTCCGGGTTGACAGAAATATTATTGACAAATCCGGTGGAAGGCAAGCCCTTGCCCGAAGAAATATCGATTACCGGCGGATCGCCCTTCTCGGCATGGTCGATGCGAGAGACCGCGCCGGCGCTCGTGCCGTAATAGACCATGTTGGCCGGAACAGTCGAGACGGCGGCCGCGGTGATCACCGAGGAGCGCGTGCGCGTCTGCGCCAGGCTGTCCCATCCCATGCGCGTCGGCTCATCGGCCGTCGAAGGCGACTTCGTGTATGTCGGAATCTGCGTGATATCATTGTTGCGCCAGAGCATGCTTCCGCCGCACAGATACACGCGCGAGGGATTCGTCGGATCGAGATAGAACGGATTGATGAAGAGAAAATCGGTGCCGCCCGAGGGCGTGATATTCGCATAGTCGACGACCGTATTGGTCTGGTCGACGATGAAGCGATAGGCGTTGCCGTTTTGCGACGAGACGAAAAACGAATTCGAGCTGCTGGCAATCGCGCAGTAGGCTCCGTCGCCGCCGAAGACATCCTCCCACGGCGCATCGGGCTCGAGGCTGCGCGTCAACCAGGTGCCGTTGTCCTGCGTGCCGCCGATGATCGTATTGGTCTGCGTCACATGGTCGATCGACACCGTGTAGAACTGCGTGTTGTAATATCCGTTATTGAGCGAGAACCAGGAAACCGATTTGGCCAGCGCATTTTCCGTACGGAAGACGCCGCCGTCATTCCCGTCAAACATGCGGCTTGTGTTGAGCGGATCGAACGCCAGCGCATGGTGGTCCGGATGATTGGTCGGATAGAGCGCATACGTCGAAGGAGATTGATATCCGCCGATGCGGACGGTCTGCACTGTGTCGGCAAAGGCGGTGCCGGAACGGTAGAGATTGACTCCGCCGATGAAGACGACGGAAGGATCATCGGGCTTTACAGCGCAGACAAGATCGTACGAGCCCTGGGAATCGAACTCGGCGTTGCCTTCCAAACCCTTCTGGTTCGGAAGATTGCGCGAGCGGTTTTCCCACATTCCGCCCGAACCGGTGCCGTCGCCCGACAGATAGGTGTATTTCCAGAGGCTGTGGCCGTTGAGTCCGGCGCCGGGCGTCTCTCCGAGGAAGTAGACGTCGGAAGGACGCGAAGGCGAAATGGCGATCACGAAGCGCTTGAAGCCCGAGGAAGGAAACCCCGGGGGCGTGATATTTTTCCAATTGATGCCGTCTGCCGAGCGCCACAATCCCGATTGAAGTGCGCCTGGAACGGCGTTCGTATTCTCATCGCTCATCGAGGCATAGAGCACGCCCGAGGGATCGATCGCCACATGCGTATACCGCGGCGCATTCTCTGTCGTTCCCCCAAGCACGACGCTCCATGTGGCGCCGCCGTCTGTGGAGCGCATGACGGCGCCGATCGTTGCGGCATAGACGACATCCTGCGTCGGCTTTGAAGGATCGGTCACGATCTGCCAGACATAATCCCACGGCGCATCGAAGCGTTGCGGCGCGTAACTTGCGGTCGATGCAAGGCGCGTCCAGGAGGCGCCGTTATCGGTCGACTTGAAGACGCCATCTCCCCTGTAGGCCGCCCCGCCGCGCGAGGCGGAATTGCCGACCAGTTCCCCGGTGCCGTAATACCACGTGGCGGTTTTTCCGGGACGCACATCCTGCGCCACACACGTGACGCTTTGGAGCTCCTGCAGATCGGTCGCTTTCGTCCAGTGCACGCCGCCGTCCGTGGTGCGCCACATGCCGCCCGAGACGCCGCCGGCAAGAATGACCGAGGCGTTGGTCCGGTCGACGGCCAGAGCGCGCGTGCGGCCTCCGACATTTCGGGGGCCGCGGTGCTTCCAGACGGATGTGAGCGCCTGCGAGGCGCTGCCGTTTTTGCGCAACAGGTCATTGGCCTGTTCCCGTGCGGGAAGACGTTCGGCATAGGCCAGTTCGCGCCTCCTCATATCGGCAGGCACCATGCCCGTGCGGGGATCGCCGAAGCGCAGCTCGTCGAATGAAAGCCGTTTCTGCGGATCGTCCTCCTCCTCCTTTTCGGCGCGCGCGCCAAGCCGGGTGAGATCGGGCCGCATCGCTTCCTTGTCGATGCTTTCTCTGACGGCTCGCACGGTTAGAACCACGGCCGAAACAACGGCAAGGGCGAGGAGAATGTGAAAGATTTGAGATCGTTTCATTGAATATTCGTTCGGATGACTTCTCTATTGTAACACTGTCATCCTTCGCAAAATTCAATCCCCTCTTGGTCCGCATGCATTCCGGACGCCCTCGTGCGGGCCGCATGGCTACCAATGCTCGGGAATGATCACACGGGAGATCACGGAGAGCTTCAGGATCTTCTGCGTGCCCGATTCCGGAAGCGCGATATGGATGATGTAGACGCCCGAGGCCACCTGCGCCTGATTGTCATTCATCAGGTCCCAGCGCAGAAATTGCGATGGATCGTCCTTGACGATCGTGCGTATGCGCTGGCCCGAAAGGCTCAGGATGCTGATCACCGCTTTTTGCGGCAGATGGTTCAATGTCACAAAGCGGCCGTACGGCTCCGTCTCATCCGCATTGGCGGCGAAATAGGGATTCGGATAGACGTTGATGCGCTGCAGATCACCTGCCGCCTGAGACGGATGCACGGCGCTTTCCAATCCCGCTGTCGAAAGCGTCCATTGGTAGGAGGAAGATTGGGGCGGGGCGCTCACGCTGAATTGCAGACCGTCAACGACGGGATCGGACGGATCGTTCTGTGTCACGTACTTGGGATAGGGAAGCTTCGTATAATTGCCGCAGTTATGGATCACTTCGCGGCCGATTGTCGCATCGGACACGCTCCAGAGCGCTCCGGAATCGGGCTTTGAAAATGTCAGCGTGTAGACGTGTCCCGTGACGGCGGAGGGATCGATGACACGGACGAACACCTGGTTCTCTTTGATGCCCGTGCGCGTCACGCGCTGGAGATCCTCCGAGAGCATCTGTCCGAATCGTGCTGGGACCGTTTGTCCGGCCCGCGGCGTCTGCGGCACGGCTTCAACAATCGAAGGAGCGCTCTCGAGCATGTGCAGTCCCGACGAAGCGGAGGGATTATAGACATACGACGTCACAGCATAGAAATATGTTCTCCCGTTGACCA
>JBLMZA010000112.1:0-36968 GCA_050258555.1 Acidobacteriota bacterium | reverse complement strand
CGCTATTACAATGCCGATCAAAAGTATCCCGGCAATTATTCGGTACGCGACACATCGAGCATCCTTTCCGAAAACTATTACTACGCCGTCGTCTCGGTCGATTCGCTCGGAGGCAGAAGCGGCATGACGAATATCACCTATCATTCCACGCAGAAGGGCGCCGTCGCAAAGCTCGGCGGAAAGCTCTACGTGGCGCCAAATCCGTTGATCCTCACATCGAACTTCGGCGGATCGACCAAGGAGGGTGACATCAACGACAAGATCGGGTTCTACGGTCTGCCGAAGAATGCGAACATCAAGGTGTTCTCGTACAGCGGCCAGTTGATCGGCACCATCGAGCACCATTCGAATACGTACTCGCGCGAATGGTTCCAGATCTCGCGCAACAGTCAGCGCATCGCCGCCGGCGTGTATTTCTACACCGTGGAGGACCTTGACAATGGCGACATGGTGCACGGCAAATTCGTCATCATCCATTGAAAATAAAGGACGCAGAAACCAATGAAAAAAATTACACTTTCTCTTCTGTCCTTGCTTGCGGCCGCTTTGTTTTCAACGGAGGCGCTTTCGCAGAAAGTCGGCAGCACGTCGATGCAGTTTTTGAAGGTCATGCCCGTGGCGCGCGCTACGGCTCTGGGCGATGCCTATTCCGCGCTGGCCACAGGCGCCGAAGCGGTGTTCTGGAATCCCGCCGGAGTGGCGCGCATGGACGGCAGCGAAGTCTCGCTCACATATCTGAAATGGATCTTCGATACGCAGCAGGGAGCGCTCTCGTACGCCGCATCGATCGAAGGATTCGGGGCATTGGGCTTCCAGATGCAGTATGTCGACTTCGGCGAGATTCCCGAAGCGCTGTGGGAGTCGCCCTACAAGGATGATCTCGATACGCCGGGACTGACAGGCCGTACGTTCCGGCCATACACGTATCTGATAGGCGCGACGTACGCGGCCCAGATCACCGATAAATTCACGACGGGCCTGAGCGTGAAGTACGTGCATGAATCGCTCTATGACGGATCGGCCGTGCAGGCGCGCACGAGCAAAGGCGATACGGTCACGGTCGACACATGGGCTAACGGCATCATGTTCGATTTCGGCCTGCAGTACAACACCGGATTCCGGAGCATACGCATTGCCGCATCGGTGCAGAACTTCGGCCCGAATGTGAAATACGCCACAGAGGGCAATTCGATTCCGCTGGCGCTCCGCGTGGGCATCGCCGCCGATCTGATGGGGCAGAACTCGCTGCTGATGGAGAGCGAAGCGAACCGCATCAGCCTGGCCTTCGATCTGTTCCAGCCCAACGATTACGCGCAGCAGGCGCATGCGGGCATCGAATACGAGTTCGCGCAGACGCTGTCGCTCCGCGCCGGATATAAATTCAATTACGATGCAGACGGACTCACCGCCGGCGTCGGATTCCAGCATCAGAGCGGCCCCTGGCGGTTCCTTGTCGATTACAGCTATGGCGCATTGAACTATGACCTTGGAAACGTCCACCGTATCAGCCTAGGAGTGAAATTCTAATGAGAACACCACAGACCCGATTCACGCTCGGAACGATACTCTGCTTCTGCCTCATGCTGCTGCAGCAGGCGCATGCACAGGGATACGGTACGCCTCTGACCATGCAGGGACTGGGCAGCGCCACATCACACTCCGCCGCGTCCCGCGCGATGGGCGGAATCACATTCGCCACGAAGAACGATGTGTCGCTCATGTTTGCCAATCCCGCAGCCCTCACGTCGATCGACGGCCTCCAGATCTCACTCGGCGCCGTGCAGCGGTACCGGCAGATGAACCAGGATCAGCGCTACGGCGCGCTGCAGGGCTTTTCCGCATTCAGCCTGCTCACCGAATCGATGACCGACCGTCTTTCCGATCCGGATACGACGGGCAAGACCTGGAGAAGCTGGACGCAGGCCGACTCCGTCCAGCGTCCGTTCGATACCATCAAGCCAGACTGGAACAGGGCGAAGACATCGTCGATTCCGATCGAGGTCACGATTGCCGCACCGCTCACCATCGGCGGGACGAAATTCATCGTCGGTTTGGGCGCGGTCGAATATGCAAACCTCGACTGGTATTTTCAGAACAACAACGCGTTCTCACCGTCGGTGCTTTCGGTGCTGAACGGTACAATCGCAACCGGTCCGCTTGCCACGAATCCCTATCTCACACAGTGGTATCAGTACACACAGGAACGGACCGGATCGATCTACGGATACGGCGCCATGGTCGCCGCGTCGGTCACCGACCGGTTGTCCATCGGACTCAGCGGCATGCTGCTGCAGGGCAGCACCGATGATACGGAAGCGCGCGTCGGCCGCGGCCGTATGGCCTTCTATGCCGCATCGCTCCGGCTGGACAAGCAGGGCATGACGAGCTCGACGAAGACCGGCACGTCCGATTTCAGCGGCATGGAATTGACCGGCAGCGCGAAATACGCGACGAAGTTCATCGACTTCGGATTCTCCGTGAAGGCGCCAACGACCATCACGCGGAAATTCTCCTGGTCGATGACGCAGGATTCGGTGTCCGTGCTGTCGCGCCTTTCGCACCGTGTCGACTCGGTGACGGTGCATTCGTCCTCCTCTGCAAGCGGGGAGGATAAGATCGAACTGCCGTGGCGCGGATCGCTCGGCCTCGCGCTTCGCATACGCGACAATATCACGATCGGCGTCGAATACGAGATCAAATCGTATGAGAGCGCTTCGTATACCGGCGCCAACGGACAGACGTCGAATCCCTGGCTGTCGGGTTCGGTCTTCCATATCGGCGGCGAATTCCGCGTGAACGACTGGCTTGCCCTGCGCGCCGGCGCAGGCAATGTGAAGGAAACATTCGAGCCGGCATCGAATCCCATCCGCGGCGACGCGGTGAGCTATCCCGTCTACTCGGCCGGCGCCGGCATTTCGTTCGCCAATGCCGTGTTGAATGTGACGTACGAGTATTCCGATATGAAATATGTCGATATGTGGTCGAATGCCGCGAGCATCAACCAGCAGGTCACCAATGCGCTCTCGGCGAGTCTTTCATACTCACTACCATAAAAGGAGGGACAATGAAAAAAATCTTCACATCTTTCGCATGTATCGCCGCACTGATCGTCTTTTTGATGCCCGCGACGTCGTTTGCACAGACGCCTGCATCGGTGACGTGGAATCTGACGACGACCGATACGACGCATCCGAGCGTCACAGTCGGCAATGTGACCGGCGGTGATATTTCCGGATCGGGCCTGACGATACGCAGCTATACCGGTTCGCCGAACGGCCCGCTCGGCACAACGCACATGCGCTGGTGGCCGAACGGCGGCGCGTCGTGGGGTCTCGAGACCACATGGGTGGCGCATCGCTGGATTCAGCTGACGGTGACGCCGAATCCCAATAACGCATTCACGGTCGACTCCATCTCGATCTATCTGCTCGGCGGCGGCACCAGCAACATGAAGGCGAATCTCTATCTGTCGACTGATTCGAGCTTCTCGAATCCGACGCTGCTGAACTCGGACAGCGCCATCGCGATGCTGAACTCGGGATCCGCCTCGTCTTCGGTCCGCTTTGCCTTCAAGGCGAACCTGACGGCGAACAGCGGCCAGACGCTCTACTTCCGGATTTATCCCTGGTATACCGGAGCGGCCTCGACATCGAAATATGTCTACACGCAGCTTGCAGTGATCAAGGGAACGACGAAGCCTTCGACCGGCACGGCCGTGGAAAAGACGGAAGAGGCTGTACCGGAATCGTTCGAGCTTCAGCAGAATTATCCGAATCCGTTCAACCCGTCGACGGAAATCCGTTTCACGCTGAACAAGAGCGGATACACGACGCTGAAAGTGTTCAACCTGATCGGCAACGAAGTTGCGACGCTCGCCGACGGCGTGATGTCTGCCGGCACATATAAGGCGCAGTTCAATGCGGCATCGCTTCCTAGCGGCATCTACATGAGCGTGCTGAAAACGAACGGCGTGACGATGTCGAAAAAGATGATCCTCATGAAGTAAGGCTGTCACTCGCTGTTAATGAATAAGTGCGTCTCCCTCCTCATGCAGAACAAGCCAGTGCGGCGGCATCCGGAGGGAGATGATGTATTTACAGGAAAGCAGGTGTCTGTGAGCGCACGAAAACTATTTCTGTTACTCTGCTGCATGATCGCATGGATCGTTCCGGTGCAGGCCTCCACATTGTATGTCGCCGTCACGGGCAGCGATGCCGCGGCAGGTTCGCTCACTGCGCCGTTTGCAACGATCGCCAAAGCCGTGTCGGTTTCCGTGCCGGGCGACACGATCTACGTGCGCGGCGGCACGTATGCGGTAAAGACGCGCATTTCAATTTCAAAAAGCGGCACGGCGGAGAAAAAGATTTTTCTTCTGGCATATCCGGGCGAGGAACGGCCGGTGCTCGACTTCTCGGCCATGGCCATCGGCTCGAGCAACCAGGGCGTCGTGCTCAATGGAAGCTATTGGCATGTCAAAGGGCTCCGCATCCGTGGAGCGGGGGATAACGGACTGCAGATCAGCGGGGGCGGATTCAACACGATCGAATTCTGCGACTTCTTCGAAAACCGCGATGCGGGTCTCCAGCTGAAATCCGGCGCGCACGACAACCGCATCATCAACTGCGATTCGTACTGGAACGCCGATTATGTGGCGGGAACGTCGTACGACGGCGGCAATGCGGACGGCTTCGCGCCGAAGCTCGACATCGGATCGGGCAATTACTTCTACGGATGCCGCGCCTGGCTGAACTCGGACGACGGATGGGACGGATTCATGTACAGCGATCTGAACGTCACCACGACGATCGAACGCTGCTGGGCATGGAAGAACGGCTATCTGAAAGACGGCGTGACCACGACCAACGGCATGAACGGCAATGGATTCAAAACCGGCGGCGGGGGAGCGGTCGGCGCACGGTTCCGTCATAACCAGGTGCTCACGAACTGCCTGGCGTTCAACAACAAAGCCAAAGGATTCGACCAGAACCACAACGTCGGATCGATCACCATCCTCAACTGTACGGCCAAGTCCAACGGCGCCAACAATTTCGATGTCAACGAGGCGCTGGCTCCGGGCTGCACATTGACGGTGAAAAATTCTCTTTCCTACGAGTCGAACAAGATCGCGCTCTTGTCGTCTGCCGTCACGGCTTCAAACAACTGGACGAAGGGCATCACCGTCGCTGCCGCCGACTTTCAAACAATCGACACGGCAGGCGTATCGGCGCCCAGAAAACCCGACGGCAGCCTTCCGGATATCGCGTATCTGCGTCCGGCGCGCGGCAGCCGCGTGATCGATGCCGGAACCGATATCGGCCTTCCGTTTTACGGAAGCGCACCCGATCTCGGCTGCTTTGAAACCGATCCGGCCACATCCGTCGGATATCATCCGTTTGCTCTGCCGCAGCAGTTCGAACTCATGCAGAATTATCCGAATCCATTCAATCCGGAAACCACGTTCCGTTTCGCGCTGCCGACGCTCTGCGATGTGTCGCTTTCGGTGTATACCGTGACGGGAGAAAAAATTGCCTCTGTGGTATCGGGCGCGGTTCCTGCGGGTTCGTACAGCATTCGTTTCGATGGTTCAATGATTCCCTCAGGCGTCTACTTCATCCGCCTTCAGGCGGGCTCCTTTTCCCAAACCCGCCGCATGGTGCTCATGAAATGAGATCCGCTCTTCGCATCGCCGCCTGTCTGATAACGCTCATCGCCGCTGCCGAAGCGCAGCAGCCGGCGTTTCCCGGCGCTGAAGGATACGGGAAATTCGCTCTGGGCGGCAGGGGAGGACGCGTGATCGAAGTGACGAATCTGCTCGATGATGCCGTGAATCCTCCCGTCGGCAGCCTCCGATACGCCATTAAACAGTCGGGCCCCCGCACCGTCGTCTTCCGCGTTTCTGGCACGATCACGCTCGCTGCGGAATTAAAAATCACGAATCCGTATATCACGATCGCCGGACAGACGGCGCCCGGCGACGGCATCTGCCTGAAGAAATACAAATTCACCGTGGCCGCAAGCCACGCCGTGATCCGCTACATCCGCGCGAGGCTGGGCAATGAAACGGGCGGCGAAAGCGACGCAATGGGCGGAGACCGGACCGGCAGGTCGAACATCATCATCGATCATTGTTCCGTCAGCTGGAGCGAGGATGAAGCGCTCTCACCCTACTGCAACGACAGCCTGACTGTGCAATGGTGCATTATCAGCGAAAGCCTGTATAACTCGAATCATCCCAAAGGCGCGCACGGATACGGCGGCATCTGGGGAGGAAACCGCAACACATACCATCACAATCTGATCGCGCATCACTCAAGCCGCAATCCGCGCTTCGCTTCCGGAGCGGGATTGAACGACTTCAGAAACAACGTCGTCTACAACTGGGGATTCAACAGCACATACGGCGGAGAAATGAAGGCGCAAGGAACAGATTCGCTGAAGTATTCATACTTCAACGTGAACATGGTCGCCAATTATTACAAGCCTGGTCCCGCAACAAAAAGCGGCGTACGATCCCGGATCTGCAATCCTTCTTCGCGCAGCGGCGCATGGGATGCGGGCAAATGGTATGTGGCGGACAATGTCGTTGAAGGAAGTCCTGCCGTGACGGCCGATAACTGGAACGGGGGCGTGAATCCCGATGCCTCGATCACGATCGCGATGGTGAAAGCGGATTCGGCCTTCGATACCATGCCGATCCCGACAGAACCGGCGGAGCGCGCATTTCAATCGGTGCTTGCATCGGCCGGTGCGTCGAAGCCCGCCCGCGATGCGGTCGACCGGCGTATCGTTAACGACGTGAAAACCGGAACAGCGGCATTCGAGGGCCCGTCGTACAGGAAGGCGCAGAACTTTCCGGCTTCGGCTCCCGTCACAGGCATCATCGATTCACAGAACGATGTGGGAGGATGGCCCGTCCTGTCGTCGCTGACGGCGCCAGACGACGCCGATCACGACGGCATGCCTGATTCGTGGGAGCGCGCACACGGACTCGATCCGAACAATGCAACGGACGGTTCGGCCGTCGGCGCAGATGGGTATACCAGGCTTGAAGACTATCTCAATGCCCTTGCCGGGGGCGCGGCAACAAGCGTGCGCGGTGAAGCGCAAAATGCTCCGGCCGTCTTCGAGCTCAGGCAGAATTATCCCAATCCCTTCAATCCTTCCACCACGTTCGAGTTCGCCGTGCCCGAAACAGGATATGCCCGTCTTGCAATAACGGACATCATCGGAAGGGAAGCGGCGGTGCTGTTCGACGGCCGCGCGGAGGCCCGCGCAGTGATGAAGGCCGTCTTTCATGCGGCGGCCTTTCCTTCGGGAATCTATATCGCGCGGCTCACGCACCAAGGAACGTCCCTTTCGCGGAAGATTCTGCTGATGAAATGAACCATTGCCGGACCGCCGGCAAAGCCGGTCCGGGGCAGAGACCGCCTACACGATGAAGAAAAAATCATCCGGATGACTGGATTTATCATGGACTTTAATGAAAGAAATTGTTACTATTGTTTGTAATTATTGAGGCCATCTAAATCAGTCTTGCAATTAACAGAACCGGAACAGCGATGGTAGAGTCTTCCATTACCGACGAAAAGGACCGCCAGGCAAAGATCAGCGCTCTTTTGCACAGCGCGGAGGCATCGATCAAAAAAGGCGAACTCGATGATGCACTCGATAAAATCCGCAGCGTCTACGTCCTGGACTTCAAGAATCTCTACGCGCATGCATTCGAAGAACGCGTGCTCGCACTCATCGTAGAGCGGCAGAAAAAATCTGAGCAGGAACGGCGCGATGCCGATCCCTCTCGTCCGAAGACGGCTTCGGCGTCGGTGAGGAAAGGCGTCGAAACAAAGCAGTCTGAACCGGTTGGCCGCCGCGAAACGGAGGCGCAGCCCGCAGCGATGCTCGAATTGAGCGGCAGCGGCGTCACCGTCAACACGCAGCAGCCCGCGCGGCCGTCAGCCAGCATGACGGCGGCTGAAGTGCAGGAGCAGATCCGCCTCGCCGTCGAGGCCGAACATTCGAAATGGGAGGAGGACCGCGCATTCATCATCGAGCGCGAGCAGGTGAAGATGAAGGAGCGGCTGCTCGAGGCCTACAGGGCGTTCGTCATGCTCATGGATGTCTCGATCCCGAAGGACCAGCTGGACACGCTTCTGTTGTCGCTGCGCGGCATTCTCGGTGTCAACGAGCACGACCATGCCGATATCATCCGTTCTGTGCAGGTCAATGCGTACGTCGATACGCTGCGGAGCCTGTGGCAGAAGGGGCGTCTGACGGACGACGAACGCGCGATGATCGCGCAGATGTCCGGTCGCTACGGCATCACGCCTGAAGAGCATGAGCAGCTCACGCGCCAGGTCAAGCGCAGCCTCGGCATTCCCGAAATCAGCGGAGGCATTCTTGCCGTCGACGACAGCAAGGACATTCTCATTTTCATCGAATATGTGCTGAAGAAAAAATACCCCAACATCCGCACGGCATCATCGGTGCAGGAAGCCGCCGATGCGATACGCAAGGAGGTTCCCGCGCTCATTCTCTGCGATGTCATGATGCCGGAGACGGGCGGATTCGCCTTCTACGACATGATCAAGCGCGGCGAATTCGGCGAACAGGTCAAGCAGGTTCCCTTCATCTTCATGAGCGTCTGCTCCGACGAATACATGAAGAAAATCGCAGACAGCCTCGGAGCGCCGACGTATCTGACAAAGCCGTTCTCGCGTGAAGTGCTCGAGCGGACAATACAGGAGAAGATCGGTTCATAAATCCCTCGCATGCACGGGCTTGTTTTTCATGGTGCTGTTTGCTATAATAGCCATCATCAGCTAGGGTAAACATCATGAACCGGTTCCTGCCTTTACTGTGCGGCGTGCTGATTTACTGCGTATTTCTTCTGTGCGCGCCTTCCGTTGTTTCCCAGACGAAATTCTATAACTATTATTCCACCGGACTCGAGTTCCTCGACAAGCGCGATTGGCTTCGCGCCATCGGTGAATTCCAGAGCGCCGCATCGCTCGAATTCGAGGACACGGGCAGAAAGCGCACATACGGCACGCACTTCATCGATTATTATCCGCATCGTGAGATGGGATACGCATATTACCAGCTCGGCGAATATGCCAACGCCCGAAAGGAGCTCGAACTTTCTTTCGCCTACGATCAGACGGACAGGGCCGAAGACCTGCTTCGGAAGATAGATCCGAAGACCGATCCGCGCGAAACGCTGCGCCAGGCCGAGGAGACGAGGCAGAAGCAGCTCGCCGAAGAGAAGAAAAAGCGCGACGAGCAGAAAGCGCTCGAACAGCAGAAGGCCGAAGCCGCGGAAAAAGCCCGCCGCGAACAGGAAGCCGCCGAACGCGCGCGGCGTGAAAAGGAAGCGATCGCCGCGCGTGACGCCTCGAGAACGGAAACCGTGACAGAGCCGAAAGGCTTCTCGATGAAACGCATCTCGCCTCTCTACAGTCCGTCATCCGTCACACAGGTCGGATCGCGCCTCGCCGTGGCCGTGGCGCCCTTCGAAGCAAAAGGCGAAGCGAAGGCGTTTGCCGATGCCGTGACGCAGAAAATGGTGACGAAGCTCGTGAACCTTCGCCGCTTCAAGGTGATCGAGCGCGAGGTGATGGACAAGGTGATGAAAGAGCAGAAGCTGCAGCAGTCGGGCATCATCGACGACAAGACAGCCGTCAGGCTTGGAAAGATCGCCGGCGCCGACGCGATCATCGTGGGCAGCCTGATGCTCTCGCCCGGCACCGGCAGGTTCGCCGCGCGCGTGATCGATGTCGAGACCTCGGAAACGATCGTCGCCGAAGAATCGTCGATCGAAAAGCCCGTCATGGATGTCGTCGAACAGGTCGTCGAGAACGTCGCGACGATGATTTACAACGATCTGCCGCTGGCCGAGGGCGTCGTGGTCAAGATCGACGAGGACGAATTGTACATCGACATCGGCATCAACCAGGGCGTGCGCAAGGGCACGAAATGCGTCGTCTTCCGCGAAGGCGACCCGATACAGCATCCGGTGACCGGCGAGGTGCTTGGAAAGAAAGTCACGCGACTCGGCGAACTGATCGTGGTGCAGGTGCAGGAGAAGGTAGCCTCGCTCAGGGCGATCGAAACGGAACAGGCATTGAAGGTAGGAGACAAAGTGGTCATCAAATAACCAATTCGTCAGATCACTATTGGAGGACCGTTTATGAAACGTTTCATTTCCATGTGTGTGCTTCTTCTCTTCACGGCCGGATTGTCGGTTGCGCAGGATCTGAATCTGATCGGTGCGGGCGCGCGCGCAGAAGGCGTGGGAGGGGCGTTCATCGGGATCGCCGATGATGCGACCGCCATCGTCTGGAATCCCGCAGGGTTGACGCAGCTGGAGCGCACCGAGGCCTCCGTCGTGACACGATTCATCATGGAGAAGGAGGAATATACGCCGCAGGGATTTTTTGCCGGTTCCAGCGAAACTTTCGATCAGTCGCATTTCCAGTTCAACTTCGGCAGCATCGCGCTGCCGTTCATGGCCGGCTCGACGAAGATTGTGCTTGCAGCCGCCTATCAGCGGCAGCTCGATTTTTATTCGAAGCAGAAGACCGCAACGTTCGAACAGGAGGGCAAGGGAGGCGTCGATGCGATCACGCCCGGATTGGCCATACAGGTTTCTCCCGTGCTTTCGTTCGGCGCCTCGGCCAACATCTGGACAGGCAACTGGAATCTGACGCTCCAGTCGCGCCCCGGTGATGAAACTTCCAATCAGAAAAACACGCTCGATCTGAAATACAAGGGTTTCAATCTTGTCTTCGGCGCGCTCGTCGATCTGGAAGGACTTCCGAAGCCCGTGCCGCTGAAGCTCGGCGTTACCGTGCGCACGCCGTTCGAGATGACGAGCGACGGCAACATCACATACAATCCGCCGTACTATCAGGGACCGTTTCTTCCGGACATTTCCGAATTGAAGGCCACGCAGACGATACAGATGCCGCTCATGATCGGCTTCGGCACGTCAATCCGTCTGAGCGAGAACTTCACGGTCTCCGGCGATTATGAATTGCGCTCGTACGGCGAGAAGGAAATCACGCAAAAATACGGAGAGACGGAGACGAAGATGCCGATCAGCGAAAGCAAGAAGGATCTGAATCAGTTCCGCGTCGGCGCCGAATATCTCATCGTCGCGAAAAAGTTCGTCGTCCCCGTCAGAGTCGGCTACCGGAACATGCCGACGGTCTACGCCAATTCGGACCAGTTGGGAAACGTCACCGACCAGTCGGTGGGGAAGTCGATCACGTTCGGATCGGGATACATTTCGGATGTCTTCGCCATCGATGTCGCCTACACGATGAGCGATTACACGATCGAGTCTGCCGGCGCCTCGTCCGACAAATTTACGACGAACACGATCAGCTCGTCGCTCATCATTTATTTCTAAGCAGAGATTGATACACGCATGATGGTGGTTCACACCCTGAAGAAGAAGAGAATCATCGTCATTCTCGGATCGCTTGCCGCGATCGGCCCCTTTTCCATCGACATGTATCTGCCCGGGTTTCCCGCCATCGCGCGGGAGCTCGGGACGGATATCGGACATGTCGCGCTTTCGCTCTCGAGCTTCTTTATCGGCATCTCCGCCGGGCAATTGCTCTACGGCCCCGTCGTCGACCGCTTCGGCAGAAAAAAGCCGCTGCTGATCGGACTCGCCCTCTACTGCGCCGCCGCCATCGGCTGCGCCATGGCCCCCTCGATCGCCGCGCTGATCGCGCTCCGTCTCTTTCTGGCCTTGGGCGGATGCGCCGGCATCGTCGCCGGCAGAGCCGTCGTGCGGGACCTGTTTCCGGTCAGTGAAACGGCGAAAGTCTTTTCCATGCTGATGCTCGTCTCGGGCATCGCCCCCATCATCGCGCCGTCCGTCGGCGGCATCGTCGTCGCATCATTCGGCTGGAGAATGATCTTTGTCGCGCTCGCCGCGTTTTCCGCCGTCATGATCTGGACCGTCGTCCGCTCATTCCCCGACAGCCGCGCGCCCGATCCCGCCGTCTCGCTCCGGCTTCAGAAAATATTTTCCCAGTATGCTGAAATCGTCCGGAATCCCCAATTCGTGGCGTACGCCGCGGCAGGCGGGTTTGCCTATGCCGGCATGTTCGCCTACATCTCTGAAGCATCGTTCATCTTCATGGGGCTCTTCGGCTATACGGAACTTGAATTCGGAAGGTTCTTCGCCATGAACGCGCTGGGACTCATGGCGGGAAGCCAGTTGAACAACCTGTGGCTGCGCACGCATGACAGCGCGAAGATCGTGCGGATCGTCGGCATGCTGCTCGTTGCGGTGACACTGATGCTCGCCGGCATCAACGCGCTTGCGGGCGTGAGTCAGTGGGGCACCATCGTGATGCTGTTTCTGTATCTGCTTCTGCTGGGATTCCTCAATCCCAATACGGCGGCGCTGTCGCTGACGCCGTTTACACACAATGCGGGAAGCGCCTCGGCGCTTCTGGGGGCTTTCCAGATGTTTGCCGGGGCGGCAGCCTCGGCGCTGGCAAGCAGCCTCCATGACGGCACGCCGCTTCCCATGGCCGGAGTGATGGCCGGATGCGCCCTGGCTTCATTCCTGTTTGTGCAGTATCATGAAGCGCGAAAGCGCTCCGCTATTTCATGAGCGCCATGCGTATCACCGAGGCGGACCCGTCCGCCTGCATGCGGCAGAAGTAGACGCCGCCCGGCAAGGATCCGGCATTCCATTCGACATGATGGACGCCCGCCTGGCGCACCCCCTCGAAGAGCACGGCGACTTCGCGGCCGAGCACGTCCGACACGGTCAGTCTCACGCGCTGCGGCGCAGAAACGGAAAAGCGGATCATCGTGGACGGATTGAAGGGATTGGGGAAGTTCTGAACAAGCGAGAAGGACGACGGAATCGCATCGTGTTCTTCCGCAACGCCGGTGACGTACGGAGCAAGCGCCGCATCCATCCACGCAAAGCGCTTGGTCATCCAGCCTTTCATATAGGCAATTTCATCCTCATACGACGTGCTCACGTAATAATTCGGCCACACCCAGGTGCCGATGATCCGCCACCGCTCGAAGTTCCGCACGCGCGCTTCCGTGATGACCGAAGAAATCGAATCGATCTTTGCGAAGACGCGGCTCTGGCTGAGCACGCCTGTGCGCAGCGCGGACCAGCGCCGTGCCACGGCTTTCTTGAATGCGGGATCGGCCCACAGACGCTTCCACCAGAACGGCGCCTGAAAGGCATCGGAGCGGAGGAATGCGGGATCGCTTGTGAGCACATCGATCTGCCATCCGGACGATTCGAATGCGGAATAATAATTGCAGTTCGCATAGCCGAGCCCGTAATCCCACAGCGGCCCCGCATAGAGCTTCTTATTCTTGCTGTCCCGATCCTTATAGAAGAATGTGCTCAGGCGGTAGCCGTCGACATTCCTGGACAGTTCGTTCAGGATCACCATGTCCGCGAAAGAGCCGACATCGATCACCGAGGGATAGCCCGCGACGGGATCGGCGTAGTCGAGACCGATCATGACCGTTTCGAACGAACGGACATAGGACTGAAGATACTGCTTCTGCGCCGCGCTCATCTCCTCGGGATCGGGATACTCGTATTGATACATGAAGCGTTTCGCCGTGCCGTTTGAAAACGGCGGGAATGTCGCATCCCATCCCTGATCGGACGCTTTGTCGGCCTTGTCCGTCTTGAAGATGTAGCCTCCCGTCAGGGCATCGCCGGAGGTGTCGGCGGCGCCCATCTTCGTGATGTTGACGCGGCTCTTGCCGCGCTTGATTTTTTCCATCAGGATGTAGATGCCCTTGTAGTCGCCGTTCAACACGAGCTCGCAGTATTTCACTCGCGATGCATAGCGCCCCATTTCACGGGCGGACAGAAACGTCACCGCGTCGCGCACAAGCGACTTGTCGTTGAACTGCGCCGACAATATCCACGAATGCTCGCTCGGAAAACCGGCCAGCGGCACGTCCAAATCCGCGCCTGCAGAGTCGACGGTCGAGAAGCCGTACTGCTTCTTATCGAACTGCTGCGAGGACGAGCCGCGGACCTCGATCATGATCCGGCCGTTGTAATGGTTGAAGGGGTCGGTAAGCGTGTTGCGGACGCTGTCGCTTGTGTAGATGACGCCCATCGTGGCAGGAATCTTCGGCTCGTCGGGAATCGTCCGTCCGTGCGTATCGATCACGACAATCGGCAGATTTGAAGAGGAAAAGGCGGCGGTGTGCAGAGACTGCGGCGTAAGTCGCGCACAGACGCCAACGCAAAAAAACAGCAGGACAGCGAACGGCTTCGGAAAATGCATCGTCGTGTGGTAAGGTGGATAAGAAAGAATAGAATCGAGGATAATATACAGAGAAAAAAAATGATTTGTGCGCGATGCAACCGTTTCCAATTCATGACGGAAAAGCGTACATTCCATTGTTCAATACACCGATACCGCAGAAAAAGGAAAAAGAATGGCAAGCGCAGGACAGCTGGAGATCAGAAACACAGTCGTAGTGATTGACGATGAGGAAGAAGTCCTCGATTCGGTTCGGACAGCCTTTAAAAACGAGCCGGTCGACGTGTACTGCTTCGCGAAGGGAGAGGAAGCGCTTCTGTACATGAAGCGCCAGCCGATCGATGTGGTGATTGCGGATCTCCGCATGCCCGCGATGAACGGCATCGAGCTGCTGAATGTCGCTTCTCATTTCGCCCCGGAGGCCGTGCGTGTTATTCTCGGCACGGCCGACGATAAGGGGGTCGGTCTGGCAGCCATATCGAAAGGTATCTCGCAGCAGTTCCTGCAGAAGCCTTGGACAGCGCATAAGCTCCGCACAACGATTCATGACATCCTCGAGCAGCGCCGCGAAACGCATATCAAGGAGATGCAGACGCTGCTGGTGACATTCACGGAGCTGCCGTCTGCGCCCCAGTTTCACAACCGCCTCAACGGACTGCTGAAAAACGACGACAAGTATCTTCGTCTGATCATCGAAGAAATCGAAAAGAATCCCGCGTTGACCGCGAAACTTCTGCGCACGGCAAACTCCGTCTTCTTCGGCGCACGCAAGAATATCAGCAATGTGAACGATGCCGTCCGCTTCATCGGCGTGGAATATGTGGCGAGCCTCGTGCTGGCGATCGAGGCCTATTATCAGATCTGCATGCAGTCACACGGCGACCTCTCGGCGCTGATGGAGGAAGTATGGGACGAGTCATTGAAGCGCGCGGAGCTGGCAAAACTCGTCGCCATGGAGTGGAAAGTGAAATGCGAGCCGCGGCTCATCTACGTGACGGCGCTTCTGCAGGATATCGGATATGTCGCCCGCCTGTGTCATCAGCCGGAACTGTATCAGCGGTATCACGCCCTCTGCCAGCTCAACCGGGGGAGGGAATATGAAATAGAAACGCATCTCTATACGCAGACGCATGAGGACCTGGCGGCGGCGCTCTTGAAATTGTGGAATTTTCCTGTGCCGATCATTTCCGCCATCAAGAAGCATCACCGGTATGCGGGAGACGATGTGACGGCGCAGGTGATACAGGTCGCCACGGTGCTGGTCAACGGCAACGTCGAGGTTCCGCACGATCCGGCGCTCGAACCCGCGATCGAGGAATTCGAACGGAAACTTTTGGAAGTGCCGGGGCAATTTGTGCGCAGAATGCCCTGATTTGCGCATTCCGGGCCGTCCCGGAAGAAATCCGCCGCAGCATCTTGACATTCAGTCGGTGAAAGTGTAGGTTGTACGGAGAGGATGTTTCCGGACAGACATGTGCAAACCATCATTTCTGAAAGGAGCTCACCATGAAGTCACCATTCCCTTCGTCACCGGACAGGGGTTCGCAGGCAAAGCCGAAACCGGTCGGCAAAACGACGAATGCTTCTGAGAAGCGGCTTCAGGCGTCCACACAAAATCCGAATCGACTGAAAATTGTCAAAACAGTGTACGCCGGGCATGTCCGCGGCGGACACGCGTTCCACTAAACAAGAAAGACCGGCCGAGCGCCGGTCTTTGCGTGTACAGACGCACTCTTCCTGCAGCGCTCCTTATTTGATATCGAAGAACGTGTCGATCCCCACCGGTTCCACGAGGTAAAAGGGCTCGCCGAATGACGCATTGATCATCCCGCCGAAATGCATATCCCGTGCGTACACCTGCTCGAGAAAGATTTTCTGTGACAGCAGCGTCTCGCGCTCCGTGCTCTCGGGATTGTGAAACTGCGACGCGAATGAGGCAAGCGCCTGCTTCTTGATGTCGTACACATCCGACACATCGACGATGACGCTGGGCGTGAATTCGAACTTCTGCATGAAATGGAAAAACTTTTTCGGCCTGTGCGGCTCCTGATGCTTCCCGTTCACGGTCGTTTTGATTTTCTCCAGTCCCGCATAAAACCACGCCTCGCGGCAGAGGCGGTGGGCATGCTCGTGATCGGGATGGCGCTCGAGCCAGTGCGGAAAGAGGAGAATGGAGGGGGTGTGCGTGCGGATCACTTTCATCACCTTGGTGATATTTTCCATCGTCACCTCGATGTTCCCGTCTGAAAGACCGAGGCTCTGCCGGAATTCGACCCCGAGAATCTTTGCGGCCGCATCGGCCTCCCGTTTTCTGATTTCGCGCGTTCCGCGCGTGCCCAATTCCCCCTCGGTCAGGTCCAGGATGCCCACTTTATACCCGCGCTTCACGAGCTTCGCCACGGTTGCGGCGCATGCCAGCTCGACATCGTCCGGATGCGCTCCGATCGCCAACACATCGACATTCACGCTGTTTTCCTCCGTTGATTGATCCGGTTTATAGAATGTTCCAATATAAGAAACTTTTTTCGATATTTGAAATTAGGACAATATGCGCTATATTTCCATTTATGAATGATGAATGCAGGATAGCGACCGTCAGCGAGATCACGCGGCAGATCAAGGGTGTGCTTGAACTCGGATTCAGCGATGTGTGGGTGCAGGGCGAACTCTCGAACATGAAGTTCCATTCGTCCGGTCACTGGTATTTTACGGTGAAGGATGAAAGCGCACAGATCTCCGCCGTGATGTGGAGGAGCCGCACGCTGGCGCTTCCGTTCCGTCCTCAGGACGGCATGCAGGTGATCATACGCGGACGCATCACGGTCTACGAGCCCCGGGGCAACTATCAGCTCGACTGCCTGCATATCCAGCCGATGGGCATCGGCGCTCTTCAGCTTGCCTTCGAGCGTCTGAAACGGAAGCTCGAGGAGGAAGGCCTGTTCGATCCGGCCCACAAAAAGCCCATTCCGCCGTATCCGCAGAGAATCGGCATCGTCACCTCGCCGACAGGCGCAGCCGTGCGCGACATGCTGTCGGTGCTGAACCGCCGTTTTCCTTCTCTCGACGTCTATATTGTGCCGGCAAAAGTGCAGGGCGTCGGCGCCGCAGAAGAGCTTGCGGAAGGCATACGCATGCTGAACGAATTGCGCTGCGTGGACGTTATCATCATCGGAAGGGGAGGCGGGTCGCTCGAGGATCTTTGGGCGTTCAACGAGGAACTGCTGGCACGGGCGGTGTATGCATCGGAGATCCCGGTCATCAGCGCCGTCGGCCATGAGATCGACTTCAGCATCTGCGATTTCGTCTCCGACCTCCGGGCCCCGACGCCGTCCGTCGCCGCCGAACTGGCCGTCAGAGACCGCACGGAAGTGATCGAGATTGTCCGCGATCATGCGGAGTTCATGAGGCAGACGATGGAATCCGCCATCGAATCCAGCAGAGAAACGATCAAACACCTCGTCGGCAGTTATGCCTTCAACCGCCCGGTCGATGTGCTCCGCCAGCGCATGCAGTACATCGATGAGCTTGAACGGCGCAGCACTGCATCGCTGACCCATCGCTGTGAACTTCTGTCGCATGCGGCCGCCTCGATGAAGGCGCGCATTGCGGCGCTCGATCCGCGGCTTGCGCTCAAGCGCGGATATGCCGTCGTGCGCAGGAATGGAAGCATCGTCTCGTCGGCATCCGGACTTTCGGCCGATGATGCGATCACGATTGAAATGGCGGGCGGCGAAGCCGACGCCGTCGTCAGGAACGTTCGAACAACAACCCGGTAACGTATGGCCAAGACAAAGCAGACAAAACCCACGTTCGAGGAATCGATGTCGCGCCTCGAGGAAATCGTCGAGGCGCTCGAGCAGGGCAGCGCTCCCCTCGAAGAATCCATTGCGCTGTATGAGGAAGGCGCCCGGCTCGCGAAGGAACTGAACGAAACCCTTTCGCATGCCGAAATGCGCATCCGCCAGATCACGAAAAACATCAACGGCGAAACTGAAATTACGGATTACGAATAATACGATGGCACCGACAACTACACCGCTGCTCGACACGATCCATTCACCCGCCGATCTGCGGAAACTTCCCGTACAGGACCTCCGGACACTCTGCGCTGAAGTCCGTGAATTTCTCGTCGATTCCGTTTCAAAAACCGGCGGACATCTCGGAGCCGGTCTCGGCACGGTGGAACTCGCCGTGGCACTCCATTACGTATTCAATACGCCCGAAGACAAGCTTGTCTGGGACACGGGACACCAGGCGTATCCGCACAAAATCCTCACCGGCCGCAAAGACCGCATGAGCACGATCCGCCAGCTGCACGGCATCAGCGGCTTCCTTCGGCGCGATGAAAGCGAGTACGACACATTCGGCGCGGGCCATGCGAATACGGCCATCTCGGCCGCCCTCGGCATGGCGGTTGCGCGCGACTTCGAAGGAAAGAAAAACAAGGTCGTGGCCATCGTCGGCGACGGATCGATGACCGGCGGCATGGCATACGAAGCGATGAACAACGCCGGCGTCCTGAACAAGGACATCATCGTCGTGCTCAACGACAACAATATGGTGTCGCTCTCGTCGATCAAGCCCGACCAGTCGTCGTTCAGAAAATACTTCGCCGACGCGCTGACGCATCCGACATACAAGAAGCTCAAGGACGATGTCTGGGAGCTCACCGGCAAGCTCGATTCATTCGGCGACCGTCTGCGCACCGCGGCGCATAAATTCGAAAAGGGGCTGCGCATCGTCATCACGCCCGGCATGCTCTTCGAGGCGTTCGGCTTCCGTTATTACGGCCCCTTCAACGGACACAATGTGAAGAAGCTCGTCGACGTCTTCACGCATGTCAAGGAAGTTACCGGTCCCATCCTGATCCATGTGATCACCGAAAAGGGGAAGGGGTACGCCCCCGCTGAAGCCGATGCGGCGAAGCTGCACGGCGTTTCCCCGTTCGACAAAGAGACGGGAAAGTCGCCGAAGGGCAACGCGCCGCCCGCCTATACGAAAATATTCGGCCAGGCGCTCGTTGAAATCTGCCGGATGAACGAACGCGTCGTCGGCATTACGGCGGCCATGCCGGACGGCACCGGGCTCGACCATCTGCAGAAGGAAATGCCCGACCGCTTCTTCGATGTCGGCATCGCAGAGCAGCATGCCGTCACATTCGCGGCCGGCATGGCGACCGAAGACTACATTCCGGTCGTCGCGGTGTATTCGACATTCCTCCAGCGTGGATACGACCAGATCATACACGATATCGCGCTCCAGAATCTGCACGTGGTGCTGGTGATGGACCGTGCCGGGCTCGTCGGAGCCGACGGCCCGACGCATCACGGCATGATCGATCTTTCCTATCTGCGCTGCATCCCTGGCATGGTGATCATGGCCCCGAAAGACGAGCAGGAGCTCCGCGATATGCTCTATACGGCGGTCGAATATAAAGGCGGCCCGGTCGCGCTGCGCTACCCGCGCGGCAACTCCTTCGGCATCGGATTGAAGCCGGGCTTCGCGAAGCAGGAGATCGGCAAGGGAGAGGTCCTGCGTGAAGGACGCGATATGGCGATTCTCGCCGTCGGCACGATGGTGCAGCATTCGCTCGAAGCCGCCGAACTGCTTGCGCAGCAGGACATACACGCCGAAGTCGTGAATATGCGCTATGTCAAGCCGATCGACACGGAACTGCTGAAAGAGATCGCGTCGCGCCACGATGTGATACTGACCGTCGAGGAAAATTCCGTCATCGGCGGATTCGGCGCCGCCGTGGCCGAAGAGCTGCTGCGCATGGGCATCGTGAACAAGAAGCTTCGCATACACGGACTGCAGGATGCATTCATCGAACACGGAACGCCCGCGGAACTTTATCAACTGACGCGCCTGGATGCGAACGGGATCGCATCGGAAGCCGCTTGCCACATCAGAACATCCATTCACGACCGGATATGACAGAGAAAAAAGAAAAGATCCGCATCGGCCTTGTCGGATTGGGATGGATCGCGCAGGTATACCATCTTCCCATCCTTTCATCGATGGGCGACGTCGAAATCGCCGCCGTCTGCGACACAGGCAAGGGCCATGCGAAGGCGATCGCCGAGAAATACGGCGTGAAGCGCCACTATACCGATTATCAGAAGATGCTCAGGGAAGGCGGCTTCGACGCCGTCGACATCTGCACCCCCACAGACAGCCACAAGGAGCTTTCGATCGCCGCACTCGAAGCGGGATATGACGTGTTCGTCGAGAAGCCGATCACGCGAATCTACAACGAGGCCATCGTGGTGGCGGAGGCCGTCAAGCGCACGAAGCGCAAGCTGATGGTCGGCATGAACAACCGCTTCCGGCCCGACGCCATGCTGCTGCGCAGCTTCATCGAGAACAGCGAACTCGGCAAGGTGTTTTATGTGAAGGCAGGATGGCTGAAAAAGCCGCTGCCGGAACATGCATGGCTCCGGACGAAATCGATTTCCGGCGGCGGCGTTTTCATCGATCTCGGCATCGTCATGCTGGATCTGGCGCTGTGGATGACGGGTTATCCCGATGTGAGCCGCGTGAGCGCGGTCAATTATTCTCTGAAGCACTCCGATATCGAAGATTCGTCGGCGGTCTTCCTGACGATGAAAAACGGGGCGACGATCATGATCGAAGTGAGCTGGAGTTTCATGATCGAGAACGAGCTTCATTACTGCAACATCTACGGCGATCATGGAAGCGGGAAAATCAATCCGCTGCGCATACACAAGGAAATGCACGGCGGCATCGTCGATGTCACGCCGAAAAAGATCGATGCGCCTCCGCGCATGCTCCAGCGCTCATTCGAAAACGAGTTGAAGCATTTCATCGGGGCGCTCCGCGGACATCATCCCGTCATCTCGACATCGGAAGAGGCCGTTCAGCGGATGAAGATCGTCGATGCGGTCTACCGCTCGGCTGCAAAGCACAAAGAGGTGACGTTCAAATGAGCGGAGCGCGTCCGGAAGAGGATGAACGGTTCATGCGCCGCTGCCTCGTGCTGGCCGGAAAAGGCCGGGGCGCCGTCAGCCCCAATCCGCTGGTCGGATCGGTGGTGGTCAAAGACGGCGTCATCATCGGCGAGGGATATCACCGTCGCTATGGAGGACCGCATGCCGAGGTCAACGCGATCCGCGATGCGGAACGGCGCGGGGCATCGGTCGAAGGGGCGGAGCTGTATGTTTCGCTGGAGCCGTGCTTCCATTATGGCAACACGCCTCCGTGCGTCGATCTCGTGATCGAAAAGAAACTGAAACGCGTCGCAGCGGCGGTGAACGATCCGAATCCGCTGGTGAACGGGAAAAGCATACGAAAACTGCAGGAGGCCGGCATCGAGACCGTGACCGGCATTCTGCAATCGGAAGCGCTCCGGATGAACGCGCCGTTTTTCACGTACATCAGGAAGGCGCGGCCCTTCGTGGCGCTGAAGACGGCGCAGACTGCCGACGGTTTCATCGCCCATGCGGACGGTTCCTCGAAATGGATCACGAACGAACGATCGCGGAAGCATGTGCACGCGCTCCGGGCGTCTTTCGATGCCGTGCTGGTGGGAGCGGGAACCGTCACGGCGGACAATCCCATGCTGACGGTGCGCGCCGTCAAAGGACGAAATCCGCTGCGCATTGTATTGGACGGCAGCCTCTCGATTCCGGAATCGTCGCTGATCGTCACGACCTGTGATGAGGCCTCGACGCTCATCTACACCGCCACGGCGCGGACTCCGGAAAAGAAGGAAAAGATACGCCGGCTTGAAGCGCGCGGAGCCGTCGTCGTGCAGATGCATGCAGGACGATCACGGCGCATTCCGATTGGCGGACTCCTCGCCGATCTTGCGAACCATACGATCACTTCCGTGCTCGTTGAAGGCGGGGCCTGCATCTACCGCGAGTTTCTCGAGGCCGGGGCCGCCGATGTGCTTTATCAGTACCGGTCACAGCAGATGTTCGGAGAAGGCATCCCCGGCGTCGACCGGCTCGGCGTCTCCTTCGCACGGACACTTCACACGCAACAGCGGTTTGGAAAGGATACCTTGGATGAATACGACCTTACATATCCTCGCCTGCCTGATACTCGCGGCAGGCGCGGCAGCCGGGGGACAGGGAAACGGAGCGGCGATGGCGCGCGCTGACATCGAACACAAACTCGATTCGCTCATTGCCGCGCAGCCGGGAACATTTGCGGTGGCATTCAAGGATCTGCAGTCGGGCGAAACGATCCTTCGGCGCGAGAAGGAACGCTTCCACGCCGCTAGCACGATGAAAACGCCGGTGATGATCGAAGTCTACAAGCAGGCTGCGGCCGGAAAACTGAGCCTCGACGATTCGATCGAAGTGGTGAACCTTTTCCACAGCATCGTCGACGGAAGCGAATATTCGATGGACCTCGGGGTGGACAGCGATGACGGCCTCTATAAGCAGGTCGGGAAGCGCGCGACGATCCGCTCCCTGGTCGAAGCGATGATCACGGTGAGCAGCAACCTTGCGACGAACATCCTGATCGAAAAAATCGGCGCGCCCGAAATCATGACGACGATGCGCGGACTCGGCGCAAACGACATTCAGGTGCTGCGCGGCGTCGAAGACAACAAAGCCTTCCGGCTCGGCATGAACAACACCACGACCGCGTACGACCTCATGCTCATCTTCGAACAGATCGCGCAGGGCCGCGTCGTTTCCGGCCCCGCCTGCCGGGAAATGACCGCTGTGCTTTCGCGACAGCATTTCAACACCATGATTCCCGCGCTGCTGCCGAAGGATGTCGTGGTGTCGCATAAAACCGGCTCGATCACCGGCATACAGCACGATTCGGGGATCGTCACATTGCCCGACGGCAGACGCTACGTGCTTGTCGTGCTGTCGAAGGATCTTCCGAATGCCGAAAAGGGAATACAGGCGATTGCGTCGATCTCAAAACTCATCTATGACTATCAGACTGGATACTAATGTTCACCGGAATCGTTGAAGAAACAGGAACGGTCAAAGCGGCCGTGAGGCGCGGCGACGGCGTCGACTTTACATTCACCGCGAAAAAAGTGACAAAAGGACTCGGCATCGACAACAGCATCGCCGTCAACGGCACGTGCCTCACGGTGACGACGAAGAAGGGCAATACATTCAATGTGCATGCGGTGCGCGAAACGCTGCTGAAGACGAACCTGGGCAGGCTTGCGCCCGGCATGAACGTCAACCTCGAGCGCGCGGTCTCGCTCGAGCAGCGCCTGGGAGGACATCTGGTGCAGGGGCATATCGACGGCGTCGGCGTCGTCTCGAAGATCGAGGAGCTCGAGACGAGCCGCATGTACACATTCTCGATCGACAGGAAATTCCGAAAGTATCTCATTCCTGTCGGATCGGTCTCGGTCGACGGGGTGAGCCTCACCGTGGCGCGCGTTGCGCCGGCTTCATTCACGGTGGCGATCATACCCTACACATACGAACACACCGTCTTCAGGACGTATGAGAAGGGCACGCAAGTCAACCTCGAATTCGATCTGATCGGCAAGTACATTGAATCCCTGATGAAGCACTGACATATGACTGACTATAAAAAAACGTTTGTCCGCATCGCAACGTCCCGCCCGGCGAAAATTCTCTACATCGCCGCTGCGATCTTCGCCGTCCTTCTGACGCTGTTCGACTCCGTCCTGATGCCGTGGTATGTGAACAAGAATACGGTGACCATTCCGAGCGTCGTCGGCATGAATGAAGCGGAAGCCATGGCGCTGTTGAAAAAGCTGAACCTCGAGCCGCTGCGCGGCGACACGCGGCTCGATAAGCAGTATCCCGAGGGATCGGTAGTGGCGCAGAATCCCGATCCCCAGCAGGTGGTGAAGGAAGGCCGAAGGGTGTACCTGACCATCTCGGGAGGCGAAAAGCTCGTCGTCATCCCCTCGTTCAAGGGCAGCACGCTCCGCAACGCGAAGTTCACGCTCGACCGCCTCGGATTGAAGGAAGGCGCGCTTTCGTACGACGTGTCGACGGAGTTTCCTGAGGGCACCATCATGTCGCAGGAGCCTCCGCAGGGCGCGAATGTGAAGCAGGGCGGATTCGTCAACTTCCTGGTCAGCGCCGGAGCGTCGATCGACAGCATCGCCGTGCCGAACCTGATGGGCAAATCGCTCACGGAGGCGCAGAAGCTGCTGATTGAAAAGGGACTCGCCGTGGGCAACATCTCCTATCAGCCATCCGAAGATCTTCTGCCCAATACGGTCATCGAGCAGATGCCCCGGCCGGACGAGATCCTGACGGTGGAAAAAACTGTGAATCTCATCATCGCCATACCCGCACAGAAGCCGAAAAACAACCGGGAAAATTAAGGGAGACCTATGCCACACACACGCATGATTGCCCCCTCGCTCCTGTCGGCGAACTTCGCCGATCTGGAGCGCGACATCCGGCAGTGCGAAGAGGCGGGTGTGCAGATGCTGCACCTGGATGTGATGGACGGCCATTTCGTCCCCAATATCACGATCGGCCCTCCGGTCGTCCGTTCGATACGGAAGGTGACGCACCTCCAGCTCGATACGCACCTGATGGTCGAAGAGCCGTCGCGCTGGCTGGAGGATTTTGCATCGGCCGGCTCGACGACGCTGACCGTCCACTACGAAGCGGACCGCCATCTGCACCGCACCGTGACGCGCATCCGGGACCTGGGCATGAAGGCCGGCGTGAGCATCAATCCCGCGACGCCGATCGAGGTCCTGACGGAAATCCTTCCGTACTGCGACATGGTGCTCATCATGTCCGTCAATCCCGGCTTCGGCGGGCAGTCGTTCATTCCGACAAGCACCGACAAGATTCACAACCTGCGCATGCTGATCCGGTCGATGAACCTCTCGACGCTCATCGAGGTCGACGGCGGCGTGGTACCGGAAAACGCCGGCATGCTGGCCGAAGCTGGAGCTGACATTCTGGTGGCGGGCAGCGCCGTCTTCGGCCAGGGCGGCATCGCTACATCGATCGAAAAGCTTCAGAACGCTTTACATTGACAACATCATATACACTGAGGAGCTCATGAAATACGCGATTACGAACGTCAGGATAGTGACACCCTTCAGAATTGTCGAACACGGCGCCATCGTCGTGGACGGCAAGACCATCAATGAACTGGGAAAAATGGAAGATGTATCGATTCCCGCGGGCATTCCGCGCTACGATTTTACGGGCATGATGGTTACGCCCGGATTCGTCGATCTGCTGGTGCACGGCGGAGGCGGCGCGGGATTCTCGGACAACAACGACGAGTCGATCAGAACCGCATCGGAATTCTTCTTCAAGCACGGCACCACGGGCATGCTTGCCTCGCTCTTCAGCAAGCCGACCGAACAGCTGCTCGAGACGGTGTCGGGCCTTGCCGATTATGCGGCGCGCACCGACGGTACGAACATCTGGGGCATCCATATGGAGGGACCGTTCATCAATCCCGAAATGAAGGGCGTGCACAAGGTGGAATATCTCTGGAAGCCCAGCGTCGATGCATGGAAGCGGCTTTATGACGCCGGCAAGGGATACATCAAAATCATGACCATCGCGCCGGAGGTGCCCGGCAATCTCGATGTGATCCGCGCGGCGGCCATCAGCGGCGTCGTGCCCTCGATCGGCCACTCGCTTGCGCTCTACGACGATATCGAGAAGGCGATCGACAACGGCGCGGCGCATGTGACGCACATGTTCAACGCCATGCGGCCGTTCCATCACCGCGAAGCCGGCATCATGGTGAGCGCGCTGCTGCGCCACGAACTCAAGGTCGAACTCATCGCCGACACCATCCACGTGAATCCCCAGGTGATGAAGATGCTTTTCAACATCAAGGGCAACGGCGGCATCATTCTCGTGACCGATTCGCTTCGGGCAACGGGCATGCCGGACGGCGACTACGATTTCATGGATCAGCATATCATCGTGAAGGACAAGCGCGCATATCTGCCGAATGGAACGCTCGCCGGCAGCACGCTCACCATGGAACAGGCCATCCGCAACATGGTCCAGGAAGTCGGCGTGCCGCTGACCGATGCCGTGCGCATGGCCTCGCTGAACGGCGCGAAAGTCGTCGCCAAGGAGCACCGCAAGGGCATCCTCGCCGTCGGCAAGGACGCCGATATCGTCATCATGAACGACGACTTCGAAGTGCAGGCGACCATCTGCGAAGGCACGGTCAAGTACCAGAAGGAACGGATCTTCACGCACGAATAACGATGCGGCAGCGCCGGCGGGGCCGGAGGCATGAAAGGCGGACTTTGATAAAAAGTCCGCCTTTTTTATTTTAGATATATTGACACTATTTCATAAATGATTTATATTAGTAAAGCGAAATCAACAAAACACTTAAACTATTAAGGCACACATCCGGAACGCAGACACCATGCTCGACGACATCGATCTGACCATTCTCGACATCCTTCAGAAAAACGGCCGCACGCGGCGCAACGATCTTGCCGCGACAGTCGGCTTAAGCATCCCTTCGATCAGCGAACGCCTCAGGAAGATGGAGGAGAGCGGCATCCTCGAAGGATACCACGCATTCATCAATCCGAAAAAGGTCGGCAAGGATATCACGGCCTTCATCAACGTCACGGTCGATTCCTCGCGTCATTATAAAGCGTTTCTCGACCATGCGCAGCTGAACGACGAGATCCTCGAGGTGCACTCGGTGACGGGGCAGGGGACGCATCTCATCAAGGTCCGCACCGACAATACGACAACGCTCGAAAAGCTGCTCTCGGTGATACAGGCATGGAAAGGCGTCGTCACCACGACGACGAGCGTCGTGCTTTCGACGTCGAAAGAGACGATGCGGCTGAAAATTGCAAAATCAAAGAATTGACACATCATCACAACGTGAGGAGAGACCATGAGCAATAACGGGAAACTGGTATCCGACTATTTCGGCTCCAATATCTTCAGCGTCGATAAAATGGCGCAGACGCTTCCGCCCAACGCATTTCACACCGTCATGAACGTGATCGAGAAGGGCGGAAAACTGGACAAGGACACCGCCAATCTGGTGGCGGTCGCCATGAAAGACTGGGCGGTCGCGAAAGGGTGCACGCACTATACGCATTGGTTCCAGCCCCTGACGGGCTTCACCGCGGAGAAGCACGACTCGTTCATCGATTATGCGGAGAACCATCAGGTCATCGAGTCGTTTTCCGGCAAGCAGCTGATACAGGGCGAACCCGACGCCTCGTCGTTCCCGTCGGGCGGCATGCGCTCCACGTTCGAGGCGCGCGGATACACGATCTGGGATCCGACATCTCCCGCATTCGTCATGGAATATCCCCACGGCAACACGCTGTGCATTCCGAGCGTGTTCGTCTCGTATACCGGCGAAACGCTCGACAAGAAGGCTCCGCTGCTCCGCTCGATCCAGGTGCTGAACGCGTCGGCCCTCGAGATGCTCAAGCTCTTCGAAAACCCCGCCACGCGCGTCTTCTCGACGCTGGGCGTCGAACAGGAGTATTTTCTGATCGACCGCAGGTATTTTCTGGCGCGCCCCGATCTGCGCCAGACCGGAAGGACGCTCTTCGGCGTGCCTCCGGCCAAACATCAGCAGCTCGAAGACCAGTATTTCGGCAACATTCCCGAGCGGGCCTTCGCATTCATGACGGAAATCGAAGAGGAATCGTACAAGCTGGGCATCCCGCTCAAGACGAGACACAATGAAGTGGCGCCGAACCAGTTCGAGATCGCCCCGATCTATGAGGACGTGAACGTCGCCATCGATCACAATCAGATTCTCATGGATCTCATGGAGCGTGTGGCGGCGCGTCACAACCTTGCCGTTTTGCTGCACGAGAAGCCGTTCGCCCATGTGAACGGAAGCGGAAAGCACAGCAACTGGGCCCTCGCCACGGACAAGGGCGAGAACCTTTTGAATCCGGGCAGCACGCCGCATTCCAATTTGCAGTTTCTCGTCTTCCTTGTCTCGACCATCAAGGCGGTGCACGACCATGCTCCGCTCCTGCGCGCGGCAATCGCCTCGGCGTCGAACGACCACCGTCTCGGCGCCAATGAAGCGCCGCCGGCCATCATTTCGGTCTTTCTCGGCGAGTCGCTCACCAACGTGCTCAACGACCTGATGGACGGCAACACGCCGTCGAAGACGGATCAGGCGTGGCTCTCGGCCCGCATCGACAAGATACCCGAGATACGCCGCGACAACACGGACCGCAACCGCACGTCCCCGTTTGCATTCACGGGCAACAAGTTCGAATTCCGCGCCGTGGGCTCGTCGCAGACTCCGTCGACGGCCATCACCGCATTGAACACGGCAATGGCGCAGAAACTCGACGAGCTTCGCGCAGAGATCGGCAAGGAGCTCTCGGCGGGAAAGGACTTCAATACCGCAGTGGTCGATGTGCTTCGCGCGACGTTGAACCGGGCGAAGGCGATCCTCTTCGAAGGCGACAACTATTCGAACGAATGGCAGAAGGAAGCCAAACGCCGCGGACTTCCGAATGTGAAAACAACGCCCGATGCGGTCGAAGCGATTCTTGGGCAGGCCGCCGAAACGCTCTATACGGAATATAAAATCTTCAATGCCCGGGAGCTCGAAGCGATCTACCATATCGACATGGAAAACTACATCAAGCAGATCACGATCGAGGCGGGCGTGACGGCCGATATGGCGCGGACGTTCTACCTGCCCGGCGTGGTCCGCTATCTCGGCGAAGTTTCGGCGACGCTCGCATCGCTCAAGGCGGCGGCCGGCAGCAAGGATCCGGGCGTTCGATCGCTCATCGCACTGGTGAAGAAGATTTCAGCCGCAGCGGCGTCGCTGCAGCATGAGACGGACAAGCTCGAGAAGATGACCGCCGCAGCCGAGGCAAAAGAGGCCGTCAAGGCGAAAGGGAAGAGCTTCGGAGACGTGAAAGTGCAGTGCGAAAAAATCCGGGACATCGTCGATGAACTGGAGACGCTTACTGCGCACGATCATTGGCCGGTGCCGCATTACCGCGACATGCTCGTCGGTCTGTGCTGAGACCGCACGCGAGAAGCAGACGCACACAAAAAACCTTACATCACGATGCTGTGGTGTAAGGTTTTTTCATGCATACGATTGCATTAACGGTTCTATTTCCATATTTTCAATGAAACTCTTTTGACAGGAACGACGGCGCCCATGAACTATTCACGCGTACACTATCAGGTCGATCAGCGCGTCTGCACCATCTCGCTCCGGCATATGGAGAGCAGGAACGCTCTCGATGAGACTGCCGTGCGCGAACTGTCGCATGCCTTCGTTACCGCATCGAAAGACAACGCCGTCAAAGCCGTCGTCCTGACCGGAACGGGTTCCGTGTTCTGCACAGGCGAGGGACCCGAGTATTATGCGGCCATTCCCGCACACGACTTCGGACAGAATGTGGAGGAGGCGAAGATGATCATGCGCATGATGCAGATCATCTACACGCTGCGCAAGCCCGTCCTGGCACGCGTGAATGGGCCCGCGCACGGCATCGGTTGCCTGCTTGCGGCGATCTGCGATTTTGCCGTGTCCTCCGAAAAGGCGACATTCGGATTTCCCGAGGTGCAGTCCGGCCTCATTCAGGCCATTGCGGTTCCCTTCCTCGTGAAAAAGATCGGCGAAGGCAGGACCCGCGAACTCATGCTCCGGGGGAATCTCATTTCCGCGGCACAGGCGAAAATATACGGTTTAGTCACCGCCACCGCCACGCCCGATTATCTGGACAGCGAAATATCGCAGTTCACCAAAGCGCTCTGCACGCAGTCGAGCAGCCTCTCGATGGGAATGCTGAAGGAAATGTTCGCGATGCTCGACGGGATGAAACTTGCCGAAGCGCTGGAGTATGCGGCGAACATGCATGCGGCCGCACGCATGACCGAAGACGGGAAGCGTGGCATCGAGGCGCTGGCCAAAAATCAGAAATTAACCTGGTAATTCACGCTGTAAATACAACTTATAATGGACCTCATTTCAACAATCCGAACCATCCCCGATTTCCCCACCCAAGGCATCATGTTCCGCGACATCACGACGCTCTTGAAGGATAAGCGCGCCTTCGCCTACTGCGTGGACAGGATGGTCGAACACTATAAAGACGAGCGCATCGACAAGGTCGTCGGCATCGAGTCGCGCGGTTTCATCCTCGGCAGCGTTCTTGCATACAAGCTCGGCGCCGGCTTCGTGCCCGTGCGCAAGCCGAACAAGCTCCCGGCCACAAAACTGCGCGCCGAATACACGCTGGAATACGGCACCGATTGCGTCGAGATACACGCCGATGCGATCGAACCGGGGGAGCGCGTGCTCATGCAGGACGATCTTCTTGCCACAGGCGGAACGATGAAAGCCGCATGCAGTCTGGTGGAGCAGCTGGGCGGAACGATCGCCGGACTGGCATTCCTGATCGAACTCTCGTTCCTCAATCCCCGTGAACGCCTGAGCCAATATCCGATCTTTTCACTCGTCCAATACGACAAAGAATAATCCATGAAGACGATCATCGAGCCGTTCAAGATCAAATCCATCGAACCGATTCGGTTCACCACGCAGGACGAGCGGCAGGAGATTCTCGAGCGCGCTCATTACAATCCGTTTCTCATCCACGCCGATGACGTGATGATCGATCTGCTGACCGACAGCGGCACGGCGGCCATGAGCGCCCGGCAGTGGGCCGGCATTATGGAAGGCGACGAGTCGTACGCCGGCGCGCGATCATTTTTCCGCTTCGAAGCGGCGGTGAAGAACATCACCGGCATGGAGTACGTCATTCCGACGCATCAGGGACGCGCCGCCGAGAAAATTCTGTTCTCCGTCATCGGGGGCAAGGGGAAGTTCATTCCGAACAATACGCATTTCGACACCACGCGCGCCAATGTCGAATTTTCAGGGGCCGAGGCGGTCGATTTTCCCACCGAAGAAGGCACGCATCCCGAACTGATCGCCGATTTCAAGGGGAATATGAACATTCCGGCCCTCGAGCGTTTCATCATCGAGAAGGGACCCGAAAATATTCCCGTCTGCTTCATCACCGTGACGAACAATTCGGGCGGGGGACAGCCCGTCTCGATGGAAAACATCCGCGAGACGAAAAAGCTGCTCCAGCGATACAACATCCCATTGTTCCTCGACGCCTGCCGGTTTGCGGAAAATGCCTTCTTCATCAAAAAACGTGAGAAAGGATACGCGGACACGCCCGTGCTCAAGATCGTGCAGGAAATGTTCTCGTATGCCGACGGCTGCACGATGAGCGCGAAGAAGGATGCGATCGTCAACATGGGCGGGTTCATCGCCATGAACGACGAATCGCTCGCACAGCGCGCGCGCAATCTTCTCATCATCACCGAGGGCTTCCCGACATACGGCGGACTTGCCGGCCGCGATCTTGAAGCGATCGCACAGGGACTGGAAGAAGTGCTCGATGAGCACTACCTCACGTACCGTCTCCGCTCCGTCGAATATCTCGGCAGCCGGCTCACCGATGCGGGCGTGCCGATTCTGCAGCCGCCGGGCGGACATGCCATTTACATCGACGCGAAGCGGTTCCTTCCCGGTGTGCCGCCGCACCAGTATCCGGGGCAGGCGATCGTGGCCTCGCTCTATGCAATCGGCGGCATCCGTTCCGTCGAGATCGGCAGCGTCATGTTCGGCACATACCGAGAAGACGGGTCGCTCCAGTCGCCGCCCATGGAACTCGTCCGGCTGGCCATTCCGCGCCGCGTCTACACGCAGAGCCATATCGATTACGTCATCGAAGTAGTCGTGGAAGCGTTCACGCGCCGGAGCGCCATGAAAGGGTTCCGCATCACATACGAGGCCCCCCAGCTCCGCCATTTCACGGCGCATTTCGCACCGCTGGCATAACACGGCCGCCACACTGCCGTCCAGGGTCCGTCCGGCGTCGTTCCGGAACGGAAGAAAATTGTTTTGTCATTTTCGAAAAAATTCGTTGATGTACACGCGTTTTCTTCGTATTTTACGACCACTATGATCCAATGTCCCGTATGTTCGCATCAGAATGACGATCTCGCGCTGCGCTGCACTTCATGCGGGAGTAATGTACAGGAACGGGTGCCGACGCTCGATTTCTTTTCGACGTTCTGGATGATGGTCGAATATCCGGGCAAGGCCCTGAAACGCATTATCATGGCCGAGCACAAGAATTACGTGCTCATGCTTGCCATGTTTTTCGGCATATCGGCGGCTTTTGCGCTTTCCTGGGCGGTCAAAGCCGGCAACATGTTCGAGAATGTCGCCCATCTGATCCTTGCGGCGTCCCTGATCGGCATCGTGATGTCGATGCCGTTGTTCTTTGTCATTGTGGGACTGCTTCACGCAGCGGGCAGAGCGATGGGCGGAAGGGGATCGTGGAGGAATACGTATGCGGCAGCAGGGTGGGCGCTATGCCCCTTCGCCTTTGCGACGGTCGTGGTGCAGCCGATAGAGCTGGCGGCATTCGGTCTCATGTTCTTCTCGAATAATCCCCATCCCTTCGAGGTTAAGCCTTTGGCGTATTCGGTGCTCATCGGCATCGACGGACTTATCGGCTTCTGGTCGATCGTCCTGGCGGTCAGCGGAATTGCCATTGCGCATGCATTGCCGAAATGGAAGAGCGCTGCGGCGGTCTTCGCAGTGTTGACGGCGGTTTCCGCCGTCCTGTATGGTGCGGCGAAGATGATGACCGCCGGATGACAAGTGTTTAAAAAAATGAATCAATCACATATTTTTTACAGAAGGAAGAACTGATGGCCAAAGTGATTGTCACGATGAACTACGATGTCGATGAAACGAAGCGCGACGCGTACCTGAGTGCCGTTGAAGAACTGAAATCGCACTACGCGACCAATCCTTATGTGTCGTATTTTGTCTGCGAACAGAAGGGAAAGAAAAACGCCTTCGCGGAGATTTATCTTGCCCACTCCGAAGTCGCCTACCGCAAATTCGAAGAGAGCGAGGACGATGTCGCCGATCAGATCGCGGCGAAACTGACTCCGTTCATTTCCGGCAAGCAGAAATACACGACATATATCGAGGCTGTCTGAGAAAGCAGGGCGCGAGAATGGAAGGGACGTCGTCAACAGATCCTATTGCTGTCTTCATGCAGGAGCACGAAGAAGCGCTCGTGCAGCTGCAGCGTCTCAAAAAGGCGTCGAATGACCTGCGCAAGAACGGATTCACCGAAAAAGTGTTCACTCAGCTGCTGAAAGCCTCTTCATTCGTCGACGAGGAAGTGCGGGACCACAACGCGAAAGAGGAAGCGGCCTTGTTTCCGGTCATCGAACGCTACGTCGACGGGCCGACAGCCGTGCTGCGCCAGGATCATCAGGTGCTCGCGAAGGTCTACAAGAAGCTTCGCCACGGCATCGCCGAACTCGATGAAAGCCATGACGACGAGGTGGCGCTCATCGAGCTGTGCGACGCTGTCGACGAGATCGTGACGCTGATGGTCAACCACATCCACAAAGAAAATCACATCCTCTTTCCGCTGGTGAGAAAATTCATCACCAAAAAAGAACTTCGCGATGTCGCGAAGAAACTTCACTGATCAATGCATGAGCACAGGCTGACGCGGGCATGGAACGCGGTCAGCCTGCCGCGTCTTATGCCGGGCCGGAACATTGCATGACGGATCATGCCACCATATCGCACGAGCGGCAGACGCAGCGAGCCGTCTCCGATTACTGGTTCCTGATGAAGCCGGAACTCACGTCGCTCTCTGTCTTCAGCGCACTGGCAAGCGCCTATCTTGCCGTGCCGTCGGGAGATCCGCTTCCGGCCGGCAGACTGCTGCTGCTTGCCGCAGGCACTATGCTGGGAGGCGGGGGCGCCGCGGCACTCAACCAGTTCATCGAACGCATGCGCGATGCATCGATGATGCGCACGCAGAAGCGTCCGCTCGCCTCAGGAAGGCTCACACCCAGACAGGGACTCGTGTTCGGCGTCACTATCGCCGTTGCCGGCGTGGCACTGCTTGCCGCATTCGTCGATCCGCTCTCGGCGGTGCTGACGGCGTTGACCATTGTCATGTATGTGGGACTCTACACGCCGCTCAAGAGGATCACCTCCGTCTCAACGATCGTCGGCGCGATTCCCGGAGCGCTTCCCGTGCTGATCGGATGGACGGCCATCTCCCATGCCGTCACGCTCGCGGCCATGTCGCTCTTTGCGATCGTGTACTATTGGCAGATGCCGCATTTCTATGCGCTTGCCTGGCTCTACCGCAACGATTATTCCAAAGGCGGATTCAAATTCCTGTCGACCATCGACGTTACGGGCGCAAAAATCGGACGGCATGTCGTCGTCAATCTGATCGTGCTGCTGCTTGCCGGATGCCTTCCGTATCAATTCGGCATCGCATCGCTTCCGTATCTGATCGGCGCTGCGGCGGCCGGAGCGGCATTCCTCGCCGCCGGCATCGTCTTTGCCGCATCGGTCGGCAGGGAATCGCAGAAGAAGGCAAGAATGCTGTTTTTCGCTTCGCTGGCGTATCTTCCGATCGTGCTCGTGCTGTTGATCGTCTTCAAGCGGTAGAGCGGAGTGCGCGCGCATCAGGCTTCAGCGTGCGATGCGAAAAAAAAATGCATCATCTTCTCAAAAACTCAAAATAGTATTTTGAGTTTTTGGAAAAAGTTGTTATATTTCTACGCAATGATGTCGGCGGGGTGTGGCTCAGCCCGGTTAGAGCGCCTGGTTCGGGACCAGGAGGTCGGAGGTTCGAATCCTCTCACCCCGACATCGATCGAAGCCCGGTTCTTTTCAGAACCGGGCTTTTTATTTCCCCCCCCCCTCAAGCTGCTATTTACATTCTAAAGATTCTTCCGATCCGTCCGATGATTTAAACTTTGCAGGGGCATTATCATTTTATTTTTGGGAAGGCATTTTTTATGCAATGGTTCAGAAATCTTCATATTGCGCGGAAATTGGCGATTACGTTTTTTGTTGTGGCGGCTCTTGCAGGATTGATCGGATATGTCGGTATTATGAACATGAGAATTTTGAAAAACGATGATACGCGTTTGTATGAAAAAATGACACTGCCGCTTGTTCACCTGAACACTATGAGCGGATCGTTCCAGCGGCAGCGCGTCACGACCATCCTTGCCATTCGGGCGAATGAAGCATCGGCAATCGAGGAAAATATCGGCCGGACGCAAAAATTCGCCGATGAATTCGCCCAGGCTGCACGGGATTACATCCCCACATTTATCGATGAAAGCGACAGCACGGAACATGCAAAGCTTGTGACATTGAATGAACAGTTCATGGCCTGTGAAAACGAGATCCTCTCGCTGGCACGGCAGAATAAGGATGAAGAGGCATATGAACTGTTCGAAGGAAGGTTCCGTGATCTGGCAAAAAAGCAGGCCGACCAGCTGGACCGCATGACAAAAATAAATGTTACAGCGGCAGGGGACACGAATCGGAAGAATAACGACACCGCCGATTCATCGGTCCGGTGGATGCTCATCTGGGCGGCAATCGGAACGGCTGCAACGCTCGGTCTGGGATTCATGCTTTCACGGATGATCACGAAGCCCCTTGCGGCGCTTCAGATCGCGACGGAGAAAGTCAACGCAGGCGATTACAATCACCACATCGATACCGCATCGAAGGACGAGACGGGAGAACTTGCGCGGGCCTTCAATACGATGAAGCATTCGATCAAAAACGAACTGGCATTCGCGCAGAGCCTTCTTGCAGGCATCCCGAATCCGCTTCTCATCATCGGAAAGGATCTCGTCATTAAAAAGGCGAATCAGGCCACTTGCGATCTCGTAGGCTTTTCCGGCGCACAGATCGAAAACGTCATGAAGGTGAAGCAGCTCTTCGGCACGGAAAACCTCACGATCGCAACGCTGGCCGGGAAGACACACCTGAACATCAATTACAAATTCCGTCATAAGGACGGTTATGATATACCGTTGCTCCTGAGCACGCTGCCGTTGAAAAACGGCCGCGGTGAGATCGATCATGTGGCCGTCATCTTTTTCGATCTCCGGGAGGAAGTGAAAAAGCAGAAGCAATATCTGAAGGAACAGGTGGCTCCGATTGCCGAGACGATCTCCGCGGTCGCTTCGGGAGATTTCACACACGCGACCGTTGTCGACGCATCGAGCGATCTTTATGAACTCGCCGGCAATGTCAACACCATGGTGACAAGCATACGCGGCGTGCTCGAGAAAGTGTCCGAAGCCGTGAGCGCCACAGCCAGCGCCAGCGCCGAGATTTCTTCGAGTTCGGAAGAGATGGCGGCCGGGGCGCAGGAACAGACCAGCCAGACTGCTGAAGTGGCCGGTGCGATGGAGGAGATGAGCAAAACCATTCTGGAGACGACGCAGAATGCCTCGCTTGCCGCAGAGATCGCGAAAAAGTCGGGCGAGAAGGCGAAGGAAGGCGGCGCGGTCGTCGCCGAGACGATGGAGGGGATGCGGCGCATTGCCGATGTGGTACGGCAGTCGGCCGACACGGTGCAGACGCTCGGACACTCGAGCGATCAGATCGGAGAGATCGTCCAGGTGATCGACGACATCGCCGACCAGACGAACCTGCTGGCGCTGAACGCGGCGATCGAAGCGGCCAGAGCCGGAGAGCAGGGCCGGGGCTTCGCCGTTGTGGCCGATGAGGTGAGAAAACTGGCCGAGCGCACGACGAAGGCCACGAAGGAAATCGCCGGCATGATCAAGCAGATACAGAAGGATACATCCGAAGCCGTGCGCTCGATGCAGA
>JBLMZA010000111.1:0-3453 GCA_050258555.1 Acidobacteriota bacterium | reverse complement strand
GGCCGACAACACATCGACGTTCGATGTGACGCTCTCGACCGGCGGACCCGACTTGTGGATCTTCAACTGGGGATTGATGGAGGAAATGGAAGCGGGCAACTTCATGACGGCCGAACAGAACGTCCAGTGCTCGTTCGAATTCCTCTACATGAACTTTTCGAAATCCGCCGCGCAGAATGTGAAGCTCATCGACACGCTTGCAGCCGGACTGGAATTCGTCTCGGCAAAGCCCGCGCCGACGAGCACGGCCAACGGCATCCTGGTCTGGAACCTCGGCACCGTCGACGGCTTTGCGACCAGCCAGATTTCCGTCGTGCTGAAGCCCACAAAAACCGGTACGATCAGAAATGCCGTCGTCCTCACATCCTCGACGCCCGATGCCTATCCCGAGAACAACCGCAGCGTCTTCCAGTTCGATGTGAAGCCGCTCCTGCAGCCGCGCCTGCTCAAGCCGTCGGTGACGGCGGGCGACGACGATACGCTCATGCTCGGGAAGAATCCCACATTCAGCGGACTGGCCAGAGCCGGCGCCACAGTTTCACTCTATGAAGGCGACAGCATGGGCACATTCGGCGACTTCAACAATCTGCATCCCAAACTTTTGGGCAGTGCGGTGGCGGGAGCCGACCGCACATGGAAGATCAAGCCTGCGGGCATGACCGAATCGAAAGTGTATCATCTGTATGTGCGCGCCGAGATGAACGGACAGACCAGTGCGCCGTTTTTCGACTACTGGCAGCCCATCACATTGAAGATCGAACCGATCATCGATCTTTCCGGATTCGATCTCGATAATTTCTCCGTGGCTTCGGGCGACAATGTCGTGAAGCCCGGCGCGCTCGGCACGACATCGGGCACGGTTCCGGATGTCGACATCACGATCACGAAGCGCCTCAACGCTCCGGCTTCCATCCTCACAGACAGGACCATGTGGGCGCATCACATGATGAAGCTGCGCATCACCGAAGGCGGCGAGACACGCGAAGAGGACTGGCCGGTCACGCGCGTCGAGCTTCCGCCGAGCGGCAAGACGGGCACCGCCGAAGCCAATGCCATACAGGGAACGAACTTCATTTATGTGCACAAGGGATTCGGTCCCGGCGCGGTGGTCGAAGTGTGGTGCCTGCCGGTGTATTACGATGAAAGCGGAAATCTTGCGCTGGTCGGACTCGTCTATGTGAAGTGCCATGAGATCCTGATCGATCCGGCCGGATACGTCTACGACAAGGATATCGCCGGCTCGACATTCGACTGGCCGGAAGTGCCGCCGGCAAAATCGCTCATCAAAAATGCGACCGTGACATGCCTGGTGCGCACGGGCGACAACACATTCACGAAGTGGGATGCCGCGGCCACCGGACAGGTCAATCCGCAGGTGACGGATTCTCTGACCGCCGACCGCATCAACATTCCCGGATATTTCGCGTTTTATGTGCCGAGCGGACAGTATCAGATCAACGCCGCCGCGCCCGACTATGTCGAATATGTGAGCCCCGTGCTCACGGTGGTCGACGAGCCGGTCTTCCACAACGTCGGCATGACGCGCATCCAGTCCAGCATGGCCACGGCCGTGCACTGGCCGAAGGCGGAAACCGCGGTGCCGTCGCTCATCGAACTTGAACAGAACTATCCCAATCCGTTCAATCCCACCACGACCATCGGCTATTATCTGCCGAAGGCGATAGCGGTGACGATCACGATCTACGACATCGCCGGACGACAGGTGGCGACGCTCATCAACAATGAAATGCGGCAGGCGGGGCGGCATCAGCTGCAGCTCGACGCCTCGCGCATGCCGAGCGGCATGTATTTCTACCGCCTGACGGCGGGATCGTTCACGGATACGAAGAGGCTGGTGGTGGTGAAGTAACAGGAACTCGCATGGGGAGGAATACAAAAAAAACGCCGGCACGGATCCCGTGCCGGCGTTTTTCATTTGTGGCGCCAAGGGCGGTCTTACGTCATGCTGTCGGGAAGCGTGATCGTGCCGATCATGTATGTGACGGCGCTTCCGGCGATTTCGACGCGGTCCCCTCGAAGCTGCACGGCGAGTTCCCCGCGGCGCTTCGAGAGCTGGCGGGCCGTGAATCGATTCTTCCCGAGCCGCCCGGCCCAGTACGGCGCGAGCGTCGTATGCGCGGAGCCGGTGACGGGATCCTCGTTGATCCCTTCCAGCGGCGCAAAGAAGCGCGAGACGAAGTCGCAGTCGCTCCCTTCGGCCGTCACGATGATGCCGCGGCAGGGCAGCTGCTTCAGGCGGTGGAAGTCGGGTTCCATCGCAAGAATGTCCGCTTCGGAGCCGTAGACGAGCATATAGTCCGTCCTGCCCTTGTAGACTTCCTGCGGCATCTGCGCGCCCAGCGCATCGGCGAGTCCCGCAGGCAGTTCCGATTTCGAGATCGCATCGGCCGGAAAGTCGAGCATGATTTTTTCGCCGATCAGCGACGCCGCAAGCATGCCGCTTCGCGACCGGTACTCGATGCGGCTGCCGTTTCCTTCCTGATGCGTGAAGAGCACATGCGAGGCGCCGAGCGTCGCATGGCCGCAGAGATCCACTTCCGAGACGGGCGTGAACCAGCGGATGTGAAAGCGTCCGTCCTCTTTCGTCACGAATGCGGTTTCGGAAAGATTATTTTCGGAAGCGATCTGCTGCATCGTCCGATCGGGAAGCATCCGATCGAGCAGGCAGACCGCCGCGGGATTGCCGCCGAAGAGCGTGCCGGTGAAGGCATCGACCTGATACAGTGGAATGGTCATAGGAATGTGTGGTGACGGTGTGAAATAGATGCAGGGCGAAATGCCCCTTCGCCCTGCAATATACGAAATTCAGCGTCAATATCAGTCTTTCGGCGGACGCTGACCTCCGCGGCGGCCGCCCTGAAATTCGGCGCGCTGCGCGATCCACTTTTCGTACTGCTCCTTCGTGAGCACTTTCTTCATCTGGTCATCGCTTTCCTGCCGGACCTTCTGCATGGCCGGGCGCATCGATTCGCGGTCGCCCTGGTTTTCCTCGAACACTTTACGCATGCTTTCCTGCTGCTTCGTGAAGATCTCGAGCACCTTTTCCTTCTGCTCCTTCGTGAGCGAGAGCTCCTTGGCGAGGCGGTCGGTCCGCTCCTGCGGCGTGATGCGCTGCGGCTGCGCAGCGGCGATGAACGATACGACAAGCGCCGCAATGGCGATGCCGATCATGCGGGATGTGAAGCGTGTCATGGGCGTCTTCTCCTTTTTATGATGATGGGATGAGTGTGGTATGGGGTTTCAGAACGGATTATTTTTGAACGTATAGGTCAGCACGAAAATCAGGTAGCGCCGCAAGACCTGCGGATACGTATCCTCGATATAGGTTTCGGTGACGCTCCGTGTGACTTTGCTGTTCCGGTTCATGACATCATAGACATTCAGCGCCGCTTCGAGGCTCTTGTCCTCGAAGAATTTTTTTGCGATGCCGAG
>JBLMZA010000110.1:0-24969 GCA_050258555.1 Acidobacteriota bacterium | reverse complement strand
TTGTGCGTCTGTTCAGCGCGCCGGGCGACCGCGCTCAATGTGAAAAACGCGATCGACTGTTTCATCATCTCGGCCTGGCTTGCGAGCTCTTCGCTCGTGGCGCTCATCTCCTCGCTTGCCGACGCGTTCTGCTGGATCACCTGATCCAACTGCTGGATGGCCTTATTGATCTGCGACACGCCCGTCGATTGTTCGGCGCTTGCACTGGAGATTTCCTGCACAAGCTCCGCCGTCTTCTGTATATCGGGCACGAGCTTCGAGAGCATCTCTCCCGCCTTCACGGCCACATCGACGGATGTTGCGGCCAGTTGATTGATTTCTCCTGCGGCCGACTGTGAGCGTTCGGCAAGTTTCCTCACCTCGCTTGCCACCACGGCAAAGCCCTTGCCGTGCTCGCCCGCCCGTGCCGCTTCGATCGCCGCATTCAAGGCCAGAAGATTCGTCTGGCGTGCGATTTCCTCGATGATCGAGATCTTGTCGGCGATCTTTTTCATGGCATCGACCGTCTGGCGCACAGATTCCCCTCCGATTTTGGCGTCTTCGGCGCTTCGGGAGGCAATGGAGTCGGTCTGGTGGGCGTTATCCGCATTCTGCCGGATGTTGGAAACCATTTCTTCTGTCGAACTCGAGGCTTCTTCGGCCGCGGCGGCCTGTTCTGTGGCGCCCTGCGAGAGCTGCTCGGTCGTGGCCGAAAGCTGCTGCGCGCCGGAGGCGACATTGTCCGACGCCACGCGCACATCGGCGATCACTTCCGATACGCTTTTGATCATCACACCCAGCGCGTCGATCAACTGGCCGATCTCATCTTTCGAATGCGCCGTCAGCGTGACACGCAGATCTCCCTGCGCGATGCGGTTCGCCGACTCGAGGGCTTCCGATACCGGCTTCGTGATCATGCGCGACATGTAGATGCCGATTGCCACGCCGAGTGCGACGCCGCCGAGGATAAGAATGATCATGTACTTTTTACTGTCGGCATAAACGACATCGCTCTCATCGTATGCTTCCTTCCCGTTCCCTTCCTTAATCCGGGAAAGCTGTGTCAGGATCGTGTCGATCATGTCCATCTTTTCGCGCCCCTTCGACCGGACAAGTTTGACGGATTCGCGAGACGACTCAAGTTTTTCCAATTTCACAGTCGAGATGATTTCCGCATTGATAGCCCGGCATTCTCTCCATACACGGTCGAACTCGGCGAGCAGTTCCTTCCCTTTATCGGAGTGGATCAGCGGCCTCGCTTTCTCCATATTCGACAGCATCATCGACTCATACTTGTTGAGGTTCGCAACCGATTTCTCCCGCTCTTCATCCGTCGATGCCAGAAGAAGATTGCTTTGCGCACGGCCGAAATAGATCAGGTCGATATTCGCTTCCTTCAGATAGCTGATGCCGAGCGTTTCATTCTCGTACAGCGAATTGAGCATATCGTTGATCGTGCCCATGTTGGTGAGGCCCTGGAAGCCGACGGCGACGGTGATGGCCGACAGCAGCAGAAAGGAGACGATGAGTTTCGTTCCGATTTTGAGATTCTTGAACCAGTTCATGATACACCCCTTTGTTGATCGATAGACCGCAGAGGCGTTCGTACCGACGCATGCGATTGGATATAAGGCGACTATCGGTAAAAAGAGTCATCATGGAATAGGCGGGCGACAGATTTTCGCATCGTCCGGACGCGGATTTCCCGATCAGCGTCCGTCCTATGCGCCAAATCTCATCGATCTGAGGCACGAACGAGCGATAAAGAGGATGTGTGAGAGATCAGAAGTGATATTTTTTCTGGAAATAGGAGAATGCCCGGTTGAGTTCCTTCATCTTTTCATTTGCCAGTTCCTGGAATTCCGGTCCCAGATGCGCAACGCGGTCCGGATGATAGAGATTGGCCTGTGCACGGTAGGCGCTTTTGATCTCATCGCGCGTGACTTTCCCCTTCAGTCCCAGAATGCGGCCGTAGCGCGTTTCCTCGTCCATGTCTGCAGAGACAAACAGGCGGGCGGATGACCGTTCCTGCCTGCTCGAAAACGATTGATGGGCCGTATAGGCGCGTCCGGCATACGACAGCGGGACAAATGCGCGTCCCGACGAATGTGCAGTGTTTGTTTTGACATGTTCGCCCATTGATGGTTCCCCCTTGCAACGAAATTACAGTGCAAAGGGTATGAATGCCAGTTAGAATTTGTTAATTAAAACATTCTAACATCGGAGACCGGCGGCAGGCCGAGGCGGATTTTCCGGTTGTATCAGAACGGACGGCGCTGTATCTTGTAAAATCCACTCACGATAACAGGCGGCGGCAATGCAACGGATATCGTCTCTCTTCATCATCATCCTGATCACCATGAGCGCTCTTGCACAGACACGCTACAAACTTCCACCGGCAGACGTCGTCCGCATCCTCGATGCGCCGCCTCCGCCGCTGATGTCCATGAGTCCCCGTCGCGATGCGATGCTCTTTATCGAATATCAGCCCAATCCCTCGCTGGAATTCATCGCCCGCCCCCTGCTGCGTCTGGCAGGCATACGGATCTCCCCTTCGATTTCCGCACGCCAGCGCATCACGCAATATACCGGAGCCCTGATCCGCTACATCGGATCGGGCCGCGAAGTCCGTCTGCAGATTCCTTCGCATTCGTCGATCGGCATTCCCGTCTGGTCGTACGACGGAAAGTCGCTCGCCTTCACGCGCGACGGAGAACACGGCATCGAACTCTGGATCGCGGACGCATCGAATGGCCGGACAACCCAGGTGCGCGATCTCTCGGTGAATGATGTGCTCGACGATCCCTTTGAATGGATGAGCGACAACAAGACGCTGCTGGTGCGCTCCGTGCCGCGCACACGCGGCGAAGTGCCGAAGGCTCCTCTCGTGCCCTCGGGCCCCACCGTCGAAGAGACGTACGGGAAAGTGTCGAAGACGCCGACGTATCAGGACCTGCTTCGCACGCCGTACGACGAGCAGCTGTTTGAATATTATGCGAGAACGCAGCTTGTGCTGGTGAACACCGCGACGCTATCCGTGCGCCCGCTCGGCGCAGAGGGAATGATCGCCGCCTCGCGCTTCTCGCCGGATGAACGCTATCTTCTGGTGACGAAGCTGATGCGCCCGTTTTCCTACCGCGTCACATACGACGATTTCTCGCGCACCATTGAAGTGTGGAATGCCGCAGGCGACAGCGTCGCCGCAATCGCGCACTTCCCGGTGACCGATCAGGTCCCCACACAAGGCGTGCAGACGGGGCCGCGCGAAGTGCAGTGGCAGCCGCTGAAGAATGCGACGCTCTTGTGGACCGAAGCGCTCGATGACGGCGATCCGATGAAGAAGGTCCCGTTCCGCGACAGGATCATGACGCTCGACGCCCCTTTCTCTGCCGGGCCGCGCGAGGTAATGAAACTGCAGCACCGCTTCATGGGCTTCCAATGGCTTCCTGAAAAAAACCGCGTGCTTGTCACCGAGTTCGACCGCGACAGGCGCTGGAGAACGACATCGATGCTGTCGCTCGATGCGCCGGATGCGCGCAGTGTGCTTTTCGATCTGAGCGTGAACGACGCGTATGCGAATCCGGGCGCGCCGGTCATGCAGACGGACATGGTGGGAACGACAACGATCGTGCAGGATGGAGACTGGATCTATCTATCGGGAGCGGGGGCATCGGACAAGGGCGACTTCCCGTTCCTTGACCGTATGAATCTTTCCACGAAGGCCGTGCAGCGGCTCTTCCAATCAGATGCGGACAGCTACGAACGCTTCGTCACATTCGTCGGATCGTCGCGGACATCCGTCATCATCAGGCATGAGAGCAAGACATCGCCGCCGAATTATTTCCTTCTGGATCTGAACACGAAGTCGAAGACGAAACTGACCGATGTCACCGATCCGGCTCCGGAACTGACCGGCATGAAAAAAACGCTCCTGCGCTACAAGCGCGAGGACGGCGTGCCGCTGTCGGGAACGCTCTACCTTCCCCCGGGCTATGACGGCACGAAGCGCCTTCCCCTGCTGATCTGGGCGTATCCGCTTGAGTATTCCGATCCCGCCACGGCAGGACAGGTGCGCGGCTCGATGAACACATTCACGTACTTCCGCGGCACATCGCCGCTCTTCTTCGTGACGCAGGGGTATGCCGTGCTGATGGACGCAACCATGCCTGTGGTCGGAGATCCCGAGACGATGAACGATACGTTCGTCGAGCAGATCGTTGCGGCGGCGAAGGCGGCCATCGACACGCTCGATGCCGCCGGCATCGCCGACAGAAACCGCGTCGTCGCGGGCGGACACAGCTACGGGGCGTTCATGACCGCCAACCTTCTGGCGCACTCCGATCTCTTTGCCGCGGGCATCGCTCGCAGCGGCGCGTATAACCGCACGCTCACGCCGTTCGGTTTCCAGAGTGAACGCCGTTCGTTCTGGGAAGCGCGCGATGTCTACATGAAGGTTTCGCCCTTTACCTATGCGAACCAGATCAAGGCGCCTTTGTTGTTGATCCACGGCGAAGCGGACAACAATTCAGGAACGTTTCCGCTCCAGTCCGAGCGTCTGTTCAATGCGATCAAGGGCAATGGCGGCACGGCAAAGCTGGTGATGCTGCCATTCGAGTCGCATGGCTATTCGGCCCGCGAGTCGGTGCTGCATGTTCTCGCCGAAAGCTTCGAATGGGCGGACACGTATGTGAAGAACAAGCAGGCGAAATAAGCCCCGTCATTTCACGAGAAGCATCGTTTTTTGCGCGGAGAACGAACCGGCGCTCAGCCGGCAGATGTACATCCCCGCCGTGAATCGCGAGGCATCCCAGACGGCTTCATGCGCGCCCGCCGCCATGAAGCCGTCGGCGAGCGCAGCGACTTCCCTTCCGAGCACATCGTATACACGCAGCGAGACAGTGCATGCCTGCGGCAGCGCAAAGTGAATCGTCGTCGATGGATTGAACGGATTCGGATAATTCTGCGCAAGCGCGAAGCTTTGAGGCTGCAGTTCGGGCGGCACCGCCGTTGCCATGGTGTGTATGGCGAATGTCATCTGCGCTTCGCCGCTGTCTGCCGGAACAAATGTTGAACCGCCATAGGTGACGAATCTCGCATTGTCTGCGAAGATCCGTATATCCTTTGCACCATCCGGCGTTCCCGGAAGGCTCATCACAAGAAACGAGGCATCGGTCGAAACCGGCCCCGGCAGTCCCACATCCGCGAGTTGGACGGCACCTGTGCCGTTTCGCATCATGATCAGATCATACCGCCCGTACGGCTTTCCTCTTCCATCCACGGTGTAGACCGCCATGGCCGTATCGGCGGCGGCAGTCCGGCGTGTGGTGATGCCCGTGCGATCATTCGAAGAAGGATCGATTTCGAGCACAGATAGCATGGTTGCATGTCCGGCGATGAACGGAGCCGCCGTCTTCAACACGGCATGATAATACAGCGCGCGGGCATTGTCCGGCTGCGACGCATCGGGCGACTGATGGATGCCAGCGTCGAGGCCTGAAAACAGCTCCGCTTTCCCGCCGAGCGCCGCCGTATTCACGCGCAGCGCTTCCTGTCCCGATGCCGCGGTCCACCGGACTTCACCATCATCCTCCCGACGGGTACCCGCGAGCGCGGCGTCCTTCATCTGATTGTTCCCGTTGTTTCCGTGTATCGACGAGACGGCATACTGCATCGCCGATCCGCTTGCAACGGCGTCATCGACAACGACAAGATACGTGTTGTTGATCATGAGGAATTTGCGCGTGCACGATCCGTACTTCGTCATGTTGAGCCGGCTCGACATCCAGTTCGAGCTGATATATTCATAGCGAAGCGAAAGGATATCCGAGTTCATCGAAAAAATGTCGCCGTTCGACACCGGTCTCGGTCCGTTGAGATCCATGCGTATGCCGGCAAGAGCAAAGTTCGTGTTGAATTTTGTCTGCACAATCGATGCATCGGCCGTGGGAGGAAGCGCCTGGCTTCTGTCCGGCGCATCGGACAGGATGGCGCCGTTCACGACAGGCAGTACGGTATTATGCGCGGCGGCGGTTTCCAGGTCCCGGCTCGCGGAATATCCCGCGTATCCAGGATGGCGGACGAGCACCCCCTTATCGGTGGCGTATATGAAGCTGCCCGCATCGGCATAGCCGTGCAATTCGGCGGCCGAGCGCGCCGCGCCGCTTTTGGCCGCAATCAGCACATACCGCGTCGGATGCAGAGGGCTGTTTCTCATTACGATCTCTCCTCCTCCCGGCGCGACGGTGATCGGCGCGAACGGCTTCTCAGACGCGGAGTGAGCGTTCTGCAGCATGATGAATGCCTCGGCCGGCGATGTGCCCCAGAACCCGTAGACCGCGCTGTATGCGGCAAGCTGCGAAAGATAATGACGCGATGAAGGGATGAGTTCGGAAAACAGGCTGTTGATCGGAAAGATGCCGTATCCCGTCGAGTTGATCTGCGGCGATGATCCGTCCGGCGCCTGAATGGCGTAGACGCGGTCCATGAGGTTTTTCAATCCGGCATCCTTCGTATAATCCTCTCCGCCGTTCGCGATGGAGGCAAGCATGAACGGAACAAATCCTTCTCCGGAATAATTCAGATACTCCATGCCTTCGGGAAACGCTCCGCCGGCATTCTGCGATGCCACGCTGATTTTTTTATCCGAAGCGGGCGCATATCGTTCGCGGTTCAGCAGAAACTGTTCCACGTCCCTGCGCGCGATGTCGAGCCACGGATCGGTTTCTGCTGCGGGATAGTCATTCCGCAGCGCATAGGCCGCAACGCCGAGTGCGGATGCGACGATGATGCGATGGTTGCCGACCTGCGCATGAAACTTCACTTCGTTCAGGACGGTCTGGTTGCCCAGCAGCTGCGCGGTGAATGCATCCGATCCCGTACGAATGGTGCGCACACGGTTGTAGAGCGCCGAAGCCTTGTCGTGCAGATTTCGCACAATCGCCGCGCGCTGCGCATCCCACCACGCCGCATCCTTTCCGCTTCCCGGATGACGATTGGGATCGAAATATCCAGCGCCGGCCAGAAAGTCGAATGCGGCGCAGTAATCGATGAGGGCAAGTCCGTTCGTCATCCATCGCGCATAATTGTCCCCCTGATAGACGTAGCCGTCGGCGGCGTATTTCGTCAGCAGATAGACGAATGACGAATCTCCGTCAGCGGGGCTTTCCTCCATCAGAAAGCGGAACGCATAGGCCTTCGCCTTCTGCGCCTTCGCTCGGTCATAATCCGCCCAGCCATCGGGTTGCGAAGGCCTGACGAGGGCAAAGCTCCATCGTCCGCGCGAAAGCTGCTCTTTGAATCCGTTAAGAGGAAATGCGTCCGCTCCGTTTTTCCAGCGATCGCGCAATGCGGCGGTATCGGCCGCAGAAAAATACAGCGCGGGGTGCTGGGCGATGGACGGAGAAAAGAGTGTGATGATGAACAGCAGGGACAGCAAACAATTTCTTTGGGTCATGAAACGTGTTGTGGGTCGCTTTAAAAATAAGAATCCCGCCGGAGTTCGCGCAAGAGGCAGAAACGCGGCGGGAAGTATGCTACATTCAGTATAGCGAGACTGATGATGAAAGTCAACTATGCCGCGCGGCTTCTGCCGACGAACATCCGGTAGATGGCCAGGATGAGGATGGCGCCGACGACCGACGCGATAAATCCGGCCCCGGAGCCCTCGTCGTACCATCCGATGGCATGGCCGAGATAGTTCGCAACGATCGAGCCGCCGATGCCCAGCAGCACCGTGATGACGAAGCCCCCCGGATCCTTTCCGGGCATGATCATTTTGGCCACAGCTCCGGCGATGAACCCGATGATGATCATTCCGATAATATGCATGTCCTTCCTCCCATGATTGAATATTCATTAATGTATCCCCTTCCCGGATGCGAGTCAATCATCCATGAGGTTGAAATGGGGTATACATCTTTCGGATGTATCCGCCTGCACGATCAATTGAACGGAACGGCTGTTTGCACAATCGAGAGGAAATTCGGAAGAAAGAGATTGAAGTCGGAACCGTTCACGAACGAATCCATCGAGATATCTTCCTGCCGGTAGCCCGAAGCCAGCGAAATAAACGCCGGTGAAAATGCGTTGAAGTCAGAGCCCGTAATGCGGCCGTCGCCGTTCGCGTCTCCTGCGGGCATGCCATACATGCCGGAAGCCAAAAGGACACACTGACCGCCGCCGTAGACTGTCTCCGGACCGGCCGTAAAATCGACAACGGGCGTTGCGATGTCAATGGACACAGGCGTGCGGGTCATGAGCGCGCAGTGATTGCGGTGACGGATGACGAGACAATACATGCCGGCGCCGATTGCGAATTGAATCGGAGAGGCGCCGTCGGTATCGGTGACCGAACCATCGCGGCGGATGAAGCCGGCGCGGGTCCTGAGTGTGGAATTCGCCGCCGAACCCGAACGCAGTTCGACAAGGACCCAGTCCACGATATCAGGATGCGCCGCGAAGAACCCGGAAACGACGGCTTCAGTGCCTGAGTACTTCCACGGCGGTTGACCGTACGGCTGCGTGAGCGGCAGCGCTCCGGATGCGTTCAGCGAGGCGCGCATCTTCGCCGCCGACGGATCGAACGCCCCCTGCAGCATCGCTCTGCACGATACGGAAGCAAGGATTTCCGCGGTACAGTGCCGGTATGTTGCAGGAATTTCTGCGCCTCCGGGAGATTTCAGGGCCGCCGACGCGATGGTGAATGGCACGGTGCAGGCTTTCTTCGGAGTGAATGAAAGCGTACACAGCACCCCCGATCCGGACACGGTTCCCCCGCCCAGAATGGCCTGGTCCACTGTTACCGTGTTCGGATCGTTCACGCCTGGCGGCCTTACAAAGAAGGCGGCGTTCGCAAGAAAGCCCCCTTGTGTCGCGCCGTTGTACGCGACGAGGCTGCTGTTGAAGCTGACAGTGACGCTGGCCGCAGTGAGCTCTTGTACATTGTCGATCCTCACCGTGATCGTTACGGGCGTGCTTCCTTGGACAGGTGCGGCAGGCGGCACGAGGTTGAGAACCGTCTGCCCGCGGAGCACTCCCCCGGCAAGACAGAACGCAGCAAGCGCAAGGATGCAGCGTCTCATTTCAGTAGATGCATGGTTTTCGTCATGGCCATTCCGTTTACCGACAACCGGTAGAAGTAGATGCCGCTGGACATGGCATCGGCCCTGAATGTGACGGCATGGCGCCCCGCCTGATAGAAGGCATGCACCGCATCGGCAATTTTCTCGCCGAGCACATTGAAGACCGATATCGTCACCATTCCCTCTTTCGGCGTTTCGAAATAAATGGTCGTCGAGGGATTGAACGGATTCGGATAGTTTTGCGACAGTGCATAGGCCGCAGGAGCTTCCGCTTTCATCTCAATTTCTTTCGAGTATGTGTACGCTCCGTCCCGGTCGATCTGCTTCAGGCGGTATGACACGATTCCGGCTGCAGCCGGTTTTGTATCGGTATACGTGTACTCATGCACGGCATTCGATGTGCCTGCTCCGGATACGAACCCGATTTTCGACCATGCGGCGTCGCGTGCGCCGGGATACGAGACCTTGCGCTCAATGTCGAAGCCAAGGTTCGAAAGTTCAGTCGCGGTCTTCCAGGACAGGCAGACAGCCCCGCGCGTTGTCTCCGCATTGAACGAGGCAAGCTCGACTGGCAGCGGCTCATCCGATACCACCACCGGCGCCGCAAGCGGCTGGTTTGTGATCTGTCCCGTATTAGGCTGATTGGCGTGATTTGCAAACAAGCCGATCTGGTTCGTGCCGCTTTGTATCGAAAGATTGGCATTCCCCATGGTATTCTTAATCGTGAAATTCAACTGCACGATCAGCCGCTCCGCGGCAGTGATGTCGAACCCCGCCGGGGTGCCATTCCCGTCGCCATTGACGCCCATGCTCGTCACGCCGATGCGGATGATGTTCTGCAGCGCGGCGCCATTTGCAAACCGGCTGTAGCCGTCGGTCGAACCGAATCCCCATTGCGTGGCGCCTGTGAATGTCAGCACCGCATCGTTGTATGCAATGTCGATCGTCATCGAGCCAAGCGTGTTCGCAGCCGGAAGATTCGTGCCGCTGACATACACGCCCACAGAGAATGCCCCGCCCACAGTCTTCGCATTCTGCGTGACGACCAGTCTCTGCTGCAGCGTCGTCTGCGCATCGACAGTCGATGCGAACAGGAGCGCCAGCAGCACGATTCCCGTATATTTCATACCCATGATCGGTTCCTCCCCTCGTTTGTTGTTATTCCGGAACGCCGGAAATCCGGATTGTGAAAAAGTTGTCGTAAAAGATATTGTAGTCTGTTCCCGTCACCATGGCATCGAGATTGAAGTCCGTCTGCCGGTATCCCGACGCGATGGAAAAGAACTCCGATGAGAATGCATTGTAATCCGTCCCGGTGATCCGGCCGTCCCCGTTCGCTTCGCCGGCGATCATTCCCCAGACGCCGGAATCGAGCTGCTTCATCGGCAGCATGCCGTAGGCCTGCGACACCGCAGAGGAAAAATCGTAGACGTCTTCCGAGAAATCGGGCCATTGCGCATTCGCACTCATGATGGGCAGATGATTCCGGTGGCGGACGACGAGATAATACGGCATATGATGCGGCGCACTGACATAGACCGGAATGCCTCCGTCCGTGCCGACGACCATGCCGTCGCTCCTGAGCAGCGCGGCGCAGCGTCCCTTCACCGAAGAGGCCGTGGGATTGTCGCGTAATTCAACGAGCACCCAATCCACAATGTCCGTATGAGTGCTGAAAAAGTCCGCCGGCACGGTTTCCGATCCCGCATAGTTCCACGGCGCCGTCGTGAACGGCTGTGCCAGAGGAAGTACCGACAGCAGATCGGTCCGCATGCTTGTTCCGCTGAAGGCGCCTTCGAGCATTGCCTTCAGCCGTAAGGCGACAATGTTGATCGTGACGAGCGACGAAGCGGTCGTGAACGCGATCGGTTCATTGTCGGCGTTTCTCAGCTGCGCCGATCGGACGGACACCATGACTTCATCGCCCTTCAGAGGAATGAACTGGACGGTGAACAATGTTCCGGATCCCGAGCACGTGGTTGTGCCGAGTATGGTCTGGTCCACACGGAAATAATCGGCGCCGGCGTCCGGTTCGGGATACGATTGATAATGGACGCTGCTGCCTCCGGCATTCCCTTCCAGGAATGTGCCTTTCTGGAAGCCGGTACAAAGAATGACTTCATTGTTGAATTCAAGCGTGATGCTCGAGGCGTAAAGATCGGTCACACCCGATATTTCGACAGACAGCGTCAGCGCCTGGCGTGAATCGTGCGTGAGTGCCGGGGGCGTCACCGAAATGACCGCCTGCGCCGGCGCGATTGCAGACATCACGAGCATTGATATGAGGATCGTGAACACTTTCATGGTCGTTGTCATTTGATAAGGATCAATTTGGACGCCGTCATTCCTTGTTCCGTGCGGACGACGGCGATGTAGCTGCCGGAGGAGAATCGGGCGGCATTCCACGTCCACCGATGCGTTCCCTTCCGAAGAAAGCCTTTTTCAAGCACGTCCAGAAGACGGCCGTCCATCGCATAGACGGCCGCAGAGCCGAATCCGTTTTCCGGAAGCGTGCACACGATGTCCGTCTGCGGATTGAACGGATTCGGATCGTTTGCTATCGCAGGTGTTGAAGGCCTCGATGGTTTGTCCGGCCCCACCGAGCTGAGCACATCCACACGGATGGAGCCGTGTGCAACGGTCAGTGTCGGCTGTGCCGTACCGATGACACGGAAGTCCGTATTCACGATCTGGATGCCGGAGGTTCCGGTCTTCGAACCTTTGAACTGAATTTCAGCCAGTATACCGGAGCCATTCACTGCCCCTTCACCAAGAATCGCCGCATCGATGCGGACCGTTCCCTTTGCAGTATCGGTATAGCTGAAGAAAAACGTCTGATATTTCGAAGAAAAGAAATTCATCTCTTTCACCGTGAGGCAGTGCAGGATGCGCGTGTCGAACTGCAGCGTCACGGAATAGGCCCGAAGCTGTGCAATGCTGTCCACGCGCAGCTGCACAGAGGATGCATGGTTCATATCCAGATTCTGCGAGCGGGGCGAAACAGCCAGCGTCTGAGCGGCGGCCTGCATGGCATACAGGAAGAGCATGACGATCAGTGGTCTCATAAGCCCGGGCTTTCTCCTTGAATGAATAGGCTCCGGCAGACGGTATCGCCCGTCTGCCGGAGCTGCAGCCTTACTTCATCAGCACCATCTTACGCGTGACATTCATTTCGCCTGCGCTGATGTGATAGAAGTAGACGCCGGATGCCATGCCGGCTGCATTCCAGGACACGTCGTAGTATCCTGCTTCCTTCACTTCATTCACCAGCATCGCCACTTTCTGGCCGACCGCGTTGTAGACGCTCACTTCGACCATCGCCTGTTTCGGCAGCTGGTAGCTGATGAGCGTCGACGGATTGAACGGATTCGGATAGTTCTGAGAGACGGAGAACACATCCGGAACGCCCGCATGAACGGCCGTGCGGACCGCATCGGTCTTCAGATCCGAGTTCCAGCTGTCGCGCGCCTTTACCTGGCTCAGCGCAATGCCGCCTTTTCCTTCAAGAACGACATAGGCGATCACACCTTCCTTTGAAATTGCGGCATGGTCGGCGCCGATCACCGCGGCATCGATGCAGATGCTGCCGTTGTCCTGCTTTGCAATCACAAAGCCGTCCGGTGTGTCGAGTTCGCCGGCCTTTTCGACGCGGACGAATTTCGCCGTCGACTGCAGGACGAGGCTGAATGCCCGTAGATCTTCAACGCCGCCTTTGAGCATGACCGGTATGCGCACTTCCGATCCTGTGCCCTCGCGTTCGCCGAGTGCGAACACGATCGGAGCTTCGGATTTTTTCGGAAGCGCACCGGTTGCCGACTTGCCGTAGCCGATCGAGAAGATCACCAGGTCTTCGAATTCGATCTTGCCGTCCGGTTTCGGAAGCGCGAAGTAGCTGCCGTTGGTGTTCGTGGGACCGATGTCGAACTTCGACATGTAGCCTGTGGCCGGCTGCTGCTTCCAATAGGCTGTGGCAAATGGAACGAGATCGGTGAAGTTAATGAGGCCGTCTCCACTAATAGCGGAAGCTGGCGTTGCCTTTTCGAAATCGCCGAGATAGAGTTTCATCGAGGCCGTGTGCGGAGTCACGATGACGCTCTGCTGCTGATCGCCGGCGTTATCATAGTACCGGAAGTCGATGTCGTCCAGCGACACCGTTCCCGCGCCGATCGCATTAGGAAGCAGTGCGATGCGTGCAAGATATTTTCCCGCACTCGGTGCCACATTGAGCCCTGCGGCGGTATTGGAGGCATGGATCAGCACTTCTCCCGGTGCGGATGAAAAGTTGAATGCGCCGCCATTGAACAGCGTGCCGTGCACGATGCTGCCAAGGGATGCTTTTGCCGGATCCCATTTCACCTTGAAATTCGCCGCGATGATCGCCTGTGAACCGGCCGGAACCACATACAGCACGAGCGAATCGAGCTTGTACGTCCAGTCGGGACTCACGGGCGTCCAATTGAAGCCGTCCTGCGCCGCAGTCAGCGCCTTGCCCATGCCGACATGCGGATAGACGACGGACTTCGCCGGATCCAGATTATCCGTCGTGATGTAAAGATCGACCGGATTGCCGGGATTGACGAAGCTGAACGTCGTGAAATGATCCGTCGTGAATGTGTACGTTTGCGCGCCCGCATTATAGGAGCCTGCGCTTCCGAGCGAGATCCAGTTGCCCGTTGAGTTATTGTAGAACATGACGATCGTGCCGGCGGAGAAGTTGGCAATGCCGGACACATCGACCGTGATCGTCACCGAGAACGGATTCCCGAGCCCCGTCACGTCGAAATCGAGGAAGAGCGGTATCGCCGCTCCGCCGTTTGCCGGAGGCGGAGGCGTACCCGCCGGCTGTGTCGTTGACCGAGCGATCGTGATCGTTGCATTCGTGGGATTCGGAAGCTGCGTGAATGTCAGCGTCGTCTTCGCCTGGTCGAACGTGATCGGCGTGTTCAAGTTTGCATAGGTGATCGTCTTCGGCATGCCGACCCAGGGATCATAATCGATTTTACCAGAGAGATCGCCGCTGATTTTCCCCTCGTTCGATCCGGGGCTCACTGCCGAACCTCCGAAGGCAACGGGAATCTGCGCGGCATACCCGGGCTCGCCGGCCGGCGTCGTGACGACATTCAGCGTCGTTGTGCCGAACCAGTTGTTTTCGAAGTTATAGCTGGACGTCGGATTCGCAATTGCGGATGCCGTCTTCGACTCCACACATCCATACCAGTTGCCTGTGATCGTATTGTTGTTCACGACCACATTTGTTGAGGCGGGCAATGGATCGAGATAGTAGAGCACCACTCCCAATGTCCAATTATCCGTGATCTCGTTGTATTCGACGAGCGTATTGGAAACATTGTTCACGAGCTGCAGGCCGGTCCGGTTATTGGTGATGATGTTGTGGTGGATATGGCCCTGCGTATTGTTCAGGTAGATGCCGTTCCGTGTTTCCGTCACTTTGCAGTTCCGCACTTCAACGCCGGTGAGAAGCTGCCCAAATCCGATGCCAGAAACGTTCACGTTGGATGGCCACTCGGCCACAGTATTTCCGGCGCGCGTCACCGTGAATCCGTCGAACAGGCTATTCGACGCGCCAAGCAGCACCGTCTGTGCCGCCGTTTTCGGTCCCCTGATCGTCGTCACATCCCGCCCCGCTCCCTGCAGCGTCAGCGATTTGTTGACCGTGACGGCTTCGTCGTACATGCCCGCAGCGACATTGACCGCCCAGTTGTTCGATGCAGCATTGATGCCTTCCTGAATCGAACCTCGCTTCTCAGCGCCCGAAGGAACAATGTACACATTGTTCTGCTTGACAAGCACGAGCCCTGACTTCCCGGTATTGAAGCGATGCACCATCCGGTATTCCAGTGCGAATAATTCCGCGCTCGTCATGGCCGACGGCAATTTGCCATCGAAAGTATTCGAGCTCACGTCGACAATCGCCGCCGGATCGATCGATCCGCTCAAATTGATGACGGTGCTTGCCGCAGCATTGACGAATGTGTTCCCGGATATCGTATACGTCGCCGCACCGAGAATACCGAATGACAATGCCGTGCCGTTTTCATTGAATGTGTTGCCGGTAACGGTGCTATTGGAAGTATAGGTATCCAGATTGACCGCCGAACGGCAGTATTGGAACACATTGTTCGTCAATACCGTGGCAGCGCCTCCGCCGTCGGACCACACGCCGCGGCGCCACCCCTTATTGTTGAACAGGTCGGCATTCGAACTTCCGATAAAACGGTTTTTATCGATGGTCACCGTTCCCGTGGCTCCCGGCGTGATCGTAATGGCACGCGGATCGCCGCCGACCGTCGTTGAAGCCGCCCGTGAAAAGATATTGCATTTAATTTCATGCCCGGCCGTCGTGGGGATATATAACAGATGGCGCATGCTTGTCGCGGTGATGTCGTTATCGATGAACTTGAATCCGTTGATGACGACTTTCCCCGCCGCGGTGACCTGTATCAGCATTTGGTTGCCTGAAGAAGGAATACCCGATTCATCGATCACCGATTCTGCGACGCGTGTTCCCGTATTCGGATCGATATTCGCATTGGCTCCGAGGAGCGTCAGGGCCTTGTTGATGATGAAGGCTTCCGCATATGTTCCGGCCGCGACATTGATCGTGCCTCCGGCTGCCACACGTCCTACTGCAGGCGCGAGTGTTGCATACGGATAGAATTTTCCTCCATTCCCCTTTGCGGGATCAGCAGAAGCGTTGACATACACGACCGATAGCGGGCGCGGCGTAACGCGCTGATCTTCAATCACTGCCCCATTGTTCGCATTGCTCATCGCCACGATATCCGTGTATGCGGTCGTCGGCGTGCTGGCAAGAATCGCGATATCGAACATGTTCGCCTGCGCTCCCGTGCCCCAGGAATTGCCGGTGAACGTCGGTGTGCCGCCGTCCACAACCCAGCCTTTCGTCCCATAGGTGATATTATTCCTGATTTCTCCGGATAGCGGCTTATTGATATATGCCGGCTGACGGAGGGCATAGAACGTGTTGGCATCAATCAGGATTCCACTAAGCCCGCCGGCCGTCTCGAGTGCCCTGCTTGTTTCTGTTTCGTCGCCCAGGACATATTGACCGCAGATGATGCTGTTTTTCAATGTAAAATTATTGGCGTTGATCAGAATGATGTTCTGATTCGCATGATCCGTTTTCTGTATCTGAAGATTTTGCAGTGTGACATCTGCAGCGGTCACGGTCATTGCGTATGCCGTGCCCGATACTTTGATGATGGATGAAGCGCTTCCCGCCCCCTGAAGCGTCAGGGACTTGTTCAGCGCCACCGTGCCGGCGAGCACATATTCTCCGGCGTCCAATGCAATGACGTTCCCGGCTGCCGCGGCTGTCACGGCGGACGGAATCGTCGCATAATATTTGTCCTGCGTGACATTATGGATGCCGCTTGTCGCGCCCACGTTGTCCCAATACACGTCGTACGATTCGAGCATGTACTCCGTAGGCGGCAGCGCTGCATCGCCGAAGTTGTACGCCTGAACGATCAGGCTCTTGATCGTCACGGCATTCAGTTCCGATGTGTATGTGTATTTCAATTCGCCGTTGATGTAATAGCGGATGGTGCTTCCCGCCACATCGATTTTCAGATGATACCATGTCCCGTATGTGATTGTCATCGGAATATCGTACCATGCTCCCACGGAGCCGTTCGAATTCCATGCGCGGAATGTGGGATTGGATCCCGTGGTATTGGCGAAGCCAATGAGGGGCCAGTCCACCGTGCCCGCCCCATCGGCAATGACGCCCCATAAATCAGTGCGTCGGTGTTTCGTGGCCCAGTCGGCTCCTATATACAGATCACCGACAATGGAAGCACTGGCGGGTATATTCAGATCGTAATTTCTTCCCTGTGTATTATAGAACGTCGACTGAAATGCGGAAGGCCTGTTCGCTGCAGCGTCGGCTGTGCTGATCGACAGTTTGAGCCTGTTATCTCCATCAAATGTAGCCTTTTCAAATGCATTCGGTGCATATCTATCCGTATACCACACGTTGGGTCCTGCCGTTGCAGAAATCGTGATCGATTCATCAAAACGATTGACCGATAACTCCTGCGCGCTTGCCTGCATTCCTGCTATCGCAGTGCCTATAATTAATAGAGAAATAACATTGAACATCGCTTTCATTAGTAACCTCCCTTCGGGATAACCTCCGAGTCTATGTACGATTATCAACCTGGTCAGGTGTATGAGCCGGAATTATAGGTATCTGTGTGGGCTCATCGCACAGGCGAATATAAAGTCATTATCCGACGAAGCCAGAATATATAATGTCTCTGATCCGGACTTCTGCACCGGCAGCGCACCTGATGCGCGTCGGAACGCAGCATACTTTTCCCGAATCGTTCGCGAACGGACATACGCTTCCCCTCCCGTAAGGGTAAAAGGATTCCACGGCGCCGGAACGATCCGGTGCAAAATGCACAGTGTCTCTATAGAAATGATCTTCGACCAGCTCTGCAGGCGTCCGCGCCGTTCACGACGGGCGGCGCCGTCCAACACTTAAACAGATATGAAGTATTGCTCCGGCATGGCAGCACTGCTTCGCATGCATTGGGGAACGTGCGATAGCGGCAGCGCGCCGCGCCGAATCACACAATTGATATGACAGATGGAAATTGCGCTTACATCGACAATAAGCATTGGATTGCTTACCGCTCCCCCGAGAAACGATGTAATCAGATTTGTGGGCTATAGATTGTGGGTAATATATTTTACAGAAGGAAGGCAGTCAAGTTAGAATGTTCTAATTATCGGACAGAAACGGAGCGGTACTTCTTCGGGAATCTTCAGACGGCCGACAGCACTTTCCGGATTGCCGATTGAATGTCGCCGATTCGCGCGGGCTTGCTGATCACCTCGAAGACACCCAGGTCGAGCAGTTCCTCTCTCGTGGTTCCATCCAGGTAGCCCGATGACACGATGATGGCGACAGACGGATCGATCTTCAGCAATTGCCGGCAGAGTTCCTCTCCCCCCATCTCGGGCATGCCGAGATCGGTCAGCACGAGATCGATCGACTGCCCGCGCGAGCGATACACCTCCAGCGCTTCGCGCCCGCTTGAAGAGGCAAGCACCGTGTACCCCGACGCGGTCAGACATTCCTGCATCGTCTCCCGGATCACCAGCTCGTCATCGACCAGGAGGATGGTCGTGTGCGGCTCGTCTTTCACCTCGGGTGCTTCCTGCTCCGCAGCATGAAGATCGCTGCCGATGCAGGGAAAATAAAGCGTAAATGTGCTTCCCTTGCCGGGCGCGCTTTCGCAATCGATCATGCCGCCGTGATTTTTCACGATGCCGTGAACACTCGACAGTCCGAGTCCGGTGCCTTTATTCCGTTCTTTGGTGGTGAAGAACGGATCGAAGATCTTTGCTTTGACGGCTTCATCCATACCGATGCCCGTATCGGTGATGCTCAGCGCCACATACGATGCCTGCTCCGGCGCCGCGAATCGCGCGGCGATGGCGGACGAAGGAGCCGCATATTCCCTGATGGTCAGCGTTCCTGTCCCTTTCATCGCGTCGCCGGCATTGATCGCGAGATTCAGCATGGCCTGCTGGATCTGCCCCGCATCGCCGATGATCATGTCGCGCTCCGGTTCGATCGTCATCTCGATCCGGATCGATTTCGGGAGGAAATGCGAAAGCAGCTCCCTGAGGTCCGTCACCGTCTTTGAGAGCGATATCGGCTTGAATTCCGCCTGATCGGGACGCGAGAACATCAGCAGTTGTCTCGAGATCGATGTGCCCCGTATCGATGCCTGTACAATGCGGTCGACGAATTTCTGAAGTTCCGGCTGCTGCGGAAGCCTGCTCTGCAGCAGTTCCGCGGATCCGAGAATCATCGCCAGCAGATTGTTGAAGTCGTGTGCGATGCCTCCCGCCAGCGTTCCGATGCCTTCGAGCTTCTGCGCCTGAACGAGCTGATGCTCGAGTTTCCGTCGCTGCGTGATATCGCGGAAAATGCCGAGCAGCAGCACCGGCTGCTCGCCGGCAGCGATGTATGTATTGGTCACCTCGAACCAGATGTTCCGTCCATTCTTCAGATACAACTGCCGCTCGAATGTCGGCTCGATCGTCCGGCTGTTGAAGCGCTGGCGATAAATGCTGTCGACTCGCTCACCCGCTGAAGGACGATAGAGAACGGACAGCGGCTGTCCTTCCAATTCCTCGCGCGTCATGCCGACCATCCGGCAGAAAGCTTCGTTGACCATGATGATCGTTCCGTTCTGGTCCGTCAGGCGCATGCCGTCGTTCGACATCTCCCAGATCGAGCGGAAACGATGCTCGGATTCGCGCGCCTGTTCATCGGCAGTCTTTCGTTCTTCCATTTCCTTCATGAGCTGGCTGTACAACAGCTCGATCTTTTTTTTCTGATCCACTTCGGTACGGTGCAGGCGGTTCGCCTTCCTGTACATGAAGACCAGTCCGAGCGATGCGGCGATCACGATCATCATGAGACCGGCGAGGCTGTAAATAAGCAGTTGCTGCTGCCTGATCGAATTCTCATCATTGATGGCGTCTTTCTTCAGGCGCGCGATCTCTTCCTCACGTTTGGCAACGTCGAATGAATAAGCGGCATTCGCCACGCCGATCCGTTCCGAAAGCGCCGATACCGAATCGGCAAGCTGCGAATAGTCCTTCAGTGATGCAAAGGCCTTCTTCATTTCGCCCAGCTTGTTGTACGCCTGCCAGCGGAGTTTGAGCGAGGCCAGCAGAAGATCGTACGTCTTGACGCGCCGGCAATAGGCGATCGCGCCGTCGAGTACGGATAATGCGTCGGCGTAGTTGCCTTTCTTTTCATACGCAGCCGCTATGGCGATCATCGCTTCGGCTGCACCATGGGCTTCATGCAGAACGACCGATGCCGCCCGCGCCTGTTCAAGCCGCCGGAGCGCTTCATCATACCGGCCCCCCGCCAGGTGTGCCGACCCGATGCAGAACAGAATGTACGCTTCGGCTCCTGCCTCCGACCTTCGCCGCGCAATGGAAAGCAGATGGTTCAATTCTTGTAACGCGGAATCCGGCTGCCCTTTGAGAGCCTGAAGGAATGCGATGTTCGTATAGATGTGAATCTTGAACACCGTTGTATCTTTTCTGGGATTCATTGCCAGCGCGCGCCTGAAGTAGACCGCAGACGTATCATATTGCGACAAACGCAAGTAGATGCTTCCGATGGAATTCATGATCACCGACGATTGTGCGGGCTTCTTCAACTGCTGGAAGAGCGCAAGCGCCTTGAGATTGAACTCCATGGAATTATTATAAAGGCCCATGTAATAATACGTCGTGGCGATGATGGAATATCCCCGCGCCACCTCGTATGTATTCGATACCTCCCGGTTCAGTGCGAGAGCCTTGCGGACATTGTCGCTGGAAAGATCGAATTCGCCGATGCTCTGATAGATGCGGCTGAGCGAATTCAACAAATACCCCTGTTCGCGCTTGTCGCCGAGCTGCTGGGAAAGCCGGATCGCTTCCTCGGTGAACGGAAGCGCATCGTAGGGCTTGGAAAGAAGTGAATCGGCATACTCTTCCATCACGTCGAATTGTTCCTTCAGAGGCCGGTGAACAATCGACGTGCGCACACTGTCGTACAATGCGCGCTGAGCGAAGACGGGAGATGCCGTTATGAGAATGCAGAAAATCAGTTTATACATTGTCGACCGCTCATATCCACAGATAAAAAATAGTGCAGCGCTGTTTACCGGAGCCTGACGACGCGGAAGCCTCCATCATCCGATTTGCTGCCCGGCGTATAGACATACCGTGTCTCGACACGGCATTCGTTCTCGGCGAGTCCGTAATCGAATTCCGATCCTCCCCTGAATACCTTGTTCGTGCCGGTTCCGGCGCCCTTCGGATTCATGACCGGCGTCCACGAATACGATCCGTGCCAGTCCGAGACCCACTCCCAGGCATTGCCGCTCATGTCATACAAGCCGAGTTCGTTCGGGAGCTTTGTTCCGATGCGGTGGGTGATGCGACCCGCATTCAGGTAATACCAGGCCACATCGCCGATCGTGTTGCTACCGCTGTAGCGGAAATGCTGCGAGCTGTTGCCGCCCCTCGCGGCGAATTCCCATTCGGCTTCGGTGGGAAGCCGCGCTCCGCTTCCTGTCGTGCTGTCGAGCCACTTACAGTATGCAACGGCATCGTTCCATGTCACATTCACGATCGGCGCTTCGTCCGACCATCCCCACGATGGAGCCTGAGGGAAGCCCTTCTTCATAGCATCGGTATAACGGCGAAATTCCTTAACGGTCACTTCATATTTCGAGATGTAAAATCCGGAAACGGTGACGACGTGCACCGGACGCTCGTCCGAATAGCCGTCGTTCCTTCCCATCTGGAATGTGCCGCCGGCAACATAGACCCAATTGCCGAGCGAGCGCGCGAACTGATTCGATGCCGCGGAGCGCCGCGACGCCGTATGGGCAACGATGCGGTATGCATAGGTCTTCGCAGAATCAAGCGGTGCAGACAGGGTTTTCGACTGCACATTCGCTCCCGTACTGTCGACGACAGTGAACGCCGAGGCATCGACGGCTCGCTCGATGTAGAAGCCGGTTTCGATGTCGCTGTTGTCTTTCCATGTGAGCGAAACGGCGCCGGAGGCAAACGATACGATCTTCATGTCGGACGGCGCGGGAAAGAGCGTTCTTGATACCGTGTTCGATGCGCCCGTGACGGTATCGGCGTTTGCCGCCTTTACGCGGAAATAATACGTCTGCGTGGTCGCGAAAGAGCCCGTGATGGTTGCAGTGTCGCAGTCCGCCGGCCGAACGCCGACCTGAACGTACGTGAGGCTGTCCGTGCTCTGCTCGATCAGATACCGCTCCTCATGGGCGTTGTTGTCGACCCAGTGCAGCTTCACTTCCGTTTCCGACATCGAGAGCAGTTGAAGTCCTGTGGGCGCGGCAAGCCTGGTGTCGGGAATGCCGGCATCGGCCGGATTTTCTTTTTTGCAGGAGGAAAGAACAAGTGCGAGAACGGCACACAGCATGAAGGCGGACAATTTCGGGGAACCCATTACGGAACTTCTTTCGCAAAGATACTATAGTATGAATAAAAAATCCGGAGCGGATGCCTCTCCCGCCCCGGACGGCTGCACGGACACAATGTAGCGTTTTAATCCTTCGTTTTCAAGCGCAACGCGCAAAACCCGGTCATTTCAGGAACAGCACGCGCTGCACGCGCATCATCATGCGTCCGCCTGTCGCTTCCTTTGCAATCATGCGGATGAAGTACGTCCCGCTGCCGACGGTCCTTCCGCCGTCATCGTTCCCGTTCCAATAGAATGTCCGTTTCCCTTCCGCCACCTCGTTGGAGGCAAGATGCCGGACGAGCTGGCCGAGCACGTTAAAGACGCCGATATCGATCGTTGAACGCTGCGCCAGCGTCACGACGACGGCAGTCTGATTGTTGAACGGATTCGGATACGAACACAGGGTGAGCGAATCGTTCATGCTCTCCTCGACCATTTCACGGATTGTGATCCGGCTTTCATCGAATGGATTGCGCATGAAATGGATGGTGTCGTTCGGCTCGAGCGCAAGCAGCGCGGTATAATCGCAGAGCAGCCGGTAATTCACGGCGCAGCTGACAATGCCAGCCGTGTCTTTCGGCGCCAGTCTGAATTTTTCCTTCAGCCGTTCGATGCCGACGATCGAACGAAGCACCGATTCGCTCACGAGCGTATCGGCACGGACCGGCAGCGTCAGATCCCATCGGGCCTCATCTGCAATGCCAACAAATTTTGCGCGGACCACAAAATGCACCGATTGACGAGCGGGTGCGGAACAGATGAAGAACCGCGTCTTGTTCGGATCTGAGGAGTGCGCATCCACTTCGTTGAGATAGTCCACTGAGGCTGTCTGATTGTCGGCCGTCGCCATCACGGCCAGATAATCGGTCATCGGGTACGAATAGGCACTCGCAATGGAGTTGATGGTTGTCCAGTCGACCAGATGCGTTTCGAAATGCGCCCCGGATGTCCGGCTTCCGAGCGTCTTCAGCAGGTATCCGCTTCCGTAAAACTGCTGCCCGTCCACCGTGATGGACGGAGGAACGTATAAGGCGCCGTCAAGAAGATTCACCGTCGAGAATTTCGGGGCGGATGTTCCGAATCCGCCGATGTATTGATCGGCCCATGTCTCGGACGACAACATCTGTGTGAGCGAGTCGGCATTGCTCAGCACGAACACCTTGTCGTACGGCCTGGCGGTGAATTCAGACCGGACCGATGCCAGGAGCGGCAACAGGAGCTGGCTCTGCGACACGGCATTGAGTCCGATGAGCGGCACGCCCAACTGCGCGCGCATGGCGCCGTCGTCCTTGAACGACCAGATGCCGCTGACAATGAGCAGGCCGTTGCCGATCTTCTTCGAGATGACAACGGGCTTTCCGTCCTTGTCCTGCACTTCCACCTTCACATTCTGATCGGGCGTGTACTGCAGATAATCGAATCCGTAATGGACGAACGATTCGGGAAAGAGAATGCCGACGTTGCCGCCCGGATTTCTATACAGCGTGGTCGAGCCGTCGCTGCGCCGCGTGGTGGTGAGTCCAGGAATGTAATGGGTGCCGATTTTTTCCCTGCCCACTCGATTGAAATCGAAGTAGGAAAGGAAACGCCCTCCGCGCTGGAAGAATGAGTCGATCTTTGCAGTGTAAGCGGGCAGGCTCTCCTGCCCGATCGGACTTTCATACCCGTGGGAGTATGCGGCGATGACGTCGGCCGACCGATAGTCGTTGAGCGCAGACATCAGGTCACCGTAATTCTTCGTCGTCGCCAGATCCTGAATTCCGGGAAACTGCCAGCAGAGCGCGGCGTTCGCGTCGGCATAGAGCACCACGGGCTTCGCCATCTGTGCCGTCTGCCTGCCCCATGCGCTCGATTCGAAACGGTCGATCATCCCATTGATCGTATCGGTGGCGCCGATGCGCCAAGCAGGCTCTAGCATACGAATCACGCCCGCCCCCGCCGCGACCACTTTCATGCTGTCCGATTCCTTCAGCACCGCGCGCATGAACTGCTTCACCTGTGGAAGCAGCGTCGCAAAGTTCTTGCTCTGCGTTCCGCTCAGATCAAGTGCCACGAGCACGCGCTTCGGAGCCGTATCGACCGGAAGCTTGAAGAAGGAGCCGGGATTGAATCCGAACAGAAAATAGGATTGGTCGTTCTTCACAGTGGCCAGCTTCGTATAGAAGCCGTTGACGAATTTGGTCGAATACCCGAGAGACAGCGTGGTGAACGAGCTGATGTCGCCGATGGTGCAGGATTTGTACATGTACCCGCCCGTATCAATGGCCGGTTTGAACGAGAGCTCCTGCGGGGCTTCCGTCAGAATCGGCCAGCCCCAGACGTCTTCCTTCTGCCTGAAGAGGACTTCCAGCGGCTTCCGCGCGGCATTGTTCTGTTTGAGCATCTTCAGCGGCAGTTCCGCCACGCCGTCAATTCCGCGCCAGCGCGTCGGGGTGATGAAGTTGAGTTTAATTTTACGGAAGCTTCCGGGCTTCAGCGGATAGATGTGGAGCTCATACTGTTCGCCGTTCTTCGTGAGGAATGCTGGATCGCGCTTTTTGCTCACGATGCTGTCGTAGATGGAGCGCGCCTTCCATGTGTCGAGAATGCGCGCCTGCATCACGCTGTCGCCGATCCACAGCCACAGATCGTTCACGACGGAGTTGGCCGGCAGCTGGAAGCGATGGACGATCTCGATCTGGTTTCCTCCCGCATATTGCCCATGATCGGAATAGGTCAGATAGAGCGACTGCTCCACGACCGCTCCGTGCGGTTCGACAACGAGCTTCGCCTGATCGATGAAACCCGGCTTCGATCCGTATTGCGACGGAATCTGGACGGTCAGTTGAGCGGATA
>JBLMZA010000109.1:0-35479 GCA_050258555.1 Acidobacteriota bacterium | reverse complement strand
TGGCATTGAAGATATGCGTGACATGCCGGATGCCGGCATCGAAGCCCGCGAGGGTTTCCTCATAGGTGGCGTTCGAGTGTGCGAATGCGGGCACGACGCCATGGCGCGAGAGCTCGCGGATCACATCGAGATTGCCGGGAAGCTCCGGAGCGATCGTCATCATCTTCAGCGTGCCTGCACACACATCCATGATTTCTTGAAGCGCCGATTCCGACGAGGGATAGATGCTTGCCGGATCGAGTCCGCCTTTTTTCAACGGGTTGATGAAGGGACCTTCCAGGTGCACGCCCAGGAGCCGGGCGCCGCCGAGATCCTGATCGACCGCTTCGCGCGCCGCCAGAAGATGCCGGTTGCCGTCCATCGGACGCACGACCGTCGTGCCGAGATAGCTTGTGACGCCGGTCGAGGCCAGGGCGCGCGCGATCGTTTCAAGCGACTCGCGCGTGCCGTCGAGCACGTCGGCGCCGCCGGCGCCCTGTATGTGGACTTCGATGAGGCCGGGAATCACGATGCGCGATTCGGCATCGATCACGCGCGCATCTTCCGGAAGCTCCCCTTCCGGTGCGGTCGAAGGCTGAATCGAGCGGATCGTGCCGTCTTCGATCACGAGCGTCGAGAGCCGGCTTCCCGATTCATCCGTGTAGAGTCTGCAATTGCGAATGACAAGTGTCATATGCGTTCTTGGTCTCCGATGTTCTTTGTGTCAAGTTTGCGGATCAATAAAAAAAGCCGCACACAAGGGCGATGCACAGTGTGTGTGCGGCATTTTTTTCCCGATCACGTTTCACAGGATCGATCAGACGCCGGCGACGCGGCGCTTGTATTCGGCGAGCGCTTCATCCAGGCGTTCCTTGGCCGTCGTGTCTCCCGGCACGTTGTGCGAGGGATGGATGTAAAGCTTCACGCCGCGCTCGGCCAGAATCTCGGCCACGGTCGTCACGGTCATCCACACCAGTGTCACAAAGCCCAGTGTCGAGATCGGTCCGATCTTGTCCTGATGGTTCTTCAGGTCGACCGACGCATCCTGGATGGGCACGCAGCTGTCGACGACGATATCGGCGATGTCGAAGATCGTCTTGCCGGAGGAGTGGCGCGTCGTCTTTCCCTTGGCCTCGGAAGCCGAACCGAAGACGATGACCTTCATGCCGCGCTTCTTGGCTTCAAGCGCCACGTCGATATTGACGGCGTTGATGCCCGTGTGCGAGAAGATCCACATCACGTCCTGCGTGTCGAAGTTCCAGCCCTTCATGATCTCGACGCCGTAGCCTTCGACGCGTTCGAGAAACACGAACTGCTGCACGCCCATCTGTCCGGTGATGTTCGTGAAGAATGTCAGCGGCAGCTCGACGATCGGATGGAATCCGACGAAGCCGCCGATGCGCGGATACATTTCCTCGATCGGCAGCGTGGCGTGTCCGCATCCGAACGTGTGGACCCAGTGGCCGGAGCCGATCGCATCGGCCATCACTTCGGCGGCCTTTTTGATATTGTCCATCTGCGTGGCTTCGATCTTGTCCATCACGCCGCGGGCGTTTTTCAACCATTCAAGTGCTAACATTGGAGAGTTGTTCCTTTCTGTTCTGAGAGTATGTTCGTTTATGTTGTTCGTTCACGTGAAGCATTCATTAAGTTGCGCGCCAGAAGAAATGCGGCGGTCATCAGCACGATGCAGACGATGAGGATCACCGGGAATGCCTGCGTGCCGTATGACTTCGAGACGGCGCCGACCGCATAATTGATGAGCGTGTTGCCGGTCAATGCCAGCACGAGCACGATCGAGAAGGCCGTGCCAGAGAGTTTCGCATAGAGCTCGCCCACATAGCCGAGCACCACGGGGAAGCCCGCCGCGAAGCCCACGCCCAGAAGCGCAAGACCCAGAAGCGACTGGGCAAGCGAGGAGGAGGTCATCAATGCAAGTGCGCCTGCCAGGAGCACCGCATAGCCCGAAAGCAGCACGACATGCTGCGGCACTTTCTTCAGTACGGCGCCTAAGACAAGGCGCGTCACCGTCAAGGCCGCCACCTGGACCGAGAGGCCGTAGAGCGCGTCTTCGGTCGAAATGTTCATGCCCTTCAGAAACGTGGTGGTCCAGTTGCTGACGATGCCTTCGATGCCGCTTTCAAAGAAGAGAACAATGCCGAAGAGGATGAGCGTTCCTTCCTTCAGCAGCGCGAGGCTGTTGGCGATGGGCAGTCCCTGCGCCTGCTTGGCCTCGGGGAAGCGGATCGAGGCGAAATAGAGAATCGGCAGGATGACCGCCGCCCCGATGCCGGCGATGATCGTCGTGTATTCGAATGTCTGCGTGAGCACCGACAGCACGATCGGCATGCCCAGCGCGCCGATGCCGAAAAAGACGCCCAAAAGGCTCAGATTGGCGCCTTTCATCTCGGAGGAGATATCGGACACGAGCGCATTGGTGCCGCCGTTGATGATGCCGCCGCCGAAGCCGATCAGGAAAAACGAGAGCTGCAGCACGAGGAATGTCGAGGCAAAGGCGATGCCTTCCAGGGCAAGCAGAATGATCACGCCGCAGGCAATGAGCAGATTCTTGTAGCCGTAGCGGTCGACAATGGGACCGAAGATCACCGAGCCGATGAGCATGCCGAAGGGCAGGCTCGAGGCGAGCGAGCCTGCCGTGGCGGCATCGACCGTGAACTTCGATGTGATGAATGTGAGGATCGTGCCGAGCGAGAGAAAGACAATCCCAAAGAGCAGCATGCCGATGCAGGCGGCGGCGAAGACGAGATTTTTCTTATACATGATGGCTGTCTGTCGTGGTAAGAGTGAATGTATCGGAAAAAAACGCGTAGTTAGAATTTCAATGCAAGGTATCCCGCGCCCAACAGTCCGGCGTCGGATCCGAGCCTGGATGCCAGGAACTCGACCTGCGTGATCGAGATCGGCTGCGCCCACTTCTTCGCCTCCGCATAGATTTTGTCCATGAACTGTGCGGCCGGGCCGAAGACGCCTCCGCCGAAGATGACCTTTTCCGGATTGAAGAGGCTCACCAGATTGGCCGCGGCCATGCCCCAGAATTCGATGGCGATCTCGAGCGTCTTCACCGCGACCGGATCGTTCGCGGCGTAGGCGGCAAAGACGTCGTGCGCCGTCAGGTCTTCGGCCGGCTTCTGGCGCAGCACGCCCGCGTACGCTTGCTCTTCATTGAGCACTTCGCGCACCACGCGCGCGATGCCTTCGCCCGAGGCGTGATATTCGAAGCATCCGCACTGGATGTATTTTTTGAGATACGGCCGGTCGAGCGCCATCCAGCCGATCGCGCCGGCGATGTCGTTTGCTCCGCGCACGATGTTGCCGTTCGAGAGAATGCCCGCGCCGATACCCGTGCCGACGGCCATGAAGATGGCGTCGTCGCATTTTTTTGCCGCGCCGCGCCAGGCCTCTCCCAGAATGTAGCAGGTGCGGTCCGAATCGATCTTCACGCGGATCTCCTCGTCGTCGACGGCCCCGCGTATGTCATCGCGCAGCGGATAATTTTCCCATCCCGGTATATTGGGCGCCCACACCGTGCCCTTCTTCGTCCAGCTGATGCCGGGCACGCAGGCGCCGACGGCCGTCACGTGTTCATGCGCGGCCTTGGCATAGGCAAGCAGGTCGTGCACCATCTCCGCAACAAGCGCGCCCACATCCGCGCCCGTTCTTTTTTCCAGAGGCTTGACCTCCTTCTGTATGATATCCCCCTGCGTATTGAAAAGCGCCCCCGCCAGCTTCGTTCCGCCCAAGTCAAGACCGATCACTGCCATAAATGGATCTCTTCCTTTCTTGTGTCTCTGCGTTGATAATCATGTTGTTAAAAGATAACGACGATGCACATTCTTCTGTTACAGATGCAGGCGTATGCCGATCTTGTTGAGCGCCACGGTGAGCCACACCATCACGAGTGAAAAGACCGCCGAGCGCGCGATGCCAAGCATGCCTTCTCCCAGATACTGCGAGAGCACATGGATGCCGAAGAGCGACAACAGCACATAAAAAATATCGGGCAGGATGTATGCCAGAAGCGGATTCGACCCGGCAGGCGCCACAAAGCCCGCCCAGCGCACGTGCTTCTTCACATCGACGATCCAATAGAGCAGCGCAAAAAGCCACGCGCAGAGTCCCGCACTGTAGAGGCACCACGCGGGCGTGGCCGCATTCTTCGAGATGCCGTAGAGCGGCCTGAGCAGGTATCCGGAGGCAAGCAGCACGAGTCCGAAGGCCGCGATCCAGAGGATGCGCTTTTTCGGCGCGGCGTCTTTCCACGAGCCGAAGAACAACGACGAGGTGACCATGCCTGCGGTCGTGATCATCGCATGCCCGCCGATATGGGGACCGATTGCCACGAACTGCTTCACGTAATACAGCGGGGCATCGAGCGCATGCGAGGCATCGCCGATGAACAGCGCGATGAAAAATCCGATCATGCCCGCAAGCGCCGCACGGTCTGAGCCCCAGACGTAATAGACGAGCGAACAGGTGAGATAGGCCCAGCCGATGAGTCCGAGGATCCCCCACCAGCTTGTGTGCATCCACGAAACCGATTCCGGCGTGCCGCTTCGGAAGACGGCCGCACAGGCGGCAAGCCCCGCAAGTCCGAGAGCGCGGAGGATCTTCGCGCGCATCGCCTCCTTCTCCGTTTTTGCAGGATAGACATTCCACACGAGCATCGCGAAGATGAAGACCAGAAGCTCCCACAAGGAGCGGTTCATGCCCGAGAGCGCCTCGTTGAACGCATGGAAATTCACCATGAAGACGCCGAGCGTCAGAAGTCCCGCCGTGCGCGTGAGGATGTGCTTCCAGAGCGTCCCGGGCGAGTCGCCTTTTTGCCGGCGCTTGGTCATGGCGAAGGGAATGGACATGCCGACGATGAAGAGGAATGCCGGAAAGACGAGATCGACGAACGTCATGCCGTCGCCCTCGGGCGGGAAATGCTCCATCCACCAGGGGATGCCGCGCACGCCGGCGACGTCGTTGACGAAAATCATCGTGAGAATGGTGAGTCCGCGGAACACATCGATCGATGCCACGCGCTCCGTTGCAATCCGCTCGTTATTTGCCATGCGCATACCATGCCATGAAAAATGTCGCGCCGGCCGTGCCGTCCATGATCGGCTCGTTGGTCGAATAGTCGGCCATGTCGTCGTGATAGACCACGAGATCGGACTGGAACGGCGCATATTCATCGGGCTTCGAGAGCCGGACGCCGGAAAGATATTTATAGATCGAGCCGTAGACCGGGCCGTCGTTCAGCGCGCCCGTGATTTCGCGGCCCGTCTCCCACGAGACGGTGTTGTGCGGGTGCTTCGGATAGTTGCCGTTTCTCGGCACGCCGACAAAGGCGCTCACGCCCCAGGGATTGCGGCCCAGAAGCCAGTCGCGGCAGGCCATCTGGAGATGGTTATAGGATTTGTCCTTCGTCATCTTTTCGTACAAGATACACTGCGTCGTGAAATCGACCACGAGGTTGAACGAGCACCAGATGAAGGGCACGCCCATTTCAAAGGCGTTGCCTTTGGCCTTCTTCCACACATCCTCGATGCCCGTGCGGTAGTAGCCCGCGAGCGTGTCCTTGAATTTTTTATCGGCCACCTTCCAGAGCGCATAATGCCCCATGTTCATGAAGGGAAACATCTCGTAGTGGCCCGAAGTGTCCTTGCCCATCCACGACGTGGTCGCGATGAGCCGCGCATAGCGCTTGCCTTCTTCCAAAAAACGCTTCTCGCGCGTGACGGCATAGAGCTCGGCCGCGCCCCATTCCATGTCGTCGGCCCAGGTGCGCTCCATGTAGCGGTAGGGCGAAATGCACGGCACGCCCTCCTGGCTGCCCGGCTGCTTCACGCCGAGCTCGTAGACTTCGCGTCCGGCCCTGAGGCAGGTCTGCGCATACCCCGGATCCTTCAGGTCATTCATCCAGATGCGATACGCCATCGCCATGGCAGCCGCGTAGCGTCCGGCCAGGTTCGCCACGCCGTCCGATGTATTCTGATACTTGCGCAATCCCTGCGGCTTTCCCGTGGCGAAATACGTGACGCGGTAGGAATTGAATCCCCATCCGTAATCGGATGTGTCATTGGGCGGAAGTCCGCCGTACATGTGATCGCGGTCGTCGGCCACCTGATGGAAGAGCTGGTCCGGCGCCGGATGCATCTTGAGCATCCAGTCGAGTCCCCACTTGGCTTCATCCAGAATGTCGGGAATGCCGTTCGATCCTTTCTGCCCGAGCGCGTTGTAGTCGTCGCGGTACTTGCCCTTGTTTTCCTCATAGGCGAAGAGCATGCGGCAGACCGCATTGCCCGATGTCATGAGATAGCGCAGCTGGTCGGCCGCGTCGTGCCATCCGCCCGAGACATCGACGTATGTGGAATCGGGCATGGGACCGTAGGCCGTGCGGCCGTCCTTCTTGTGGCAGACCTCGTCCAGAAACGGATTGTAGCCGCAGCGCTGCTCGCGCATGAAAAAGAGCAGGGACTCGTGATGCGTGTTGTAGGCGTCCTTCGAGAGCGCAAAAGGCAGCGACTCGTCACTGGTGCCGGTGATGCGGACCTTGTAGCGGCCTTCTTTTTTGAATGAGGAAAAATCGAGCTGGTAGTTGTATTGGAAGTTCGCATAGGCGCCGTGATTCGAAGGCAGCTTCACGGGACCGAATGCCACGCGGTTGGTGGCGATATCGACGAGTTCGAACGAACGGCCCTCGGCCGGCTCGTGCGAGAAGGCGACGGCGATCTTGACATCATCCGGCAGATAGCCGATCTGATTGGCGCGCACGTAGATCTGCGCGTGAAGCCGGGCGGTGATGATGACGGATAACAGGAGCGCAAGTGCGGTCAGGCGTGCGGCAGTTCTGTTCATATCTATCCTTCTTGAAAATTTGTTTCTGAGTGTGTGAGTGTGGGTGCCGGAAATTTCAAAAAGAAGAAGAGTGCGAAAAAAAGAGAAGAAGACGGGAATGCACTTTGGAGCGCAAGAGATTGTAGACAGCCGATCAGTTGGCAGTATACGAATTTCACCCGTGAGTTTCAAGCAGGAAAAAAAAATTTTACACGGCCGAGAATTTACTCGGCCGATAGACCGTCGTAGAATTTCTTCAACACGAAGAACGCTTCCTTGCGCTCGCCCGTATTCGAGATGAGTCCCTTGCGGTTATAAAAATCCTGTATGCCCGGCAGCGGCCGGCGCGGCGAGCGGAAGTCGACGAGGATCCACGGACTCATGCCGCGCAAAAACGGAATTTTTGAGAGCATGCCGAGCTGCTCGCGGTAGAGATTGGCCTGGTACTCCTCGGTGAAGCGCTCATCGACGGCGCCGTGGCGGCCCGCAAGCGCATCGGCTCCGAATTCGCTGATCACCAGGGGCTTCGCGAAATTCGACTTCCAGGTTTTCTTCCCGCAGTCGGAGGGCCTGCCCCCGTACCATCCGATGTACTCGTTGGCGCCGATCACATCGAGCGACGCGCACAAGGGATCATCGAGCGTGATCGTGTCGGCCGTGCTCGTGAGCTCGGTCGCGGCCGAGATGAGCCGTGTCGGATCCATCGAGCGCGCCTTCGCAATCAGGCGGTTCAGAAACTCCAGGCGCGGCGCCGAGCGCGGCGTCTCATTCGCAACGGACCAGATGATGACGGAGGCGCGGTTCTTGTCGCGCGCGATCATCTCGGAAAGCTGCCGCTCGGCCAGCCGGTATGTCTCGGCGTTCTCCCAGAGAATCGTCCAATAAACGGGAATCTCGGACCAGACCAGAAGGCCGAGCCTGTCCGCTTCGCGCGTCATCCATTCATTGTGCGGATAGTGCGCCAGGCGCACGTAGTTGCATCCCATCTCCTTCGCCCACAAAAGCAGCGTGCGGACGTCATCCGTTCCCGTGGCGCGGCCTCCCCTGAGCGGCGCTTCCTCGTGTATCGAGATGCCGCGAAGAAAGACCGGCTTGCCGTTCAAAAGCAGTTCGGTTCCGCGCGTCTCGATCGTGCGGAAGCCCACGTCGTCCTTCACCGTATCGGAGCCGGAAATGACACGCACGGCATAGAGCTTGGGATGCCCGGGCTCCCAGCGCTCGAGCGAGGCGCGGAATCGGACCGTGCCCACGCCCTGTGCGTCGGCTTTGAGCGTTTTCAAGATCTTCGCCTCGGGGATCTCCACATTCAGCGCGCCGTTGGAAGCCGACGGGCCGTCAAGTTGTACACGCACGGACACTTCGTTTGCCGATCCCGGCACAAGCGCAATCGAATAATCGCGGATGAACGTTTCCGGCACATCCACCAGCCGGACATCGCGCGTGATGCCTCCGTAGTTCCACCAGTCGGTGTTCAATGTCGGCACGCCTTCGCGCATCCGGCGGTTGTCGACTTTCACGACCACGAAGTTGTCCTTCTCCTTCAGCTTTCCCGTGACTTCAAATTCGAAGGGCGTGAAGCCTCCCGTGTGGCTTCCGAGCGGTTCGCCGTTCAGATACACCTTCGCATCGTAATTGACGGCGCCGAAATGCAGAAACTGCCGGCGCCCCGGCGCCGCTGCAAAGTCGAACGCGCGCTCATACCACACCGTGCCTTCATAGAGGAAGAGTTCGGGCTTTTGCGTGTTCCAGTCGCCCGGCACATGCAGCGGATCGGATGTCTCGAAATCGTATTCGATCAGATCGGCTTTCGACTGCGGCTTCTGATTCCTGAAATATCCGTCCGAGCGCGGCACGTAGCGGTAGTCGTAATATCCGTTCTCGTAAGGATCGATGATCGAGCGCCAGCGTCCGTTGAGCGAAATCCCGAGGCGGGTCGAAGAGTGCTCGATGAGATCCTGGGCCGAAGCGGCCGAGGGAATGATCACACACAGAAACGCAAGCAATCGGAGTGTCATAAAAAAATGTGTCGGGATGAATGAATGAAATTTCGAGCCGGCGCTATGCGGCTCCGCTCAGATGCTGGACGAGGACGCGAAGTCCGATGGAAATCAGCACCGTTCCGCCGATGAGCATCATGCGCGCGCCGAAGCGTTCATTGAGCCGGACGCCGAAGAGCATGCCGCACATCGAGAAGGAAAATGTGACCAGCCCGATGATCATGCTCGGATGCAGCACTTCGATTCGGAGCATGGCAAGCGAGAGCCCGATCGCCAGCGCATCGATGCTTGTGGCCACGGAAAGAATCACCAGCATGTGTCCGCGCGTCGGATTGTCCATATGCTCGGCGTGTTCGGGATGAAAACTCGCATGGACCATATGACCGCCAACGAAGGCCAGAAGCCCGAAGGCGATCCAGTGGTCGAACTGCGCGATCAGCGGCGCCACGCGCACGCCGAGCATCCATCCGATCACGGGCATCATAAACTGGAACAGCCCGAAATGAAACGACAGCCGCACCGCATCGCGCCTGGTGGGGGCGACGCCCGAGGCGCCGATCGAAAGCGCGACGGCGAAGGCATCGAGCGAGAGACCGACCGCAATAAACAACACTTCAAATATCGACATGAAAAAACTCTGATCTGAAAAAAGAACAAGCGTAAACTCTCTAGTATAGAAAAAATATTTCCACCAATCAAATCCTTTTGCTGTCCGCGCCGAAGATTGCAGCCGCAGCAGGGTGTGGTCCGCCCGGCGGATAGCATGCGAACAATGTCTTTCGTATATTACCGGCAGCCCTGTCTTCCACACACACACATATCCCAATCGACCGATCCATGATTCCGCATAAATTCCGTGTTGCCCTCATCATCCTTTGTGCCGTTTCCTTTGCCCATGCCTCTCCCCTCACCGTGTCCTCTCTCGGCATCAGAGTCCAAAAGACGCCGCGCCAGTTTGTGTTTACCAACAAGGAAGCAGGCACCTATTACAGCGAGGCGCGCGCGAAGAATGCGGGCGGATGGTTCGGATGGTTTGTGAACGCCGAAAAGATCCTGCACGATTATACGCTCGTTGCAAACGGACGGGCGCTCGAGCGCTCGCGTGCGTCTGTGACGGTGTATCCCCATGAAGTCGTGCGCACCTATCCAGACGGCACGACGGAGCGCTTCCGGGCGGCCGATTCGATCGATGTGCTCATGATCGATGTCACACGACCCTCGCATGCGCGCAAGGGCGCGCTCTCGATCACGGCCGAGCTTCCCGATCAGTTCCGTTCCGAGCACACGGATACGTCGCGTATTCAGGCATGGAAAAAGACCGCAGTCTCCTCGGTTGAAGGCGTGCCGTCGGCCGTCCTCTGCGCCTCGTATCAGACGAGGGAAGGCGTGGTCTTCATCTTCAGCGCAGCATCGAGCATCGGGCGCGCCATGGCGCAGGCAGACAGCGCGTTTCTCCACCGCGGGGCGCTCGATCACGCACGCCAAAAGCGCATGAACCGAGTACTCGAGCGGGCTGCCGTCACGTTCGATGACGCGGGGCTCACGAAGGCATTCGCCTGGGCCGTTGTGCAGATGGACGCGCTCATCATGCGCCAGAAGGTCAACGGCATTCCGACCACGGGGATCTTTGCGGGACTGCCCTGGTTCAACAATTATTGGGGACGCGATTCCTTTATTTCGCTTCCGGGCGCAACGTATGTGACCGGCAATTTTTCGGATGCGAAGGACGTGCTCCGCTCCTATGCCCGGTTCCAGGAAAAGGATTCCACAAGCACGAACTACGGACGCATCCCGAATCTTGCCACGCCGACAAGCGTGCAATACAATACCGCCGACGGCACGCCGTGGTTTACAAAAGGCGTCGCCGAATATGTGCGCGCCTCAGGCGATACGGCGTTCTACCGCGAGATGTATCCCGTCCTACGGCGCGCGATCGAAGGGACGCTGAAATATCACACCGATTCGCTGATGTTTTTGACGCACGCCGATGCCGAAACCTGGATGGATGCCGTGGGTCCCGAGGGTCCCTGGTCTCCGCGCGGCACGCGCGCCAACGACATACAGGCGCTGTGGTACGGCCAACTTCTCTCTTCGGCGGAAATCGCCCGCGTGCTCGGCGATATGGTCTCCGCTTCACGGTGGCATGAGGATGCACGCAGGCTCAGGGCGAATTTTCAGCGTCTGTTTCTGGATACGGCGCACGGCCTTATCTACGATCACCTGCGCGCGGACGGGACTCCGGCACGCGAACTCCGTCCCAATCAGCTCTTCTGCCTCGATCTGATTGATTCGGATTCGCTGCGCTGCGCCATGACCGCACACGTGATCTCGCAGCTGGTTTATCCTTACGGCACCGGCACACTCTCGCAATTGGATTCGAACTTCACGCCGTATCATCACTACGAACCCTACTACGTGCAGGATGCGGCCTATCACAACGGCATCGTCTGGACGTGGCTGAACGGAGCGGTTGTACGCGCGGCCGCGCGCTGCAACAGGCAGGATGTCATCTATCCTGTCATTGAAAACATGGCGCACCAGATCCTGGACCGCGGCTGCGTGGGCGCGCTCTCCGAGCTCCTCGATGCGCATGCCAGACCCGGCGAGCGCGAGCCGAGACTCTCCGGCACATACTCGCAGGCCTGGAGCCTTGCCGAGTTCATCCGCTCGATGTATGAGGATGTGCTCGGCGCGCGCGTCGATGCCGTCACGCGCACGATCACGCTCACGCCGCATCTTCCTTCGGCGCTTCACTCGGTGCGCTTTCCCCTATCGACACCCGAGGGCGTCATGCATCTGCGCATGACGCGAATCGGGACGCGGCTTGAGATTGCGCCGGAGTCAGCGCTTCCTTCCGGTTACAGGCTGAAGATCGATACGTCCCGCGTGACTGCCCCCGCATCCGGCCGGGCTCTCACGCTGGCACATCCGACGCTCGTGGGGTATCTCAAAGCGCTCAAGGGTCCGTCCTATCCCCTGCTTTCACCAATCGGCGCGCTTGCCGAAAATCCTTCCGCGCGCGTACTTGTCGAGCGCACAGACAGCACGGGCGATGACCGCGGACTCTCGGGCACATACACGTATCCTTCGACCGTGCAGCTGAAACAAGGTTCGCTCGATCTTGTCGAGGCTCGCGTCCGTTATGACAACCGCTTCGCGTATTTCACGCTTCACTTTGCCGCGCTTTCCGATCCCGGCTGGCATCCTGAATACGGCTTTCAACTGACGCTGGCCGCGATCGCGATCCATCGGAGCGCCGGCGACACGGCCCTGCATGCGGGCGCAAATTCGAAGATGACGCTCGATCCCTCGCATGCCTACAGCCGCATGATCGTTGTGGGCGGAGGCTATCGCGTGAGTGATGAAACAGGCGCGGTCCTCTGTGAATACCGTCCGCGCGCCGAGGATGCAAAGCATCCGATGGGATCCGTTGCGACACGAACGGTCCATTTTTCCGTGCCGCTTCAGTATCTCGGCGCGCCGTCAAAAGACTGGCGCTTCACGATCCTCGTCGGCGCGCAGGATGATCACGGAGGCGCGGGCGTCGGAGAATTCCGCGCCGTGGATGACAAAGGCGGCGAGTGGACGGGCGGCGGAAAAAAAGATCCGTCGGCGCCCAATGTCTATGATGTGCTTGTACTCGAATGAGATGCGGTACTTTCCCCATATCACAATAGAAGGGACACACTCCGATGCTTTTTCTTATTTCCGTCCTCATCGCCCTGGGCGCCTTCATCGCCTATAGAAAAGCAAGTTCCTATAACGGTCCCGAGCGCGCGCGCATGGCGGCCGTCACCATGACCGCCGGCGTGCTCTTTGCGCTGCTTGCGCTGGCCCAATGCTTCACCGTCGTGCCCGCAGGCAATGTGGGCGTGGTCGATTTCTTCGGCACCGTTTCGCCCAACACGCTCAAGGCCGGCATCAACTTTGTCAATCCGCTGGCGCGCGTGGTGAAGATGTCGATCAAGACGCAGGAAGTCAAGGAAGTGATGGATGTGCCGTCGAAGGAAGGACTCACGGTGCAGCTGGAAATCAGCGTGCTCTATCATCTGAATCCCGACAAAGCCGCCGATGTCTACAAGACGGTGGGCGAGCAGTACGAGTCGATCATCATCGAGCCGCAGTTCCGCTCGGTCACGCGCGGCGTGACGGCAAGCTACGAGGCCAAGGCGCTCTACACAAGCGAGCGCGAACACTTGTCGCAGCTCATCATGAAGGAGATCGCCGCCGCCATCGAAGCGCGCGGCGTCACGGTCGAAAGCGCGCCGCTGCGCCGCGTGGGTCTTCCGCCCGGACTCACCTCATCGATCGAATCGAAGCTGCAGGCAGAGCAGGAAAGCCAGCGCATGGAGTTCATTCTTCTGAAGGAAAAGCAGGAAGCCGACAGGAAGCGGATCGAGGCGCAGGGCATTTCCGATTTCCAGAAAATCGTCGTGCAGGGCATCTCCGATCAGCTCCTGCGCTGGAAGGGCATCGAGGCCACGGAAAAGCTCGCCTCCTCGCCCAATTCGAAGATCGTCGTCATCGGCGCGGGCAAGGACGGACTGCCTTTGATCCTCGATACGAAGTAGGCGTCACTTCCGTTGTGTATAATGGACGCTCGGCAGCGCGCGCAACACGGCTGCCGAGTGTTCCGCCGTGATGTCGCGCTGCGGCTCGGCCATCATCTCATAGCCCACCATGAATTTTTTGATCGAGGCCGAGCGCAGAAGCGGCGGATAAAAATGCATGTGGAAATGCCATTCGGCGTGCGGCTTTCCGTCTGTGGGCGCCTGATGAATGCCCGATGAATACGGGAACGATGTCTCGAAGAGATTGTCGTATTTCGCCGCAATCACACGTATGGCATCGGCAAAATTCCGGTCTTCGCTCCCCCTGAATCCGGCAAGCGATCCAACCTTCCTCTTTGCAATAATCATCGTTTCAAACGGCCACACGGCCCAGAACGGCACAACGGCCGCAAAGGCCTCGTTCTCGTAGATGATGCGCTCGCCCAGAGCGAGCTCTGTCTTCAGATAATCGGCAAGCAGGCTGCGGCGCCGTGTGTGGTAGTAGCGCTCGAACTGACGCAGTTCCTTCTTCGGCTCCATGGGGATGTGTTCCTGCGCCCAGATCTGGCAGTGCGGATGGGGATTGCTGTTGCCCATGAGCGCGCCCTTGTTCTCGAAGATCTGCACATGGCGGATAAAGGGGTGCGCGCCAAGCCGCGCATATTCCTCCTTCCACACCGCAACCACGCGTTCGATTTCTTCCACTGAAAGCTCGGCCAATGTCACATCATGGCGCGGAGAGAAATTCACGACGCGGCAGATGCCGCGCTCGCTCTCCGCACTCAGAAGCGGATGCGCGCGGCTTCTTCCCTTCGGCGTCTCTTCGCGCAGCGCGGAAAAATCGTTCGTGAAGACGAACGTGCTTTCATAGGGCGGATTTTTCTCGCCGTTGGCGCGCGTGTTCCCCGGACAGAGATAGCATGCGGGATCGTAGGCCGGAAGCCGGCGCTCCGCAGGCGGAGTGATTGCTCCCTGCCAGGGCCGCTGCGTGCGGTTGGGGGAAACAAGAATCCATTCTCCGGTCAGAAGATTTTTTCTTCGGTGGGCATGCTGGGTCAGATCAAACTCGGGCATAGGTCATCGCACCTTAAGGGCATGAAGAAAAAAAAGAACGCCGCGCGGACCTTTCCAATCTCTCAAAATCACATTCCTTTGTCAAGCGGATTTTTCATACACGCGCCGCAGTCTCAGCGTCCATACGGCTTCCGATGCTCAAGCGAGTACTTGAAGGGAATCGTCACCCACGTCTTGATGGCCTTGCCCCGGGCGACAGCCGGCTGAAATTCCCACATCCGCGCCGCCGAAAGCGCGGCATCGGTCAGCTCGTGCGACGCCTGCGTGACCACGGGCGACATGCCGCTTTTTTTCACGCTCGTGCCGGCAAGCGTGAATGAGGAATTCATGGCCACGGCATTTTCGACGCGCCCGCTTTCATTGACCTGCAGCTTCACCCAGACGGTCCCTTCGAGCCTCAGGCGGCGCGCTCGCGGCGAATACCTCGGAGAGGGATTGCGCCGCACAACCGGCATGCTCTCGATCGCATACGAAGGATCCGTTGCCGTCTTCTTCACGCGCGTGAGCGTGAAGAAGACCTCGCCTTCCCTTCCCGGCTCGATGCGGATATTGTTCAGCACCGAGGACTCATAGCCTTCCGCCTTCGCGCGGATCTGGAAAATGCCGCGATCGAGTCCTGCAAGACGATATTGTCCGTCGGGCTGCGTGAGAGAGGATTTGTCCGTACCCATGACTTCCACCTTCGCATTCTGTATGGGCAGACGCGAGTCGCGATCGATCACCGTGCCGATGATCGCGGCCATGCCGCGCGCCTCGTCGCCTGAAGAAGCTCCGGGCAATAGAAGCGCCACAGGCCGTGCAGAAAGCGAGTCGGCAGAAATTTCCGCCGGGAATCCTTGCGCCGGAAAAAGGCCGAGGAAAAGAAGAAGCGCGGCAATCGACCGTGTCTGAGCGTTCATGGTTCCTCCTGAATGTAGGATGAAAAAAATCGTCTGTGTGTGTATGCTTAGCGGACGTGTTTGCCGTCGATCGTCCGCCCCTTGATCTCGACCTGGGGAAGCTCCATGATATAGACGAGCTCCTGTTCCTGCTTCTCGATGATCTCATGCCTCGGGAAGTACGTCGATGTGACGAAGGCTCCGGCGGCAATCGAGAGGATGAGCGCAAGAATTGCCGCCGAAACCGGAAGCGAGATCTTCCGCCTGAAGCCGACGCGTACGGCGGGACGCGCCTGCTCCTGTCGGGCGCCGAATGTCTGCAGGATGCGGCGATCGAGCGAGGAGGGAACGCCCGCTGAAGGCATCTCGCGCCGGAGTGCTTCCTTCATTTGTACGACAGTGTGGAGCACGCGCCGGCATTCGCCGCATGCTGAAAGATGAAGAAACAGCGCTGCGGAAGCGCTGTCATCGGCCTCGCCGTCGATCATGGCGCTGAGAGTTTCCTGTATTTCCAGGCAGTTCATGACTTGCTCCTTTCCTCTGTCACACATTCCATTACTTTCGTGAGCGCCATGCGCGCCCTGAAGAGCTTCGACTTCACGGCTGCCGTACTCTGGCGCGTCACGCACGCGATCTCGTCGTACGAGAGTCCGTCGTATTCCCTGAGCAGGAGCGCTTCGCGCCAAGCTTCCGGCAATCGGTCGATTGCCGAGCGCAGCGTGTGCGCCGTTTCTGCGCGCTCGAGCAGCTCGAGCGCCGAGGCATCGGGTGAAGCGAGCTCCTCTTCTTCTTCGCCGACGGCATCCGCTTCCACGCGCGTGCCGGCATGGCGCAAGAGCGCAAAGGCTTCGTTGCGGGCGATCGTGTAGACCCAGCCGCGCAGCCGCGCGGGATCCTTCAGCGTCGTGCAGTGCGAATAGACACGGACAAAGGTCTGCTGCACCGCATCCTCGGCCGCGGACGCATCGCGCAGCAATCGGAGGCAATAATGATAGAGTCCGGATTTGTATTGTTCATACAAATGCAGGAACGCCTTTCTGTCGCCGGCGCATAGCAGCAATAGCAGATCTTCGTCAGTGTAGAAGGCCACGGATGTTGTCGTTGGGCTGTGTCATTGATCACAGCGGTGGATGCTCTGTCTGCTCCACCTCTACAGATGCGGAAAAAGCAAAAAAGTTGCTCAGGATCGGAAAAAAATTTTTCCCACAGCCCAGGCCGCCACAGAACATGCGAGTCCGGGATACATCGGCTCGATGCCGAGGAAGGATCCGCCTGCACTCATGAGTCCGGCGCCGAGCCAGGCGCTCGATGCCAGGAATCCCGCACACATCGAGGCGAACGCGGCATGCGCCGGTATCTTCAGGGGGTCATAATAACTTGCCAGAACCGGCACGAGAAGTCCGGGTATGATGCAGGTGCCGATCACATACCAGAGGCGCACGACAGACGGCATCAGAAGCGCCAGCGCCACGGCGAGGATTCCGGCGAGCGCAAGGCCGAGGCGCGTATGGCGCCGCACGGCGCGCTCCCGATCTTCTTCGCTTTCAAAGCGCAGGAGCCGGCCCATGATGTCGTTGCCGAATGTCACGCCGGCCACAAACGTGTAGCTTGAAAGCGTGGACATGATCGTGGCCAGCATGCCGATATAGAAGATGCCCTTGGCCACAGGCGGCAGCACGGCTTCGGCGAGCATCGGATAGGCGAGCACGGGCTCCTTCAGATCGGGAAGAATCGCCCGGGCATAGAGTCCGGCCGATGTGGTGAGAAAATCGAAGAGGAACCAGAAGCAGACGGAAATGATGATGCCGCGTTTGGCCGTCTTCGCATCCCGTGCCGCGTAGCAGCGCTGATGGAACGAGGGATCGACAAGCGTCCAGAGCGCGATGAAAAACCACACGGCGATATACTGGAATGAATTGCCGCCGTGCCAGGTCAGATGCAGCGCGGGCACATGCGATTCGATGAATGCGAGTCCGCCGTGCCCGGCCCAGGCAAAGGGAAGGATGACGGCGAAGCCGACGAACATCATGATGAATTCGACGACATTCACGGCGACATCCGAGCGGAAGCCGCCCGTGAAGAGATAGGCCACCGTGAGCACGGTCGAGATGATCGTGCCGGCTTCGAGGCTGATGCCGAAGATGAGCTGTATGAGGATGCCGAGCATGAGCGCGAGCGTGGCCGGCGAAACAAGGATGAATGTGAGTGTGGCGCCGAGCAACGAGGTCTTCCTGTCGTAGGAAGCGAAGAGCTTGTCGGGAATCGTCGCCAGGTTCGTCTTCCTTGCGCGCTCGGCAAGAAAGAGCGCGAAGACGAGCGCAAAGACGTAATACGGCATGCCGAAGACGATCCAGTTGGAGAGTCCGTACTGGTAGGAGAATTCGCCGATGCCGAGAATGCCTCCGTACCACGTGGAGACGAGCGTGGCCACAAAGACCGGAAGCGTGAGCGTGCGGCCGGCCAGAAGGAACTCCGCGCTCGAGCGGTCGCGCCGGCGCGAGGCGCGGAATCCCACAAGAAGGATCACCGTGAAGAAGGCGCAGATGAGAACGATATCGACCGGAGCGAAGTGGATCATACGGCAGGCGCGGGCTCCCGCTGCACCATCATGAGCAGATCCCCTTCGGCCACGCGCACGGTGACCGAATCCGCAACGGCCTCGTTGCTCACGCCTTCGCGCACGCCGAACTCCATCGCTTCGTTCTTCAGCGGATACTTCAGGCCCTCGGTCACGATGCCGCGGCAGAAGCATGCCGGCATGAGAGAAATGCGCTGGCCGACGCGTGCGGGAATCGTTTTTTCGCGGCCCGCAAAGAAGATATCGAACATGGCGTCCTTCAGCACGAGATCGATCCGCTCGCGGTACTTGAGAAGGATGCTGATATTGGCAAGCGTGTGATCGAGCTGGTTGCCGGTGGCGCCGAAGACGGCGGCGCGCTTGTAGTGATGCTCCACCAGATAGTCGAGCGCTTTTTCAAGATCCGTGCTGTCCTGATCGGGAAGGAAAATCGTTTCGACATCGGAAAAGATCCGCTTCGTGAGCGGAATGACCGAATCCAGATCGCCGATCATCAGATGCGGACGGATCTTCCAGCGCCGCAGGCGGTTGGCGCCGCCGTCGGCTGCGACAAGAAACGGATCCTCCTCGATCATCGAGCGGAACTGGTGTTTCGTCAATCCGATATCGCCGTTGCAGACGACGATCGCATCGGTGATGGAAAATGTTTGTGTGGCAGCCATGGTGTGAACGTGCTCCTATCGATATTACAATTCAAGGCCGAGCGTGAAAAAGACCGAGCGTGTCGCGGCCGGGAAATACTCATCCTTCTCGCCGTTGGGCGCATAGAGCACATCGAACACGTTCGTGACTTCGCACTTGAGTTCGAGCGCCCGAAGCGAAAGCACATCGGGCAGCGTGAGCGATGCCGAGAGATCGGCAACCGTGAAGGCATCGACCGTGCGCGATTCCTCCTCGCGGTTGGTCGTATAGAATCTTCCCACATGCCGCAGTGCGAACGATCCCGAGACCGCTCCTTCGGTGAGCGTGAACCGGAGATTGCCGATGAAATCCGGGAATCCCGCGATGCGCCTGCCGTCGAGCACGATCGGCGCGCCGTCCGAGCCGTATTCCGTGTGGCTGATGAACGTGTTGCGGCTCACGGTCAGATTGCCCGAAAGATCCATCCATTCCGCCGGATGAAACCGCGCGCTCACTTCAAGGCCGCGGTGCACGGTGGCCTTGGCGTTGCCTGTGACGGGCTGCCCGAAGCGGTCCAGGCGCCCGCTCTTGACGATCTCGTTTGCAAAGCGCATGTAATACGCATTCACATGGAGCTCTGCACGGTCATCGGTATATCCTGCGCCGGCTTCTGCGGCGTTCATCGATTCCTCTTTCACCAGGGGATCGGAATAGTCGTACGTGCCGTCGGACTTCAGCCGGAACTGCGGCACCACAGGCGCGCCCCAGATCGCAGGCGTGGAAGCTTCGGCCGCATCGTAGAGATTCTTCAACTGCGGTTCGCGCGATGTGCGCGAGACGGTCGCATAGACGCGCGTCTTCTCATCGAGCGCAACGTTCAGGCCGAGCTTCGGATTCAAAAACAGATAGGACTTCGTGAAATCCGTTCCGACATAGGCTTCATCATAGAGCCTGTAGGAGGCCGACGCCAGCTGCACATCGGCAAGCGCCATCACGCCGGCGCCGAGCCGGTAGAGCTCGTGCGCATAGGCCGAGGCCATCGTCTTCCGGCCGCGATACGAATAATATTTGTAGTTCGGCGTCACGCCCTGGGGGATTGCTTCCCCCCACTTGAGCGAGCCCCAATGCTCAGAGCGGTGCATCCGGAGCTCTCCGCCTGCCACGAGCGTTCCGTTTCCGTGCTCGACGGAGACGCGCGGCACCCAGCCGTACTGATTGTTCTCGACAAAGGCGTGTATGAGCGCACCCGGAATATAGAGTGTATCCGGATCACCTGCAACAGCAAAACCGTTTGCGGGCGTGATGCGATAGTACGAATACGGCGCCCAGGATCCGTCGTAATCGAAGAAGCCCGTGCCTTTAATGTAAAAGACGGTGTTCGTCAGGCTGACATCCGCCGACGGCTTCCATTCGTTGATGAGCTCGTAGTGCGGCTGCGAAAAATTCTCGATCTCTTCCGGTCGCGCAATCGGATTGGCCTTGCGCAGCGTGCGGTCCTTCAGGTCCGCTTTCGGGATGCCGTAATAGGCCAGGTGATCGGCCACGGGGCCGCCGTAGAGATTCACCTGCGTGGACATCGTCCGATCGAAGCGCACCGCGCCCAGGAAATAGCTGCCGAAGTCGACCCAGCTGTTGTCGCGGTAGCCGTCGCTCGTGATCTTCGAGAGCCGCGCATAGACCGCATACCGGTCGTCGAAGACGCCGGAGTTGCCCGAGAGCGACACTTTGCGCGTGTTGAACGAACCCATGCCGGCAGAAAGATAGAGTCCACGCCGCCGGGCGAAGTTCGTCGTCACAAGATTGATCGAGCCGCCGATCGCGGGCGCGCCGATCGTCATCGAGCCCGCGCCGCGCTGCACCTGTATGTCCTCGAGGTTCGATGCGAGATCGGGGAAGTCGAGCCAGTAGACCGAATGATCCTCGGGATCGTTCTGGGGCACGCCGTTGACCATGACGGCGATCCGGCGCTGATCGAAGCCGCGGATATTCAGATACGTGTAGCCAATCCCGTTGCCTCCGTCCGAATAGTATGTCGTCGAAGGAAGCTCCGAAAGCAGCACGGGAATATCCTTCACCGAATACCGGTCCCTGATTTCCTGTGAGGAGAGCGAGGAATACGTGATCGGCGTTTCCGACGCTTTTTGGCGCTCGGCCGTCACGACGACGCCTTTGGCCGGAAGCACCACTTCTCTGAGCGCAATACGGAGTTCGGCGGGCTGCTCGTGTCCGGCAAGCGCAAGCGTTTCCGTCTGGTATCCAAGCAGGCGGATGGAGAGCGTGAGCGCGGCTTCATCGGAGAGTCCAAGAAGTTCGAAGCGGCCGTCCGCGCCCGACTGCGTCCGGGAATCGCCCGAGGAGACAAGCGCGCCTTGGAGAGCCTGACCGGTCGATCGGTCGGTGACGCGTCCGCGCAGATCGCGTGAGACGGCGCGGTGAGAAAACAGAAGCGAACAAAGCAGCAGCACGGCCAAGGCACGGAATTTCATAGATCACACGTCCTATTCTTCAACAATAAAAAAGAGAGATGACCGGAGCATTCCCGCCCCGGGTGGAAAAAACACGAAAGCCGCGGCTGATCGGGTACAGAATGCGTCAGCAACGGCTTCAGAAATGACTCTTTTCTATTGTTCGTTTTCCTACGCTGGCATGATCCAGATCAGGTCTCGAGGGTATGATCTCAGTCGGATACGGCATGTGATGCTCAGGTTCCGACACCCCTAACGGCTTGCGTACAGCTTGCTATCCCAAAGAACACAGATGCAATATATCGACGGGAGGCGAAAAAAGCAAGGGGATGGAAAAATCACCGGTCGGTGTAATTGCTTCTTTTCGTTTTTTGCGGTACTTTTAAGGAAGAGGATTTTCCGTGAATGCGGACGATCCGGACATGTATCTTATTCTTTGTGTGAAGGTCAGCGAAGGGAATGCCCCACTCCATCCGAATAATTCTGATTACCGTTCTTCTTGTCGCACTGCAAACCACGCTCATACCCTTTTTATCCGTCGCGAATATCATTCCCGATATTCTTCTGATCTGGGTGGTCTATACGGCGCTGCAGTCGGGACAGATCCCGGCGACCGTCCTCGGCTTTTCCGCAGGACTTCTGGTCGATCTCTTAAGCGGGCAGTTTCTCGGCCTCTCGGCGCTCTCGAAAACGATCGTCGGGTTTGCGGCCGGATATTTCTACAACGACAACAAGGTGGACTTCACCATCGCGCGCTATCAGTTCCTGATCATCGTGGCATTGATGTCGTTCATCCACAACCTGATCTACTTCACGGTCTTTGTGCAGGGCACCGATATCGGTCTCATTGCGGCGATGCTTCGCTTCGGACTTTTTGCAACAATCTACACGACCGCGGTGGCGCTCCTGCCGTGGTTCGTGTTCACGCGGAAATATTCCGTATAAAGGTTTCATGACGTATGAGCGGCGACGAATTCGGTTCACCGAAACGAAAATTTGTTCTACAACTTGTTCTCTCCCTCGGATTTCTTATCCTCATCGGACGGCTTTACCAGCTTCAGTACATCTACGGCGAGCAGTACGGACGGCAGTCCGAAGAAAACTCCATCCGCACGGTGGTCAAGACGCCGGTGCGCGGCTACGTCTATGACCGGCACGGCGAATTGGTGGTCGACAACCGGCCGTCCTATACGGTCATGCTCACGCCGATCGACTTCAACATGAAGAACGTGCCGCTCCTGGCGAAGATCCTCGATATGACGGAGGACCAGGTGGTGGACAAGATCAACCGCGGCAAGAAGTATTCGCAGTTTGCGCCCACGCGCGTCAAGCGCGACATCGACTTCCGCACGCTCTCGATGCTCGAAGAGCACAAGGAAAAGCTCGCGGGCGTCGAAGTGCAGATGGAATCGAAACGCTTCTACCCCACGCCGGCGCACATGTCGCACCTGATGGGATACGCGAAGGAAATCTCCGACTGGCAGCTGGAAAAGCTCGGAGAGTATTACCAGCCCGGCGACATCGTCGGCAGCTCCGGCATCGAAGCGCGCTACGAGCAGTCGCTGCGCGGCGAGAAGGGATTCGATTACATCTCGCAGAATGCGCGCGGCCAGATCATCGGCACATTCAACAACGGCAAGAACGACGTGCCGCCCAAAGACGGACTCGACATGCACCTGGCGCTCGATGTGAAGGTGCAGGCGCTGGCCGAAAGCCTGCTTGCCGGCAGGCGCGGCGCCGTCGTGGCGATCGATCCCCAGAACGGCGGCATCATCGCGCTGGCAAGCAAGCCGGATTACGATCTCTCGAACTTCTCGGGCGTCACCTCTCCGGAAGTCTGGAAGAACCTGACCACAGACGAGGCGAAGCCTCTTTACAACCGCGCCACGCTCACGCGCTATCCCCCCGGATCGACGTTCAAGATGCTTCTGGCCATCGCCGCGCTGGAAAACGGGATCATCGACGAGAACTACCGCATCGTCTGCCACGGAAGCTTCCCCTTCGGCAATCATGTCTTCAAGGACCTGCATGTGCACGGCTCGACCGATGTGATCGAATCGATACAGCGCTCATGCAACGTCTTCTATTATCAGCTCATGCTCAAAGTCGGGCTCGATGAATGGAACAAGTACGGGCGGGAATTCGGCTTCGGACGCCAGACGAAAGTCGACATCATGGAGGAAAGCTCCGGGCTTCTTCCTTCGACCGAGTATTTCGACCGCGTCTACGGCAAGGGCCGGTGGACGAAGGGCTATCTCGTGAGCTTGGGCATCGGGCAGGGGGAAGTCGGCGTGACGCCGCTGCAGATGGCCAACTATGCGGCGATGCTCGGCAACAAGGGACATTACCACCAGCCGCATGCGGTCGACTACGTCTACAACAAGTGGACGAAGAAGATGGACACGGTCGCCTACGACAAGCACGATGTGAATATTTCGGAGCACACCTGGTCACTGGTGCGCGAAGGCATGCGGCGCTGCGTGATGGAGCCGGGCGGCACCGGAGGCGGCGCGCGCATCGCGGGCGTGCAGGTGGCAGGCAAGACCGGCACGGCGCAGAATCCGCACGGACGCGATCACGCCTGGTTCATCGGCTTTGCGCCGTATGACAATCCGAAGATCGCCATTTGCGTGCTGGTGGAAAACGGCGGCTACGGCGGCGCGGCGGCCGCGCCGATTGCGGGCATGTGCATGGAGCAGTTTCTCTACGGAAAGCTGATCCGCAACGAAACGAAGGGCGCGCTGGCCGTCCAAGCAGCCAAAGATCAGATGATCGAGTAACAAGAAGAAGAACAACGCATTTATGATTTCCTATTTCAAAGAATATTTCGACCGCACGACGTTCATCGCCACCATTGCGCTGATCGCCATCGGTCTTGTCTCCATCTACAGCGCCACGTTCGACACGCGCGCCACCAGCAGCTTCTACCGGCAGCTGACCTGGATGGGATTCGGCCTTGCGGCGATGCTCATCACGATGGTGATTCCGCTGCGCGTCATACAGCGCTTCGCCTATATCGCCTTCTTCTCCTCGCTCTCGCTTCTGCTCTTGGTGCTTGTGATGGGAAAGGTCGTCTACGGCTCCAAGTCGTGGCTCGGCGTGGGCGGCATGGGCATACAGCCTTCCGAGATCGTGAAGGTGACGACGATGCTCGCCCTGGCCTCCTACCTTTCGCGATCGAATGTGAACGTGGCCCGGCTCAAGGATCTGATCAAGGCCTCGGGCTTTGTGGCGCTGCCTGTGGCGCTCATCATGCTGCAGCCCGATTTCGGCACGGCGCTCACATTCATCGGCATGCTCATTCCCGTGCTCTACTGGGCGGGCGCCTCGAACTTCATGATCGTCATCATCATCGCGCCGGCATTCGTCGCGGCGGCGGCCGTCGTGGGCACGACTCCCTTCCTCATCGTGCTGGCGCTTCTGGGCTTCGCGCTCTACAAGGTGCGCGAGGATAGGTTCTTTGCCACGCTCATGTTCGGACTCAATACGATGGTGGGCGTCTTCGTGCAGGTGGTCTATGAGAAGCTTCCGCTCTACCAGCAGCGGCGCATCACGACGTTCCTCGATCCCAACAACGATCCCTTGGGCGCGGGCTACAACGTGATCCAGTCGAAGGTGGCAATCGGGTCGGGGGGATTCTTAGGCAAGGGATTTTTGCACGGCACGCAGACGCAGCTGAACTTCATTCCGAAGCAGTGGACCGATTTCATCTTCTGCGTGCCGGGCGAGGAGTTCGGCTTCGTGGGGGCACTCGTGGTCTTCGGGCTCTTCGCGCTCCTGCTCTTTCACGGCATCAAGCTCGCCTCGCAGGCGCGCAACCGCTTCGGCAGCCTTTTGGCGGTCGGCTTCACATCGCTCTTCGGATTCCACATGCTGGTCAATATCGGCATGACGATGGGACTCATGCCCGTGGTGGGCATTCCGCTTCCCTTCCTCTCCTACGGCGGCTCCTCGCTCTGTTCGTACATGATCATGGCCGGACTCTTCATGAACGTGTACGCCAACCGCAAAGAATATTAAGGAATGGGCGGCAGCGTGCTGCCGCCGTCGTCCTTCTTGCCGGCATCGCGCGCCGAACCGATGGCGGCTCTGTGGCGCTCATCCTCGAACTCGTCGTACTTCTTGTCGAAGTGTTTCTTGACCTGAAGAAAGACGGCGACGATGATGCCGATGACCGCGGTGCAGATAATCGATAGAATAAGAATTCTCATGTGAATGAAAGTCGTGTTGTGTGCGAAGCACATGCGTTATGTCGAGCGGTCCTGCTTCCACCAGCGGTGCACGACGGTTCTCACATCGGTCGGCACCTCGGCTTCGACCCACTTGTCATAGAAGCGAATGTCGGATGAATTGGGCGGCGGCGCCGGGAAATCGATCAGGACGCGCGCCGGAAGCGCCGTGGCGTCTCCGATGATCATCGCCTCTCCCTGCCTGAGCGAGGGCAGAATGTCGAGCATCCCGGTGAACGAATCGGGCACCAGGCGCTTGATGTAGTTCTGGTCCGTGGGATTCGAAAGCCGGAGCGTGATGAAATTGTTGCACTGCGACAGGATCGTCTCCGAAAGCTCCGAGGGCCGCTGCGAAACGATCATGCACGAGACCCCGTATTTTCTTCCCTCCTTCGCGATGCGCTCGACCGTGCGCCTGGCGGCCTGGTTATTGGGCGAGGGCACCTGCGGCAGGTAATTGTGCGCCTCCTCGAACAACAGCAGCACGGGAAACTCCGACTTGTTCTGGTTCCAGAAATTGAAGTCGAAGATCGTCCGTGCCAGAAGCGACACGATCGTGTTGACGATGTCGAAGGGCACACCCGACAGATCGAGCACCGTGATCTGCTTTTTCACATCGAGTCCCAGGATGCGCGTGAGGATCGACTTGATGGCGTCCGAATCCCTGTATTTCTGCGGCTTGAACATGAACTCGTAGCGCTTGTCTGTCATGCGGCTGTCCAGGCGCACGAGCATGCGCGTGAAGGCGCCGTAGAACGGGCCCTCCCTGGCCGGTCCGCCCGAAAAACCCTGCACGCGCTCGGTGTCGAAGAACTGGAGGCGCGCCCGGACTTCATTGAGATCGAAATACACCGGCGTATCGATCGTCACATAATCTTCCATCTCCGGATTCTTCGCCTTCTTCGAATTGAGCACCAGATCTTTCAGGAGCATGATCTGGCTCTGCGCCGAGGTCTCGTTCTCATCCACGTACATTTCGCGCATCTCTTCGAAGTTCATGAACCAGTAGGGCAGCTCGAGCTCGGTGATGTTGATCAGATTGCCGAAGTCCCGGAATGCAGCGCCGTACTCGTTATGGATGTCAAGAATGATCACGTGCGTATTGGAAAACATCTGCACTTTCTGTATGATCGAGGCCACGGCGGTCGACTTGCCCGAGCCTGTCGAGCCGAGAAGCGCGATATGCTTGCCGAAGAACTTGTTCGGATCCACGTACTGGCGCTCGCCCTGATAGCCCGAGATGTCGCCCACGGCGAATCCGAAATGGGCATACGAGGAGAAGAGCGTCGTCACGTCGTTTTCATCCGTCATGTAGGCATCGCCGCCGAGCAGCGGGAAGGCCGCGATGCCTTTTTCAAAGCGTCCGTCTGTGACCGATCCGATCAGCTGCAGCTCCATCTCCATCGCTTCGCGCGCGTGATCGGCCGCCGGGGCCATGCGCATTTCGGTCACGATGCCGACCACTTCGATTCCGGCCACGGGCAGCACGACAAAGGCGCCGATTTGCCCGATGCGGTAGACCTTGCCGTTTATTGTGCGTTCGAGCGAGCGGATCTCCGCATCCAGGCGCACCACCACCGTCGATGAGGAAATCGTGCGGATGATACCGATATGTTTTTCCTGAGAGGACATAAGAAAGAGTGCTTCATTCGTCGATCCATATCATTCTTCCGTTCTTCGGAAGTGGATACAACGTAAGAAAAATCGCTTTCTCTGTCAACCGGAGAAGCACAGGCGCGGCCCGGCCGCATTGACTCATAATTAATGTAACTTTAGCCATTGCAAATCTGAGTCGTTGCGTCAAAATTAAGGTAACCCAAAAATTTGAGGGGGCCTTAATTATGGGACCGAGCGAAAAACGTGAATATCTGGACGCTATCCGTGCGCGGTATCACCGAGCCGGGAAGGCGGAAAAGAAAACGATCCTCGATGAGTTTTGTTTGATCTGTGAATACAACCGGAAGTATGCGATCCGGATTCTAAAAGCCGTTTCACCGAAGGTCCATCCGCTTCATCGAGAGCATCCGGGCCGTCCTCGCACGTATCATGATCCCGTGATCATCACTGTCCTTGAGAAAATCTGGCATCTGATGAACCTGCCATGCTCCAAGCGACTCAAAGCAGCACTTCCTCTGTGGCTGCCATACTATGAAGAGCACTATAAGGTCCTGCTTCATCCGCGGCAGACGAAACTGCTCATGCAGATCTCGGCCTCGACCATTGATCGTCTGCTCAAGAGACGAAGAGCCTCTACGCATAAGTGGGGACTCTCGACCACCAAGCCCGGCTCTCTTCTGAAGCGCCACATCCCCATTGCCACGGATCAATGGGATGAGTCGCGGCCAGGATACCTTGAGGCCGATACGGTCGCCCATTGCGGCACATCCACTGATGGAACCTATGTCATAACAATCAATTGCATCGATATGGCCACAACGTGGCGCGAACAACGGGCGGTCTATGGCAAGGGAGAACTCGGCGTCTTACACGCGCTTGAGGATATCGAGAAGCGCCTTCCCTTCAAGATCCGCGGCTTTGATTGCGACAATGGCTCAGAGTTCTTAAATTGGCACATCCTCAAATATTTCACCCATAGAAAACGACCCGTGAAGTTCACCCGGAGCCGACCGTATCAGAAAAACGACAATGCCCATGTCGAAGAAAAGAACTGGACGCTGGTTCGTCAGTACATCGGGTATCAACGGATGGCCACGCCTGACTTGGCTGAAGAGTTGAATGAGCTCTACACATCCGAGTGGCGCTTGATGATGAACTTCTTTCTTCCTTCGACCAAGCTTCTTGAAAAACGCCGCGATGGTGAGCATCTTATCAAACGCTATGATACGCCAAAGACTCCATACCAGCGCGTGATGGAACATCCACTGATCGCGCCGAAAACCAAACGGGAACTGACACAATTGTTTGAATCCTTAAATCCGTTTGTCCTGCAACATGAAGTGGAAATAAAAATCAAACACATCACGAAACAAGCAGAACCGCTACCTCGTTATATCCGGAAACAACCGGTAGAAAAGTAACATTTTTCGGTTACCTTTTATTATGACGCATCACGCCGGCTTGTTTTTCTTCCCTGTCTTTCGTATTATGTATAAACCACTGATTACCGTACCTTTCCCCTTGTTGCAGCTGATCACATGAGATCCATCATTACCGCGCTTCGTATTCTGGGCATGGTCGTTTCGAATGCCATTTTATCGACATCCGGCCTGCTCTATCTTCCTTTCGACAAAAAAGGACGGTATTATTTCTGGATCGGTTCGCGCTGGTCGATGTTCTCGCTCTGGCTCTGCCGCATCAAGGTGGATGTGAAGGGCCGCGAGCACATTCCCGCCAACGGCAACTACATCATCGTAAGCAACCATGCAAGCTTCTTCGACATTCCGGCGATCATGTCCGTCTTCACGCAGGCCCGGATCATGTTCAAGAAGGAGCTCTCGTATATTCCGCTCTGGGGCTGGGCGCTGCGCCTGGGCTACCACATCATGGTCGACCGCGGCCGCTCCACGCAGGCCATGAAGAGCCTCGAACGCGCCATCGGCGACATCAAGGCCGGCGGCTCGGTGCTCCTGTTTGCCGAAGGCACGCGCTCGCGCGACGGACACCTGCAGCCTTTCAAGCGCGGCGCATTCCAGATGGCGGCCAAAACCGGCGTGCCGATTCTGCCGGTCACACTCAACGGCACATTCGCCATACAGCCCAAGGGCTCGTTCGACATCCGCCCGCGCACGATCGAAATGGTGATCGGCGAGCCTGTCGCCACCGAAGGCATCACCACGAGGGAAGGCGAGATCGCGCTCATGAAGCAGGTGGAAGGAATCTTCCAGAAGAATTTCCGGTTTATCGAATCGTAATAAGGAACACTTGTCATGTCCGTCACGATCAAGGATGTCGAATACATCGCCGCCCTGGCGCGCCTGGAATTTTCCGAAGAGGAAAAAGAGACGCTCACGCACCAGATGAACGACATCCTGAAGCATATTGAAAAGCTGAACGAGCTCGACACGTCGAATGTCGAACCGCTCTCGCACGTGATCGAGCTCTCGAACGTCTTCCGCGAGGATGAGGCCAAGCCGTCGCTTCCTGTGGAAGAGGCGCTGAAGAATGCGCCCTCGAAGACCGACGTCTTTTTCACGGTGCCCAAGGTGATCGGATAGGATGAAGATCATCGGCATCATACCGTCCCGTTACGCTTCGACGAGGCTTCCGGCCAAGAGCCTTGCCGATATCCATGGCAAGCCCATGGTGCAGCACGTGTATGAGCGCGCGAACGCCTCGAAGCTCATCACGCGCGTCATTGTGGCCACGGACGACGAGCGCATCGCCTCGGCCGTCACGGCCTTCGGAGGCGAGGCCGTCATGACCTCGAGAGACATCCAGAGCGGCTCGGACCGCATCGCCAAGGCCTCCGAAGGACTCGATGCCGATCTCATCGTCAACATCCAGGGAGACGAGCCGCTGATCGATCCCGGCATGATCGACGACACGATCCGGCTTTTAGCCGATGATGCGCAAGCGGTCTGCGGCACGGCGATCTCGAAGATTCATGATGCCGGCGAGCTCTCCAATCCGAATGTCGTCAAGGTCGTCGTCGATGATGAAATGACGGCGCTCTATTTTTCGCGCTCGCCCATTCCCTTTGTGCGCGACGCTGCCGATATCACGGCATGGCCCGGGCAGACGCCCTGTTACAAGCATTTCGGACTCTATGTGTATAGAAGCGAGTTTCTCCGGCGCTTCACCACCTGGGCGCCCGGCGTTCTGGAGCGCGCCGAAAAGCTCGAGCAGCTCCGGATCCTGGAGCACGGATTCCGGATCAAGTGCGCGCTCACGTCGGCCGAGTCCGTCTCGGTCGACACGCCGGAAGACCTTGAAAAGGTCCGGACGATTGTCTCTCAGAACGCATACAGGGCGAAATAGCATTTCGCCCTTTTTTTTGATTTTTGTATTCAAGCACAGCATCACTTCTTCATTAAGGAAGGAATCAACACCGTGGCTCTTCCACATGTCAAATATATTTTCATCACGGGCGGCGTCGTTTCGTCGCTCGGCAAAGGCATCTCGGCCGCAAGCCTGGCCGTGCTGCTGAAGGCGCGCGGACTGCGCGTCACGATCCAGAAATTCGATCCCTATATCAATGTCGACCCCGGCACGATGAATCCGTTCCAGCACGGCGAAGTCTATGTGACCGACGACGGCGCCGAGGCCGATCTCGATCTCGGACACTACGAGCGCTTCCTCGATGTGAGCACATCCAGGATGAACAACTCGACCACGGGACAGATTTATTACGAAGTGATTTCGAAGGAACGCCGCGGCGACTATCTCGGCGCCACCGTCCAGGTGATTCCCCATATCACGGACGAGATCAAGCGCCGCATCGTGCAGCTGGGCAACACGGGCAAGTACGATGTGATCATCACGGAAGTCGGCGGCACTGTGGGCGACATCGAAAGCCTGCCCTTTCTCGAGGCGATCCGACAGTTGATGCTCTCCTTGGGCAAGCGCAATACGCTGTCGATCCATGTGACGCTCGTGCCCTACATCAAATCGGCCGGTGAATTGAAGACGAAGCCCACGCAGCACTCGGTCAAGATGCTTCAGGAAATCGGCGTGCAGCCGGACATCCTCATCTGCCGCTCGGAAAAGAAGCTCTCGCAGGAGATGCGCGAAAAGATCGGACTCTTCTGCAACGTCGAGCCCGATGCGGTGATCGAGGGACGCGACGCCGAGACGATCTATGAAATCCCGCTGCTCTTCGAAAAAGAGGGCCTGGACCGGATCGTGCTCGAAAAACTGAACCTGAAAGTCGGACATCCCGACCTGCGCAAGTGGACGCGCCTGGTGCACAAGATCAAGGATCCGCGCGACCGCATCACGATCGGCGTCGTGGGAAAATACACCGATCTTGCCGATGCCTACAAGAGCATCAACGAATCGTTCATACACGCCGGAGCGGAAAACGAAGTCGCGGTGGATATCAAGTGGATACGCGCCGAAGAACTGAACCACGACAATGCCGAAGAATTTCTGGGGGACGTGTCGGGACTTCTGGTGCCGGGCGGATTCGGCGAGCGCGGCGTGGAAGGAAAGATCCATGCGATTCAATATGTGCGCGAAAACGAGATTCCGTTTTTCGGCATCTGCCTCGGCATGCAATGCGCCATCATCGAATTTGCGCGCAACGTCTGCGGCATGCGCGGCGCCAACAGCACCGAGTTTGCGAAATCGAAATTTCCGGTGATCGATCTCATGATCGACCAGCGCTCGATCAAGAATATGGGCGGCACGATGCGCCTGGGCGCCTATCCCTGCGCCGTGCAGAAGGGCACGAAGGCCTACACGGCCTACAAGAAGGAACTGATCTATGAGCGCCACCGCCACCGCTACGAGGTCAACAACAAGTTCCGCAAGACGTTGGGCGAGCACGGAATGGTGTTTTCCGGCACGGCGCCCGATAACTCGCTTGTCGAGATCATCGAGCTTCCGAATCATCCGTGGTTTGTGGGCGGTCAGTTCCATCCCGAGCTGAAGAGCCGTGCGCTGACGCCGCATCCGCTTTTCCGCGAGTTCGTGAAGGCCGCCGCCAAATACCACAAGGAAAACAAGAAATAAGCCGCGTCCCGTCTGTCCGGGAATCGGCTGCTGCAAAAAGAAAAAGCCCCGTGAGTGAATCGCTCCTTCTCACGGGGCTTTTTAATTATCTTCGCAATTTGACGAAAATGAGATTACGGCAGCTTCAGCAATTTATGTCCCTCAAATATCGTAATTACGTTGAGCGATTTTCTCCTCACTATATACACGATGCGATAGTTTTTGTAAATCACTTCTCTGATATTAGGATGCGACAATTCCGGGACCATACGCCCTTTGTGAGGAGCATCTGACAATGATTCCACACGTGCAATAATATCATCGATCAGCGCTTCTGCCGCCATCGGACGGTCCTTTGCGATGTATTCTTCGATTTCCTCCAGCCGGTGGACCGCTTCTTTTGTCCAGACAATTTTCATTGTGGATGTTTCGCCCGTTGCTTCTTTAAGCGCGATCGAAGTTGCGCTGAAGAGAGCACATCGCCCTCTTCCATATCATGCATTCCGCGCGCAATCGAGTCCAGAAACGCTTTTGTGTGCCGCAGTTCATCGAACTCCACCGGCGTAATCAGCACCGCCGCAGGCTTTCCGTTCTGCGTAATGATCAAAGAATTATTCTGAGCGTTGATCTCTTTAATATACCGCGCCATGTCCGCCTTAAATCGGCCGACCGGGATGATATCGCTCGATACTTGTATATTTTTCATAGGAACCGTCCAAATACGCACTGTCGCATGAGACATAATTCAGTACGTAATATAGGTCTAATTACGGACTCGCGCAACAATTAGAGTTCCGCCTTCTCCATCCGCACGGGAATATCGACGTTCCGGAAGCCTTTCTCCTTCAACCCCGCGGCGAACTTTTGGGACTGGTCCTCTTCGCCGTGGACAAGATAAATGTTCTTCAGACGCGAGCGGTCGAAATGCTCGAAATAGTCCATGAGCTCGGTGCGGTCGGCATGGGCGCTGAAGGAGTTCATCACTTCCACATCGCATTTGACCGCATACTCCTCGCCGAAGATCTTCACGATCGGGTCGTGCTCGACGAGCCTTCTGCCCAATGTATGCTCGGCCTGATAACCCACGATCATCACCGTATTTTTCGCATCGCCGATATTGTTGGCAAGATGGTGCACAATGCGCCCGGCTTCGCACATGCCGGATGCCGCGATGATCATGCACGGCTCCGTCGTGTCGTTAAGCTTCTTTGATTCCTCGACATCCTGAATATACGTGAGCCGGTCGAAGCCGAAGGGATCGGGATCGGTCTTGAGCAATTCGACCGTCTCCGCATCGAAGCATTCGGGATGGCGCTTGAAGATGCCGGTCGCCTTCACAGACAAGGGACTGTCGACGTAGACGGGAATGTCGGGCAGCGAACCGTTATTCTTCAGCTCGTTGAGCTTGTAGACGATGTCCTGCGTGCGTCCCACGGAAAAGGCGGGAATGATGATCTTGCCGCGCCGATCGACGGTCCGGCGGACGATTTCGAGGAAGCGCGATTTCATTTCATCGGCATGCACGTGATAGCGCCCGCCGTATGTCGATTCGCTGATCAGCGTATCGACATCGCCCATGAACTGCGGATCCCTCAGGACGGGCAGATTGGGCCGTCCGAGATCACCCGTGAAGCCGAGCGTTGTTTCTTTGCGGCTTGAAGGATCGTCGAGCGTCAGCACGACGGAAGCCGAGCCGAGAATGTGGCCCGCATCGACAAAGCGCGCACGCGCCCCGTCGGTGACTTCAAATTCCGTGTCGTAGGGAAGTCCCTGAAAGAGCTCGAGCGCCGCATCGACATCCTCGACCGTATAGAGCGGTTCGACCGGAGGCATGTGCTTCTTCGCATGCTTCTTCGTGATGAACTGCGCGTCCTTCTTCTGGATGAAGGCGCTGTCGGTCAGCATGATCCGGCAGAGATCTGCCGTCGCCGATGTGGCGTAAATGGGACCGCGGAAGCCCTGCTTCACGAGGTTGGGCAGATTGCCCGAGTGATCGATATGCGCATGCGAGAGCACGACCGCGGAGATCGTCGATGCGTCGAAGGGAAAGCTCTTGTTTCGTTCGGCCGCTTCGGCTCTGCGGCCCTGGAACATGCCGCAATCGAGCAGGATTTTTTTGCCGTTGATGTGCACCATGTGCATCGAGCCTGTCACAGAATGTGTCGCTCCGATAAACTGAATCTGCATTGTGTCATCCTCTTTCTTGTTGTTTCAACTGTTGATATCCGGCGCCTGCCGCGCTTCTTATTCGACTGTAATATGAACAACGCGGCTTCTCAAAGGTTCATCATTGATGATACCGATTAATTGGAACTGATGCACGCCTTTTTCGAGCGTCCACACCACGCCCGCTTCAGTGAAGACGCGCTCCTCCGCTCCGTCGACCACCAGGCGGACATCGCGCGCTCCTGCAGGAATGAAGCCCCGCACGCGGATGGTCTGATACTCTCTGCGGAGCGAGGGATCGATTTTAAACAGATCGCCCTGATTGGGAGAGCTGATCGCAAGACGCCGGATCTTGCTTCCTTGCGCCAATGGGGCGTCGGCCGGTTCTGCGCCCTGCGGCACACGAGTCATCCCGGAGCGCTCCATATACTCCGCATATTCGGGACCATACACCTCATAGACGCGGCGCGAGGCGATGCCATGTTCATCGCGCACACGATACGCCTGGTGCACCCGGCAGCGCGCACGAGGCACATGGCCGTGCACGAACCATTCACTCGTGGTGTGCGGACAGTTTTCTCCCGGCGGAAGTCCCGAACGCGGACAGATCTGTACGCGCTCGAGGCTCGCGGGCTTTTTCCATTCCGAGGGCGGAAGTCCAAAAGGCGCCGAGTGCAGCAAGAGCATGATATCGGAAAAGATCGCGCCTGCTCCTGCCACGCCCGAGACGCCGCGCATTTCGCTGCCGTCGAAATTTCCCGCCCAGACGCCGATGGTGTAGCGCGTCGTCGAGCCGATCGTCCAATTGTCCTTATACTCTTTCGTTGTGCCGGTCTTCACCGCGCAGGAAAAAGGAAACCGGAAGGCGCTGCCGAATGCGGGAGCGCGCGATGCCGCATCGCTCAGGATATCGGTCACAAGAAATGCCGATTCTTCGCTGTAGACACGGTGCGGCGTGCCGGCAACGGGCTGCGTCACGATCGCGCCATCGGCGCGGCGCGCTTCCTTCACAAGCGTCCATGGGTGCCACATGCCGCCATTGGCGAAGATGCGAAAGGCGTTGGCAAGCTCAATCAGGCGGACTTCCGCATTGCCGAGCGTGAGGCCGTAGCCGTAATACTCCGATGAGCCGACAAGGGACGTGAAGCCGCAGAGACGCAGCGTCTGCAGAAAATATTCCCTGCCGATCGTCTCCAGCATGCGCACCGCCGGCACATTATAGGAGCAGGCTAGCGCCGTACGGATCGAGACGGGTCCGTGGAATTTTCTGTCGTAGTTTTCGGGCACGTAATCGCCGCGCACATCGGGAATCGCCGTCGGAATGTCCGCCACGATCCCTCCCGCTCCATGTCCCGCATCGAAGGCCAATGCATACATGAAGGGCTTCACGGCCGAGCCCGGCTGGCGAAGCGCAAGCGCGCCGTTGACCTGGCCGCTCAGCGGCGCGTTGAAATAATCACCGGAACCGATCAGGGCGCGGACTT
>JBLMZA010000108.1:0-5420 GCA_050258555.1 Acidobacteriota bacterium | reverse complement strand
GATACCGGTCGATCGCATAACTGTCCTTGCCCTGCGCGGTGAATTGTGAAAGGATGGAATCGAAATCCCGGCGGTTGCGCCCGGCTTCTTCGGGCGTGAAGACGGGAATGCCGCTCAGATACCCCTTCTCGTTGAAAAACCGGATCTCGTCCGGCCTCAGCACCGATGGTTGCTCGTTCTCGACCGGGTAAAACCGCAGCTCGCGCTCAAGCTGCGCCACTTTTTCGTCATGTTCGTTCATGAATAGTCCAACAGTCGGGCGTGCCCGGCCGTTCCATCGGTGATCCTCCGAGAAATACCCTCATGCGGCGACGGCTTCGGATGCGCCGATGGCGGCGGCATAGAGCCCGAGCATCCGGTCGACCACACGCTCCCAGCTCTGCTCGCGCGCAAAGAGCAGGGCGTTCTCGCCGAGCTTCGCGCGTGCTTCGGGATGCTCCATCACCTGCCCGAGGGCGCGGACGAATCCGGCCGATTCCCCCGGCTCGGATAAAAAGCCGTTGATGCCGTTGATGATCAGATCCTTCGCGCCTCCGGCCGAGGCGCAGACGGGCACCGTGCCGCAGGCCATCGCCTCCAATGTCACATTGCCGAATGTCTCGGTGCGCGACGGAAAGACGAACACGTCGCTCGATGCATAGGCTTCGGCAAGCTCTGACGAACTGAGATGTCCGAGGAAGACCGCATCCGGCATCCGCCGCTCGAGCTCGGCGCGCGCCGGACCGTCGCCTGCCAGCACAAACTGCACATGACCGTACTTTCTTCGCAGCCCGACGCTGATCTCAGGTAGCAGGTGAACGTCCTTCTCCCAGACAAGCCTTCCGGCATAGAGCACCGTGAACGCATCCGCTGCTCCGATCCGCGTTTTCCATCCGGCCGAATGAAACGAGGGATTGAACTGCGCGGTATCCACGCCGTGCGGCAGATAGACAAGATTATGCAGTTTCCCTTCGTGCAGTTCCTCCATGATCGGCAGCGAGGGCACATAGACCTGCGCGCACTGGTCATAGAGCCTGTGGTAGAAGCTCCAGCAGGCCTCGGTCAGCGCCGAGAGCCTGTAATATTTCGCATAGCTCAAAAAATGCGTGTGATACGTTGCCACGACCGGGATGTCGTGCCTGCGGCCGTAATTGAGCGCCGCAATGGCAAGCGGGCAGGGACTGTTGAAGTGGATGATGTCGGGCTTGAACTCATTGAGCACGGCGTCAAACGATCTCGGCGTCGGCACCGCAACGCGGTAGTTCTTGTAGAGTGGAAACGGAAACGAGCAGACTTCGTGCATCGGCACCGTCTGTTCCGCTTCGGGCGGCACATCGGCCGAGAGAAAGATATGCTCGATATTCTTTTTCACGAGCATCTCGTTCCATTTATAGAGCACGCGCGTGACGCCGTCGAAGCCCTCGCGCATCATGCCTGCGGTATAAGCGATCTTCATCGTCGGTGGTCTCCCTTGTTCATTGTCTGGATGCACAAAGATACCTAGAGACTATTACGGAAGTATCACCGCAATGTTACCGGATGATCAAGAAAATTCACTGCTGATATTTTGACTTTTTCGAGCCTTGATAGATCTGGTAGTTGTGAAACTTGCACTCGAGTGCGCCGTTATAGAGCGTGAGCTTGCGCGATGTCTTGAGTCCGATCGATTTCAACGCTTCCTTGTTCGATGAAATGATCCAGACGCTGCAGCCCTCGAAGTGCCGCTTGAGCGCGTCGCCGATCTGTTCATAGAGCGCCGTGGCTTCGCCCGCATCCATCCGCTCGCCATAGGGCGGATTGAGCATGACGAGTCCCCCGCCTTCCGGCAGCGCCTCCGAAGTCACATCCTGAAGCCGGGCTTTTTTCAATTCGATCATCGAATTGAATCCCGCATGCCGGATATTTTCTTTTGCAATGGCGATCGCCTCACCCGAGGAATCAAATCCCATGATCGTGTGCATGAAGGCGCGCTCGCGCGCCCGGGCATTCTCCACCACCCGATTCCAGAGCGCCTGGTCGAAGTCCTTCCATTTCAAAAACGCGAAGTCGCGACTCTTCATGCCGGGAGCGACCGCACGGGCGATCGATGCCGCTTCCATGAGAAACGTGCCCGAACCGCACATCGGGTCGATGAAGTTCGACTCTCCCTTCCAGCCTGCAAGCAGAAGCATGCCGGCGGCGAGCACTTCATTGATCGGCGCCAGGCCCTGATCGATGCGGTAGCCGCGCTTATGCAGCGATCGCCCCGAGGCATCGAGCGAAATCGTGCACTGATCGGCGCCGATATGCACATTGAGCCGCAGATCGGGATTCTCCAACTCGACATCGGGACGCACGCCATACACGCTCCTAAGCTGATCGACAATGGCGTCTTTCACCTTGAGCGCCACGTAGTTGGCGTGGTTGAAGTGCGGTGAATGCACCGAACTGTCGATCGCGAATGTCGTCTTCGGCGTGAGGTATTCGTTCCAGGCGAAGCGCCGCGTGCGCGCATACAGCTCCTTTTCGTCGTGCACGCGGAAGGACAGGACGGGCTTCAGAATGCGCAGCGCCGTGCGCAGCTCGAGATTGGCCCGATAGAGCGTCTCCTGCGTTCCCAGAAAGGAGACGGCGCGCGTCATCGGGGTGATTTCTTCGGCGCCGAGCGCCTTCAATTCGTCGGCCAGGACGGCTTCAAGGCCGAAAAATGTCTTGGCCGTCATGCGGAATGTATGGTCTGTCGTCATCGATCGTTCTTCAAAAAAGAAAAAAGCCCCGTCGCACATACCGGTGCATCAGCGGGGCTTCACACTCTTTTCAATATAGCATCACAACGGCCGAAAGGCAAGCGCCTGGGCCATGACACTGAGCGAGAAGCGGCAACACTGAATGTACGCCGCTTCCGCGTGAACCACGGCGGCGTTCTTCATGTTCATCACAACAGAGACTTTGTCAACCTTCCACTCTTTCTGCGGTGATGGTATGAAAATGTCCGGACTCGTTCGAAGCCTGGTGGCAGCGGCGCTGATGTCTGCCACGGTATCGGTCATTCAGGCCGGCATGCCGGCAGAGGCGCCGCCTCCGGCAGCCTCGGCCGCCGCCGGCGGTGTCTTCACGCTCAATGAAGAGCTCACGTATGAAGTCACATATATGTCGATCCCCTTGGGATCGATCCGCATCCTGACGACGCATCAGGACGGCGAGGGCGACCGTGCGATGTTCACGACGAAGGCCGACGTCCGCTCCTATTCGGGCGTCCCCTTCGTGCGCATCCGCGAAATCGACGAATCGACGATGAACCGTGCGGCCATTCCCGCCGCATTCCAGGCGCGTGAACAGATGGATGAAAAATGGAAGGTGGTCAATTACACGTTCGACCAGCAGGCCCACCGGCTCATCGCCAGGGAAAGCTTCGCCGACTCCGAGCATGGCACCACCATGGAGCCCGGCAAGATTGACACATTCACCATCCGGAAAAATTGCGTCGACGGACTGTCGCTGCTTTACTTTGCGCGCGTCAATGCGCTCAGCTCTCGCGGACGCGCCGAAGTGCCGACGTTCCTCAAGGGCAAGGAAGGCACCACCATCATCAATTTCGAACGCAAGGTGACCGAAGAAGAGATCGATGCCGTCGACTATCCGGTCGATGTCGTGGAAATCGGCGGCGAGGCCCAGGTCTCGGGCATCCTGGGCATGAGCGGCGAGTATACGGGCTGGTTCAGCAACGACACGGCCGGCGTCCCCATCAAAGGGAAGGTGAAGATCTTCCTCGGCTCCATCACCATCGAGCTCAAGAAATGGAAGCGCCCGGACGGATGGATGCCGCCGCATGCGCCCTCGGGACGCTGAAGAACACCACGCACATTCCCCGTGACGGCATTTCCTCCGACTATCGACCGTGGCGGACCCTCACATAGAATTCACGCACGCGCAGTCGTTCATTTCTCGAGAATGCCGTGTCGCGTGCGGCGGCAAGCAATGATAAATACCGGTGGCAGTCCCTCGCCGCATAGGAATCGGGAAAGCTTCGCGCCGATGCGGCAAAGAGCCGGAAGGCCTCACGCCTCGATGCCATCGTGCCTTCGTTGAATTTCTTCTTCGCTTTCAGATAGAACACATGCCAGAACCGTGCCGTGTCCCCCATGCGCGCCGATTCCTGATACGCGCGGAACGGAGGGATCTTCGCCAGGGAATAGCGCTCGCGTATGCCGGCATGACGCCGGGAGAAATATGCCGTGAGTCCGGCAAGCAGCGCCTCGGCCTCCCGATGGTTGTAGCTCGAGTCCTTCAGCCGCCGCTCTTCACGGCCGTTGGTGAAGAACGAGGCTTCGGAGATAATGCCTGGTATGCCGTACGAATGGCGCAGCACGGCCGCGCCCGATTCCGGAAAGATCGTATGATCGGACACGAGGCTCACGGGCGTCCTATTTTTAAAGAGCCGCCGGGCAAGCGATTGGATGACGCTTCTGCCGAGATCGACGCTTGCACGGTTTTCCGAGGCGTTGCCGTGAAAATACACGATCGGAAAATTCGCCGTCGTGTCTGCCGTGGCATTATGATGAATGGAAAGAAAGAGATCGGCATGATGACCGATCGCAAGCATCGCGCGGTCTTTCAAGGCGACGGAGGTGTCGCTCATGCGCGTCATCACAACAGAAGCGCCGCGCGCCTCGAGCATCGCCTTGAGTTCTTTTGCCACGCGCAGATTGATCCACTCTTCGCGCTCCCCCATTGGCCCCACACGGTAGCCGTCGGTCTCCGCTGTTCCGCCGTGACCGGGATCGAGACAGATCACTTTGCCTGTGAGCGCACGGGATGTACGGGTTGCCGCCACGGGGACGTTTGCGGACCTTCCTTCACCATGCAGCGCGGATGCCGCCATGAGAAGAAGAAGGACGATCCGTCCGAGCTTTACTTTGCTTCGATGATTGTTGTTCATATGCTGCATCAGGAAATGAGCGAATCGAGCCTGACAAGCGCCTGATCGTCGACGCCCGTGATCGCATTGATGTTCCGGATGAGCTGTTCAAGATCGATGCCCGTCCGGTTTGAAAAGATCACGACCGAGTAGCGTGCGGACGGCTTCATGAAGACAATCGTTCGGAATCCGCCGTTCGATCCGGTGTGATAAATCACACGGTCCGCACCGCTTCCGGCCGTAAACCATCCGTAGCCGTAGAAAAGATGCCGCGCCGTATCGATGGGAAATTCGGGCGACTGCGCTTTTTTCACGAGCGCCGGATCCAGACCCTTCCCGAGCTCGATCGCTCGGAGCCATTTCAGATAGTCGTCGATCGAGGTGTAGATGCCTCCGTCGCCCTGCGTCGAAAAAAAGAGGCTTTCTTTCGCATCGGCAATCCTGAAACTGTCCTTCTCGAATTCATATCCGAAGGCGCGCTCTGCGACCGCAAAGCCCGGCCTGATCACATCGGAACGCGTCATCCTGAGCGGCGAAAAAATCG
>JBLMZA010000107.1:0-4257 GCA_050258555.1 Acidobacteriota bacterium | reverse complement strand
TGGGGAGCGGAGCGCCTTCCCAGCGTTCATGATCCCAGTCGCCGCCCGTGATCCAACGCCCGCGGGGATATTTTTCGGAGAATGCGCGTATGCGCTCCGCAAATTCCTCGGGCGAAGAGGCATCGCGCAGGTCGACGCTCGAGAGCTGAAAGCCGCCCGAGAGGAAATGCACATGCGAGTCGTTGAAGCCCGGAAGCACAAGCGCCCGCTTCGCATCGATCCGTCGAGTCCGCGGACCGGCGAGTTTTCTGATCGCATCGGATGCGCCGACGGCGATGATGCGCTCTCCGGATATCGCCACGGCTTCGGCCGATGGATGCGCCTCGTCCATCGTATGGATTGTCGCATTGACAATGATCAGATCGGGAGCGAATGTTTGCGCATCCGCGGCGCATGTGAGAAGAAACGCCGAAAGGCATGCGCTCAGAAAAAGAATCCGGAATGGTCGCATCGATGGGTGCCTTCACCTGTGTGAGTATGAGCGGAGGTTTCACCCAACGTACGCGATTCGATGGTGAAAGTCAATGCATCAGATATTCGGCAGAAGATCGAAATACTCGTCGTCCTCGTTCTTGCCTCCTTCCCCTTCACCGATCTTCGTCTCGGTTTCCACAAACTCGATCGATTTGACCCACTTCACCATCTTGTAGCCCAGCTGATTTTCCACGCGCAAACGGAGCGGGGCGCCATAGATGTCGGACAGCGCATGGCCGTTCATGTCATAGGCGAGAATGCATTGCGGCTTCAGCACGTTTTCGATCGTCTGCGTGTCATAATAGGCTCCGCCATACAGGCCTTCGCCGAACGAATAAAATGCCACGACCTTCGCTTCGGGCCTCGGCTTCACCAGCTGTATGATCGCGCTCATCGGCACGCCCGCCCATTCGGCGATGCCCGACCATCCCTGTATGCAGTGATGAAGGCTCACATGCTCCTCGCGTTCGAGGCGCCTCAGGTCGTCGAGCGACAGGCTTGTCGGATGATCGACGAGCCCGCCGATATGCAACCGGTATTCTTTGAATCCGTCCCGAGCCAGACGCTTCCATTCATCGCTGTCCGGCAGCTTTCCGTTCGGCCAGAAAAACGGCGAGATGTCTTCCTTCGCGTAATGCTCCTGCGGATGAAACCGGTCGAGCACCGCAAGAAACGGCACGGCCATCGCCTTATGCAGCAGCTGCACACGGCGCGGATACTTCCATGCGATGTAGTGCAGGAGCGCCCACGAAGCGACGACGGCGGCGATCGCCGCAAGCCCGATCACGAGGCCCATGGGATTCAGATCGTCCGTGCCCATGACGATGTGATTCATATTCCTGACGAATCCCGTGATCACCACGAGGCTCACATGCACGATGAAGAATCCGATATATGCCACCAGGAGGATGAAATGGATGGAGCGCGCCGATTGCCTTCCTCCGAACAGATGCGGATACCATGTGAACCGGTTGTCGAGCGCCGGCGACATGGCGATGCCCGTCAGTGTGGAAAGCGGAACCATGACGAAAATCACGGCGAAGTAACCGAGTTGCTGCAGCGGATTATAATAGTAGAAGCCGTTGGGTTCGACAGGCAGATGCAATGTCGCATAATGCACGAACGTCGTCCATGCCTGCCGAACAATCTCCCACGACGTCGGCACGAGCCTCAGCCATTGATCGGTCGCGAAGAGAAGGATGATGAAGAGTATTCCATTCAGAAGAAATCCGCAGAGGCTGAAGAAATGCCATGAGCGCGCCATGCCGATCGTATGCCGGTATCCGGGCAGCGCCAGCAGCGGCGAGACATACCGAGCGTCGTCCTTCGCCGTCCACAGCCGGTCTGTGGGCACCGAAATCGGCGTGAAGCGGATCCATTCGGTTCCCGGCGTGCAATGATGATTAAAATAGAGTCGCGGATGATCGGCAAGAATCGAGAGTCCGCTGCGGGCCAGCAGCATGAGGAAGAAGAAGTTAAAAAAATGCGTCAGACGCAGCCAGGCGGGAAATCCATGCGGCTCGGGAACCGGCTGCATGGGATAGCGCACCTGTTCCGGAGGAAGGCCCGCAATCAGATATTGAATCCAGGCGATCACCACAGGAAGCAGGAGCACGACGGCAAGCGCGGCAAGCGCCGCCGGATGGATCCACACATAGTGCCTGCGGTCCTCGGGATAATGGACCGCGCGATGTGCTGCGGAGAATTGCTGCATGACAGTCATCCTTTCATGTACTTATCCGGAAGAAGGCTTCGCCAGGATCATGCGCGAGACGACCGGTCCTTCCGCTCCTTTATGGAAACTGAAGACGCGATTGCGTATGGCATGATCGGCAACCGTGAAGCGCTCGAGCTGGCGCTGGCGCTCGAGCCAGGAGGAGACGACGTACGATTCCATATACCGGGCGGGATCGTACGGATCGCGGAAGAGCGCCCAGCGGTACGCACCGTCACGCTGGCGGATGCGGCCGAGGTCATGCGCCGCGGAAATGAATTCGCCGGCGCGGACGGGATCGATACGGAATGTGACGGTGATGAGTACGGGACCGTCTTCCGGTTCGGGTTCCGTATCCGGATCTCCTTCGACGGCCGTGACCGCTGCAAGACGCCCGGGAGAGAGATCGAGCTTCTCGCCGGTGGCAAGCGGAAGCCATTTTTCAAGAGGCCAGGCAAGCAGGAGCGCTCCGGCCGCAGCGCTCAATGCAATGGGTGTGGCGGAATGTTCGGCAACGGCGCCCCAGAAGGCGCTCCCGGCGGCGAGCCCGCCCTGGAACACCATCTGAAAAACACCGAGCGACCGTGCCTGCACCCAGGCGGGAACGGAAAGCTGCACGGTGATATTCATGCTCGATGCCGTGCTGGTCCATGCCGTGCCGGCCAGAAGCAGCATCAGAATGAGCGGAATCCATGTATGCACCCATGCCATCACCAGCAGCGTCGCAATAAAAATGAGCGACCCGGCCAGTACAATGCCATTCGTCCCGAGCCTGCGGCGCATGCGCGGCAAAAGGATCGCTCCGAACACCGCTCCGAGACCGATGCAGCCGTTCAGGATGCCGTACCCCATCGCTCCGAGCTTCAGATGATCGCGCGCCACAACCGCCAGAAGGGCCCACATGGCGCTCACGCAGAATGTGAGCAGGAAGGCGCGCGCCAGCACGGCGCGCATCGCGGGAGCAAACCGGACATACCGGAGCGCCGCGCGCATCGAGCCTCCGAGGCGCTCGGCCGGGAGAGAACTTTTATAGAGCGGCGTTCGTTTCCAACGATAGATCACCCACAGCACGGCGACCGATGAGAGGGCGTTGATGGAAAAGACCACTCCCGCGCCGGCCATGACGCTTGCAAAGGCGCCGACCATCAGGCCGCCTGCGGCCGGACCGACGGCGCGCGCCAGATTGAATCCCGCGCTGTTGAGCGAGATGGCATTGGGCACTTCTTCTCGCGGCACAAGCTCCGGCACGATCGCCTGCCATGTGGGACCGTTCATGGCGGCGCCCGTGCTCAAAAGAAATGTCAGGAGCAGAAGCGAGGCGATGCCGATCCATCCCGGCACGGTCAGCACGCTCAGGATGGCCGCGGCGACGAGCATCCATGCCGCCCAAAAAAGCAGCAGACGCCGGCGATCCAGGATATCGGCCATCGCTCCGGCCGGAAGTCCGAACAAAAGCACGGGCAGGCTCGCCGCTGTCTGCATCAATGCGATGTACAAAGGAGACGTGGTCAGCGCCGTCATCAGCCATGTGCCGGCCGTGTCCTGCATCCATGCACCGGTATTCGAGATGACGGAAGCGATCAATCGGTCGCGGAAGACCGGCCGTTTGAGCGGCGCCCAGACAGGAATCGGATGTTGAGATGATGGTGTGTCAGCCATGCGCACGGTCCTTTATTGCCCTGCTTCTCGGACATACTTTTTCGAGAGATAGTTCCGCATATGCGGCATGTGAATCCTCTTGTGCCTGCAGCGCATCACATAGATATGTATCGATTGATTCGATTAGAACGAAGGAGACCGCCAATGAATAAAACATTTTTCATCATTGCCGCGATTGTGATCGCGGCTGTTGTCACGCTTCTTTTCGCGCAGAATAAAAAAGGAGGCGAGCTGATTTCACCGAAGGACGCGCATGCGCTGATGCAAAAGGATACATCGGCGGTTGTGCTCGATGTGCGGACGGCGGATGAATACTACAGCGAAACCGGACACCTGCCCAAAGCCATTCTCATGCCCGTGCAGGCGCTCGAAGAGCGCATCGGCGCGCTCGACCAGTACAAGGACAAAAA
>JBLMZA010000106.1:0-45792 GCA_050258555.1 Acidobacteriota bacterium | reverse complement strand
GAGCAGGACTTTGTGCTGCAAGCGACGGCGCATTCGACCTGGGTTCCGCTTCTGGAAGGCGACGCCGGCAGAAGCACTGCGCGCCGTCATGCGCCGGCAGTGATCGAGCTCAGCGTGCCCTCGGCCGTCACCGTGCTCTCGGGAGGCGTCGTGGATTCGCTGCGCTCGCAGGATGAACGCACCGTCTGGAAGATCACGCGCACGGATGCCTCAACCTGGCAGGAAAGCTTCTGCATTGCGGGCTCGTCACACGTCACACGCCGCGGCTTTGACGCGAAGGATCCGGCCGTCTGCGGCATCGCGCTTTATACGCCCGAGCCGTCGTTCGATGCGCATTTTGCGGATGCCATCCTTGCCCATACGGCGGATGCCTCGCGCTATTTCGCATCGCAAGGCTGGCGTTCGCGCTTCGGCCGCATCACATTTGCCGCGATCGGCCGCGCCTCCGCATCGTCGGAGCCCGTCGTGAGCGGCAGCTTCGTCCTGGTGCGCACGGGCCCGGAGCATGCCGTCTTCGATTCGAGCGTCTTTGTCTCGAGCGCGCATAATCCCTGGCTTTTGGAGACGGCGCGCGCCTATACATTCGATGTTCCCGATTCCTCATTCTGGTTCAATGAAAGCTGGACGGGATACTGCGCCACGCGCTACCTTTTTGCAACCGGCGATACGAGCGCTTCCTTGCAGGCCGAGGAGCGCGCGCACATCCTTTCGCATGCGCTCGATTTCTTCCCCTCTCAGCCCGTCGGCGCAGGCCGCACCGACGGACGCAACGAAGATGCGATCTTCACCTATAAGGGCCGCTACATATTCATGATGCTCGAGTATGTGATGGGGCGCGAGGCGTTCGATCGGGCGCTCGCCATGCTCTACCGTGAAAGCGTGCAGCGGACGCCTTCCATCGGACAATTCCTGAACATCTGCGAGCGCGCCTACGGTTCTCCGCTTGCCTGGTTCTTCGATGAATGGCTCTACCGCTCGGGCTTTCCCGAACTGGTCCTTTCTTCGAAGACGGAGCCGACCGTGCGCGGCGCCTATGAAGCGTCGGTCACGGTGACGCAGCGCGGCGAACTCTTTATGATGCCGATCGACGTGCACATCCTCACGCGCACGCAGTCGCTGCTGAAGCGGATCTTCGTGTCGCAGGCTGAACAGCGCTTCACGTTCATGCTCATGTCGGAGCCGGTGAAGATCGAGTGGAATCCGCAGCATCCGGTGCTGCGCTGGGTGTCGCGCTACCGCATTCTGGCCCATGCGCGCACATCGGCCGCCCTGCGCATCTATGACCGTGACCTTGCGGGATCGGAGCGCGAGGCGCATCTGACGCTCCAGCTCGATCCGGCCAATTCGACCGGCGCGGCCGCGCTGGCGCTGCACTCGCTCGGCATGGCCTCGGCCGCGCGCTCGGACTGGATGAAGGCCGAGGAATGGTTCCTTGAAGGCACGAAGCAGCATGCCGCAGGCGAGCTCTCGCTCTTTCCGGTGCTGTGCGCGGTGCACCGCGCCAACCTGCTCGATCTTGCCGGACGCCGCGAGGAAGCGCTCGCCGAATACCGCCGTGTGCTCGATCTGGCGGAGCGCGATCCCATCCGCTTGAGCCGCGCCGTCACTGAAGCGCGGCGCTATGCGGCCCGTCCCTTCGGCATGGAGGACGCCCGCTGGTATGACGCCTATTGAAGGAAAGGGGAGACGCCTGCGGGAACTTTGTTCGATCAATCTTCTTTCATATATGTATATATGATCCAGTGAATGCTCTTTCCATCTTTCATTTGTTAAGGAGGTCTCCATGAAATTCAAGGCGGTCATTGCGGCGCTTCTTCTGTCCCTCTCCGTGCTCTCCTGCAGTTCCGTGCCCGTCACGGGAAGAAAACAGTTCAATATCATTCCGCAGGGGCAGATGCTCTCGATGAGCTTCCAGGAATACGACCAGTTTCTGAAGGAGAACAAGTTGAGCACCAATCCGGAGCAGGTGGCTCTCGTCAAACGCGTGGGCGGACGCATCGAGCGCGCCGTCGAACGCTATATGGCCGAGAAGAATCTGAGCGATCAGATCAAGGACTATAAGTGGGAATTCAACACGGTCGAAAGCAAGGAGGTCAACGCCTGGTGCATGCCCGGCGGGAAGGTCGTCGTCTATACGGGCATCCTGCCGGTGACGAAGGATGAAACCGGGCTTGCCGTGGTGCTCGGCCACGAGATCGCGCATGCGATTGCCGAGCACGGCGGAGAGCGCATGAGCCAGGGCCTGGTGGCGCAGTTCGGCGGCATGGCGCTCGAGACGGCGCTGCAGAACAAGCCCGAGGCGACGCGCAATCTCTGGATGACGGCCTACGGCGTCGGCGCGCAGTTCGGCGCGCTGCTTCCCTACAGCCGGCTCCAGGAAAGCGAGGCCGACCACATGGGCATCATCTTCATGGCGATGGCCGGATACGATCCGAGCCAGACGATCCCGTTCTGGGAGCGCATGTCGCAGCAGGCGGGGGGACAGAAGCCGCCCGAATTCATGAGCACGCACCCGGCCGATGAGACGCGTATTGCCAATCTGAAAAAATGGCTCCCGGAAGCCGAGCAGTATTACAAGAAGGGATGAGCTCTATTATATAGAGGATGTGCGCATCGAGAAGGAGACAGCGCCGTACTGTGCAGCATGATCGTACGGCGCTGTCTTTTTTTATTTCACCGCGATTGCCGAGATTTCCACTTTGGCATACTTCGGAAGATTGGCCACTTCGAGCGCCACGCGCGCCGGATACCGGCCCTGCGTAAAATAGCCCGCATAAATATCGTTCACCTTCTTGAAATTTTTGATGTCCTTCAGATAGACCGTGCACTGCACAACGTCGTTCAGCGTATAGCCGGCCTTGCCGAGCACCGACTGGAGATTGGCGAAGACCTGTTTGGTCTGCGCTTCGACATCATCGCTCACGAGTTCGAGCGTCTGCGGATCCATGCCGAGCTGTCCCGACACATAGAGCGTCCCTCCGGCCTGAACCGAGGGACTGTAGGGAGCGATCGTTTTCCCGTCGGCATGATAGGTGACGGCAGTGGAGGAGGCGCATCCGGCAACAAGCACGGGCAGTGCAACGGCAAGAAAGAGTATGGAGTTCTTCATAGAGTGACAGAGTGTAATAAGTGATGAATGAGACAGCTGTGATGAGATGGATCGGTGACGCGAAAAAAAATGTTTATGCGAGCGCTTCGGCGATCCAATCGATGTGCGAAAGGGGCACGAAGCCGTAATTGTAAAAATTGAAGCGCGTGATGCCGAGCGCGCGCGCCGCGCTCATGCGCGCAAGGAAATCGGACTTGCCGCCGCTTTCGGGCATGCCCACATGCATGCCGACGGTGAGCCGCCGCGCGGGCCCGAGCCGCGATTTGAGGGCTTCAAGCGGAGCGCGCAATGCGGCGCCCTCTCTGATGTAGCCGAGCGCAAGGATGCCGCCGGTGACTTCCGATACCTTCTGCGGATTCATCGCCGCCATGCGCTGCGCAATGGGATCGAGCGACGTCATGGGAAGCAGACGGATGCCCTGCGTCGACACGGCGTCGGAAAGCTCTCCTGCAAGACGGACGATTGCATCCTCGCGCCACCGGTCGAAGGGCGCGAAGAGTTCGGCCGGCAGCGCATCGAGTGACGCATAGCGCTCTTCATTGGCCGGGGAGGGATCGGCAAAATATTCCCCGAGCGTGCGAAGCGTCCATGCCTTCACGCGCGCGAATTCCGCGTGCGACGCTTCGGCCTCTCTTCTGCACGACGGACAGAAACAGAGTCCGAGCAGATAACGGATGCCGAGCGGAAGCGGAATGCCTTCGCGCTCATGGTGCATGCCGTGCGCATATCCCTGAAACTGCATCGCTTCGAGTTCGATCGTGCCGATGCCCTGCGCCGCAAGCGACCGCACGAGACCGCGCAGATACGCGCGCACATCGGGATTGTTCGGACAGAGGTTGTGGATGAGCCTGTCGCCGAACGCCGTTTCGGTGCAGGCCGAGGGATGCAGCGCGCCGATGCGCGAGTTGTGGCAGCACACCACCCAGGCGCGCGTCTCGAGTCCGAAGCGCTCGGCCGAGCGGGCAACCGAGCCGAGATGGTGTCCTTCGGTGACAAGCGAATTGACCTGCGGCTTGATCGCGCCGAAGAAACGGGGATCGGGCGTGAAGTAGATCGTGCCGTCTTCCAGGAAGACGACCTTGCGCTTCGGATTATGGACCGCAAGGAACTTGCCCGCATGATAGGCGCCGGCCACGCTGAGCGAGGTGAGACGTCGCTCCTTCAGAAAGGAGAACACATGCTCGTAGCCTTCATCGACGATGTCCCAGAGATAAATCCACATCGACGCATCGGTCGGCCCGGCCTGCGCCTGGCTGTGCTGTTGTGCCATGAGTGATCCTGATAGATGGTGAAGAGCCGCCGGGGCAAGAAGGGCGGATGCAAGAAATGATCTGCGCTGCATGGGAAGGAGGCCTCATTCTGGAGTCAATAAAAACAAAACCCCGCTGGTGGTCCAGGCGGGGTTTTGGAGTAGAATAATCTGTTGTATCTTATTCGGCTTTGGAAACGCTCGCTGCTTGTAAGCCTTTCGGTCCTTTTTCTACGTCGAACTGAACTTTGTCCCCTTCGTTCAATGTTTTGTAACCGTCGCCAAGAATCGCTTTGTAGTGAACGAACACATCCTCGCCCGATTCACGCTGGATGAATCCGAAACCTTTGGCGCTGTTGAACCACTTGACAGTTCCCTTTTCCATGGAACGATCCTTTCTTTGTAGATTTGTCCAAAATACCCCGATGGCGGTTATCCATTCGGGTGTACGACCGGTATTGTTGCTTCGATAACGCGAAACCGCTCACGAGATCCACTCTTGGCGATTTGTTGTTTGCCGCCCTCACAAAGTGGTTGTGAAGACTAGGTCTCTGTGTTAAAGATCCCCCCTAGCAAAACAATCTCGAGACACATATCGAGAGGCATTACAAGCGCAAAAACGGTGTACTGTTGTTTGCATCAGAAAAATAAATTGATATTTTTTTAAACGCAAGAGATTTTTTAAAAAAATCTGCAAATTCAGAGCGTTCTCTCCGAAAATTTATTTTTTCAGGGTGCGGATTTTCATCCGTTTTTTGGGAACTTTTTTCCCCTATGTAGGGAGAACGCACCCATCGTGTTCACAGCGCGTCCTCGCCGACTTCCTGCGTGCGGACGCGGATCGCCTCCTCGACCGGAATGATGAAGATCTTGCCGTCGCCGACTTCGCCCGTGTGGGCATGCTTCAGGATGAGATCGACGACCGTGTCGGAGCGCTCGTCGCTGCAGACGACTTCGACCTTGATCTTCGGAAGGAAGTTGATCGAATATTCCGAACCCCGGTAGATTTCGCTGTGTCCCATCTGCCGTCCGTATCCCTTCACCTCGGTGACCGTCAGGCCGCGGAAGCCCGCTTCCTGCAGCGCGTCGCGTACTTCATCAAGTTTGTGCGGCCGGATGACCGCTTCGATTTTTTTCATAATCCAGTTGTGTTCTCCTTCCCTAGTCTTCAAGATCCGCGCATCGTGTGTGGTGTCTCAGGCGCGCCCGTTCTCTTATTTATAATAGAAAATCCCCGCTCCGATGCAAGCGCTATCTTCGGCGCAAATTGGCGGTTGCTTTTTGGCCGCACATCGCCTATTTTATTTCTATTAATGCGCAATCTGCCCAACACCTGTGAAGGACTCTTGATGGTACTGCACCACGAATTCATCCGCATCGCCAAACAGCGCGGCAACGCCACAGCGATCATCGATAAGAACACGAATCGCACGATTTCCTATTCCAAGGCGCTCATCGCCTCGCTGATCCTCGCCGAAAAGTTTGCGAAGTACGACAAGGGGTTTCTGGGCATCATGATTCCGACCTCTGCCGGGTGCTCGCTGTCGATGCTCGGCGCGCTCATGAGCGGCCGCGTGCCGGTGATGATCAATTATTCCACCGGCGCGGCGCACAATGTCGAATATGCGCAGAAGAAGTGCGGCTTCTCGACCGTCATCACCTCCAAAGCGCTTCTTGAAAAGATCAGCTGCCCGGTGCTTCCCGGCATGGTCTTCGTCGAGGACCTCATGGAGTCGGTCACGCTGCCCGAAAAGCTTTCTGCCGCCCTCAAGTCGAAGCTTCCCTATTCGCTGCTGGTGCGCGCCGTGCATGGAGGCGACGAGCACGACACGTCGGTCATTCTCTTTACCAGCGGCAGCGAGAAGGAGCCGCGCGCGGTCGAACTCTCGCACCGCAACATCACATCGAACATCGAGGGCATCCGGCAGATGTTCAACTTTACGATCGACGATGTGATGCTCGCCAACCTTCCGTTCTTCCATGTCTTCGGACTCACGGTCAATCACTGGCTCCCGCTTCTGGTCGGCATGAAGATGGTGCCCTATGCGAATCCGCTCGAGTTCCGGAAAATCTGCGACATGATCCGCGACGAGCAGGTGACGTTCGTCGTGGGCACGCCGAGCTTCCTGTGGGGATACCTGAGGAAGTCCGAGCCGGGCGACTTCCGCTCGGTGCGCGTGACGCTCTCGGGCGCGGACAAATGTCCCGATGCGCTGAGAAAAGGATTCATGGACAAGCACTCGGTCACGCTCCTGGAAGGCTACGGCGCCACAGAGACGAGTCCCGTGATCTCGGCCAACACGCACGAGCGCAACCGGCCGGGCTCGGTCGGCTGGATCTGTCCGGGCGTGCGCGTGCGCATCGAGAACTATGAGACCGGTGAGGAGTGCAAGATCGGCGATGTGGGCAAGATCCTGGTCAAGGGCGAGAACGTGATGAAGGGCTACTTCGACGACTTCGAAGAGACCTCCTACCACATCCGCCACGGATGGTACGACACGGGCGACATGGGGAAGGTGGACAAGGACGGATTCCTGTGGCATGTGGGGCGGCTCAAGCGCTTCATGAAAATCGGCGGCGAGATGATTTCGCTTGTGCGCGTCGAGGAAGTGCTCGAGAGGCATCTTCCCGCGGATGTTTCCTGCTGCGTGGTGGAAATCCCCGACGCGCTCAAGGGCGCAAAGATCGTCGCGGCCCTCACAAGGAACGTCGATGAGAAGGCGCTCCTGAAGAAAATGAGCGAGGAGCTGCCGAATATTTCGCTGCCGAAGCAGTTTGTGGTGATCGAAGAATTTCCGAAGATGGGCAGCGGCAAGATCGATTTCCGGACGGTGACCTCCATGGTGCGGAAGATGGCGCAGAAGGCGCCTGCTTCCGAGGAAAAGAAACGGCATTGACCCGGCCGCACAGCCGAGCCGGATCGGCACGGGGATGGAAGTGAGATGGGTATGAAAGATGACAGAAAGAAATTGATCGGCGAATACCTGAAGGCCGCCGACCGCTTCATCCAGGCCTCGGAATTCACGCAGGCGATGATCGAAGTGAAGAAGGCGCTCGCGCTCGAGCCCGGGAATATGTACGCGCTCGCCTACAGCCAGCGCATCAAGGCGGCGCTTGAATCGCTCCGCAAGAAAGAGGAGGCGGCGCGCGTGCGCCGCATCAGCGACGAAAAGCAGGCCTCGGCAAAGAAGGAAAAAAAGACGGAGGAGCGCGACACTGCCCCCGTTGAATCTCCGAAGCCGGAAGAGGCTCCCGTTGCGCCTTCGGCGGTGAACGACGATGACCGCTATACGATCATGCAGCAGCAGGTGCAGATCGAACGCTTCAAGGAGGAAATCGAAACGCTCCGGCTCAGGCACCAGCAGGAAATCAGCGTGCTTGCCGAGGAACTGCGCCAGGCCCGGGCCGACAGGAAGGAAGTCGACGAGAAATACCAGGCGCTGGTCGACGATGCCGAAGAATCGCACCGGAGGGGCGAAGAGCTCTATGCGGAGGTGGTGCGCCTCAGCAATGAGCGCAATGCTTCGCCGTCGGAAGAGGCCGGGCCTCCGAGGCCGATGGAATTGGCGGCCGGCGAATCGCTTCTGCGCGAGATCGTCAGGCATCTGCTTCTGGCCGACACGCTCTCTGCGGAAGCCAACGATGTGATGGAACTGGTGCGCATGAAGCTCGGATTCGATGACGATGAATTCGTCCGGATCCAGACCTCCGTCAAATCGGACATCTACAAAGAGGCGCTTGCGAAGGCATGGAGCGAAGGCTACATCACGCCCGAACAGGCGGCGATGCTCTCCGAGCTGCGCAGAAAAATCGGCGTCCTGCCCGAGGAACATTTCGAGCTCGAAGCGGAACTTCAGAAGGCAAAGCGCAGGCGGTAGACGACGGCCGCCGCCCAGAGCAGATTGAATACCCCCAGTGTGAGGATGAGGTAGGCCTCGATGGAGCCGAAGCAGAGACAGAGCGCCAGTGCGGTGTATTCGGTGCCCATCCCGAAGAACGAATTCAATCGCAGCGCCGTCGGATGACGATACCAGTCGGATGCGGGCGGGTGTCCCGCACGCTTCTGCGAAGAGGCGTCGAGCGCCGCAACAAGCCGGTCCTGCCATCCGTAGAGCACGGAAAAGATCCTCTGAAGAAGGAGTGCCGCGCGGTCGCCCGAGAGTTCATCTTCCGGACGCACATCCTCGCGCGCGCGATTGGTGAAATACGATCCCTCTGTGTGGAGATACTGCGTCTGATAAAAGACCTGGTAGGAGACGCGGAGGTTGACTCCGAGCCAGCCTGTGAGCGCAACGGCAAGTGAAGCAGACAGGCCCATGCCGCGATGGATGAGCAGAAGCGTGATGCCGATGAAGACGGCCGCGTTGACGATGAAATCCCCGATCGAATCCAGAAAGCGTCCGCGTCTGCTGTAGCGCCCTGTGGCGCGCGCAAGCTGTCCGTCGGCCGAATCGAACAGATCCTTCATGTAGGCGCAGATGCCGGCACTCACAAGCCAGGGCTGCTCGAGCGCAAGCAGGCACCCGGCTGCGATGCCGAAGAGCGTGGAAACAAGCGTAAGCTGATTGGGCGTTACCGGCGTGAATGTGCATGCGTACGTGATCACCGCCGCGGCGGGCCGCTGCAGCCAGGTGTTGATGATCTCATCGGAGGCCGCGGACTTGACCGAGGCGCGGTAGATCCGGCGGAATGAATGCATCGCCGCTCTAGACGGTGCCGTTGAACACGAGTTCGGCCGCGCGCAGATCCTCCGGCGTGTCGATCTCCATGCAGCGCCGGATGCCCACATCCTCGGCGAAGATGAGTGCGCCCGCATCGATCATCTCCTGGAACGACGCCTCGTAGAATTCGTTGACACGGTTCTCGGTGATCACGCGCTTCTGCAGCGTCTGGAAAAGAATCTGTGTGGACTCCTGCGAAAATTTTTCGATCCCGATCGATTCGCCGAACGTCGAAGAGAGCAGGACGTGCTTGCCGATCTCCACGATCTCTTTGTTGTGATTGATCTTCACCTTGATCTCTTCATCGCCGATTTCGCCCGAGGTCCTGACGGCAAGACAGGTCTCGTGCGGCGAATGAAGCAGAAGCGAGATGATCGACTGGTCGAAGAGAATGTCGCTGTCCAGCAGCAGAAGGCTGTCTCTGCCGACACTGGCGCGCGCAAGCAGAAGGGAGAAGGCGTTGTTGGTCGAGAGGTAGTCGTCGTTGTGAACATATCGCACGGAGAGCTTCGGGAAGCGCGAGGCGATGAAGTCCCTGATCTGCTGCGCCTCGAATCCGAGAACAAGCGTGAATTCTTTCACTCCCGATGCCGAAACCGCCTCGAGCGTGCGCTCGAGCATGGGCACGCGCCCGATGGGAAGCAGGCATTTGGGTGTGGAGTTGGTCAGCGGACGCAGCCGCGTCGCCGTCCCTGCGGCTAAGATTACACAGTGCATGGTGGTCGTTTTCCCGTCGATTATGTATGGTATGCGCCATACCGTCATTTGCTCGAAAAATACGAAAAATTGAACACAATAAAAAATACAATGCCCGTGGAAATTTCTCCGGCGGAGCGTTCCTCCCTCCGCATGCGGGCCGTTCTTGTGCGGCTGCTTCCGGCAGTCTGCGCACTCCTGCTCTGCCTGCCCTCCGGCGCATTGGCGCAGACCCGGCCGCTGTCCGGCATCGTGCGCGATGCCCAAACGGGCGAGGCGCTGCCCTCGGCGACGATCCGCCTGGCGGGCTCCTCGCGCGGCACACTCACCAACGCGCGCGGCGAATTCCAGCTTCCTGTGCCCGCCTCCGGCACCGTCGTCGCGAGCTATGTCGGATACCGCACCGACTCGCTTGACATTGCCGCACTCGCGCCTGCAGGCACGGCCGTGATCCGATTGCAGCCGGTCTCGATACAGCTGCCCGGCCTCACCATCACCGATGAGGATCCGGCCTACGAGATCATCCGCCGCGCGATCGAGGAAAAGAAGAAGTGGATGGCGCGCCTCGAGCGCTTCGAGGGCCGCGCCTTCACGCGCATGGCGCTCCGAAGCGACACCTCGATCGCCTCGATCACCGAATCGTATTCGACGCTCTACTGGTCGCAGCATGATACGCTGCGCGAAGTGATCACACAGACGCGCAAGACCGGCAATCTTCCTTCGGGATTCCGGCCCTCGACCGTCGGCAGCGTCATGAACTTCAACGATAACGAAATCGCACAGCTCGGTTTCCGCTTCATCGGTCCGACCTCACCCGACGCCTTCCGCTATTACGACTACAAGCTCGTCAAGACGCGCATGCAGGATGACTTCGAAGTCTACGACATCGATCTTCTGCCGCGCACCAGATCGACCCCGCTTTTTTACGGGCGCATCTCGATCGCCGAACGCTCGTATGCCGTCATCGAAGTCGACGTGCGTCCGAACGAGGCGTTCGTCATCCCGTTTGTCCGATTGAACGGCGTGCGCTACCGGCAGCACTTCGGACTCTATGAAGAACGCTTCTGGCTTCCGGCCGATTACAGGACCGAAGGATCGATCACCGTGGCGCTTGCCGGAATCAGGTTGCCGGCCATCGGCATGGAGAAGGATGTCGTGATCTACGACTACCTCATCAATCCCGTCTTCGCCGATTCGATCAGGCGCATGAACCCGGTCACGTTCGACTCCACATCCAACCGCTTCGACTCCTCGTTCTGGGCCGCGACGAATGTGCTGCCGCTCACTGCCGAGCAGGAGCGCGCCTATGAGACGCTCGACTCGACGCAGACGCTCGCCGAAAAATTCAAGCCCACAGGTGCCGCCGCTTCGCTTGCCGATGCGGCATCGGCGCCGGCCTCGATCCTGAACGTGGCCGAAGTGTATTTCAACCGCGTGGAAGGGCTGCATCTGGGAGCGCACAAGGAGTTTTCGCGCCTCGTGGGTCCGGTCGACGTGCGGGTTCAGGCAGGATACGGATTTTCCGACCGCGCATGGAAATATTCCGCGGGGCTCACGATTCCCTTCGGATGGGAAGAACGCGCGCACCGTTCATCAGGGCTTTCCAACTTTTCCTTCCTTGTAAAGGAGTTTGCCGTGAGCGCCGATGTCTACCGGATGCTTGCGCATCAGCCGGAAGAAAAGCCGTATTCGTTTCTTTCGAACTCGGTGGCAGCCCTGGTGAGCAAGCTCGATTACTACGATTATTACAAGGCCGAAGGGTGGAAGACGGCATTCTCCTGGCAGCCATCGGCGCTCGTGGGCACGTCGATCGAATATCGCTCCGAAGAAAACCGCTCCGCCCGGCAGTCGACCGATTACTCGTTCTTCAACCGCTCGCGGCATTACAGGGAGCAGCCCGTGATCGACGAGGGACAGATGCGCGCACTGACGTTTTCGCTTGTCTACGGGCATCAGCTCCTCATGAACTTCATGCCCCAGGCCCTAAAGGCCGACTTCTCGATCGAGTACTCCGACCGGGACGTGCTTGCAAGCAGCTTTTCGTATTCTCGCTGGAAGATTTCTCTGCAGTCGAAGCTCGCCACCGGCGGACGCGAACTGCTCTTCCCGCAGTCGTTGTTCGTGAAATTCTCGACCGGCTTCTCCACGGGCACGCTTCCCATCCAGCGCTCGTTCGATCTCCTTTCGGGTCTCGGCGGATACGGACAAGTCGGCACGTTCCGCGCGCTCCATGCGCACGAGTTCTACGGAGACTGGTTTGCCTCGCTCAATCTCGAACAGAATTTCCGGCGCGCGCCGCTTCTGTGGCTCGGACTCTCGCCCTTGTACCGGACCAACTGGGAGTTTCTCGTCACGGCGAGCGTTGCGCGCACGCCCAACAGCCGCGGCCTTTATTATGAGGCGGGCTTCGGCATCAACAACATTTTCGATCTTCTGAGAATCGATCTCACATACCGCTTCGTCGAGCCCCGCGGCGTCTCGTTCTCGCTGAGCTTTGCGGACTTTTTCTCGGGGTTGCTCTGAAACACCACCAACGCAGTCATACACAATAACGAAAGGCAATAGATGAAACACACGATTCTCTCACTGATTGCAGCCGCACTCCTGGCGGCCGGATGTTCCTCGACGCATGAAACAGCCGAGGCCGTGAAGCCGCCCGTGCAGATTCCCCAGTCGATCATGACGATGAAGGAATGGGGCGGCACGCCCGCTCCGGACTCCGTGGCGCGCAAGCATACGATCACATCGATCACGCTGCACCATGGAGGGGAAACATTCACGCGCGACAAGGACGTGATCAGGTATCTCCGGAACCTCCAGAGCTGGTCGCGCTCGGAAAAACACTGGATCGACATTCCCTATCACTACATCATCGATCTGGACGGCAACGTGTACGAGGGACGCGATATCCGCTTTGCCGGCGACACCAATACGCAATATGATCCGGCAGGCAACGCGCTCATTTGCGTGCTCGGCAACTATGAGGACATCACGCCGACGCCGCGCCAGTTGGAAACGATCGTCTCGATGATGACCTGGCTTGCAAAAACATATCATGTGCCGACAGACAGCATCCGTTCGCATCGCGACGTGGCCACGGGCACGGTCTGCCCGGGAAAATATCTCTATCCGTATGTGAAGAGCGGATTTTTCAGGGAGGAAGTGAAGGCGAATCTTTCGAAGTAACACCAACATCCGCAATGCGCAAAGCCCGCACTCGGTCTCGGTTCACCGGTGCGGGCTTTGTCGTTGTTCAATCGGGAATATGTGACCACGATCGCTCAGCGGCTGCCGAACTTCGCCTTCAGGTCGTTGAGCGTATATGTGGGCTCGGGCGCCTGCGCCTTGGGCCGCGGTCCTCCGCCGGGAGCGTTGGAGGCGCCGGGCGATTTCATCGTGAGCGCGATGCGCTTCAGGCCCTCGTTCACTTCCAGCACGCGCACCTTCACGATCTGTCCCACTTTCACCACCGTCTTGGCATCCGTGACATAGCGGTCGGCCAGCTGCGAAATATGCACGAGCCCGTCCTGATGCACGCCGATATCGACGAAGGCGCCGAAGTTGGCGACATTCGTCACGACGCCTTCAAGCTCCATGCCGACGGTCAAGTCCTTGATCTCGGTGACGCCTTCCTTGAACGTGGCATAGCGGAATTCGGCGCGCGGATCGCGTCCCGGCTTCTTGAGCTCGCTGATGATGTCGCGCAGCGTGGGCTCGCCCACGGTCTCCGTCACGTACTTTTTGATGTTGACCTTGTCGAGCGCCTCGGGCGATTTCGAGATCTCTTCGAGCGGCATCTTCAGATCGGCCAGGATCTGTTCTGCGATCGGATAGCTTTCAGGATGGACGGCCGAGTTGTCGAGGGGATTCTTTCCGCCGCGGATCCGTAAAAATCCCGCCGCCTGTTCGAATGCCTTGGGACCGAATTTCGGCACATTGCGCAGCTCTTCGCGGCTCTTGAATGCGCCGTTCTCGTTGCGGTAGGTGACGATCGACTTGGCGAGGCCGGAATTGACGCCGGCCACGTAGCTCAGGAGCTCCTTCGAGGCCATGTTGAGATCGACGCCCACATAGTTCACGCAGGATTCGACCGTCTCTTCGAGTTTCTTTTTGAGCATGCGCTGGTCGACGTCGTGCTGATACTGGCCGACGCCGATCGACTTCGGATCGATCTTCACCAGCTCGGCAAGCGGGTCCTGCAACCTTCGGCCGATCGAGACGGCGCCGCGCACGGTCAGATCGAGATCGCCGAATTCGTCGATCGCCACCTGGCTTGCCGAATACACCGACGCACCCGATTCGTTCACGATCACCGTGACGGGCTTCTTCTTCAGCTTTTTGATCGTCTGCGTGATGAATTCTTCCGTCTCTCTTCCTGCAGTGCCGTTGCCGATGGCGATCAGTTCGATTCCGTACTTGTCGATCAGGGAGAGAATGAGCCGGGCGCCGGCCTCGCGCTGCGCTTCGCCCGATGTATGCGGGAAGATCGCGTGATACTCGAGAAACTTGCCCGTCTCGTCGATCGCCACCACCTTGCATCCGGTGCGGAATCCGGGATCGACGCCGAGCGTGGGCTTCATGCCGGCGGGTGAGGCCAGGAGGAGTTCGCGCAAGTTGGCCTCGAACGTCTTGATCGATTCGGTATCGGCCGTCTCCTTTTTCTCCAGGCGCGCATCGCCGATCAATGTGGCGCGCATGAGCCGTTCGAAGGCGTCCTTGAGCATCGCGCGGTAGAACTCGCGCACGCTTGCCACCTGCGCGACGATTTCCTTTCCTTCCAGATACTGCTCCACGAACTGCTCGTCGAAGAGGAGATCGAACTGCACAACTTCTTCGGATTCTCCGCGCCGCAGGGCCAGCATGTTGTGCGGCTGGATGTCCTTCACGCGCACCTTGTAGTCGCGGTACATTTCGTATTTCGTCGTGCCCACGGGATGTTTCTTTTCATCGATCGTGGATGTGAAGATGCCCTCATTCAGGAAATACTCGCGCAGGAAGGCGCGGTACTCGGCCTTCTCCGAGACTTCCTCGGCCAGAATGTCCGAGGCGCCGGAGAGGGCTTCCTGAACGCTCTTGACGCCCTTTTCGTCGGAGAGATATTTTTCGGCTTCCTTGTCGAGATTGACGCGCTTGGCATCGGGATTGTTCTTGGCGCGTATGTAGTCGGCCAGGGGTTCCAGGCCCTTTTCCTTGGCGATCGTGGCGCGCGTGCGTTTCTTGGGCTTGTAGGGCAGGTAGAGGTCTTCGAGCTCCGTCTTCTGCAGGCAGGCTTCGATCTGCGCGCGCAATTCGTCGGTGAGCTTGCCCTGGTCTTCGATCGATTTCAGGATGGTCGCTTTGCGCTCTTCCAGCTCGGTCAGATAGTCGCAGCGGTCGAAGAGATCGCGCAGCTGAATTTCATTCATTTCACCGGTGGCTTCTTTGCGGTAGCGCGCGATGAACGGCAGCGTGCCGCCTTCGGCCCGGAGCGCCAGCGCGCTCGTGACCTGCGAGGGAAGCAGGCTTAATTCTTTGGAAAGTAACTGAGGAATATTGATCATGAGACACACACTGCTTTAAGATTGTAGTAATGAAGATGGTGAAAAACAGAGCAAGTAAGATACGATGAATTCCAGAAAATCCAAAAGGAAAATCGGCGCCCTAAAAAAGAGAGAGGAAAAGAGCGGACTTTGTGCCTTTTTTTTTGTACTTTACCGTATTCGAAATTTTTCCCGGTTGAAGATCAGCCAAGACCATCATGGATTTCAATATCACGACGCCGGCCCTGTTGTTTCCGGCAATCTCGCTTCTGCTGCTTGCATACACGAACCGGTTTCTGGCGCTGGCCGCGCTCATCCGCGACTTGAAGGCGCAGTACAGGCGGCAGCCCGATCCGCATATCATCATGCAGATCAAGAATCTGCGCAAGCGCGTCTACCTGATCCGCGACATGCAGGGGCTCGGCATCGGAAGCCTGCTTCTGTGCGTGGTGGCGATGTTCCTGCTGTTTATCGGCAACGTCCCGGCCGCCCAGTACGTCTTCGGCGCAAGCCTCGTGCTCATGGCGCTCTCGCTTGTCTTTACGATTCGAGAAATCAAGATTTCTGTCGATGCTTTAAATGTCCACCTCCGCGACATCGAGGAAGAAAAAGTGTAGAAACAATACGAAAGATGTGACACGCATGTTTACCATCGTTGAAAAAAACGACCTTGCTGCAAAAGTCTACCGCTACGTCATCCAGGCTCCCCATATCGCGCGCAAGGCGAAGGCGGGACAGTTCGTCATTTTGCGTCTTGCCGAAGACGGCGAGCGCATCCCGATCACGCTTGCCGACTGGGATGAGAAGAACGGAACGATCACGCTCTATGTGCAGGCGATCGGAAAGACCACCACGATGATGAGCCGGATGAAAGCCGGCGATGCACTCTTGGATGTGGTCGGCCCCTTGGGCGTTCCAAGCCACGTCGAGCCGGGCAAAACGCTCGTCGCATTGGGGGGAGGCTTCGGCATCGCGGCCATCCACCCGATCGTGCGCGCCCACAAGCTCGTCGGCAACAAAACGATCTCCATCATCGGTGCCCGCTCGAAGGAGCTATTGATCATGGAGGAGGAAATGCGCGCGGTCTCGGATGAGGTGCGCATCGCCACCGACGACGGCAGCTGCGGAACGAAGGGCTTCGTGACGACGATCCTGAAACAGATGCTCGAAGGAAAAGAAGCGATGGATGTCGTGCTCGCCATCGGGCCTGTGGTGATGATGAAGGCCGTGGCCGATCTGACGCGCCCGGCCGGCGTTTCGACGCTTGTGAGCCTGAACCCGATCATGATGGACGGCACGGGCATGTGCGGCGCCTGCCGCGTGATGGTGGGCGATACGGTGCAGTTCGCCTGTGTGGACGGACCGGAGTTCGATGCGCACAAAGTGGACTTCGAGCTCCTGGTGGCGCGCCAGAAAATGTATTCGCCCCAGGAGAAACTCTCGATGGAGCATTTCGAAAAACTCTGCCGCGCACAGGAACAGCGCGAAACGGCGGCCTGGTAAGCAGGTTCCCGGAATCATTTTTTTGCAACAAGATAAAGAAGCAGTCATACACATGGAAAAGAAATTATCGAACAAAGAGCGGATGAAAATTCCGCGGCATCCGATGCCGGAGCAGGAACCCTTGGTGCGGGCGAAGAACTTTCTTGAAGTGCCGCTGGGCTATACGCCCGAAGCGGCGATGGAGGAAGCCGACCGCTGTCTGCAGTGCAAGAATCCGAAGTGCGTGGCCGGATGCCCGGTGAATGTGAAGATTCCGGATTTCATTTATCATGTCGCGCTCGGCAATTTCGACCTGGCCGCGCGCACGCTCAAGGAAACCAACGCGCTGCCGGCCGTCTGCGGCCGCGTCTGTCCGCAGGAAGACCAGTGCGAGGCGGTCTGCGTGGTCGGGGGAAAGAACGAGCCGGTCGCGATCGGCCGCCTGGAACGCTTCGTGGCCGACTGGCAGCGCAATTCGGGCTCGATGCCGCTTCCGGAACTTCCCGCCCCGACGGGAAAGAAAGTCGCCATTATCGGCGCGGGTCCCGCCGGTCTGACCTGCGCGGGCGATCTGGCCAAACAGGGACATGATGTCACGATCTTCGAGGCGCTCCACAAAGCCGGAGGCGTCTTGGTCTACGGCATCCCGGAATTCCGTCTGCCCAAGGCGATCGTCGAAGCCGAAGTCGACTATCTCAAAGCGCTCGGCGTGAAGATCGAATGCGACTTCGTGGTCGGCATGACGCGCACGGTCGACGAACTGATGAACGAGGACGGCTTCGATGCGGTCTTCATCGGCACGGGCGCCGGACTGCCGTACTTCATGGGCATTCCTGGTGAGAACCTGAACGGCGTCTATTCGGCCAACGAGTTTCTGACGCGCGTCAATCTCATGAAGGGATTCGTCTTCCCGGGCGAATCCGATACGCCGGTGCCCATGGCAAAGAACATCGCCGTGATCGGCGGCGGCAATACGGCCATGGATTCGGCGCGCACGGCCAAGCGCCTGCCCTGGACCGAGAAAGTCTACATCATCTACCGGCGCTCGCATGCCGAGATGCCGGCGCGCAAGGAAGAGATTCATCACGGCGAGGATGAAGGCATCGAGTTCCTGCTTCTGACCAATCCCGTGCGCTTCCTTGGCAGCGACGGATGGCTCACCGGCATCGAATGCCAGAAGATGGAACTGGGCGAGCCCGACGCCTCTGGCCGCCGCAAACCGGTGCCGGTTGAAGGCAGCGAATTCGTGCTCGATGTCGGCGCGGCGATCATCGCCATCGGCAACGGCTCGAACCCTTTGATCAATAAGACGACGCCGGGACTCTCGACGACGAAATACGGCAACATCATCGCCGACGGCGCCGGAAAGACATCGCGCGAAGGCGTGTGGGCCGGCGGCGACATCGTGATCGGCGCCGCCACCGTCATCAAGGCCATGGGCGCGGGCAAGGAGGCCGCGGCCTCGATCGACGAGTATCTTCGTTCACGCTGAACTCCACCACCACTACATACAGCAGAAGGAGCAGGGCATACACATGGCATTAATCGACTGGTCGAACGATCTGAGTGTCAATATTTCGGAAATCGACGCGCAGCACAAGCGTCTCATTGCGATGATCAACGAACTCCATGATGCGATGCGCGTGGGGCAGGGCAAGGCGGCACTCGAAAAAACGTTCGCCGATCTCGTGCGCTACACGCAGACGCATTTTGCCTATGAAGAAAAGCTCATGGCGCAGCACGGCTATTCCGCATCGGAGGCGGCCGCGCACAAGAAGGAGCATGATACGCTCACGGCCAAAGTGCTCGAGATGCAGAAGCAGTACGCCTCGGGCGAGCTGGTGATGTCGGTCGAAGTGCTGCAGTTCCTGAAGCAGTGGCTCGGCTTCCATATACAGGGAACCGACAAACGCTACACCTCGCATTTCAACGGAAAAGGAGTCATCTAGGAAGACCTCGCACGCACAGACACACGATCGGAAACGGGGAAACGGGCCTATGCTGAAGACGATCGCATTTTTTGAAACCCCGAAGTCGGAGGAAAAATACCTTCGCCGGATCCTGGGGAAGAAATACGAGCTGTCCTTTTATGCCGACGCGCTGCATGAAGTGCCGGGGGAAAAATTCGCCGGCGCCGACGCCCTCTCGGTCTTCATCTATTCGCAGATTGGTGCGGAGCTGATCGCATCGATGCCGAATCTGGCGCTCATCACGACGCGCAGCACGGGATTCAACCACATCGATGTCGAAGCGGCCGCCGCCCGAAAGATTCCCGTGTGCAATGTGCCGTACTACGGCGAGAACACCGTGGCCGAGCACACATTCGCCCTCATTCTTTCACTCTCGCGCAACATCCATAAGGCGTACGTGCGGACGCTGCGCAACGATTTTTCGCTCGAGGGACTGCGCGGGTTCGACCTCAAAGGCAAGACCCTGGGCGTGATCGGCGCCGGCTCCATCGGGCTCCATGTGATCCGCATGGCCCGGGGCTTCGGGCTCAATGTGATCGCCTACGACGTGAAGCAGAATCACTTCCTGGCCGAGACGCTCGAGTTCGCATACGTGCCGCTCGATGAGCTCCTTTCGCGCTCCGATATCATCACGCTGCACTGTCCCTCGAACCTGTCGACGCGCCGGATGATCAACATGGGCAACATACGCACGGTGAAAAAAGGCGCGCTCTTTATCAATACCGCGCGCGGCGATCTGATCGAAACCGAGGCGCTCCACTACGGGCTCAATACGGGCATCTTCGGCGGCGCGGGGCTCGATGTGTTCGAGGGCGAAGAGCTGGTGAAGGAGGAAAACCAGATGCTCACGCGCAACGTGCCGGTGGAAAAGCTCCAGGCGCTGCTCCAGAAGAACATCCTGCTGAAGATGGAAAACGTCATCATTACGCCGCATATGGCCTTCGACAGCGTGGAAGCCGTCGAGCGCATTCTGGAGACGACGGCCGGGAACATACAGGCATTCGATCGGGGGGCACGCATGAACGTCGTGAACGGCGTATGATCAGCGCGCTCTATCTGCATGAGGGACGGCTCGAGACGCTTTCTCTGAAGGACCTCACCGCCGCGGCGCATGCCAAAGAAGGCGTGCTCTGGGTCGATCTCGATAATCCGTCGGAGGCCGAAGAGGAGACCGTGCTTGTCTCGCTCTTCGACTTTCATCCGCTGGCCATCGAGGACTGCCAGCGCACCAGGCGCGAGGAGTCGGCGCATCTTCCCAAGGTCGAGGATTTCGGCGAGTACCTCTTTGTGATCCTCAATCCGATCGAGACGCGCTTCGGGCCCGACCGGCGCATCGAGCATGCTGAAATCACCTCGGTCCAGTTGAGCGCCTTCATCACCGAGCGCGTGCTGGTGACGCATCACTACGCGCCGATCGATGGCGTCCGCTTTGCCGCGGAACTCTGCCGGAAGAACGCCCAGACCTTGTCGCGCGGTCCGGATTTTCTCTACCATCTCATCATCGACAAGATCGTCGACGATTACGCGCCGCTTCTGGAATCGCTCGATGAGGAAATCGATGCGATCGAACTCGAAGTCTTCAGCAGCCAGGCCTCGCAGCGCACGATGAGCCGCATCCTGCGCATCAAACAGAACATCATGGTGATCCGGCGCATCGCGACGTACCAGCGCGAAATGCTCAACCGGCTCTCGCGCGGCGAGTTCGACCTGATCACGCAGGAAGAGATGATCTACTACCGCAACGTGTACGATCACCTGGTGCGCATGGTCGATGTGGCGGATTCCTACCGCGACATGAGTTCGGGACTTCTGGATGCGTATCTGTCTGTGACATCGAACAATCTGAACCAGATCATGAAGCTTTTGACGATCATCTCGACGATCTTTCTTCCGATGAATGTGATCGCAGGGCTTTTTGGCATGAATTTCAAGATCATTCCGGGCGTCGATCTCCAATATGGCTTCTGGTGGGCCGTCATCGGCATGATCGCCGTTGCCGTGATCATGCTCTGGATCTTCCGCAGGAAAAAACTGTTCTGAAAGAATATTTTTTGGTTTCCGCAGTGAAACTTCATTTTCCATCTTCCGTATACACAGCGGTATTTCATATCCGCGTCACTACTATTATAGAAGGGATTCCCCCAATGCGTACTTTCATGCTGTTCCTGACGGCAGCGCTTCTGATTCTGGCAGCGCCGCTTCGCGCGCAGCAGCCCGCGCCCGCGGCTGCCTCGTCCGCACTCGATGTTTCGAACATGGATACGGCCGTCAAGCCGTGCCAGGATTTCTATAAATTCGCCAACGGCGGATGGCTCTCCAAAAATCCCGTTCCGGCCGAATACAGCCGGTGGGGCAGCTTCGACGAAGTCACCGAACGGAACTATGTGATCCTTCATGACATCCTGGAGCAGTCGGCAAAGAACACGAAGGCGCCCAAAGGCTCCATCATACAGAAAATCGGCGACTTCTATGCCGCCGGCATGGACAGCGCCAAAATCGAGCAGGACGGCATCGCTCCCATCTCGGGCATCCTCTCCGAGATCAACGCCGTCTCGAACAAGTCCGGCCTGCAGAAGATGATCGCCCGGCTCCATATGATGGGCATCGGCTCGGCATTCAATGCCGGCGTCGAACAGGATGCGAAGAATTCGACCGTCTACATTCTGGGCCTCGATCAGGGCGGGCTCGGACTGCCCGACCGCGATTATTATCTGAAGGATGACGACCGCTCGAAGAAAATCCGCGAGGACTATGTGAAGCACATCGCGGCCATGTTCCGCTTCATGGGCGTGCCCAACGGACAGGCGCGCACCGATGCGCAGACGGTGATGGCCATGGAAACGCGCCTTGCCAACGCCTCGATGTCGAGAGTCGACCGCCGCGATCCCGAAAAAGTGTACCATAAGATGACGCTCTCGGGCGTGAGCGAAATCGCTCCCGAAATCAACTGGGAAAATTATTTCGCGGCCTTCAACGTTGCAAAACCCGGCGACATCAACGTGAGCCATCCGGCATTCTTCAAGGAAGTCTCGGCGATGATCGACGACGTTCCCGTTGCCGACTGGAAGACGTACATGCGCTGGAATGTGATCCGCTCGACCGCATCGAAACTCTCGTCGAACTTCGTGAACGAGAACTTCCGCTTCTACGGCACCACGATGACCGGCGCGAAGGAGCTCCAGCCCCGCTGGAAGCGCGTGCTGGCAACGACCAACGGCGCATTGGGCGAAGCGCTCGGACAGCTCTTCGTGCAGAAGGCGTTCAGCCCGGCGGCCAAGGCCCGCGCGCTCGAGCTCGTGAATAATCTCATCGCGGCGTTCAAGGACCGCGTCACGGCGCTCGACTGGATGGATGAGGCCACGAAGCAGGCCGCGCTCACGAAGCTTGCCGCATTCAACGTGAAGATCGGCTATCCGGACAAGTGGCGCGATTATTCGGCGCTCGATGTCACGCGCGATTCCTATGTGATGAACACGCTGCGCTCCAATGAATTCGAGACGCGCCGCGAGTATGCGAAGCTCGGCACTCCCATCGACCGCAACGAATGGCTCATGACGCCTTCGACCGTAAACGCGTATTACAATCCGGCCAAGAACGAGATCGTCTTCCCGGCGGCGATTCTGCAGCCTCCGTTCTTCAACGCCGAGGCCGACGACGCCATGAACTACGGCGGCATCGGCGCGGTGATCGGGCACGAGCTCACGCACGGGTTCGACGATCAGGGCAGCAAGTACGACGCCGAAGGCAACATGAAGGACTGGTGGTCGGCCGATGTGAAGAAGCGCTTCGACGAGCGTGCCGATGTCGTGAGAAAGCAGTTCGACAATTATGTCGCCATCGATTCGCTCCACATCAACGGCAGCCTGACGCTTGGCGAGAATATCGCCGATCTCGGCGGACTCTCGATCGCCTACGCGGCGCTCCAGAAGGCGTTCGCCTCGAAGGGCAAGCCCGGCATGATCGACGGCTACACGCCCGAACAGCGCTTCTTCCTGTCCTGGGCGCAGGTGTGGCGCCGTAACGCCCGTCCGGAAGCGCTCCGGCTTCAGGTGAAGACCGATCCGCATTCTCCCGGCAACTTCCGCGTGCTCGGCCCCATCGCGAACATGAAGGAGTTCGAGGATGCCTTCGGCTGTCCCGCAGGCGATTCGGCTCTGCGTCCGGCCGCAGAGCGCGCGAAGATCTGGAACTGACCGCGCTGAGAATTTCTGATGCAGTATTCGGACTCCATGCCGCGCTGGCGCGGCATGGAGTCCATTTTGTTTTAAAGGATTTTCCCCGTACTATACATGCTGTCGCACCCATACACTTTTTTCCCTCTGTTATCGAAAATGACCGACCAGAATTCCATTCCTGTGTTTCAGCATGATGTTCCGCTTTCCCGCCATACGACGATCGGACTCGGCGGCCCGGCACGTTCCTTTATCGAATGCCGAAGCGAAGAAGAAATCCTCCAGGTGCTCGGGCAGGCCGCCCGCTCCGGAGAAAAAATCCAGGTACTGGGCGGCGGCAGCAATCTCATTTTCTCCGACGAAGGTTTCCCGGGCATCGTGCTGCGCATTGCGCTCAAAGGCATTGAATGGGAGGATGACGGGAGATATGTCACCGCGCGCGTGAAGGCGGGCGAGTGGTGGGACGAATTCGTTCAGGAGGCGATTGTCCGCGGCGCCTCCGGCATCGAATGCCTCTCGGGGGTGCCGGGCTCGTGCGGCGCCACACCGATACAGAATGTGGGCGCCTACGGACAGGAAGTGCGCGAGACGATCGTGCGCGTGCGCGCCATCGACCGAAGGACGCAGACGGCGCGCGAATTCTCCAAGGAGGAATGCCAATTCGGCTACCGCATGAGCCGCTTCAAAGCGGAAGAGAAAGACCGGTGGATCGTGACCGAAGTGACATTCCGGCTCCATAAAAACCGGATTGAGTCTCGGACGGTCTATCCCGAGCTGCGCCGCGCGATCGAGCACAAGGCGGCAGAGGCTGCTCCGGATTCTATGCCCGTTATTGCGCTTACGCCCGAGGGTCGTTTTCCCTCGTCGTTTTCCACTGAAGCCGACGCCGTCCGCGCGCTTTCATTCATCCGCGAAACCGTGCTTGCGCTCAGGAAACGAAAATCGATGGTCTACGATCCATCGGACCCGAATACCCGCTCGGTCGGCTCCTTCTTCATGAATCCCATTGTGCCGCCTGAGCGGTTCGATGCGATCGCCGGGGCCTGGAAGAAAAAGCATCCCGATCATCCCATGCCGTCGTATGCGTCGGAATCCGGCATCAAAATTCCCGCCGCCTGGCTCATCGAGCATGCGGGGTTTTCCAAAGGCTACAGGCGCGGCGGCGCGGGCATCTCGGCCAATCATACGCTCGCGCTCGTCAATTACGGATGCACCACATCCGAACTCCTCGCGCTTGCCGATGAGATAAAGCGCGGGGTGGAATCGGAATTCGGCATCACGCTCGAGCGCGAGGCGATCGCCGTCGGCTAGCGTGCGTGTGAGGAATCGGGAACGGCGCCGCTCCTTTTGTGCGTTACAGTGAATACATCGCTTGATCATTCACCATCACGCAAAGGAGCATGTGTCCGATGAAACCATCTGCGTTCCTCTTTGTGCTGCTTATGGCTGTGGGCGCTGCACGCGTGCAGGCCCAGCCGGTTCCTTCCTGCTGCGCCCCCCAGGCGCAATCGTCCAATGAAGCCTTCGCCGCGCTCGGAAACGATCCACAATTTGTCATGGCCCATCTGGCCCCGCTGCCCTTCCAGAAGGATCAGGGACCGGGCAAGATGATCACATTCAAGACAAAAGACGGAAAGAAGGGACGCGCCTATGAAGTCCGCGCGCCCAAGGCCTCCAATAAAGTCCTGCTCGTCTTCCATGAATACTGGGGATTGAACGACTACATCAAGCAGGAAGCCGAGCGGCTCCAGAAGGAGCTCGGCGACGTGACGGTGATTGCGCCCGACCTCTACGACGGCAAGGTCAGTTCGGATCCGAACGAGGCAGCAAAGCTCATGCAGGGGGTGAAGGAAGAGCGCGCCCGCGCGATCATCTCGGGCACCATCGCCCATGCGGGAGCGAAAGCCCGGATCGGCACGATCGGCTGGTGCTTCGGCGGGGGATGGTCTCTGCAGTCGGCGCTCATGGCGGGCAGGCAGACGGAGGCCTGCGTGATCTTCTACGGCATGCCGGAAAAGGATCCCGAAAAATTGAAGACGCTCCATAGCGACGTGCTCGGCATCTTCGCCAAACAGGACAAGTGGATCACGCCGGTGGTGGTCGAGGATTTCGAGAAAGCGATGAAGGCCGCGGGCAAGGAGCTCGAGGTGAAGTCATACGATGCCGATCACGCCTTCGCCAATCCGAGCAATCCGCATTTCAACAGCGATGCGGCGCAGGATGCGCACGCGGTGGCCATAGAGTACCTGAAAAAACATTTCGAGAGCCTGAAAGGCTGACAAAGTATCTCCAGTAAGTATCATGATGCGATACTTACTGGAGATAATCAAGAAAGACCGTTCCTGCAGCGGAAATATTTGCACCGGGCGTTTTTTTTCGTATTTTACACTTCTTGCATTCCGCCCCCGTGCGGAAATGCGAAACAAATGACCGGTTCTTTTCACCCGTTTTCCGCCTGTGTATCGCATGAACGATTCTTCGCGCGTCGCCTGGAAATTTCCGCAAGCCTTCTGGACTGCCAATGCCGTCGAGCTTTTCGAACGCTCGGCCTATTACGCCGTCTTCATCGCCATCACGCTCTATCTGACGAAGGTCGTCGGCTACAACGACATCTGGGCCGCATGGATCGGCGGCGTATTCTCGGGCGGACTCTATCTGCTGCCCACATTCACCGGCGCCTATGCCGACACGATCGGCTACCGCAAGTCGATCATCCTCGCCTTTACGCTCCTGGGTCTGGGCTACTTCACACTCGGACTGCTTCCCTATAAGGCAACCGTGCTTCCGGCGCTCGTCATCCTCATGATAGGCGGCTCCTTCATCAAAAGCGTCATCACCGGCACCGTCGCCCGCACCACGACGCACGAGAACCGCGCGCGCGCCTATTCGATCTTCTACGGCATGGTCAATGTCGGCTCGTTCCTCGGAAAGACGTTCGCCTTCCCGTTGAGGCTCAACTGGGGACTCACCTCGATCAACTTTTATTCTGCCGCGATGTGCGCGATCGCGCTCGTTTTGGTCGTCCTCTTTTATAAGGGCGCGAAATCGACCGAAGAGACCAAATCGGTCCGCGAGATCTGGCAGGGATTCCTTCGCGTGCTCACGAATATCCGCCTGGTGGTATTGATCATCATCGTCACGGGTTTCTGGATCATACAGCATCAGCTCTATGCGACGATGCCGAAATACGTGCTGCGCACGGTCGGCAACGACGCCTCTCCCGAGTGGATCGCCAACGTCAATCCGTTCGTCGTCATGACGATGGTCGTCATCCTCACATCGATGATGAAGCGTGTGAAGGCGATCACATCGATGACCGTCGGAATGTTCCTCATGCCCATCTCGGCGCTCTGCATGGCATCGAGTCCGCTTCTGATGGAATTTGCCGGGCCGTCTGTCTCCGTCTTCGGACTTTTTTCGGCGCATCCCATCACGATCATGATGGTGGTCGGCATCGCCTTCCAGGGCCTGGCCGAGTGCTTCATCTCGCCGCGCTATCTGGAATTCTTCTCGCTCCAGGCGCCCAAAGGGGAAGAGGGCCTCTATATGGGATTCAGCCATCTGCATTCATTCTTCGCGGCCATACTCGGCTTCGGCATCTCGGGCTATCTGCTGACGGCCTACGCGCCCGATCCTTCGACGCTTTCGGCCGAAGCCGCACTGCACGCCTACGATCATGCCTATTACATCTGGTATTATTTCGCCGCAATCGGATTCACCGCAGCCGCCGCGCTGCTCATCTATCACTTCGTGACGCGCCGGCTCGATCTCCATTCAACCACTGTGGAAGGAACACGATCATGAAACGTTTGCTTATCGCAGGCCTCCTTGTGCTCGCATGCTCAGCCGATGCGCTCTCTCAAGGCTACGACACGCTCTATCGCGCCAACCGCGCTTATCAGGTGCAGATGGGTCTGCACCGGCTCTATTCCATGCAGCGCGCCTCGATCGTCATGCTCGGCAACTCGATCACATACGGCGTCAACTGGGCGGAGCTCATGGGCCGCACGACGATCGCCAACCGAGGCATCGGCGGAGACAACACCTACGGCATGCTCAACCGCATGAATCTGGTCTATTCGCTCAAGCCGAAGCTCTGCTGCATCATGGCCGGCATCAACGATCTCTATGCGCGCATCCCTCTCGATACGATCGTTTCGAATTATAAGAAGATCGTCGCGGGACTTCGGGAGCACGAGATCATTCCCGTGATCCAGTCGACGCTCTTTGTGAATGCGAAGTTCAAGACGGCCGACGAGATCAATCCGCTTGTGGCGAAGTTGAACGGTCTCCTGAAGGCATTCGCCGACGAGCAGCATCTGGATTTCCTTGACATTAACAAGCACATCGCGCCCAATAACCAATTGCGCGACGAGTGCACATTCGACGGCATCCATCTCACGGCGGCAGGCTACGAACCCTGGCGCACGGAACTGGAGCCGATCCTCAAAAAATACGGACTCTGATACGACCCATGCCTTTTTTCGGTGAACTCTGCGCGCTCATTACGGCGTGCTTTTGGTCGATGTCCCCGCTGTTTTTCTCGGCGGCCATCGCCCGTGTCGGCACGGTGACGGTAAATATCACGCGCCTCACATTTGCGCTCATCTTTCTCGTGCTTTCCGTGCTTGTGATGCAATATTCGGTTTCGCTTACGCCCTTGCAGTATTTCTATCTGAGTATTTCGGGATTTTTGGGGCTCGTCTTCGGCGATTCGTTCATGTTCAAGGGCTTTCAGCATATCGGCGCCCGGATCACGATGCTCATCATGGCCCTCTCTCCGGCCATCGCCGCGCTGCTTGCCTACATTGTGCTCGGCGAAGCGATGCCCGCGCTCGGCATCATCGGCATCGCCGTCACGCTTGCGGGCATCGCCTGGGTGGTCTTCGAGCGATCGCCCGAGGAAAGTGCTCAAGCTCCGAAGAAGCTCTCATCGATGGGACTGCTCTATGCATTCTTCGGAGCGGCAGGGCAGGGAGCGGGACTCGTTTTTGCGAAGCTCGCATTCCGTTCCGGAGGCGATGTCAACGGACTCGTCGCCACTCTCATCCGCATCGCGGCCGCATGGGCGATCCTCATTCCGATCGCCGCAGTCTCGAAGACGATGAAGAATCCGGTCGCCACATTCCGCGCCGAGCCGCGCGCGCTCTGGCTCACGGCAGGCGGCGCCGTGGTCGGACCGTTTCTCGGCATCACATTCAGCCTCATCGCCGTGGCGCATACGCAGGTCGGCGTGGCGGCCACGATCATGGCCATGGTGCCGATTGTCATGCTCCCCTTGCTCAGAATTTTTTACAAGGAAAAGCTCTCCTGGAAATCGATCGCCGGCGCCTTCGTCGCCGTGGGCGGCGTCGTGCTCCTCTTTCTGAAGTAAAAAAGGGAAAGCATGTTTCGCAATTATTCCGTATCTTTGCAGAATGAGTGTCTGCCTGTATTTTTTTCCACTATCATTTCACCCATAAGGAGTATCAATGAAACGCATCCTCATGACGATCCTCAGCGTTCTGCTGATCGCCGCAGCAGTGCCGGCGCAGAAGAAGGCGGCAAAATCGTCAGCCCCCTCAACCGGACTCAAGACGCAGAAAGATAAAGTGAGCTACGTGGTCGGCTACGATCTCGGATCGAAAATCGGATCAGACATCAAGAAACAGGGACTCGACTTCTCGATCGACGCGTTCGTGCGCGGCATCAAGGAAGCGATCTCCGGCACGAAGGCCGCACTGCCCGATTCCGAAATGACCAGCGCCATGATGGCCTTCCAGCAGTCGCTCATGGAAAAGCAGCAGACGGCGATGAAGGAACTTGCCGATAAGAATCTGAAGGAAGGCCAGAAGTTTTTGGCCGAGAACGCCAAGAAGGATTCGGTGAAGGTGACGGCAAGCGGTCTGCAGTACAAGATGCTCCGCGAAGGCACGGGCGCACAGCCCACGGCCGGCGATACGGTCGTGACGCACTACCGCGGATCGACCGTCGACGGCAAGGTGTTCGACGAATCCTACGGCCGCGGCGAACCGGTCACATTCCCGGTCTCGGGCGTGATCAAGGGATGGACCGAAGCGCTGCAGCTCATGAAAGTCGGTTCGAAATATCAGCTCTTCATTCCCTCCGAACTCGCCTACGGCGAACGCGGCGCGGGACAGATGATCGGACCGAACTCCGTGCTGATCTTCGATGTCGAATTGCTGGAAGTGAAAAAGGGTCCCGCCGAGCAGCCGGTGATCGCTCCGCAGGATACGGTGAAGTCGCCGGTGCAGAAATAACCGCGAAAAACCGCCCTTTTTGACGCTTTTTAAAGCGTCCGCCGCACACGGGATCGAACCAGTGCGGCGGACGCTTCTGTTTTAAAACCGATCAAGGAAACGACGCCCCCCGCCGGCCGCATTTCGGCCTCGGGGCATTTTTTTATCCGCCCCGGATTTCGTATATTATAGACTGAATACTTTTTTTTTCTTGAGAGAACGAATGAATGAGATACAGACGCGCCGGACATTTGCGATCATCTCGCACCCCGACGCCGGCAAGACAACACTGACGGAAAAATTTCTGCTCTATGGCGGCGCGGTCCAATTGGCCGGGTCGGTCACCGCGCGCAAGAACCAGCGCCAGTCGACATCGGACTGGATGGAGCTCGAGCGCAAGCGCGGCATCTCCATCAGCTCGACCGTGCTGCAGTTCGATTACAACGGCTACCGCATCAACCTCCTGGATACGCCGGGGCATCAGGATTTTTCGGAGGACACATACCGCGTGCTCACGGCTGTCGATTCGGTCGTGATGGTGATCGATGCGGCCAAGGGCATCGAAGCGCAGACGCGCAAGCTCTTCGATGTGTGCCGCAAGCGCGGCGTGCCGATCTTCACGTTCATGAACAAATGCGATCATGAAACTAAAGATCCTCTGGAATTGATCGATGAACTGGAAAGCATCCTGAAGATCCCGGCCTATCCGATGAACTGGCCTGTGGGAACGGGCACGAGATTCCGCGGGGTCCTGGATCGCCGGAAGCAGGAGATGCATGTCTTTGAACGCACCGTGGGCGGCATGTACCGCGCTCCGGTTTCGGTCGGCGGACTCGATGATCCCTTCATCATGAGCGAAATCGATCCGGCGGTGCTGAAGACCGTGCGCGATGAGATCGCCATGCTCGACGGCGCGGGAGAAGAATTCGACGCCGAGGCGATCCTGGCGGGCAGGCAGACGCCCGTCTTCTTCGGATCGGCAAAAAATAATTTCGGCGTGCAGCTGCTTCTGGACCGCTATCTCGAGCTCTCGACCGGTCCCCAGCCGCGCATAAGCGCCGCCGGCACGATCGCTCCCGAGCATGAGGCGTTCTCCGGTTTCATCTTCAAGATCCAGGCGAATATGGATCCGCGCCACCGCGACCGCATCGCATTCCTGCGGATCTGCTCCGGGAAATTCACGCGCGATATGCCCGCGATCCATTCGCGCACTGGAAAGAAGATCCGCCTGTCGAATGCCGCTAAGCTCTTCGGCCAGTCGCGCGAGACGGTCGACGAGGGACTGCCCGGCGACATCATCGGGCTTGTGGGGCACGACGAGTTCGGCATCGGCGATACATTGAGCGAGGATCCATCGATCGTCTTCAACGAGATCCCGCGCTTTCCTCCCGAATGCTTCACGCGGCTGCATAATCCGAACCCGTCGAACTATAAGAGGCTCAGGGACGGGCTCGATCAGCTCCTGCAGGAAGGCGTCGTGCAGTCCTTCCAATTGAAAAACGCGGGAACCAATGCGCCGGTGCTCGCGGCCGTGGGTCCGCTGCAGTTTGAAGTCGTCGCCTTCCGCCTGGAAAGTGAATACGGCGCGGCGGCGCGGCTTGAGCCAACGGACTGGAAGCATCTGCGCTGGATCGATCCTTCGTTCGACCCGGCGGAGCTTTCGACGCTGTTGCTTCCGAGCAACTGCGTGCTGGCCGAAGATATGGAAGGGCGCACGGTGATTTTATTTACCAATGATTGGGCGTTAAATTATTTTTCGGAAAAATATCCAAAGCTGACGCTGTCGGCTCAACCATTCGAAGAAGAAGAATAATATGAACACAATCGCGGAAGAATATGTGAAGCTGGTGCTGGCCGTCGGTCAGCACGACGAAGACTATGTGGACGCTTACCACGGTCCCGAAGGGTGGAAGAAGGACGCCGTGCGCGAGAAGAAGTCGCTCGAGCAGATCGAGCGCGCCGCGCTGAAGACGCGCGAGAGTCTGGCGGCGATCAAGATGCCGTACGACGAGAAGCTCGCGCTGCGCTACAAGTATCTGGAGCGCCAGCTTGCATCGCTCTCGGCGCGCGTCGCGCTGCTCAAGGGCGAGCGGATGTCGTTCGATGAGGAGTCGCAGGCGCTCTACGACGTCGTGGCGCCGAAGTTTCCGGAAGAGCATTTCCAGGCGATCCTGAATGAACTCGACGGCCTTCTGCCAGGATCGGGCTCGATCTCGGACCGCTATATCGCCTTCAAGAATCATTTCATCATACAGAAGGATGATCTCGATGTCGTCTTCGGCACGGCCATCGGCGAGTGCCGCAGCCGTACCAAAAAGCATATCCGTCTGCCCGAGCAGGAGTCGTTCACGGTCGAATACGTGAACAACAAGGCCTGGAGCGGATACAACTGGTTCAAGGGCGACTGCCGCAGCCTCATCCAGGTCAACACCGATCTGCCGATCTACATCGACCGCGCGGTCGATCTGGCGGCGCATGAAGGCTATCCGGGGCACCATGTCTACAATTCGCTTCTGGAGCATGCATTGCTGAAGGAAAACGGGTGGGTGGAATTCTCCGTCTATGCGCTCTTCTCCCCGCAGTCGCTCATCGCCGAAGGCACGGCCAACTACGGCATCGAAGTGGCTTTTTCGAAGGAGGAGCGGATCGATTTCGAGCGCGACATCCTTTTCCGCCTGGCGAAGCTGCACCAGGACCGGGAGGCGGCGCGCTACTACAAGATCCATGAGGTCTTCTCGAAGCTCTCCTATGCGGGCAACGAAGCCGCGCGCGGCTACCTGGACGGCGCGATGACGAAGGCCGAGGCCGTCGACTGGCTCGTGCAGTATGCGCTCATGTCGAAGGAGCGCGCCGAGCAGCGCATCCGCTTCTTCGACAAGTACCGAAGCTATGTGATCAATTACAACGTCGGCCAGGATATGGTCAAGACGTACATCGAACAGACGCGCAACGCCGGAAACGACACGCAGAAGCGCTGGCATGAATTTGCCGAGCTCATCTCGTCGCCGCGCCTGCCCTCGCAGCTCGTATAAGGCGAAGCGCAATGTGGGGCGAAGCACTGCTTCGCCCCTTTCCATCCGTGCTCGTTCGAGTTAAGCGTGTAGGGCGAAATGCTATTTCGCCCTGTTTTGTTTCATCTTTCTTTTTATTCTTCCGTATGCTGTCACTCAACAATATCGAACTGTTTTTCGGTGAACGCCCGCTCTTCGACGGCGTCTCGTGCACCGTCGGCGCGCACGACCGCATCGGGCTTGTGGGCTCCAACGGCGCCGGCAAATCGACGCTCCTGAAGATCATCACCGGCATCGGCCAGGCCGATGCGGGCTCGGTGAACAAGGCGAAATACGTCACCGTCGGCTATCTGCCGCAGGACGGCATGTCGGCCGCCGGCAAATCGCTCTATAAGGAGGCCGAAACCGCGTTTGAAAACGTGCTCGAAATCGAAGCCGAAATGGAAGAGGCCCGCTTGAGGCTGGGTGAACTCGATCCGGCATCGGACGAATACGCCGACACGCTCGACCTCTTCGGGGAACTGCAGCACAAGCTCGAGGATCTGGATGCCTTCCGCATGAAATCGAAGATCGAGCGCGTCCTGATGGGCCTCGGATTTTCCGTGGCGGATTTCGAGCGCGACACGAAGGAGTTCAGCGGCGGATGGCAGATGCGCATCGCGCTGGCCAAGCTGCTGCTGACAGAACCCTCGCTGCTGTTGCTCGATGAGCCGACGAACCACCTCGATCTTGATTCGCTGCAGTGGCTGGAAGGCTACCTGCGCACCTACAACGGCGGCGTCATGATCGTCTCGCACGACCGCGCGTTTTTGGACGGACTCACCACGAAGACGTTCGCGCTGCGCGCCGGAAGGCTCGAGGAGTATGCGGGCAATTATTCATTCTATGAAAAGGAATATGCGCTGCGCAAAGAGCTGCTTGTCAACGCGCAGAAGAATCAGCAGCAGCAGTTGAAGCAGACCGAGGCGTTCATCGAACGCTTCCGCTACAAGGCCACGAAGGCCCGCCAGGTGCAGAGCCGCATCAAGCAGATGGAAAAAGTCGAACTCATCGAAGTCGAGGATGAGGAGGAAGAGATCCGCTTCACATTTCCCGAAGCGCCGCAGCCCGGACGCATCGTGCTCGAACTCAAAAACTTGGAAAAGCGCTACGGAGCGCTCACCGTCTTCAGCGGCATCGACTATGCGATCGAGCGCGGAGACCGCGTGGCGGTCGTGGGCGTCAACGGCGCCGGCAAATCGACGCTGGCGAAGATCGCCGCAGGCGTCGAGCCCTTCGACGGCGGCACGCGCACGCTCGGCTACAATGTGCAGATGTCGTACTTCGCGCAGCACCAGGCCGACGAACTCGATTTGAACAAGGAAGCGCTCCAGATCGTCGACGACGTGGCCACGGGCGACATCCGCACGAAGCTCCGCACGATCCTCGGCGCCTTCCTCTTCCACGGCGACGACGTCTTCAAGAAAGTGAAGGTGCTCTCGGGCGGAGAAAAAAGCCGCCTGGCGCTTGCCAAGATGCTCCTGCAGCCGGTGAATTTCCTCATCATGGACGAACCGACGAACCATCTCGATATGCGCTCGAAAAAAGTCCTTCAGGATGCGCTCATCGATTATTCGGGAACGTTCCTCATCGTGTCGCACGACCGCTCGTTCCTCGATCCGATCGTCAACAAGGTGCTCGAAGTCCGCAAGGACGGCGTCTCCGTCTATCTCGGGAACGTCTCGGACTACCTCGAGAAAAAGAGGAAGGAGGCGCAGGAGGATTTGCCGGAGGGAGCGGCAAAGAAACCCCGCATGCAAACCGCGGCCGCCGCGGCGCCCGCGCTCTCGGAAAAGGAGCGCAAGCGGCTCGAAGCCGAACGCCGCCAGCAGGTCTATCAGCTCACCAAGCCCTTGAAGAAAAAGGTTGAAGCGGTCGAGAAAAAAATCGAGGACGGCGAGCGCCGCAAGAAGGAGCTCGAGGCGATCATGGCGCATGCGGACTTCTACCAGCAGGGGGAGCGCGCCAAGACGATCAGCACCGAATACCGGACGCTCCAGCAGTCGCTCGATGCGCTCTATCAGGAATGGGAAGCGCTCTCGGGCGAGATCGAAAAAATCGCCGCGACCATTCCGGCCGTTTAATCATCGTGGGCTGCAAAGAACATTTAATTGTCATGTGGGGCGAAGCGCTGCTTCGCCCCTTGCTGTACCTTTTCTTTCTTTCAAGGAATCAACACCAATGGAATCTGTCACGCTTCCCGCGCGCGGGGAGACTTTGGAGCTGGAGATCGAATCGTCGGGATTCGAGGGAACAAGCATCGCCCGGTATCAGGGCATCGTCGTCTTCGTTGAAGGCGCCGTGGCCGGAGACCGCGTGAAGGCGCGCGTCTACAAGACGAAAAAGAAGCACATCGAGGCGAAGGCCTTCGAGATCCTCCGGCCTTCGCCGGACCGCACCGCGCCGCGCTGCAGACATTTCGGCGTCTGCGGCGGATGCAAATGGCAGCATGTGACATACGCCTCCCAGCTCGAATTCAAGCGCCAGCATGTCGTCGACGCCATCGAGCGCATCGGAGGCTTCAAGGACGTGTGCGTGCTTCCCACGCTCGGCTCGGAGGAGGAATATTTTTACCGCAACAAGCTCGAGTTCTCGTTCGGCACAGAGCGCTGGATCACGCATGAGGAGAATATACGGCTGAAGGAGGAAGAGCGTCAGGCGATCGAAGCGGCAAACGGAAGCGGGTCCGAGGCTTCGCGCGCACTCAAGCCGGAAGAGGATTTCGTGCTCGGCTTTCATGCGCCGCAGCGCTACGACAAGATCATCGATATCGAGGAATGCCATCTCCAGTCCGTGCTCTCCGTCGACATCCTTCGCGAAGTCAAGGCGTTCGCGCTTGCGCGCCGCATCCCCGCGTATTCGGCAGAGACGCAGACGGGATATTTCCGCAATCTCGTGATCCGCGAAGGCAAGCGTACCGCGGATGTGATGGTCAATGTCGTCACATTCGATGACCGGCCCGATGTCATGGAAGAGCTCTCAACGGTGCTCACCGGAAAATTTCCGGCCATCACGACGATCGTCAACAATATCACCGCACGGCGATCGCAGGTGGCCGTCGGTGAAACGGAAAAAATCTACCGCGGCGACGGAAAGATCCGCGAGGAGCTCGGGCGCCACCGGTTTGAAATTTCGGCCAACTCCTTCTTCCAGACGAACAGCCGCCAGGCCGCCCGGCTCTATGACGTGGCAAAAGAGTACGGAGAGCTGAAGCCGACCGATCTGGTCTATGATCTCTATTGCGGGGCGGGGTCGATCTCGCTCTATATTTCGGATGCGGTGCGGCAGGTTGTTGGCATCGAACTCGTGGAAAGCTCGATCGCCAATGCGAAGAAGAATGCGGAATATAACGGCGTCACCAATTGCGAGTTCCTGGCAGGCGACCTGAAGGACCTGCTGACGAAGGATGTCGAGTGGAAGCGCCGCTATGCCGATCCGGATGTCCTGATCATCGATCCGCCGCGTTCGGGCATGCACCCGAAAGCGGTCGAAGAGCTCGGGCGCATGCAGATTGCGCGCGTCGTCTACGTGAGCTGCAATCCGGCCACGCTGGCGCGCGACGTTGCGATGCTTGCTCCGTTCGGATATGAAATTGAAAAAGTGCAGCCGGTCGACATGTTCCCGCACACCTACCACATCGAGTGCGTGGCGAAATTGCGGTTGAAGCGCTCAGCCGAGCAGTGAGGGCGTTGAATCGGAAGGGGCGAGCGTGCGCTCGAAAAAGCCGATGATGCGCTCTTCATACCGGCTCTTGCCGATCTGATGCACGTCGGTATGGTTGGCCTCTTCGACGAGGAAAAGCTCCTTGGGTTCATTGGCCGCCGCAAAGAGCGTTTCGCTGTATTCGTGCTTGATGCGGGCATCGGCCGTTCCGTGTATGAAGAGAATGGGCGCATGGACCATCGGCACCGCCTTGAGGGGCGAGACGGCATGATGGCTGAATTTGGCGATGCCCTCGGCGCGCTTCATGGCGACGTTGCGCAGAAAATGCCAGGGAAGCCTCAGGAGCCGCTTCTGATAATCGACCGTGATCGTGCGCAGGTTCGTGAAGCAGCCTTCGGCGACCACCGCGCTGAGCCGCGGCTCGATGCTTGCCGCCTGCACCGCGACGGCCGCTCCCATCGAGGTGCCGAAGACGCCGATCTTTTTCGGCGCCATGCCTTCGGCTTCTTCCCGGTTCCTGATCCAGTCGACGGCCTTCTGCACGTCATACTTTTCATAATAGCCGAATGTGCAGTGCCTTCCTTCGCTTTCGCCGTGCGCGCGAGAATCGTACATCACCACGTTGAACCGGTGGTCGTGAAAAAGCTTTGCCAGCATGAGCCCGCTCATCTTATTGTCGCCCACGCCGTGCAGATAGAGGATCGTGCCCTTCGCTTCCCCCTCGGCGCGTATGAACCATCCGTAGAGCCTGTAGCCTTCATCGGTCGTGAGCAGCATCGCTTCGCTTTCCAGGCCGACATCCGACGGCTTCACCGGCAGGTGCTGACAGGCATAGTACTGGGCGCCGCGTCGGCGCGGATTGAGCACCATGACGGGGCCGATCACCGAGACGAACGCCGTCGCGGCGATCAGAAATGCCAGCACGGTCAATATGATGGCAAGCAGAGAGATCATGACGATGACCGTGTGCGTTTGTGCCGGGCAAGTACCTCGCCGAGCATATCGATATCCTCTGTCGAATTGTAGAAGTGCGGCGCCGCGCGCAGCATCCCTTCGCGCATCGAGACCATGACGCCGTGTTCGTTCAGCAGCGCGAAGGCCCGTTCGGCTTCCGGACACATGAAGGACACGATGCCTGCCCGGTTCCGGGGCTCGCGCGGCGTGATCGTTTCGTATCCCAGCTCATCCACGATGCCGATGATCCGCTCGGTGAGCACGGCCAGATGCGCTTCAATTCTGTCGATGCCCACTTCGAGCAGCGTCGATGTCGATGCTTCGAGCGCGGCGATGCCGCAATAGTTCTGCGTGCCGTTCTCGTAGCGCCGCGCCGTCTCGTCGGGATCGATCCGGTAGTTGAAAAAATCTCCGAAGAAATTCCTGTTGCTCGTCCATCCGATATGCGACTGCGCCAGGCGTGACTGCAGCTCTTCGGTCACATAGACGAAGCCGAGCCCCATCATGGCCATGAGCCATTTGTTGGCGCCGTTGGCCAGGAAGTCGATGCCGCATTCCTGTGCGTCGAGACGCGCGGCGCCGAGTCCCTGAATGGAGTCGACGCAGAAGATGATGCCGTGCCTGCGGCAGAGCGCCCCGATCGCCTTCAAATCGGCTTTGGCGCCGCTCAAAAACTGCACGAAGCTGATCGACAGAAGCCTCGTGCGCGGCGTGATGAGCTGCTCGATCTCCTCCAGGCACACGCGGCCGTTCGATGTGGACACGAAATCGATCTCGACGCCGTGCCTGCGGCAGTTGAGGAAGGGAACGACATTGGTCGGAAATTCCGCATCATTCAGGATGATCCGGTCGCCGCTTTTCCAGTCGAGTCCGGAGGCGAGAATGTTCACGCCCTCGCTCGTATTGGCGGTGAATCCGATCCGCTCGGGGCTCGCATTGATCATGCGCGCCAGATTCCGTTTCGCGGCCGCCACGGACTTCTGCGCCGCAAGGTACACATCGATGTCGCCGGTCATGCGGTTTTCCATGTAACTGTCGACCGCGGCGCGCACACGCACGGAGAGGGGACTGATGGAGGCGTGATTGAGCCAGATTTTTTCGGTTTCAAGGACCGGGAACCATGACCGGTAGCGTGGAAGATCGTATGACGGCATAACCAAATGTGTGTACACTCAAAAAATATATGGAAGTACACTAATATAAAGAGCATCGAAGAGGGATGCAAGCGTTTGAACCGCGCGCGCATTCTTCGTATATTGCACGCATAATGAAGACACCACGGATTGCTTTGGTTCACGACTGGCTCACCGGGATGCGCGGAGGCGAGAAATGCCTCGAGGTGCTGTGCGAGCTCTATCCCGATGCGCCCATCTACACGCTGCTTTCCATCGAAGGCACCATGTCCGACCGGATCGCATCGCATCCGATCCATACATCGTTCATACAGCATCTTCCCCGCGTCGCGCGGAACTACCGCTCCTATCTGCCGCTGTTTCCGGCAGCCATCGCATCGCTCGACCTGTCCGACTACGATGTGGTCGTGTCGACAAGCCACTGCGTGGCAAAGGGAGCGCGTGTGCGTCCGGGCGGACTCCACGTCTGCTATTGCCATACGCCCATGCGGTATGTGTGGGAGATGTACGACGAATATTTCGGTCCCGGCAAAGCCGGCCTGCTCACGCGCACGGCCATGGCGCTCGTGCGCCCGTACCTGCAGGCATGGGATGTCCGGACCGCCTCGCGCGTGCACCATTATATCGCCAACTCGGAAAATGTCCGCCGCCGCATTCAGGTGCATTACGGGCGCGATGCCGAGGTGATCTTCCCCCCGGTCGATACGGCGCATTTTGCGCTCGCGCCCGATGCCGGCTCCTACTACCTGATCGTCAGCGCCCTGGTGCCGTATAAAAAAGTGGATCTCGCCGTGCGCGTCTTCAACGAGCTGGGCCGGCGCCTGGTGATCGTCGGCAAGGGCCCCGAGGAAGAAAAGCTCAAGGCGATGGCCGGAAGCACCGTGGAATTGCTCGGATGGAGAAGCGATGAGGAACTGAAGGGACTCTATGCCGGATGCCGCGCGCTCATCTTTCCGGGAGAAGAGGATTTCGGCATCGTGCCGCTCGAGGCGATGGCCTCGGGCCGTCCCGTGGTCGCCTACGCAAAAGGCGGCGCGCTGGAAACGGTGGTGGAGGGTCAGACAGGCACGTTCTTTCACGAGCAGACGGATGAAGCGCTCGCCGATGCCCTCGCGCGGCTCGATGCCATGACGATGGAGCCCGAAGCGATCCGCGGGCATGCCTTGGCCTTCTCGCGCGAACGCTACAAGCGCGAAATGCGCGATGTGATCGAGCGCCGGATCGCATCCCACTCCTTCTGAAAAACCGAAGCCAACGGACCGTGTGCATGGGGCGGATCTGTTTGATTTTAAATTGCGATTGTTCTATATTTGTTTTTATTTCCATAGGAAGCGCAAGAATTATTCAGTGAAGCGGCGGGTATGGCGGGTCACAGGCATCATCATTCATCGAAAAAGAATACGCTGCAGATCGTCGTCGTTCCCGAAGACGACGCAGCCAAGGGCTTTTCCTTCAGCGCAGTCCGCTGGCATCTCATTGCCGGCGCGGCCGGTGTGTGCGTGCTGATTGGGCTGGTGAGTGTCGCACTGGTGGTCTTCACGCCGCTCGGACGGGTGATCCCCGTTTCCGATGCGGAACTTGCCCACCGCTACGGATCGGAACTCGTCTCGCTTCAGCACCGTGTCGTCAGGCTCTCGGAAGAGATGCTGGTGATGCGCGACTATAACAGAAAGCTGCGCGTTGCCCTGGGCGATGCCACCGACACCGACAGCCTGATGGATGCGCTCTCGGAGCATCTGGCCGCCTCATCCGATCATGCGCCGCAGGCCTCGTCACCGGCCGCCTCCCAGGGAGCGATGATGGAGCCGTCGGGCGCACAGACGTCCAAGCGCGCCTCTGCCGCAGGCGGCGATGCACATCGCGCGGCTTCCGGCCGCGTTCAGGAAGGCGAGGCAACCGATGTCATGCCGATGCCTGCCGCAACAAGCCGCTCATTCCGCGCCTCATTTCCCATTTCGGCGCCCGTGGCCGGCTACATCACACGCACGTTTCAGAACGACAAGCTGCATTTCGGCGTCGATTATGCGGGCAAGCGCGGCACCGTCATCACGGCGGCGGCCGACGGCTATGTGATCTTTTCCAACTGGACGCAGGAGGACGGCAACATCATCATCCTCTCGCACGGCAGCGGCTATGTGACCGTCTACCAGCACAACCAGGCGCTCCTGAAGCAGCAGGGCGAATTTGTCCGGCGCGGCACGCCGATTGCGCTGTTAGGGGATTCGGGCACGACGAGCTCCGGCCCGCATCTTCATTTCGAGATCTGGAAGGATGGACAGCCGCAGGATCCGAACGAGTATCTGATCGCAAGCGAGAAATAACGAGGAACCCAACTGTATGTCTGATAAATCGGCAAGCAAGGAACTCAATCTGATCGGCCCCGGCACGGTGGTGGAAGGCAATATCCGCACCAAGGGCAATATCCGCATCGACGGCAAAGTGCGCGGCGAGGTCCATTCGACGGAAAATCTGGCCATCGGAGCCGGCGGCGAAGTGGAAGGCGGACTCTCCGGCAAGAACGTTATTGTGGGCGGACGCGTTACAGGGAATGTGTCGTCGGTGGAAAAGCTCGTGCTCGAAGCGAAGTCCGTCGTGCACGGCGACATCCGCGCACAGCGCCTGGTGATCGACGAAGGCGCCGTCTTCGACGGGCATGTGGCCATGACCGACAAGCCCGGCATGAAAAGCGGCACGGGCCAGGCATCGGTGTGGCAGCCGGGAGGGCAGCAGCCCTCATTGCAGCAGCAAAACCACCGCTCGTGAGCGCCGACAAGACACAAGGGCCCGGCGGCGAACAGGAGCGCTCGGCGCTCCGCGCGGCCGCGCCCTATCTGACGCTCGGCATACAGCTGGCCTTGACGATCGTCGTGCTGTTTTTCATCGGGCGCTGGCTTGACGACAGGTTTTCCACATCGCCCTGGCTGATGATTGCGGCGCTGTTTCTCGGGTGCGCCGGCGGACTCATACAATTCATACGGACGGTGACGGCGCTGACGCGGAAGGATGATGAAGACGCAGGCAAAAAAAGTTGACATGTCGTTTCTGAAGCACATCGGCGTCTCGGCCGCCGTGATCGCCGTGTGCGCGGCCTTTCCGATGGCCGTATACGGCACGCCGGAGATCGTGACGGCCTGCATGGCGGGCGCCGCGCTGAGTTATCTCAATGCGGTCGCGGGATTTTTTGCGATCGAATATGCGTTTGATAAATCGTTCACCGTCTTCATGAAGGCGGTGCTGGGCGGAATGGGCGTGCGCATGCTGCTCTCGGCCGGCGCGCTCGTGGCGATGATCACGCTGCTGCATCTGCATGTGGCGGCGCTCATCATTTCGCTGATGTTCTTTTATGTCGTCAATCTGACGCTCGAGATTTTGTTCCTGCAGAAAAAAATGGATTTGAGAACGGAGTCCGTCCGGTAATCCTCTCTTTTCCCCCTGCGCATGAGATGCATCGAGATGCCGAAAGAAAATGCGGGGGAGTGCTGTGCGGACAATTCTATTGAAGGATCGATCTGAATGATTCAGGCATCGCATACTGGGTCCGAACTGCTCCACACGGCCGCCGATACGCTGGCAGCCGGCGCCGACACGGCGGCGCATCACGCCTCGGGCGCTCACGAAGGCAACCTCTTCACACAATTGCTGCATCATACGCAGGATGCGCGTGAGCTGGATCTTCCCTTCCTGGGCGCCGTCGAACTGCCGCATCTGGAGCTCTTCGGCATCGATGTTTCCATCACCAAGCACGTGGTCTTCCTTCTGCTTTCGGCCTTCCTCCTGGTGGGGGCGCTGGCCTATGCCGCCCGGCAGAACCGCAGGCGCACCGTGCCGCGGGGATTCGGGAACCTTATTGAAATCTTCATTGTCTTTGTACGCGATGAGATCGCCGTGCCCAACATGGGCAAAGACGGCGTGAAGTACCTTCCGTACCTGCTCACCACATTCTTCTTCATCCTGATCATGAACCTGTTCGGCCTCGTTCCCTACGGAGCCTCGGCCACGGGCAATGTGAGCGTGACGGCGGGCCTGGCACTGGTCGCCTTCGTCATGATACAGGTGGCGGCGATCCGGGCGCAGGGACTCGGCCACTATCTTGCGCATCTCACCGGCGGCGTGCATTGGGCGCTCTGGCCGATCATGATCCCGATCGAGATCCTCGGGCTCTTCACCAAGCCGTTTGCGCTCTGCATCCGTCTCTTTGCCAACATGAGCGGCGGACACAGCGTGATTGTCGCGCTCATCGGACTGATCTTCCTCTTCAAGACGGTCTGGGTGGCGCCGGTGAGCGTGGGCTTCGTCCTGGCGATCAATTTTCTGGAACTCTTTGTGGCCTTCCTGCAGGCCTATATCTTCACGATGCTCACGAGCCTCTTCATGGGGCTGGGCATGGTCGTCGAGCATGCTCAGCATGCCGATCAGCAGGCGGGACATTGAAGCGGAACACACATTCAATAACGTCACAGCATTACATCAACTTCACATCTCAACATACTCTATCTATCGTAGGAGAAACACAATGGAACCCACTGCCTTTGGTTATTTAGCCGCCGGTTTAGGCGCCGCGTTAACGGTCATCGGTGCAGGTCTCGGAATCGGCAAACTGGCCGCTGCCGCCATGGAAGCCAGCGGACGCCAGCCTGAAGTCGCCGGCCAGGTCCGTACCTCGATGCTGATCGCCGCTGCATTAATCGAAGGCGCGACGTTCTTTGCATTGGTGATTTGCATTATCCTCGCCGTGAAATAACGCGCCGGGAGCACGCACGTAAGCATGAAGTGCGGAGATTGTTCCGATCGCATGTGTGATGCGCGCGCAGGGCGGCACCTCTTTTGTCCCGCCTTGCGCGCCGTACGCGCCGCGCGATTTCCTTTTTCAATTGTGACACATATATCAAAACGAGGCATCGGTTATGTTAGACATCAATCCGGGACTGATCATTTGGACGACCGTCACATTCATCCTGCTGGTGATTGTGCTGGGGAAAGTTGCATGGAAACCGCTGATCGGGGCGCTGCAGGAGCGCGAGCATTCGATCGCCGATGCGCTGCATAAGGCCGAGGAGGCCCGCAAGGAATCGGAGCGCGTGCTGGCCGAGAACACGAAGCGGCTTGCCGAAGCCAACGAGGAAACATCGCGCATCCTCAGGCAGGGACGCGAACTGGCCGAGCAGATGAAAAACGAGATTATCGCCAAGGCCCAGGAGCATGCCAGAACTGAAATGGACCGCGCCAAGGAAGAAATCCAGCGCGAGAAGGAAACGGCGCTTGTTGAAATGAAAAACGAAATCGCCGAGATGGCCGTCTCGGCCGCCGAGAAGATCCTGGACGAGACGCTCGACCAGTCGAAGCAGAAAAAGATGATCGACAAGGTCCTTCAGCAGCTTCCCAATAATTAAAGCGGCAGAGCATTTTTTTTCCCCTTGAGCATGTCATAATCACATGAGCACTTATCGTATCGCACATCGTTATGCCGGCGCGCTGATGCAGCTGACTCTGGAGCAGAAGAAGCCCGAAGCCGTGGCCGCCGAGCTGATGACGGTCAAGAACGCCATCGAAGGCTCGCGCGAGCTGCGCGTGTTTCTTGAGAGTCCGGTCATCAGCGTGGACAAGAAGAAGGCGGCGTTCGCCGAAATCTTCGCACAGAAGATCGGAGAGACGGTGCGCGACTATCTTCTGGAAATCATCGAAAAGGGCAGGGCCGAGTTCCTGCCCCAGATCCTCGCCCAGTACTTCGAGCTCCGCGACGACAGCATGGGCCTGGTGCGCGTCTCGGTCTCGACGCCGGTGGAGTTCTCGCCGAAGCAGAAGAAGGAGCTCGAGATGCACCTCGAAGGCTACACCGGCAAAAAGGTCGCCGTCACATTCAGCATCGATGCCTCGATCAAGGGCGGATTCATCGCCCGCGTGGGCGACACGGTGCTCGATGGTTCGATCCGGCGCCGGCTTGAACTTCTGAAGACGGCGCTCTCCGAAGGCGGATTGAAAAATTAATGATACAACATTCCTGAATCGATTCTATCAAAGGAAGACACAATGGCAGACGTAAGACCCGATGAGATCACTGCAATCCTCCGCAAGCAGCTTGCGGGATTCGAAAAAGAGATCGATGTGTACGATGTCGGCACCGTGCTTCAGGTGGGCGACGGCATTGCGCGCGTCTACGGCTTGTCGAAAGTCATGGCAAGCGAGCTGGTGGAGTTTCCCAACGATGTATTCGGCATGGTGCTGAACCTGGAGGAGGACAACGTGGGCTGCATGCTCTTCGGCGACGACACGAAGATCAAGGAAGGCGACACCGTGCGCCGCACCAAGCGCGTCGTGTCGATGCCGGTCGGCGAGGCGATGCTCGGCCGCGTGATCAATCCGCTCGGCCAGCCAATGGACGGCCGCGGCACGATCAAGACCGAAGCCTTCCTCCCGCTCGAGCGCAAGGCGCTCGGCGTCATACAGCGCCAGCCGGTCAAGCAGCCTCTGCAGACGGGACTCAAGGCGGTGGACGGCATGATTCCGATCGGGCGCGGCCAGCGCGAACTCATCATCGGCGACCGCCAGACGGGCAAGACCGCCATTGCGATCGATGCGATCATCAACCAGAAATACACGCACACCGAAAAGGCGAAGAAGGAGGGCATCCGCCCGGTCTACTGCATCTATGTCGCCATCGGTCAGAAGGCCTCGACCGTCGCCCAGGTGGTAACGAAGCTCGAAGAGGAAGGCGCGATGGACTATACGACCGTGATCGCGGCCAATGCGTCCGATCCCGCGCCGATGCAGTTCATCGCTCCGTATGCGGGCGCCACGCTCGGCGAATTCTTCCGCGATTCGGGACGCGATGCGCTCGTGGTCTACGACGATCTCTCGAAGCAGGCCGCGGCCTACCGGCAGGTCTCGCTCCTCTTGCGCCGTCCGCCCGGACGCGAAGCGTATCCCGGCGACGTGTTCTATCTGCACTCGCGTCTGCTCGAGCGCGCCTCGAAGCTTTCCGAAGCCGAAGGCGGCGGAAGCCTCACGGCCCTGCCCATTATCGAGACGCAGGCATCGGACGTGTCGGCGTACATTCCGACCAACGTCATCTCGATCACCGACGGACAGATCTATCTCTTGCCGAACCTCTTCAACGCGGGCATCCGTCCCGCGATCGATGTCGGCATCTCGGTCTCGCGCGTCGGCGGCAACGCCCAGGTCAAAGGCATGAAGAAAGTCGCCGGACGCCTCCGTCTCGACCTTGCGCAGTACCGCGAGCTCGAAGCGTTCGCGAAATTCGGATCGGATCTCGACAAGGCCACGCAGCAGCAGCTGCGGCGCGGCGCCCGTCTGATCGAACTCCTGAAGCAGCGGCAGTACGAGCCGATGCCGGTCGAAAAGCAGATCATCATCATCTACCTCGGCACGAACGGCTATCTCGATGAGCTTCCGGTCTCCGAGATCCAGCGCTTCGAGAAGGAGTTCTTCGAGATGATGGATGTCCGCCACCGCGATCTGCTCGAGGAGCTGGCCATGAAACGCGAATTGACCGACGAGCTGCTCTCCAAGGTGCAGTCGATCGCGAAGGAATTCCTGGCCACATTCAAGCCGGCCTCCGTCGCGGCCGAATAACATACACTCTCAGAGATACTGGCATATGGCAACGTTACGCGACATCCGGCGGCGCATCGCCGGCGTGAAAAGCACACAGAAGATCACCAAGGCCATGAAGATGGTGGCCGCGGCCAAGATGCGCCGCGCCCAGGAATCGATCATGCAGGCGCGTCCGTACGCACGGACGATGGCCGACATGCTCCGGCATCTGGCCTCGACGGTCGATACGGCGCGCTTTCCGGAACTGGCGGCGCGCACCGAAG
>JBLMZA010000105.1:0-2536 GCA_050258555.1 Acidobacteriota bacterium | reverse complement strand
CCGGACCGCCACTGCAGGAGAAAGACGCGGAGCACTTCGAGCGCTGTGAGCCCCATGATGCAATAGAGGGAAAACATGGCAAGCAGGACATTCGGGGAAATGAAATTCCATGCGGCAGCCGCGGCGGCCGCAGCCGCGAGCGCGTAGAATTGCACCGGCAGCTTTTCGTACATGCCCGAGTACACCGTGAGCATGCCGAAGACGATTCCGCCGGCGATCGCAAACGCAACGATCCGTCCCATCATAATATGGAGCGCCAGATCCGTTGCGAAGACGCTCTGATAGTCGGTGAAGACGATATAGGCCCAGCAGAACAGGAATATCGCAAAGTACAGGTTCTCTCTGCCGCGCGGATAGAAGAAGAAAAAGAACAGATGCACGGCCCCGATCACCAGGGGAAGCAGCGTGAAGAGCGCCTGAAAAAGAGTGGCGGCCCGTATCATCTCCGACAACTCGGCCGACTGCATTCGAAGGTTCTCGAATACAATACATCGGAAGCCCGCATCGACGCTGACCGTGTTGAAATATCCGGTCGAGAAGTTGGAATAACGGACCGCGACGAGATGGATGCCTGCGTCCTTGAAAACGAGGGGCGTGAGATTACGGTCCAGATATTTCACCTCGTCGCGGCCGGATGTGCCGACCGTTCCGTATCGGCCGAGAAGTGTTCCGTCCACGTACACTTCCGCCGCGCCCGTCTGGCTCAGGCCGAATCCGAGGGGCATGGCCTTCAGCGAAGAATCGACGACGAGCAGTGCACGGAACCAGCCGATGCCGTTCCATCCGTCTTCGGGTTTCTGTTTATCCGTGATCCGGGGGTATGTGATGCTCCATGCGCGGTCGTCGTATTCAGGCTTCGCCCACTCCGGATCGTCGCCCGGATGATAGCGCCACTTTTCGATCGCGATCGGAAATGGTTTCCGGAATGTGAAGCGCACGAGTGACAGAAATGTCTTCGCCCGGACATCGGTAGTGTCGATCGCATTGCGTTTCAGGCATTTGAGTTGATGGCCGGGCGCGAACTCGACCGTGCCCAGAAGCTGGGGCACGAGCCATACCTCATCGGCCATTCCCGCCGACCATTGGATCGTGGCCTCGCGCTCCATGACGCCCAGCCGTCCCGTGGCGCCGTCATTGTCATGGACGGAGATGGCAAGGCCGAACACGCGGCCGACGCCTGGATGCATGGAGCGATCGCGGCACCTGATCCAGTCCCATTTGAGCCGCAGTTCGAGCGCGTATCCGCCGCTTGTCTTCCGGCGGGCATAGTTGGATGGATCCGCCGCCGACGACGAAAGAAGCGAATCCATTTCCGGATACAGGTTGTCCACCCCGCGCTCATCATCCGCATCGGCTCGATCGAGCGCCGACAATCGGGCATTGACGATGCCGGTCAGCGGCTTCCTGCCGGGGTCGGGATCGAACTTCAGTTCGATGCAGTCGTTCCATGGCCTGACGGGAGAGCTCACGCTGACGATATCATCCTTCACTTCCGCATAGAGATAAAAATACGTCTCATCCCAGGCCATCCAGACATCGGCCGAGAGATCCGCTTCGCTCTCCGGGGCGGGACCGCTCAATGCGATGAAGTCGGTGTGTGAAATATGCAGATAGCCGTGACCGGCATCGGCGAGGCGGGAATAGAAAAAATCTTTCCGGCCGTCGATGACGGGAGGGAATTGTGCGAGAGAAATGCCTCCGAGAAGCACAAGCAGCAACGCGATCATCTTCACCGATGCGTTCATCGTCCACTTTCGATTCGGCAGACTCTTATCACTGAAAGCGCGTTCAAACCGGGGCGGCATGTGTACGGGAAAGGTAGAGCTTTCCGAGAGGAATGTCAATATCGCGGCAATTGTGGAAATATTTTGGGGAATTATGGTGCTGTAATCGTCGTTTCACAAATAGCCTTCAGAGGTGAAGCGCCAGTATTTCCACAGACACGCAACGTTAACCGTAAGGGAAAGGAAACTATCATGGGAAGCGAAGGACGTCCTGCCGCCAAAGAGCGCGGAATTGAAGCCCCGTTCGTGTCGTTTGCGATCGGAGATCAGATCAGCCGGATCAAGGGGGAAAATACCTGGAACACGAGCGACCGGAATGCCGTCACGCTCGTCCATAACGAGCATGTGCATGTGACGCTGATCGCCTTTCATAAGGGCGCCAGCCTGCATGAACATGAAGTGGAAGGACCCATCACCGTGTATGTCGTCGAGGGATCGATCAAGTTCACCGTCGGCGACGACACATGCACCGTGAAACGGGAAGGCTTCCTGAGCCTCGAGCGGACGATCCCGCACGACCTCGAAGCCCTGGAAGAGAGCGTCGTGCTGCTGACGATCCTGCTGGAGAAGAAATGACGGGCGTTTTCTCGTTCATCGCGCCTTCAGGACGATCAGCGTGACGTCGTCGGCATGCGGCTTGCCGTTCGCCCATTTCTCGCCTTCGGCGGCAAGATGTCTGATGATCTCGCCTGGCGGACAGCCGGCGACAGATACGAATGCCTCGAGGACCCTGCATTCGTCGAATGTTTCGT
>JBLMZA010000104.1:0-6410 GCA_050258555.1 Acidobacteriota bacterium | reverse complement strand
CGCCTGGCCGAAGTACATTCTTCCCGGCGGCAGGTATTATATCAATAGCGGTACAAGCATGGCGGCTCCGCATGTGACGGGAGCATGCGCGCTGCTGCTGTCCATGAATCCGGTATTGACGTCCGTCAGGATCAAAGAAATCCTTCAGGCCTCCGCGCTGAAGGACCGCTTCACCGAAGTCCGGTCCGGAAATTTCTGGGGAGCGGGAAAAATGGACATTGCGCGCGCGGCATCGATGGTGTTATCCAGTTCTTCGACGTTCAGCCGCTCCATGCTGCAGTATGATTCCGGCTTTGTAAGCACGGATCTTTCCCTCTCGGGTTCGATGAAGGCGGCCATCCGCCTGACGCCCGCTCAATCCGGCGCGCTGACACAGGCCGTCATTCGTACGGTCCCGAGCGCCGACGGCACTGTCTCTGCAAAGGGAGATTTCATGCTGCATCTTTATGCCGATGCAGCGGGCGCACCGGGCGCACAAATCGGTTCAGCGGTCAGGCTGCATTGCTCCACGCTGAATGCGGGCACGTACAATTATATTCCGTTGATCGGCGCCGGCATGATGGTGGAAAAGAACAGAGAATATTTCTTCACGCTGTCGCTTGCCGACACATGCGATACGCTCGCAATTCAATCGGACAAGGCCGTGCCGACTGCGCACTCGCTTCTGTACGATGGCGGCGGCTGGAAAGCGGCTGCCAACAATCTTCGCATCAGGGCGGAGCTTGCCTCGTATGATAATGTCACTGCTGTCGTCGACGGAGGCTCGATTGTTCCGCAGACATTCTCTCTCGAGCAGAATTATCCCAATCCGTTCAATCCCTCGACATCGATCGGCTATTCGCTGCCTGCAAAGTCGCACGTTACGCTCACGATCAGCGATATGCTAGGGAAAGTGGTCGCCACGCTTGTGAAGGGAGAAGAGGAGGCCGGATTCCATCGGGTGACGTGGAACGGACGGACTTCCGCAGGCTTCAGCGCCGCCTCGGGCATGTATTTCTACAGGATTGAATCAAACGGCAGGCAGCTCTGCCGCAAGATGCTGCTGGTGAAATAACCACGATCGATCGGATACGACAGATGAAATGGCAACATGTTCTTTGGACGGCAATTTTCTTCATTGGCATTGTTGACTCCGGCTGGGCGGCGCCTGTGCGGTTTCTGCCGCAGACGCTCGTCCAGCCCAACGGCGACACGATCCATGTCTTCGTGAGCGGCGACGAGTATCATCACTGGCTGCATGACGAAAACGAATACACCATCGTGCAGGATCCCACAACCGGATACTACACATACGCAGTCAGGATTAAAACTGGAACCGGCATCGGCGCTTCGCAATTCCGCGTCGGCACAGTCGATCCCGCCCGCGAGGGACTAGAGCCGAATGTGAATCTCTCTGCCGAGGCGATGGAAAAATTGCGGGCCGATGAGATCAGAAGCATGAACGAGGGCAGATCTCCATCATCGCTGACAAAGAGTTCGATCAATAATATTGTGATCTTCGTGCGCTTCAAAGACGATCCGGAGTTTCAATATCCGATCACGACGTACGATTCATTGTTCAATTCCCGGCTGCCCGGCGCTTCATCCGTTGCGAATTATTTCGATGAGGCATCCTACCACCAGATGGCTGTCACAACGTCGTTTTATCCTCAGCCCGCCGGAACGATGGTCCGGTCATTTCAGGACACACTGCCGCGGGCCTATTATCAGCCCTACAATGCCGTGACAAATCCCATCGGGTATTCCACTGTGCCGAATAACACGGAATGGAAAAACCGCCTCCAGGAGCTTTTTCGGGACGTGATGCTGCATGTTGCGCCGGAAATCCCGTCCTCGCTCAATGTCGATGCCGATACGAATGGAAGGGTCGATAATATTATCATCCTGTTCAAGGGAAAGCCTGATCCGCTGTGGGATGCCCCGCTGTGGCCGAGATGCTGGGCCATTTGGGAAAACTTTGGGTATATTCACGGCATCAAGGCCGGCACGATCAATATGCAATTCGAGGATTGTACTGTCGGCACGTTGTGCCATGAGTTTTTTCATACGCTGAATGCACCGGACTACTATCGGTATCCCACACGAAGTAAGCAGCCCTCAATCAATCCGGTTGGATACTGGGATGTGGCAGGGCGACAGTCGAATACTCCGCAGCATATGAGCGCGTACACGAAATACAAGTATGGAGGTTGGATCGGGGAGATTCCCGAGATCACCGAAAAAGGACGATATACGCTTGAGCCGGTCGGCTCATCCAAGAACTGCTGCTACAAGGTCCGCTCGAAAAAAACGGCGAAGGATTACTTTGTGATTGAATTCCGCCGGCGGCAGGGCACATTCGAAACGTCGCTGCCCGGTGAAGGATTGCTCGTCTACAGAGTTCATGTTCCACTGGAAGGGAAAGGGAATGTATCCGGTCCGCCTGATGAGTTATACGTGTTTCGGCCGGGCGGGACCATTTCTTCGGACGGCGATATCATCAAAGCCGCGCTTTCGGCGGAAACCGGCAGGACGGCGCTGAATTATTGGTCCACCAATCCTCTGGTCTTCCTGTCGGACAGTTCACTCGGCGATCTCTCGATCAGCGATGTCAGTCGTGTGGGCGAGACGATCAGTTTTAATGTGGGAATGGAGAAACCCGTCGATACGCTCTTTGCCGGATCGGTCAACAAAAGGATCGGCACCACGGATGATGATTACAAATTCTCGGTATGGTACCGATCGCTAAAAGCTCCGGACTCATTGCAGCTGCATTGCGGCGGAAAGACATATGCCATGTCTGCCGGCAGCGGCCGGTGGGCCGACACGGTACGGTTCATGAAGACGCTCGTGCTGCCTCAGCCTGGCACCTATCGATTCTTCTTCACCGCATTTGTCAATGGGGATGTGCTGCGATTCCCGACCAGTGACGATTCATTGACATTGACCGTCGTTCCAGGCGAAGATTCGACGCACATCCATCCGATGCTCGCCGTCGCCTCTGTTACCACATCAAAAGCAGGCATAGTGCCAGGCGATGCGTTCGCGGCTTCGGCTGTCATTCAGAATACGATGGCGGGTCCGGATCATGCCATCAGAAACATCCGGTACACAATTTCCTTTCGCGATCCGATGGGAATGATCATCGATGAGCGAACCGGGATTATCGATTCGCTTCAAGCCGGAGAGGCGAAATTCGTTTTTTCTGCTCCTGATTTTCTTGCACTATCCGTCGAAGGGAACTACGACATTGTGTGCACCGCCACAGCCGATACGCTTCAGGGTTCGCTTGCGCGGACGTTCTACGCCGGCCGGTCGCCGATGGAAAACAGGTATCTCGTCTCGGACACAGACGGAAGGATTCGCATGAATACGGCCTCGCCGCCGAAAGATTTTGCAGGCGGCCGCTGGAGCCTGAAAAACGTCGATGCAGGACATGTTGCCGTGCAGGATACCAGCGCATCTCCCATGATGATAGCGGAACATGATTTCGGATGGTGGGGCGCAGGAAAGCAGTTCATCCTGTGTGACAATATCGACGGCAGCGAGGCCACGATGAGCTTCGGATCGCAGACGGCGCAGTCGACCGTCACATTCGATCGGACGGTGATCCAGTGCATGCGCGGAAATGCGATACAGTACACAGCCTCGGCGCACGGAATCCTGTTCTCGCGAACTGACCTGGTCTTCTATAAAAATCTCACGGTATCGTCCTGGCATTCTTCCTGCACATATGCGCAAGGAGACAGCGTTGCCAAGATCATCATCACCGTCCCGTCGGATGCCCCGCTGGGCAATCATCAGGCATTCGCGGCGTTCGATCTCGGGCAGGGGAACGCACAGTTCATACAGGGACTCCAGATCTTCGTCCGCGGGCTGTGGACGGGAATCGATGCAGCCGAAGCCGAGCCGCCGAAAGCATATTCGCTCGAGCAGAATTATCCCAATCCATTCAACCCCTCGACCACGATACGCTATTGCTTGTCTGTCCGAAGCATGGTGAGGCTCCGCATTTATAACACGCTCGGCCAATTGGTGAAGGAACTCGTCAATGCCGAGCAGGATGCAGGTGCTCGCTCGGTGGTGTGGAATGCCGATGCGCCGAGCGGCATGTATTTCTGCCGCATAGAGGCCCTCGACGTGAGCAACTCTGCACATCGGTATGTGGACACGAAGAAAATGATGCTGATCCATTAATGGAGGAATCATGAAACTGTCCGCATGTCTTGTTCTTTTCGTGTTTGCATTGCCGATGGCGGTATCGGCGCAGGACGCGGGCTTCGACGGCGCATGGAAGATGATAAGGGAGGAAAGCTCGGACCTCGATTATTTTCAGTCCGTCACGCTCCGGTTTTCAGTGAACCCAGGAGAAGTTGCCGTCGTAAGAGCGTTCGGTCCAAAGCGGAGTTGTTCAGACTCCATGAACCTGAAGACCGACGGCTCGATGGCGACCGTGGATATCCGCGACAGAACGTTCATGACGGGCCTGTTCATGGGAGTGAAGATAGCGTCTGGCGCGAAAAAGTTCGTGACTGCATCATGGAAGGGCGGCCGTACGCTTTCCGTACATGAACAATACCGCGTGATGACGTCACAGGGGGAGCGGCAGCTCGATGTTGATAACCGCTTCGAACTTTCGCCTGGCGGTGATGTGCTCACATGGAAGGTGACGCGCAGCAGCCGCAAGACCGGTCCCGACCTTGTCTATGTCTTCAAGCGCGCCGACGCCAACAATGCATACGTGTATCAGATGAGCGATGATTGGGAGATCGACGGGGCGCTCGGACGGCAGGCATGCCTCATTTCGCTGCAAGGCATTGTCAACGCCGCCGGACCAAACCTCTACTTCATTTACGGCCCGAAATACTCGTTCAACTATACGGACGAACTCTTTTCGTATCTGCAGAAGCAGAAACATTTTTCATTCACGCGTCTTGCGTCGCTCGAACTAGCGCTCCAGATCTTTCACAAGCATATCAAGGGCTACATTGTGTGGGACCGGAACGTCCGCACGTCGCTCATCGTCGCGTACACGCTTGCGGGGTTGGAAAACGGCATCGTCATTACAGATGAGATGATCCCTCTTGTGAAGAAGCTCGGACTTCGGCAGCTCGATGATTATCGAGGCCGTTTTGAGGGAAAGCCGGATGCGGAGATCTACCAATGGGCCTATGACCGTTATTGGCAGCGGTGTTCGAAAGAGCTGATCATCTGGCTCGGCGGCGAGCATGGCTCGGTGATGCTTCCCGGCGTGGCCGATTACGGAATGATGAGGCATGCGTTCTTCACCGATCTCTCGGCCAGAGAAACCGATACGATTGAATATGCGTTGACGAAAAAGCTTCTGGGCGGAATGAAGCCGCTCAGCCAGGTCATGGGTTGGCACTCATATAAGAAAGACCTCGAGGAGGAATGGGTCACGTTGACGTCGTCCTATGCGCTGACCGTCGACGGGCTCCATACGCTGCCCAATACCAGTTTCCTCTGCAGCGTTCCGGCGTCGCCGGGATTCCGGTTCAGGAATCACCACAACATCGAGCCGGGCAGAGCATACATTCCCGGGAAAAAAGTCTATCTCGCGCTTGTGCAGACAGACGGCCTCGGCATCGGCGCGTGGGTGAAGCCCGGCCGCGGATCGATCCCGTATGCATGGGAAGTCTCGATGAAGTTCCATTACATGTCACCCGCCATGTTGGAATACTACTATTCGCAGGCCACGCCGAATGATTTCTTCATCGGATGCCTGTCCGGTTCCTCTTATATGTATCCGAAAGCGTTCCCGAGGCAATGGCTGCCGAAAGAGATCGAGACCGCCCGAAGGCTGATGGACTCCCTCGATCTGAACGTGTTCGAGATCATGGATTACTCGGCAGACAGGATGGAAGCCGGGAACAATGAGCTCACGAGGGAAATCGTCGATGCGTATTACAGCGGCATGCCTGATGCGATCGGATTCCTGAACGGATATTTCGCTTCACACACATTCGCCGTCAGGAACAAACGTCCGTTCGTGTCGTACGATTACTATCTTTCGGCAGAGAAGCCCGAGGCCGATGCCGCCGCCGATCTCGAAGAACTCGCCGCATTGAACAGCGAAAGGCCGTATTTTCTGCTTGTCCACGTCCGCGAATACAGTGACGTCGCCCGCGTGAAGTCGATCTGCGACCGGCTCGGACCCGACTTCGAGGTCGTGCCTTTGGACGTGTTTCTGAAAATGGCCGGTGAGTCGTCGACGTTCAAAGAGCGGTATGCGGAGTCCGATTGAGGCGGGGAAGGCTATGCATCGGGTGACGTGGAACGGACGCACCGCTTCAGGCTTCAGCGCGGCCTCGGGCATGTATTTCTACCGGATTGAATCGAACGGCAGACTGCTCTGCCGCAAAATGCTGCTCGTGAAATAACCATGATCCTGAAATATCGATAGGATCCTC
>JBLMZA010000103.1:0-8957 GCA_050258555.1 Acidobacteriota bacterium | reverse complement strand
CGACATCCCTGAAGCTCTGACCGTGATATTTCGTATAATCCGCATCGAAGCGCACGCCGGGAGTGAATGTGATCATGGGACCGATGTTAAACTCCGCCATGATGTAGCCCGCGCCATACTGCTCGATGCCGTCGTAATCGTCGCCGAACGATCCGATCGCATAATGCTGCCAGTCGTTCGACGGCAGCGACTGCAGCGCGTTCGTGAGCTTGCGCATCAGATCGAGATTGTAGACGATGCCCATCTTGTATCGGTTGTCGAGAAAGTTCGTCCGTCCGAAATCGGTGATGAAGCGCGTGATCGGCCACCAGTGCTTCTGATTGATGAGCACGGAATCGTTGAACGCGTTGAAGTCGTTCGGATACATCTGCGATGCGCGGTGGACAAGGTCCGACATCGGACCGCTCCATCCTCCCCCGTACTGGAGATTGCCGCAGCCCCACTGTTCCTGGTCGAACGTCCGGTCAAGCCGCCGGTACTTGCCGCCGAGCTTCACGAAGCCGTTCAGATTGCTGCTGAGCTGAAAGGGAATCTGCAGATTCAGCTGGACCATCTTCTGCTTCTCGATCAGGTTTTTGCTGTATGTGAAGATCTGCGACAGACCGGTGCCGGAGGTATCCTGATTCTCGAGCGTCCAGACGTCGACCAGCGGCATCGAGGCGGTCGGAACGCTTTTTGCGCCGCCGTTTTCCTGCGCAAAGCGGTACTGAAAATTGTCCGGATCATCGGTCCTCGATCCGGTGGCCGCCGCGCTCGCATCGTATTGGATCCATCCGAAATCCTGCTTCACTCCGAGGCTTGCCGTGAAGAGCGCCATCGTCGAGACGTTCGTGAAGAGGTCGTAGTAATGGCTGTTGTGCGTGAAGTCCATGAGGTCCATGCGCTGCGTCTTGTCAGTCGTGGCCTGGTTGTAGAATCCGGTTCCGGTGACCTTCCCGTTGCCGATCCGATAGTCGAGCAGGAGGCTGCCGCCGATCCTCTTCTTGAATGCCGTGTTTTCCTGCAGCGTCAGATTGTCCACCGTGATATCCGAGAGGACCTGGCTTGCCGCGCTCGAACGGTATTTCGCCGTGAGCTGGTCGCCGCTTCTATTGTTGCGGTCGGCATTGAATCCGGCGATGATGCCCAGGTCGCTTTCCAGGAATCGGTCGCTCACGCTCAGATTCGTCGCATAATTGCCGCGGTAATCCTGTATCCGGTTGTAGCCGCCCTGGAGCATGAGATCGAAGTGCAGCTCCTCGGGCGCTTCGCGCAGGCGCAGATCGACCGTTCCGCCCAGGGCGTCGGCATCCATATCCGGCGTATTGGCCTTCTTGAGTTCGATGCCGTCGAGCATGTTCGATGCGACCAGGGACAGATCGACGCTTCTGTCATCGTCGTTCGTGGCCGGAAGCGCCACGCCGTTGACCGTGATCGTATTGTATTTCGGCGAGAGCCCCCGTATGGCCACTGCCGTCGCCTCCCCGCCGTAGCGGTCGATCGAGACGCCGGGCAGCCGTCCGATCGATTCGGCGGCGTTCACATCGGGCAGTTCCTTGATGCGGTCGGAAGAGACGATGTTGGAAATCGTGTTCGATTCGAGCTGCTGATTGATCGCGGTGTTCTGTCCGCGCGCCTGCGCCGTGATGACGACCGTCTCTCCGACCACCGCCTTGGCTGTCAGCTGAAAGTTCTGCTCGACGGACGCATCGCTTCCCACTGTCAGCTCGAGCGTCATGGGAGCGTATCCGATATAAGATACTTTCACTCTCTGCCTTCCCGCCGGCACATTGCGCAGCACAAACGATCCGTCGATGTCGGCCGTGGTGCCGATCACGGTCCCTTCGATCATCACGATCGCGGCCGGAAGCGGATCGCCGGTATCCCTGTCGAAGACGCGGCCCCTGACGGTGCCCGAGCCCTGCGCGATCGCTGCGGCGCATGCGGCCCACAGGGTGCACACAAGGATGATCAGCCGCACAACAAGCCGGAAGGAAGCTGAAGACAAGAATGTGCGAGTCATAAGTCTATGTCCGTTATTGATATGATACCGCCGCGGCGCGCTCAGACATTCGCCGCGGCATGCTCCTGCGCCGGGCGGACCGCCTCCGTCTTATCGTCGAAATCGGCGGGCAGCGTTTCCGCGCTCAGCTCATCGAGCCTGTCCCACCAGGAAATTTTCAGGATCACGGATGTCACGACGATCGAGATGACCGTGCCTGAAAGAATGGCATATTGATGCGTGATCAGCGCGATGGGCATCATCACCAGCGAGGTCTGCCAGACGACCCCGGTGATCACATTGAACATGTCGCGTTTGAAAAACGGATTCGGGCTGAACTCCGGATAGAGCAGCCGCACCTTCCGAAGCACCGGCTTCCAGAATCCCCACGGCCTGACCTGCATGTAGAAGCGCATGAGCACGCGGTCCGATTCGGGAGCGGTTGCAAGGCTGCCGACGATGCAGCCGGCAAGCGAAACGGCAAAAATGTACGGAAAGGCCATCAGCGCGGGTATTTGCGGAAACGCGACGGGCAGGATCATCGAGGCGGCGATGCCCGAAATCATCCCCCAGAAGTAGCCGTGTCCGTTCAGGCGCCACCAGTACCATTTGAGCACGTTCGATGCCGTGTAGCCTCCATAGAGCGCGCTCACGATCCAGAGCGTCACCGTATTGATCGATTCGACCATGAAGCCGAAGGCGAACCCGATCAGGACGAAGGCCGTCGTCACCGCATAGCTCAGGCGCACATACGTGCGTTCGGGCGCATGCGGATCGATGAAGCGCTTGTAGATGTCGTTGACGACATAGGCGGGCGCCGCGTTGATCGTCGCCGCATAATTCGACATGAAGGCGGCCAAGAGTCCGGACAGGAGCAAGCCGACGATTCCCACCGGCAGCACATTCCTGATGATCTGCGGAAGGATGATCTCGAAGTCGATCGGATTGTTTCCCATCGCCTGAAACTGCGGCGAAAGAAAGACCAGCGCGAGCACCGTGATGCCGGAAATCATCATATAGCGCGGCACCATCAGCACGATGTTGACGAACCAGTTCATCTTTGCCGCCTCCTTCGGCGAACGCGTGGCAAGCACGCGCTGCATGTCGTAGTTCGGAGCCGGTCCGGCCGCACTTTTGAGTATGCCCTGGAAGACCACCATCATGAAGAACATGCCGAAGAGCGAATACCCATCCTCCTGGATCTTCAGATTGACCGCCTCGATGAGCCCCGTCCAGTTGAGATCGAGCGCCCAGCCGAAAAACGGCGTGGTCCATCCCTGCGGGACGACCCGGGACAGCTGTTCGGGAGAGACCGATGTGAAGGCAAGGATGCCGATGGAGATCGATGCGACGGTCAGGACGAGGAACTGGAGCACTTCGGTGATCACGACGCTGAACATGCCGCCCTTGACGGCGTATATGGCCGTGAGCGACATGAGGATGACCGCATACAGATCGGGAGAGAGATGCCAGGGGAAGAAGATCGCCGCAAATTTGCCGATGCCTTTGAAGGCATAGGCGATGAAGCCGATGACGCTCACGAGCGCGAAAATGACGACGCTCAGGTGCGAGAGATTGGCGCCCGTGCTGGTGCCGAATCTGGTTTCGATCCACTGGGCGCCGGTCATGACCTTCGATTTCCGAAGCCAGATCGAAAGAAAGGCGAAGAGGAAGACCTGGTTGAACGTCGGCCAGATCCACGGCATCCAGACGCTTTTGAAGCCGTAGACGAACAGCACATACACGAGCCACATCGTGCCGGTGATGTCGAACATGCCCGAGGCATCCGACACGCCGAGCATCCACCAGGGAAGGGCGTTGCTGCCGAGAAAGTACGAATAGATATCCTTGACGGCATGCTTCGACACCAGAATGCCGATCGTCAGCGCAACGACAAAATAGCCGATGATGATGGCAAGATCGATGACATCGATTTCCATAGCTCGCTCCCGGCCGGGGTGGGGTTGCACAAAGGATTACGGTCCTTGTTCTCCGGGGTACCTCCTGCACATTTGATGCCATGATTCGGAGCGGAATTTCCCGTATTCCGCACCGGAATTGCCGCTTCCCTCCTTTCTTCTTTATGAAAATGATAATGGTTTATGATAATAATAAATCCAGACGGCCCCGCAGAGAGAGAGGAAGGGGTCAGGATGCCTTGAGCAGCTCGAGCATCTCGCGGTCCAACTGATGGCCTTTGTACGGCTCGTAGCGCACGTCGGCGCGCCGGCTGTTCAGAACGCCGAAGTCGCCTTTCAGATTCCACATGGCCTGTCCCCATCCGGCCTCTTTCCACAGCGAAAGGATGTCGCGCATCCACGCCAGTGTCACATCATGCGGCGTGCGGTTGTAACAGCCCCACTCGCCCACATGCACCTGCACGCCCCGATCGATGAGCGGCTGCCAGCGCCCGATGAGCTTTTCCTTCAGCGCAGCCTTGTCCCAGAGCTTGCCGTCGTCGCCGCGGATGGGCCAGGTGGGATAGTTGAACGTTTCCTTTTCGTCGTCCGGCACCCATGTGGCCGTGTAGTGGCTCACGGCCATCGGATCGTACCCGCGCGTGCTCTGCACGACGCCGAGATCGGCAATGCCGAGCATGGGGCTGCGTCCGATCTCGCAGCCGTCGACAACGATGAGTCGTTGGGGATCCTCCTCGCGGATGCCGGATACGATGGCGCGCACGATCTGCTCATAGCGCGGCACGTTCGTGTGCTTCGGCGGCTCGTTGATGAGGTCGAAGCTCAGGCGTGTGTTGGGAATGCCCCGATAGCGGCGCGCGAAATATTTCCAATGGAACACGGCGGCCTCGAGCGCCAGGCGCATGCGCGAGGGCGTGTCGTCGAAGAGATCCATCGGCTCACGGTCCCGTCCGTTGATGCAGTAGCCGGGCACGCGGTGCATGTTGAGATTGATGTGGACGCCGTACTGGCGTCCGAACTCGATCGCTTCATCGATATCTTTCATCACGTCGTCATCGATCGAATACCAGTCGGCCGGCGAGGACCAGTTCCAATAGGACAGGGGCAGCCGCGCGAAGTTCATGCCCCAGTCGGCGATGATCTCAAAATCCTCTTCGTTGTAGCGCCGGCGCGGCCCCTCTCCGCCCGCCTTTTCCGTCAGATTGAATCCGCGGTAGCGCGAATACTTTTTTGCGGCCTCTTCATCATAGAATTCCGGCTGCTGCACCGTCTGCGCCCTCACGATCGCCCCGGCAAAGGGCGCGGCTGCCAGCGCGCCTGCGGCCGCTCTCATGAACTCCCGTCGTTTCATCGCAGTGAGCTTCCTCCTTTTGCGCGCAATCGCCCGATCGAATTGATCAATGCGCGCGATGTGTGATAGCTTCCCTTCCAGATCGTGCCCTTGGGCGAATGCACATTGTCCGGCGCGATATCGATTCCGCCCCAATACCATCCTCCGCGCTCGTGATCGATCACATAGCGCATGCAGTAGTTCCACTGCTCGCAGAACCGGTCGTAGTACCGGTGCCCATCGTCGGGAAAAAGATCGGACATGAGCAGAAATGCATGGAAGGCTTCGGCCTGCGCCCACCATTCTTTCGTGCGTTTGATGATGACAGGCTCTTTGGAAGGATCGGCTTCTCGTGCTGCGGCATCGAAGAGTCCGCCGTTGACGGGATCGATCCCGTAGGCAAGCGCGCGGTCGACCATCTTCTTTGCGACCGAAAGCGTGACGCTGTCGCGCGTTCCGCCCAGCGCCTCGGATGCTTCCAAGAGCAGATAGGCGGTTTCAACATCGTGTCCGAATGAAATGTGATCGAGCTCCGCATTGGACGGAGCCTTCACATGTTTCCAGGCGCGCGTAAAGTAGAGCCTGAGCGAGCCTTCATGCGATGCAAGCGTGTCGCGCACGATCGCAAGAAGCGATGCGAGCCGATCGCGCACCAGGCGATCGGGCCAGACACGGTAGAGTTCGGTGAAGCTCTCGAGCAGGTGGATGAGCGAGTTGTAATCCTTCGGCGGCGTGCCCTTGTATCCGTTCATGAAGGGACTGCCGTTTCGGTTCATGAACTGAAAGTATCCGCCGTATTTTCTGTCCCAGCTGTGCCGGTCGAGCCACCGGAAGGCCTGCCTGGCAAGCGCCAGCATCGAGGAATCGTGCGATGCGCGGAATCCGCGCGCAAGCCCGTAGATGGCGAAGGCGTTGCCGTAGGCGCGCTTGATGATCCGGCCGTCTTCCTTCAGCGGCCGTCCGCGACGATCCACGAGATCGTAAAATCCGCCTGCGGCGCTGTCCCACATGACGGTTTTTAAGAACTGCGCTCCATGCTCTGCCGTGCCGATGAGCGGAAGATAGATCGCATCGAATTCGCTTGCATTCGCAGCGGACCAGATGTGGCGCGACTGCGTCACGATCATCTTGTCCTGCCTTCCTTCGGGCCGCCAGGCTTCATCGAAATCGCTCAGGTATCCGCCCTGCTCGGAATCGACGCACGCCGGATACCAGCGCATGAGCTCTTCATGAAGCATCGCGCGCATGGCGCGCGCAATCGAGTCGCGGTCGGTAATGATCTTCTCCGGCATCATGCCTCGGGCCGTGTGCGCCGCCATGAGCAGCGTCGCACACAGGCCGGTGCACAAGAGCCGCGCCTTCTGCCCTATGAGGAATCGGATGTGCTTCATCGCTGATCATCCCTCCAGTTCTGCTTCAATCGTATGTTCCAATCCGTCATGAAAGTCGGGAATGAGATTGCCGTCCGTCATGCGTCCGTCGACGCGCACTTGCCTGACGCCGCGGTTTCTTCCGCCGGAATTTTTCACCGTGATCACGTATGTGCTCGTCCTGAATTTCCGCCTCACAGTGAATTCCTTCCACTCGCCGGGAATGCACGGATCGACCACGAGGCCGCGATAATCGGGACGGATGCCGAGGATGTGCTGCGTGAGCGCCACAAAGGACCAGGCAGCCGTCCCGGTAAGCCAGGAATTTTTTCCCTCTCCCGGCACGGGTGCATCGCGTCCGGCGGTCATCTGGCTGTAGACGTACGGCTCCGAGCGGTAGACATCGATCCGGTGTTCCTTGGAAGGCGGGCAGATGCTCTTGTAGTATTCCATGGCCCGGTCGCCGTGGCCCAGCATCGTTTCTGCGATCTGTATCCAGGTGTTGTTGTGCGTGAAGATGCCGGCATTCTCCTTGTATCCGGGCGGATAGGAACTCACTTCGCCGAGATTCGCATAATAGTGCGAATAGGCGGGCTGCTGCAGAATGATGCCGTCGGGCGTGGCGAGCCGCTCGTACACGCTTTCAAGCGCGCGCTCGGCACAGCCGTCTTCGAGTCCCGCGCCCCCCATCACGCACCATCCCTGGCTTTCGATGAAAATCTTCCCCTCGTTGTTTTCCGCCGATCCAACTTTCGTGCCGAAGGCGTCGTAGGCGCGCAGGAACCACGCGCCGTCCCATCCGTGCTCCATGATCGTCCGGCGCATGTTCTCGGCCTGCAGCCGGTACATCGACGCCTGCACGGGACGTCCGAGATCGGCACAGAGCCGGGCCAGATCGGAGGCGGCGCGGCAGAAGAGTCCGGCGATCATCACCGATTCGGCCACCGTGCCGTCGGCGCGATGCCCCGCCAATTGAAAGCTTTCCCCCGGCGTGGTCGAAAAGCAGTTCAGGTTCAGACAGTCGTTCCAGTCCGCATGGCCGATGAGCGGAAGGCCGTGCGGACCGAGATGGCTCAGCGTGTATTCGAGCGAGACGCGCACATGGTCCATGAGCGTCGCATCGGACTGCGGCAGATCGGCGAAGCCCGCTTTCTCGTCCAGGATCCCGCGGTCGCCCGTCTCGCGGATATAGGCGCAGACCGAGAGCACGAGCCAGAGCGGATCGTCGTTGAAGCCGCTGCCAAGCTCGGCGTTGCCTTTTTTGGTGAGAGGCTGATACTGATGGCAGCATGTTCCGTCGGAAAGCTGCGTCGAGGCGATATCGATGATGCGCGCCCGGGCGCGCGACGGGATCATGTGAACGAACCCGAGCACATCCTGGTTGCTGTCGCGAAAGCCCATGCCGCGTCCGATGCCCGATTCATACATCGATGCGGAGCGCGACAGATTGAACGTGACCATGCACTGGTACGGGTTCCAGCAGTTGGCCATGCGGTTGACCAGCCGGTCGGGCGTCGAGACGTGGAATGCGGAGAGCAGTTCGTTCCAGTACTGCGTGAGCGCTTCGAATGCGCCCCTTACACAGGAGGGATCGGAAAATTTTGCGCGCACGCGCTCATACTCATCCTTGCGGATGCTGCCGTCTGTGAAATACCGCATGTCGGGAGGGTTCTCGGCATAGCCGAGCATGAATGTCAGCTCGCGCGCTTCGCCTGGCGCCAGCTCGAGATCGATCTGATGAACGCCGATGGGCACCCAGCCGGAGGCGCGGCTGTTGCGGCAGCAGCCCTCCGTCACCGCCTGGGGAGCATCGAGTCCCTGATGCACGCCGACGAACGCATCGCGGCTCGTGTCGTATCCGCTCACCGGAGCGGTGGCGGCGAAATACGCATAATGATTCCGCCGTTCGCGGTACTCGGTCGTGTGAAAGACCGCGCCGCGGCCGATCTCGACCTCACCGGTCGAATAGTTGCGCTGGAAGTTCGTCATGTCATCGAGCGCATCCCACAGACACCATTCGACGAAGCTCCACATGCGGATCATTTTTTTCTCCGCGGCATGGTTCACCGCTCTCACATGCCAGAGCTCGTTCCGCGCTTGTAACGGAATGAAGAAGAGCACGGATAGTTCAAGATCGTTCTTGCGCGCTGTGATCTTCGTGTAGCCGAGGCCGTGACGGCATTCATACCGGTCTAGCTCCACGCGCATCGGCTTCCACATCGGATTCCAGAGGGCGGCGCCGTCCCTGATGTAGAGATAGCGTCCGTTGCTGTCCATCGGAATGTTGTTGTAGCGGTAGCGCGTGAGCCGCCTCAGCTTCGCATCCTGATAAAAGCAGTAGCCGCCTGCCGTATTCG
>JBLMZA010000102.1:0-7469 GCA_050258555.1 Acidobacteriota bacterium | reverse complement strand
CCCGTTGTGACCATTCCCGACCGCATCGAGGCCGGCACGCTTCTGATTGCCGGCGCCATGTGCGGCGGCCGCATACAGATCACCAACTGCGATCCGTCGCATCTGTCGGCCGTCACGACGCGCCTTGTCGATGCCGGCGCCGTCCTCACGATCGATAAAAGCTCGATCGAGCTGCAGGCGCCGAAGAAGATCTCCCCGGTCGATGTCGTGACATCGGTCTATCCCGGATTTCCGACGGACATGCAGGCGCAGTGGATCTCGCTCATGGCCGTCGCCGACGGCTCATCGACCGTCACCGACACGATCTATACCGACCGCTTCAAGCATGTGCCGGAGCTCGTGCGGCTGGGCGCCAATATCGTTTTGAACGAAAACATGGCGGTCATACGCGGCGTGAAAAAGCTCGAGGGAGCGAAGGTGATGTCGACGGACCTGAGAGCGTCGGCCGCGCTGATTCTGGCCGGCCTCGCCGCCGAAGGCGAGACGGAAGTCCTGAGGGTGTATCATCTGGACCGCGGGTATGAATCGATCGAAAAGAAACTCTCCGGACTCGGCGCCGATATCACGCGCGTGGCCGGAGAGGAGTTCTAGAGGAGTGTTCCCGGCTCAGGCCGGGCCGAGGTCGTTGATGACGCCGTCGTAGGAGCGAAGCGTGCCGTTCTCGTCCTTGTACGGCACCGATGTATTGAGCACCCAGTGCACCGTGCCGTCCTTGCGGATGATGCGGTGCCTGATCGGCCCCTCCTCCGCCCCTTCCAAAATCCGCTCGGCATGGCGCGAGACTTCGTCCTTGTCGTCCGGATGGACCATTTCCAGCCAGAGGAAGGGATTCGCCTCGAATTCCTCCACCGTATAGCCCGTGATCGCGACGCATGCCGAATGATGCGTCGTGCGTACGGGCTGTTTGTTTTCCACCTCGACCGTATAGATGTAGTCGGTGACGGCATCAAGAATCCGCCGGCAGCGCTCGCTGCTCAGCTGAAGGGCATGATTGGCTTCGGCCAGCTGCGCGGTGCGTTCCTTCACGCGCGCCTCCATCGTTTCGTATGCCGCGCGCAGCGCATCATCGGCCTTCTTGCGCTCGGTGATGTCGCGCGAGGTGACGAGCGCGCACTTCGCGTTCAAATGATCGATATAGAACTTGATGATCGAATCGACGTACATCATGGTTCCGTCCTTCTTCTTCAGGCAGTGCGTCACGGGATGCGCCGTATGCGTCGAGACGACTTCTGCAATAACGGACATCACCGCCGCGCGCTCGCCCGGGCAGAGGAACTCCGAGAGATTCTTTCCCAGAAACTGCGGCGGCTCGTACAACAGATGCTGCCCGATCGAGGGCGTGCCATAGCGGATCACGCCTTCCGGCGTCACGATCAGGATCATGTCGGAGGCATTGTTGACGACGCTCGCCATATCGAGCATGAAGTCGGAGACGCGCCGGTAGCGCCACTCGCTTTCCTGGAGCGCCTTTTCCGCGGCCTTGCGCTCTTCGATGTCGCGCTGCAGCGCGGCATTGAGCTCGGCCAGCTCCCAGGTGCGCTTGCGCACGGCTTCCTCGAGCCGGTCATCGGCATGGCGGCGCGAGAGCGCCACTTCGATGGCCGCATGCAGCTCCTCTTCCTTGAACGGCTTGACGATGTATCCGTAGGGCTCGCTGCGCGAGACCTGCTCGATCGCCTCGTTGTCGGCGAAGCCCGTGATGAAGACCACCGGCACCTCGCTGACGCTGCGGATCTCCTGCGCGGTTTCAACCCCGTTGAGCTCGCCCATGAGCTCCATATCCATCAGAACGAGATCCGGCTTCTGTTCTCCGGCAAGGATGAGGGCGTCTTCGCCGGTGGCAACCGGCTGCATCGTTTCATATCCCAGACGATGAAGCGACCCAAGCAGCTGCTCGGCCACAATCGATTCATCCTCAACGACAAGTATGCGCGGTGATTTCATGGCGTGGTGTGTGATGGTGGTTTGGCCTTGTCTTTCGATGGCTGATGTTCGCTGAAACAGACGGTGAAGCTCGTGCCGCGCGCATGCTCCACATCGAGCGTGCCCCGAAGCTGGTTTTTTGCGAGAATGTTGACCAGACGCAATCCGAGCGACTTTGCCAGGCGCCAGTCGAATCCCTCGGGCATCCCCCGGCCGTTGTCGGCAATGCGCAGAACGATCCGGCCTTCTTTCCGGCCGACCGACACCTCGATCTCGGGCTTCACGCCCGGCGCCATCCAGCTCGGCTCGCCCGGATGCGGAAAGGCATGCTTGAGCGCATTGGTCACCAGCTCATTGATGATGAGGCCGCAGGGGATCGCCGTGTCGATGCCGACCGAGATTTCATCGGCCTGCACGCGCAGCCCGACCGTGAGATTGACGCCGAGCGTCTGCATCACATTGGCCGTGAGGTTTCTGATATAGGTGGCCAGGTTCACGCGCGCGATATTCTTCGAATGATACAGCGTCTCGTGCACGAGCGACATCGTGCGCGCGCGCGCCTGAAGCTCCGAAAGCATTTCCTGCGTCTTGCGGTCCGTGACCGACTCGGCCTGGAGGCCCATGAGCGCGATGATGACCTGAAGGTTGTTCTTCACGCGGTGATGGATTTCGCGGAGCATCACTTCCTTTTCATCGAGCGAATCGCGCAGCCGCTGTTCGGCCTTCTTCTGCTCCGTGATGTCGCGCGCCGAAATGACAATGGTCTGCACGTCCCCGTTGGGAAGGAATTCGGGAATGAATTCCCAATCGACCCATGCGCCGGACGGAAGCTGATATTCGATGCGCTGGAGCGACTTGGTGCGGAATGTCTGGTTGATCTCGCGCTCCCAGAACTCGATAAATTCCGCTGGGAATCCGAGCTCCCGGGGCGTCTTGCCGAAGAACGCCTCGATCGGCATGCCCATTCTCCGCTCGGCCATCGGATTGACATAGAGGTGCCGCAGCTTCCGGTCGAAGCGCATGATGATATCCTGCGAGAATTCGGCCAGCGCGCGGAATTTTTCCTCCGACTCCCTGAGCGCGCTTTCCATCTCCTTTTCTTCGGTGATATCCACCCAGCTTCCGACGATCTCCAGCGGCTCGCCCATATCGTCTCTGACCAGGCGCGTCTCATCGCGCAGCCAGCGGTACGCCTCGGGACCGTGACGAAAGCGGTATTCCAGCACCTGATGCCCTTCGCCGATCTGCGTCACCGCGGCCGAGATCCGCTGTCTGTCATCGGGATGCAGACGGCTGGCCCAGTATGCGGGATCATCGATGAAGTCGCCCGGATCGCATCCCAGGAGGGCGTAGACGTTGTTGCTGATGAACGTGATGCCGAAGTCCCCGCTGACCCTGCGGCTGTAGATGATGACCAGCGAAGTATCGAGCAGCTGCTCGAGCCTGCCGCGCGTCGTGAAGAGTTCGCGCTCGGCCAGCTTGCGGGCCGTGATATTCTCTCCCAGCGAGAGGATGCCGATGCACTCGCCGTTTTCATCCAGCCGCGGAGAAATGGCAAGATTGATCCAGATCTTTTCCCCGCTCTTGGTGCACTCGATCACCTCGCGCCGGTGCGTCTGTTTCGTCAGGAGCGCGCTTGTCTTCATCATCGTGAGCGTGGCTGCCGTCCACGGCTCGTCTTCCGGCGTGAGGATGTCCACATTGGCCGTACCGACGACTTCCGACGCCTTATATCCGAAGAGCTTCTGCGCGCCGATATTCCAATAGGTGATCGTGCCCTCCTTGTCGGTCGAGACGATGGCGATGGAGGAGCTGCTGTCGAGAATGGAGCGCAGGAACATGTTCGACTGCTTCAATTCCTCATCCACACGCATGCGCTCTGCAATTTCCGCCTGCAGCTCTTCATTGGCCAGCTCGAGATCCCGCGTGCGCTCCAGCAGACGGTGCGCCAGTTCTTCATGCGTCGCCTGAAGGAGGTATTCCTCATCGACGACGATCCGGCGTTCCTCACTCTGTATGATCTCATCCATGCGAGAGAGCCCTTTCGAGATCCTTTGCGCCTACTCTTGTGGAAATGTGATCGTGAATGTCGTTCCCCGGCCCCGCTGCACGCTCATCGTGCCGGACAACTGCTGGACGAGAATGCCGACGAGCTTCAATCCGAGCGTGTCGGCCGTCGCGGGATCCATCTCCTCCGGCAGACCCACGCCGTCGTCGCTCACGCTCAGCACGAGCGCGCCTGCCGGAGCCTGCGCCAGGCGCACACGGATCGATCCCGTCATTCCGGCCGGAAAGGCATGCTTGAGCGTATTGGAGACGAGTTCGTTCACGATCAATCCGCAGGGAATGGCCACATTCACGCCGAGCAGAATCTCTTCGGCTTCGATGACCGGGCGGACATTGCCCATGCCGTAGGAACGCACCAGGGAAATCATGAGCGTGCGCAGATAGTCGCCGAAGTTGATCCGGGCCAGGTCCTTCGACTGATAGAGCTTTTCATGGATCATCGCCATGGTCTTGACGCGGTTCTGGCTCTCGATGAAAAAGCGCGCCAGTTCCGGATCGGAAATCGACTCGGCCTGCAGATGCAGCATGCTCGAGATCACCTGCATGTTGTTTTTCACGCGATGATGGATCTCCTTGAGCAGGGTTTCTTTTTCCTGCAGCGCCGCATAGAGCTTTTCCTCGAACGCCTTGCGGTCCGAGATATCGCGCGCGATGCCCATGAGTCCGAGAATGGCCCCATGCTCGTCTCTGATGGGAGAGGTATGAAGCCAGACCGGAAATTCCGTCCCGTCGCTTCTCCTGTTGACGAGCTCGCCTTCCCATCCTCCGCCCACCGTCTTGCGGTAGATCTCCTCGTCCACCCCCGCATTCATCGCGGCAGACCGGAGCATCCCGGGCGATTGCCCCAGCACGTCTTCGAGCCGATAGCCGTAGCCCTCGAGAAATGCCCGATTGACGAACGTGAAACGGTTGTTCGCATCGGTGATCGAAATCATTTCATCGGTGCTTTCAACGGCATGCGCAAGAAGCCGGATCTGTTTTTTGGCCGCCGCGCGCTCGGCGGCGGTATTGATGGCACCACGGGGCATACGCGTTCCTTGGGACACGGGAGACTGAACGAGAGAGCCTCAGCTCATTTTGATGTGTTCACGCAGCAGGCGCCGCTTCGGCCGGCGTCGATTCCCTGCATACGGACGGCTCGTCCGTATGCATATAGGACAGGGAGATGATTTCCTGCACCAGCTGAAATTCGTACGGCAGGGCACGCACCATCAGGCGGATGTCGGAGACATTGCCTTCGCGCGCGGAGAGTTCGATCGTCTTAAAGAGCTCATGCAGGCGCATCGCGCCGAACTGTCCGCAGGTGCCCTTGAGCATGTGCGATTTCTCGACGATCGTCTTCAGATCGCCGGAGAGCTGCAGGCGTTCCAATTCGTGGATCTGGCCGGGCATGTAATCCATGAATGTTTTGACATTGCGGATAAACTTCTCATGGGAAATATGTGATTCGAGTTCGCTCAGGATGCTTTTATTGATGATGTTCATGGAAGTCACTCCTGTGATTGGACGATCCGTCGTTTCCACTTCTCGATCATAAGCCTCAATTCTTCGAACCGAATTGGTTTGGCAATATAATCATCCATGCCCGCATCAAGACAGGCTTCTTTGTCACCTCCGATCGCATGTGCCGTCATGGCGATGATGATTGGATGGTCCGGCGTGTGCTGCTGGAGCCGGATCTTTCGCGTCGCTTCATACCCGTCCATGACGGGCATCTGGCAATCCATGAAGATAATATCGTATTCTTTCTCGGCGGCCATCGCCAGCGCCCGTTCGCCATTCGGTGCAATCTCCGGATGATAGCCCATCGCCTCCAGAAGATCGGTCGCCACCTGCTGGTTGATCTGGTTGTCGTCGACGACGAGCATCCGGATCTCGCAGCCGTTGTCGGGCACGGCTTGTTCGGCGCAGTGTTCCTCGGCATCCCGCGCCTGCTCGCACACGGCGTCGGACTCGGCCGTGCCGGTCACGCTGCAGAAGACCCCGTAGAATTCCGACTGCTTCGAGAGCCGGCTCAGCACTCCCGAGACCCGCGTATTCTGCGCAAGGGCCTCCGTCACGCCGGCGGTGAAGGGCCCCACGAGCACGGTCTTTATGATGCGAAGCAGCGGCTCCGATTCAATGCGCTTCAGAAGTTCCGTGCTCGTGCAGTCGACCAGCTGCTCTCCCAGAAAGACCACATCGAAGGGCATGCCGTCCAGGGCGGCCGCCGTGAGCATGTATTCGACCGACGAGCCCGAGCGCGCCACGGCAAAGGGAAGATGATAGGCATTGGCCATCATCTGCAGGATCTTGCGGGCCGTCGGATCGGCATGGGCGATGAGGATCTTTCTATCGGAAAGCACGGGCGCCTTCCACGGATTCGAGGCGGCGGACGATGCATGCGTGAATGTCACGGTGAAGCGGAAGATCGTCCCCTTATCGACGCGGCTCACGACGCTGATCGATCCTCCGAGCAGCTCGATGAGCCGCTTCGAGATCGTGAGCCCGAGCCCGGTGCCGCCGTGTTCGCGCGTGATCGACCCGTTGACCTGCGAGAACGGCTTGAAGAGCTTCTTCATCGCCTCGGGCGCGATGCCGATGCCCGTATCCGAGATCGTGAAATTCAGCACGACGCCGAATGCGTTTTCCTCGACAAAGCGGACATGCAGCGCGATGAGGCCCTTCTGCGTAAACTTCACGGCGTTGCCCAGCAGATTGGTGATCACCTGGCGCAGACGCAGCGCGTCGCCATGCAGCAGATCGGGGACCGCACTGTCGACGATGCAGGTGAGCTCGACGCCCTTTTCGCGCGCCTTGTACCAGAAGGTCTCTGTTGTGTATTCGAGCTCCGTGCGCAGCACGAAATCGTCCTCCTTCAGCTCCATCTTGCCCGCCTCGATCTTCGAGAAATCGAGGATCTCGTTGATGATCGCCAGAAGCGAATTCGACGAACTGTTGATGACCGAAAGGAAGCGCGACTGCTGCTGGGTCAGGTCTGTTTTCGTCAGAAGGCTTGCCATGCCGATGATGCCGTTGAGCGGCGTGCGGATTTCATGGCTCATATTGGCCACGAACTCCGATTTCATGCGCGATGCCTCGACGGCCTGATGGCGCGCCTTCTCGAGTTCGCGCGTCTGCTGCTTCAGGAGGCGCGCCTGGTCTTCGGCGCGCGTATTGGAGATCATCAGCTGCCGGTTGCGCTCGGCGATCGCCGTTTCGGCGTTCTTGCGTTCGGTGATATCGGTGAATGTCTCATAGGCTCCCGTGAGCCGTCCGTCGGCCGTGCGGCGCGCGACGACCGACACAAGCAGACTCCGCTTCTGTCCGTCCGGATGCGGAATATCGATCTCATAGGTGAACGTCCGGCCTTCTTTCAGGCGCTGCAGACGGCGCTCGATGAACGGCATCGACGCTTCCGAATCGATGAGCGTCGAAATATTCCTGCCGATCATCTCCTCCTTCGTCATCATATACAGCTCGGAGGCGGCCCGGTTCAC
>JBLMZA010000101.1:0-84735 GCA_050258555.1 Acidobacteriota bacterium | reverse complement strand
AGCTCAACCATGGGAAGGAATTCTATCCCAAGTTTGACCGCCGCCACGACCTCACGGCGACCGGCAGCTGGAAGCTCGATGCAAAATGGACGCTGAGTTCGACATTCACCTACGGCACGGGGCAGGCCTACACGATGGGCGTGGCGGCGTATGCCAACCGCATGCCGGAAGGCTGGGGCACACTCGTGCTGCCGGGTGCGATCTACAACAAGCGTCTCGAGCCGTATCACCGTCTCGATGTCGGGGTGACGAAGCAGGCGACATTCTTCGGACTCGAGGGCAGCTGGTTCATACAGATCTACAACGTGTACAATCACCGCAACGTCTGGTTCAAGGAATTCGACACGAAGAAGACCCCGGTCGATATCACCGACGTTCGGCTGCTTCCCATACTGCCCACATTCGGCATCGACATTTCATTCTGAATTTGACAACGAAGACGACACTCATGAAAAAACCATTGCTTTTGACGGCGGCCCTGCTTGCGGTGCTTGCCGGCTGCGCTTCACCGACCGATGACGATGCATTTTCGGACCAGCTTGTGGTCAACGCCTACCTTTTCGGGGGGGAGCCGATCGATTCCGTCTACATACAGCATACATGGAAAGTCACCGAGGCGTATACCGCAGAGAAGGCGGCCGTGACCAATGCGGTGGTGATCATCACCGGCAACAACATCGTGGATACGCTGGCGGCCGATCCCGCGCGTCCGGGCCGGTATGCTTCGAAGGAGCGGAACCGCCGTGTGCAGCCGGGCGCAGCCTATTCGCTTCTGGTGCGCGTGCCGGGATACGGCGACGTCACCGGTACGACGATGGTTCCCGACACGTTCAGCGTGCTGAATGCGGCATCATTTCCAAAGACGGCTTCCTATGCGCCGTCGACGAATCCCTTCCGCATCGAATGGAGCAGGAGCGGCCAGTATGCCGACTACATGCTCGTGGTACGCTCCGCCGATCAGACAACCGCGATGATTCCCGCGAGCTTTCATAACGAGGACAACAAGCCCGAGCGGACGTCGGTGGGATTTTTCCTGAAGGATGTGAATGCGTGCGAGATCTCGTGGCTCTATTTCAATTACTACGGTCCGACGGAAATTACGATGGCGGCGACGGACCGGAATTATTTCGAGTTTCTCAAGCAGTTCGTCACGGCTCAGCAGTCGAGCGATCTGAAGGAGATCCGCTTCAATCTTAACGGGGCCATCGGCGTCTTCGGATCGGAGACCATTGCGAAGAACAGGATCGCGCTCACGATTACGCAATAACGGATATACGATGCTCGTCAGGGGGCGCCGTGCGCCCGGCGAAAAAAAGTGTGGCTTCCGCATCCGGGAAATCGTATCTTTCGGAATCGGGACGAATGTGAGCCCGCATCCTTGTTCATCCAGACAGTGAAAGGCATCCCATGAGATTGGCAGTAATCGCGCTGACGGCATTGTGCCTTGCGGCGGCAGCCGGCGCGCAGGAACGCATGCGCGAAGCGCTGACGCCTTCGGGAGAATTGTTGAAGACGCTCAGGCAGAAGCACGCGCCGGATGTGAGAACCACCGTGTTTACGATCACGCCGCGGGAAAGCGGCGATACCACGATCTTAATCGGTGATGTGGCATCGGCCGATGTGAAAAAAGACGTGCTCGATGCATTCGCTGCGGCACGCATCACCGTTGTGGACAGCATCTCGGTGGTTCCTGCAAAGGAGCTGGGCGAGGATACCTGGGGCATCGTGACGGTGAGCGTGGCCAACATGCGCACCGATGCGAAAGAGTCCGCCGAAATGGGATCGCAGACGCTCATGGGCAGCGTCGTGCGCGTCTACAAAAAGAAAGGCATGTGGTATCTCATCCAGTCGCCCGACAAGTACCTCGGATGGGCGGACGGAGAACAATTCCAGCATTGCACGAAAGAGGATGCCGAGAGCTGGGCGAAGGCCGCGAAACTGTTTGTCACCGTGCCGTACGACTTCGTGAAGGAAACCACCTCGACGGCCGCTCCCAGCGTGTGCGATGTCGTGGGCGGTGATGTGATGAAAAATCTCGGTGCATCGGGAGACTGGATGCGTGTGGCGCTTGCCGACGGCCGGACGGGATACATCGCGCGATCTTCGGTGACGGATGAGAAAAACTGGGGCACAACGATCAGACCTTCCGCCGCGAAGCTCGAAACGACGGCAAAGCAATTCCTCGGCATCCCGTATCTCTGGGGCGGCACGTCGGTCAAAGGCATGGACTGCTCCGGATTCACGCGCACGGTCTACCTGCTGAACGGCGTGCTCCTGAGCCGCGATGCCAGCCAGCAGGTCAATGACGGCGCGCTGGTCGATCCGGGAGAGGATTGGCAGAATCTGCAAAAAGGGGACCTGCTCTTTTTCGGCCGCAAGGCCTCGGGCGGCAGGCCGGAGCACGTCTCACACGTGGCGATGTATCTCGAGAACAAGAAATTCATTCATTCTTCAGGCAAGATCCGCATCAGCAGTCTCGATCCCTCATCGCCGCTGTACGATGATTTCCATGTGAAGAATTTCATCCGCGCCAAGAGAATCATGCGCTGATTCCTTTCATTGCGCGCGGCGTTTGCCGCTTTTTCATCCCCCGTTAGAAACGCCGAACAGCGTTCCTGACGGGGGATTTTTTATGGTTCCAAAAATGAGAATGCCCATTAGCAAATATAAGAATAGGGCGGTTTTCGCCGCTCTCCACCAGTGAAAAAGCGGATAATTTTCGCTGAATATGTATGCATGTAATCTGGCATTCTATTTGCATAGGTTTGTGTCGGCAACCGGGATTCCAACCACTCTTACCGGTTTGTTCAAACAAATTATCACATAAGGAGTTTTATGAAAAGGTTCTTTACTTTTTCGATGCTTGCTTTCCTCCTGTTTGGCCTGGTGGCCTCTGAGTCCGCACAGGCTCAGCTGACTGTCAAAGCCAAGCGGGTTGTAGTAGGTGCTGTGCCCTCCGGCTCACCTTACTATGTCTCCGGCGGCTTGCGCGTCATTGCTAAAGGAATGAAGGCATATTATACCGCATTGAAGACCGATACAGGCTCCACGCAGATGAACACCTATGCATGGGCGCTTGCATCGAAACCGTCAGGATCGGCTGTCACGGTTTCCGCAACAACACGCGATATGAATTTCATTCCGGATGTCACCGGACAGTACATCGTTTCGCTCTCGGTCAACGGCAGCGTGACGACGGCAGACACGATTTTCGTCAGCACGTATGCCGGCCACTCGGCCGATGTGCCGGGCTGCTTCTGCCATCCGCAGAACCAGACCGACTGGGCGAAGACCAACCATGCCACGATCTTCAAGCGCGGCATCACGGGCAACCTTGAAAACGATCCGGCTCACGGCGGCAAAGGCGCGTATGCGGCGAGCTGCTTCAAGTGCCATACGACAGGCTGGGAGCCGACGGTCAACAACGGCAACTTCGGCTATCTTGCAAAGCAGTCCGGCTTCGATACCACATGGTATAAGGGCCTGACGTTCGATGCCGGCGATTACTGGATCACGAAGGACGACCAGTCCATCTGGAACCTTCCCTCGATGACGACGCAGATGAAGGCGACGGGCGCGATCGGCTGCGAAAGCTGCCACGGTCCCGCGGCCGACCACAAGGCATCGTTCGGCAACAAGACGATGATCTCGAAGAACCTCGAGTCAGGCCAGTGCAACCAGTGCCATAACGCGGTCCAGGCCGGTTCGACCACAGGCAAGCACAACCTCGGCTCGTACTGGAGCGCATCGGCGCATGCCTCGATGGAGAACTCCGCACCGCCGACCGGCCATGCCACAAGCGCAGGCTGCGCGAAGTGCCACAGCGGCACGGGCTTCGTGAAGTTCCTCGCGGACAAGAAGTATGCCGGCTCGACGAGCGACTTCGGCGATGGTAAAGAAGTCGTCGGCTGCCCGGTCTGCCACGATCCGCACAGCGATGCCAATCCGAACCAGCTCCGCACCGTGAAGGTCGACTCGCTCATGACCGGCTTCGTGCCGACCACAGGCGGCAAAGGCCAGATCTGTATGAACTGCCACCAGGAACGCAAGAACGTCGCGACGGCAGTGAAGACAACGGCTCCCTACTACGGATTCGGCGATCGCTTCGGCGCGCACCATTCGCCGCAGGCCGATGTGTTCTACGGCAAGAACGGCTATGAATACGGCAAGAACCTCGGCGTGCAGTCGCATGCCATGGTGACCGATGCCTGCGTCACATGCCATATGCCCACGATCACGCGCGGTTCGAGCGCGCATTCGAACCATGAGTTCAAGATGGATTCGGCCGGCGTGCGCGGTTGTACAACCTGCCACTCGACGGCAACCGATATCGCCAGCATCAAGACGCGCAATCAGGATTATGATGGAAACGGCAAAGTCGAAGGCTTCCAGGCTGAAGTTGCAGGTCTTCTTGCACAGCTGAAAGCGAAGCTTCCGCTCGATGCATCGACAGGCGAACCGGTCAACATGATGAAGGACTCGCTGAAGGTGAAGAACCGTCCCGAGCTCATCAAGGCGATCTGGAACTACTACCTCGTTGCCAACGACGGCAGCCACGGCGTGCACAACCCGCAGTATGTGGTCGCCCTCCTGAAGGAATCGATCGGCAGCATCACGGGCGTCCAGACGGTGGATCAGACGACGCCGAAGTCGTTCGAACTCGGCCAGAACTATCCGAACCCCTTCAACCCGTCGACGGAGATCCGCTTCTCGGTTCCGACGTCATCGTTCGTCCGCCTGCAGGTCTACAACAGCATCGGACAGATCGTGGCGACGCTTGCCGAGGGCAACCTCGTGCCGGGCACGTATACGGCGAAGCTGAATGGTGCCAATCTTTCCAGCGGCATCTATCTCTACCGCCTCGAAGCATCCTCGAACGGCAAGACGAATTTCGTCGTGACCAAGAAGATGCTCCTCGTGAAGTAATATCCGCAGCGTCCTCAACCGACGCGCACACACCCGGTGACGCAGCATGCTGCGCACCGGGTTTTTTATTTTAAAAAAATTTTCAATCGGATGTTTTTGTCCTTGACAAAAGCATTGAACGTGCTATATTACATGTAACGATTCTTTGACATAGTTTTTATCGATTCATCACGAGTGGCGGAGGGACAGACCCGATGAAGCCACAGCAGCCGGAGCCCGAATGAGGGCTTGCTTGGTGCTAAATTCTGTTTCCGTCCGCCTTGTTGCGCGGGCGGGAAGAAGATGAACCAATAACGTTTACGAATGTATTCTTCGAAACCTCTTGTGGTCATCTGCCGCAAGAGGTTTTTTCATTTTAAATACAAGGAGCCAATCTATGCCAGCCAATTCCACATATCGCTTTGAAACCCTGCAGCTTCACGCCGGCCAGTCGGTCGATCCGACGACGAAATCGCGCGCCGTGCCGATCTACCAGACGACTTCGTATAACTTCGATGACGCATCGCATGCCGCCGCACTTTTCGGCCTTCAGCAGTTCGGCAACATCTATACGCGCATCATGAATCCCACGACGGCGGTGTTCGAGGAACGCGTCGCGGCGCTTGAAGGGGGAGCGGCCGGACTTGCCACCGCATCGGGACAGGCGGCACAGCTGCTGGCGCTGACCACATTCGTGACGGCGGGCGAGAATATCGTCTCGTCCCCCAATCTCTACGGCGGCACATACAACCAGTTCAAGGTCGCATTTCAACGGCTCGGCATCACGGTGAAATTCACGGAGGACGAGAATCCGGAAAGCTATAAGTCGCTCCTGGACGAGAAGACCAAGGCCGTCTACCTTGAAACGATCGGCAACCCTCGACTGAACATCCCTGATTTCGAAGCCATCGCGAAGGTCGCCCATGAGCACGGCATTCCGCTCGTGGTGGACAACACGTTCGGGGCCGGAGGCTATCTCTGCCGCCCGATCGACTTCGGCGCCGACATCGTGACGGCATCGGCCACAAAATGGATCGGCGGACACGGCACCTCGCTCGGCGGCATCATTGTCGACTCCGGAAAATTCAACTGGGGCAACGGCAAGTTTCCCATCTTCACGGAACCGAGCCCCGGCTATCACGGCATGAAGTTCTGGGAGGTGTTCGGCTCGGGAAGCTCCTTCGGAAACATCGCCTTCATCATCCGCGCGCGTGTTGAGGGACTGCGCGATCTCGGTCCGTGCATCAGTCCGTTCAATTCGTTTCTGCTTCTTCAGGGGCTTGAAACGCTTTCACTCCGCGTGGAGCGGCACAACGACAATGCACTGAAACTTGCCCAGTGGCTCGAGAAGCATCCGAAGGTCGGATGGGTTTCGCATCCGAGCCTTCCGAGCCATCCCTACCATGAGAACGCGAAAAAGTATCTGCGCAAGGGAATGTACGGATCCATCCTGGTCTTTGGAATCAAGGGGGGAATCGAGGCGGGGAAGAAATTCATCAGCAGCGTGAAGCTGGCGAGCCTCCTGGCCAATGTCGGCGATGCCAAGACGCTCGTGATCCATCCGGCATCGACCACGCATCAGCAGTTGAGCGCCGAAGAGCAGGCGCAGTCGGGCGTCACGCCCGATCTGATCCGCGTTTCGGTCGGCATCGAGCACATCGATGATATCATCGCGGATTTCGGCGCCGCGCTTGCAGAAGTGTAATCGTGATGCAGACGGCGGTTTCCGTTTGCCCGTTCGGGGCAGGCGGAGGCCGCGGCTCACGGCTCTGCTCAGGCTTGACAGAGCTGTTCGATGAGCGCCAGTGTCTGGCGCGCGCAGCGGTTCTGTCTGAACTGCGATGCCTGGGCGAAGCCCTTTGCTTTCAGCTCCGCTCTCAGATCGGGCTGCGTGAGTATGCGCGAGAGTTCGACCGCGATCTGCGTGGGATTGTCGGGATCGACGATCAGCGCCGCATCTCCGACCGCCTCGGGCAGCGATGAGCGGTCGGAGGAAATGACCGGTATGCCGCATGCCATCGCCTCGAGCGGAGGATACCCGAAGCCTTCATACTGCGAGGGGAAGGCAAAGACCGAGGCGAGGTTGAAGAGCGCCGGAAGATCGGCGTCGTCCACATACCCGATCCTGCGTATGGAATCGCCGGCGTTCAACGCGGCAATCTCCGAAAGAATCCCTTCCGAATACCACCCCAGTCCTCCCGCAATCACCAACGGATACTCCTGGCGGAGCGTCCCGGCGAGTTTCGCATAGCCTCGGGCGAGACCGGCCACGTTCTTGCGCGGCTCGACCGTGCCGACATAGAGCACGAACTTTTCCGGAAGCGAATACCGGGCGCGAACGCGCGAGAGTTCTTCCTTCTCCGTGAGGGGAGCGAACCGGTGATCGAGATCGGGATAGACGACGTGCAATTTCTTCGGATCGGCAGAGGGATAGAAGTTCTTCAGGTCGTTCAATGTCGCCATCGAATCGAGCATGATGCAGTCGGCCATTTTGACCGCGTTGCTGATGAAGAGCTGCTGCCAGAGGCGCATCTTCCGCGTGAAATATTCGGGATAGATATGTCCGATCAGATCGTGCACCGTCACGATATATTTGATGCGCCCGCGGGCATTGAACATCGTCCGTGTGCGCTCCGGAAGCGGAAGCATGCGTCCGAGTGCGCGGAATCGGGGGAGCATGGGGAGCGCGTAGGCCGGCGAAAAATATACATCGATCTGTTGATCGTGAAGATACGATGGAACGAGCAAGTTTTCCCACAGCCGGTTGCGCCCGGCCCGGTGCATGCCGGGTATCATGACCTGTGTGAGATTCGGCGCCGTCAGCGACTCGTTCGGTTCGACAAGGAAGAGATGGTACTCGTTCTTCCGGTCGATCTCGAGCAGCGAGCGCACCAGGCGCTCGGCGTAGGCGCCGACGCCCGTTTTGTTCCGTACGATGGTTCTTCCGTCGATTGCGATCTTCATGCGTTCAATTTCAGCCTTTCAAAAGGAAGCGGAGATCGTCCTTGCGTATCCCGCCCAGTGCAAATAAAAAAATCAGGTAACAGACGCCCGCCGCAAGAAACTTCACGATTACCGGCAACGGCAATGGAAGGAAGAAGACGGGAAGGGCGAGCAGCGCCGCCCCGCAGATCCGAAAAAGTCCAAGAAGGGGAAAAAGCGGGCGCATGTGTTTTCGCATCTGCATCGACAGCAGCACGAGTCCGAGCAGCTCTGTGCCGACGGTGGTGAACGACGCGCCCATGAATCCCATCAGAGGGATCAGCACAAGATTCGACACGATGTTAAAGACCGCATTGAAAATGCCGATCATCATGACAGTGCGCTGCCTGTCCATCGCTCCGAGCGTGAGGCCGAAGAGGTTCGTCATATAGACGACAGGGACGAACCAGATGAGAATCTGCAGCGCGGGAGACGCCGTGGCGAATTCCGCCCTGTAGAGCAGCGCGATGATCTCGCGTGCCGAGACGGAGACGAATGCCGCAAGCGGGATGCCGATCGAAAGCAGCACGGCGATGCTTTTTTCGAGCACGGGCACGACAGCGTTCCATTCCTGTTCATGGTGTCTGCTCACGAAGGGGAAGACGGCGCCAGCCACTGCCGCGCTGATCATCATCAGCGGCATGATCAGATTGTAGGCGGCGCGGTAGATGCCGGCGGCATCGTTGCCGATGAATTTCGCAACCATGATCGTATCGGCGTTGAAATAAATATTCGTCATGAGCATGGTGAGCGCAAACGGCAGAGATCCTTTGATCATGTACCGGCCCGTTTCGGCAAGGCGTGTGAAGCGCGGAACGGCAAAGAGCGAATGCACCGCCGCATAGGTGAACGCCGTGCCTGCTGCGGCCGAGAGCGCCAGAAGATGCAGCAGCGTGAGAAGCGGAAGATCGAGGGCGACGCAGAGCGCGACCGCAAGGAAATCGAGCGTGCGTCCCGCAGAAAGAATGAGCGCCTCGCGGTCCGCGCGGTTGACGCCGCGAAAGGAAATGGCGAGCGACTGGCCCACGCCGCGCACGAGCGTCGCAATGCCCGCTGCCGTGACGACATGCCACGGCGCGGTGAAGAACGAATCGGTGAATCCGGCCGCCACCGCCAGAAGGAGGCCCACCGCAATGACGAGGACGCTTTTGCCGGCAAAAAGGAATGCGGTCGCTTCGGCTTTCATCGGCGCATCGGGCCGCGAGACTTCTTTCAGAAAAAACATCTCCATCCCGAAATCCGCCGCGGGCAGAAACAGCGCCGCAAAGGCGAATCCGTAATTATACAAACCGTACTGGGCAGTGCCGTAATGATTTGCCAGGAGAATGGCGGAAACAAGCAGGAGCAGCTTTGTGAAGATCTGAAAGCCGAAAAGGAAAAGCGAATTGCGTGCGACTGTGCGAGTGCGGCTGCGGAGCGTATCGGTCTGTTCGTGTGAATTTTTCATACATGAAGTAAAAGTATACCAAAATTCATTCGATTTGTCAATCATTCAATCGCTCTTGAGACGCTCGCACGTGACATTCCCGTTCCGTGGAAGCGCGTGCGTGGAAGCAGAAGGCGGGCAGGCAAATTTTATATGAAATCCTGCAATTTGGGCTGATTTCACATAAAAAAAGAAATTTTTTACGTTTGTTTCTGAAAGATACATTTGCTACATTTTGTATACAATTTTTAGACCGGAAGGCTGTCGTCGTTTTGAAGAACACCATTCATATCGGCATCGATATACGGAAGTACCGCGATTTTGGGATCGGGACGTACATTCAGAATCTGCTCGATCAGTTCCACCGTTTTTCTCACGACGAGATGACGCTCTTTACGGCACCCGAAGACGATCCCGCGCTCAGGACGAAATACGCGGGAGGAACATTGACGACGCTCATCAATCGGTCGCCGAAATATTCCATCCGGGAACTCGTGACGCTCTCGGCGCAGGCCAAAGCGCGGCGCCTCGATGTGCTGCATTGCCCGCATTACACGCTCCCTGTGGGACTCCGCTGCAAATCCGTCGTGACGATCCATGATCTCATCCATCTGCGCTTTCCGGAATATTTTTCTTTCTCTCAGCGTCTGTATGCGAAGATGATGATCGGGCATGCGTGCGCGCATGCAGACAGGATCATCGTCGATTCGCAGTTCACGCAGCAGGATATCGAGCGTGAATTTCCGAAGGCGCAGGGCAAGATCGAGACGATCCACCTCGGCGTCTCGGAGCGCTTCGCCCGCAGGCTCGGCGAAGAGGAGAATGCGGAATTTTTGAAACGCAGCGGGCTCACCCGTCCGTACCTTTTCTATGTCGGCAGCGCGAAGCCGCACAAGAATATCGGCGTGCTGCTTGAAGCCTACAAACGCTCCGGGCTCAGATCGGAGGTCGATCTGGCAAGCGCCGGAGAGCCGCTGTCGACGAACCCGGAAGCGGCGCGGTATTATCAGGATGCTTCGCTTCGGACTTCGCTGAAGGAGCTCGGACGCATCGATGACGATGCGCTTGCCTCCGCCTATCAGAACGCGCTGGCCGTCGTGCTGCCCTCGCGCTATGAAGGATTCGGCTTTTCCGTGATCGAGGCGATGAAAGCGGGCGTTCCGGCAATCGGCGCGCGCGCCGCATCGATCCCCGAAGTGATGGGCGATGCGGGACTGCTCTTCGATCCGGATTCGCCGGATGAACTGGCGGAGATCCTGCAAACGATCGTTTCGGACGGCGCGCTGCGCCGCACGCTGATCGAACAGGGAAGCCGGCGCGTGTCGCAGTTCACGTGGGATGTGTGCGCACGAAAAACCATGGAAGCATACCGGAAGGTGCTCGAATGAGAATCGGAATCTACGGCGGCACATTCAATCCGCCGCACCTGGGTCATCTCATCACCGCCGAACATGTGCGGGAAGAGGCGAAGCTCGACCGCATTCTTTTCATTCCGTCGTTCATCTCCCCGCACAAGCGCCAGGGGGAAGAGGGCAATGCGGAAGACCGGCTTGCGATGACGCGGTTGGCGATCGAGGGCAATCCCTTTTTCGAATGCAGCGACTACGAGGTGCGCAAGGGCGATGTGTCCTATACGGTCGAAACGCTCGGGCATCTGCTCCGCAGCCGTCCCGATGCCGCGTTCTCGGTCATCATCGGCATGGATAATTACCGTACGCTCGATGCATGGAAGGATCCCGCGAAGATCCTGGAGCGTTCGGAGATCATTGTCATGAACCGCGCGGCGGTTGCAGAAGGGAAACCGGCGGGCATTTCCGATGACCGCATCCGTTTCATTCCCGTGCCGGATATCGAGCTGTCGTCGTCCGCCATACGCCGGCGCGTCCGTGAAGGCCTGAGCATCCGGTATCTTGTTCCTCGGACAGTAGAGCAGTACATCCTTACACATCACTTATATAGAGAAGAGAAAGAATGAACTTGTTACGCCGTCTCGCATTGATCGCCTGTGTCGTCATCGTTTGCGGAAGCCTGCTTCGTTCGGAAACGGAAGACCGTTCACGCTACAATGCATACTTTGAAGCCGCCGCGGCTGAATTCAACGTGCCGGCCGACATGCTGAAGGGCGTCGCTTTCAGCACCACGCGCTGGTCACAGATGCAATGGGAGGAAGGAGACACCGTTTCGTCCTGTTCGAAGATGCCGAGACTGTACGGCATCATGGGACTCTGGGACAATTACGAATTCGGACACACGCTGCGCGAAGCCGCCGCACTGATCGGCCGCGACGTGAAGGATCTGAAAGCAGATCCCTATCAGAATATCCGCGGCGCGGCGGCGCTTCTGAAAAAGTTATACGAGGAAACGCCGAAACCCGCATATGCCGCGGCCGGATCGCTCGAAAGCTGGGAAAACGCCATCGCCCGATACACGGGCATTCCGCAGCCGGAACTTTCGCACGGGCATGCGCTTGAGCTCTACAGGCGTCTGCAGACGGGCTATCACCGCTACGGCATCGAGATCGATGCGCGCCCCTCGCTGAACCTTGCGCCGATGCGCAAATCGGTCGAGGCGCTGCAGGCAGCGGCCGCGCAGGCTTCCAGCCTCAAAAAGGCGGCGGCGACGCCCGATTATCCGCTCGCGAAATGGGTGCCGGGCACTCCCGGATGCTATTATACTACGGGCAACGGAAAGGTCTTCGTGGTCATACACGACATGGAAGGCTACTATGCAGCCGTCGTGTCCGGATTCCAGACGCGCAAGGACGCGAGCGTCCACTACTGCCTCAACAGCGCGCAGGACAACGGCTCGGACAGTCCCGCGGGCGAGGTGACGCAGATGGTCGAAGAGCAGTATTACGCCTGGCATGCCGTCTGCCTCAACCGCTATTCGCTCGGCATCGAGCACGAGGGCTTTGCGAGCAATCCCGCCTGGTTCACCGACGACATGTACCTCTCGTCGGCGAAGCTCGTGAAATACATGTGCGACAAATACAACATTCCGAAAGACCGCAATCATGTGATCGGCCACGGCGATTGGCAAAGCGCAAGCTGGACAAGCTGGATGGCAACGAACTATCCCGAGATCACGCCGTCGTGCAACAACCACACCGATCCGGGCAAATACTGGGACTGGACGTTCTTCATGCAGATGATCCGCCAGGATACGACCGTACCCACCGTCGCGTCGACCGTGCCCACAAAGCTCTTCCAGGTCTACGACAAGATACAGATCACATTCAGCGAGCGAATGGACAAGGCATCCGTGCAGAAGAATTTCACGATCGCGCCGAATGTCCCGGGCACATTCACATGGGAAACCGACAACCGGAGCATGACATTCACGCCGAATTCCTATCTGGCATTCGACGCATCCTATACAGTCGCGATCGACACCGGCGCGCACAACTTCTTCGGCAAGGGACTCGATCTCAACGGCGACGGCAGGAGCGACCGCTATGAGTTCACCTTGAAGACCGTGAAGAGCGACGCAGCGGCGCCCACCGTGCTCGCGGCGTATCCGCAGGATAAGCAGGAAGCGATCAGCCCTTCGGCTTCGATGCGACTCACATTCAGCGAAGTGATGGATGCCGCCTCGCTCGAGAATGCGATCACGCTGAAAGACAGCACGGGAACATCGCTTCCGTTTTCAAAGACCGTCACCTCGCAGAACAACACGACGCTCGTCGTTGTCACGCCGAATGCGGAGCTGAAGCCGGGAGGCATCTATACGCTGACGGTCTCGCAGGATGCGAAGGACTTGAGCGGCAACGCGCTCAATGCGGTGCAGACATACACATTCGCCGTCGGATCGTACCCGAAGCTGGTCGGCACGGTGCTCGATGAAATCGATGCGGCCGGCAAGTGGTGGCAGCCGTCGGCAAGCGGAAGCACCGTGAATGTCATCGCGACATTCGCCACGGTCGCCTCGCCGAAGCTCAGCGGCTCCGGATCAGGCAGAATCACCTACCAGTGGCAGAACAACGCGGGCGGCGTCTGCCGCGAGCACAATGCCGGCAACTATTCCGTCGAGGGCGGATCGGTCATCGGCATCTGGGTCTACGGCGATGCCAGCGGCAACGCCATCGAACTCTGGTTCTACAATTCCGGCGGATTCACCACCGTTGCGGCGGCGACCATCGACTGGACAGGCTGGAAGCTTGTGACGATTCCGCTGAGCGCGGTGTCCGGATCCACGCGCCGTTTCGCCAGCTTCGTGCTTGTGCAGAAAGCCGGCGCGGCCATGAGCGGCACGATCTACATCGATGCACTCTCGAGCGGTTCCGCCGTCACGTCGGTCGATCGCGAGAAGACATCGGCGATGCCCGGCGCGTTCGTGCTGGAACAGAACTATCCGAATCCGTTCAATCCCTCGACGCACATCCGGTTCTCGATTCCCTCGGCGCAGCCGGTGAGGCTTGCCGTGTATGATGTGCTGGGAAGGGAAGTGGCGCGCCTGGCCGATGAGCCGATGCAGCCCGGCACATACACGATGGAGTGGAACGCGGCAGGCCTGCCCTCGGGCGTGTATTTCTACACGCTGAAGGCGGGATCGTATTCGGCCACAAAGAAATTGCTTCTCAACAAATAACAACAGGGACAATGCACTGCTTCGTCCCCTATCATCATCAAGAAGAGGTCAGACTGGAATGAAAAAGATACTCTTATGTGTGCTCATCGCCGCGACGGCGGCGTCGGCACAATTGAAGGTCACGGCGGTCGAAAAGCTTCCGCTCCCTTCCGGCGGACAGTGGACGTGTCCCGTCTTCTCGCCCGACGGCAAGGCCGTCTATTTCACCAACGAAGCGTACGAAGGAATCTGGAAATATTCGCGTACCGATAACCAGGTGATGCAGCTGACATCCGATCCCCAGTCGGGATACGGATTCACGGTCTCTGCCGACGGATCACAGCTGGCTTACCGGCGTACGACGTACAACTCGCAGACGCATGAGCGCACGCAGGAAGCGGTGGTCATGAATCTTGCCACGCTCTCGACGCGCATTGCCGCGCGGGGCACGGATGTCTCGACGCCGGTTTTTGCGCAGAGCGAGCCGGTCGTCAGCGTGCAGGGCGTCGTGCAGGCGCCGAAGCTTGCCAAAACGGCTTCCGCTGCCGTGGAGGTGCTCGGCATCGAAAACACGAAAATCGCGCTCTTGAAAAACGGCGTGAAAGTCACAATCGATCCGCTCGGCAACGGCAGCTACATCTGGCCGGCGCTCTCGCCGGACCGGCAGAAGCTCGCGGCCTACGACATGGCGCGCGGCACGTTCGTCTGTGATCTTTCCGGCACGGTGCTCGCCCGGCTCGGCCGGCGCGACGGCGCCGTCTGGACGCGCGACGGCCGCTGGCTTGTCTATATGAACGACAAGGACGACGGAAGAAAATTCACCGGCTCGGAAATCTGCGCCGTCTCTGCCGACGGCGCACTGACCGTCGAGCTGACCGCAACCGCCGATGTGATGGAAATGAATCCGTCGTGCTCTGCCGTCGAAAATAAAATTGTCTGCAGCGGAAACGGTGCGATCTATGTGATCAGCTATGAGGAGGCACAGTAATGAAACGACTGATTGGATTATTGCTTGCGGCGGTGATGATTGTGCTTCCCCTGAGCGCGCAGCGCGCCGACATGAAGGGACTCAAATTCTGCATCGATCCGGGACACGGCGGACACAGTTCGAACGACCGTCCGCCGGTGTTTTCGGAACTGCCGTTCTGGGAATCGGACGGCAACTACGCGAAAGCGCTCCTGCTCAAATCGATGCTGGAGGCGCGCGGCGCGACCGTGATTTTGACGCGCTATACGAACGAATACACGAATAATGCATCGGGAGGCGACGACGAGCCGAGCCTGAGCGCGCGCTATACGATCGCCAACCAGAACAATGTGAACTGGTTCCATTCGATACACAGCAATGCGACCGGCGGCACCAATACGGGTTCGAATTATACGCTCATCCTTCTGAAGGAAAACACCGCGACGCGCCAGGCGCAATGGCCCGAAGCGCTCGTGATGTCCGACAAGCTCTGGAACCACGTTCAGGCGAAAAACAGGACGCAGTCCACATATTGGGTGCGGACCGATTACACGTTCTATGGCGGACCGAACGGCGGATTCAATCTCGGCGTGCTGAACGGTTCGGCAATGCCTGCGGAACTTTCGGAAGGCTCGTTCCACGACTATAAGCCGGAGACGCGCAAGCTGTTGAATAACGATTACCGCCGCGGTGAGGCCTACGGCATCTACAACGCGTTCTGCGATTATTTCGGCGTCACATTCGATACGCTCGGCATCATCGCCGGCACGCAGTCGGACCGCACGACGGGTCTCGGCGTGAACGGCGCGAAGATCCGCGTGCTCCCGATCAACCGCACGTACACGACAGACACGTACAACAACGGATATTTCCTGATGGATTCGATTCCGGCCGGCACCTATACCGTCCGGTATGAGACGCCGGGGTATCCGGCCGATGAGGCCACGGTGACGATCACGAACAACCAGCCCGCGATCGCCTCGACGGTTCCCGCGGCGAATGCCATGGGCGTCGACCGGGCCACACCGATCGTGATCACATTCCTGAAGGCGATGGATACCGCCTTCGTGCGCTCGAAGATGACCGTGACGCCGTCCATCGACGGAGTGATTTCCTGGTCCGCCGGCAATACCGTCATGACGATCACACCGAGGAAGCCGCTTCCGTTCAAGACCGCCTATACATTCTCGTTTGCGGGAATGGCAAAGGCTCCCACGTCGACGATCTTCGTCGACAACGGCAGCGTCTCATCGACATTCCAATCGGTGCCCTATTTGTTCTCCTATACGACGATTCCGCTTCCGCCGTACATTTCCCTCACGCAGCCGAAGGCGAACGACACGGCCTTCGCCGTGACGAAGCAGATCATCATGCGCTTCACAGACGTGATGGACACCGCATCGGCGCGCGCGGCATTTTCCATGACGCCGAATGTGCCGGGAACGTTCACATGGAAGAGCGATCTGACGACGATGTACTTCACGCCGTCCGCACCGCTTGATGGCGGCACACAGTATACCGTAAAAGTGAATGGCAGTGCGAAATCAGTCTACGGCTCCGGACTCGATGCAAACCAGGATACGGTCAGCGGCGATGCGCATGTGTTTTCATTCCGCACGGTCGGTGCGGTGACCGGCGTTGAAAAAGACGAGACGGCCCCGAAGGAATTTGCCCTGACGCAGAATTATCCGAACCCCTTCAATCCCTCGACCAACTTCGAGGTGCATGTGGCCGAGGTAGGCCTTGTCTCGGTGAAGGTGTATGATCTGCTCGGAAGGGAAGTCTCCGTGCTCGTGAACGAGAAGCTCGCGCCCGGCATCTACACGTATGCGATGAACGCCTCAATGCTCACAAGCGGCGTCTATTTCTACCGCATGCAGGCCGGAAGCTTCGTGCAGACGAAGCGGATGATCGTGCAGAAGTGATCTAAGTCGAACTTGAGAGTGGCGGAAGCCGCCGCTTGTGTGCCCGGTGCACGCAGGCGGCGGCTTTCCGTTTTTTACAGGGGATAGCCAAGCGAGAAGTAGGTGACCAGCGGCCCCCAGACAAGCTGGGAAGCGGAAGCGCCGTCTTCATGTATATGGAAACTGCGGCCGATGGAGATGGTCGCAGGCCCAAGCGGCGTCTCGATCGAGATGTTGCCGCCCAATCCATGCTGCATGTCGTTGAGACGGATATTCCGGGTCTCGGGCCATGTGGCGCCGATATCGTAGCGGAACGAGGCGTACGAATCCCAGATGATCCGGAAGGGAAGCGCGATGCGGTATTCAATATTGGCGAGGAACAGCTGGCGTCCGTACGCATCGTCCTCGCGCGTCCCATAGAGCATCGTTTCTCCGCCAAGCGTGAACTGCTGCGAGAACGGAAGCGTCTTGTCCGCATAACCGAATGTCACGCGCGGATGGAACGTATGCCGCGTAAAGTACGTGTAGAACGATTCATAGGAGAAGAAAAACCGCGAATATCCGGGCGTATGCGGACTGAACAGCACGGCGGTTTCCCACGAAAGGTTCATGAGCGAGCCGGTGCGGGGGAACGGATAGCGGTCGAGCGCGTCGATCGTCGAGTTCAGCTTGATTGTATGCATCGAGTAGTCTTCGGCCTGAACGGCGATGCCGGTCAGACGCTTGAGCGCCACGTGCTCGAGTTTGTATTCCAGTGAAACATTGCCGAGACGCTCGACCTGCCGGCCCAGAGAAATCGTTCCGCCATAGATGGTCGTCTGATATTCGCCAAGCTGTATGCGGTTGAATGCATGGGGCGTCGTCAGCGCCGAATCGGTTCCGTAGATGTAGGAATTGCGGAGCGAGTATCCGCCACCGACTTTGAAGTTGAAATACGTGTTGAAAATGCGGCTGGTCCTGAGTTCCGCCGCATACTTGCGGTTGCGCAGTCCCCCGGCAAAGGCGATGCCCGATTCGGTGGCCGAGCCGAAGAGGTTTTCGTCGCGCAGGCTCAGAAGCGGCTGCACGTTGCGCTCGTTGTCGATGCGGATGCCGAGCCGGAGGAGTTCGGCATGGCGTTCGCGCACCTGAATGACCACGACGGTCTGGTCCTCGAGAAAACGGAAGTCAATCGATGCCTGCTCGAACAGGTTCGTTGCCAGGAGATTGGCGATCGAGCGTTCGGCGTCGGCATAGGTGAAGACTTCCCCGGGCGAGAATGAGAGTTCTCGCCAGATCACCCAGTCGCGCGTGCGCTCATTGCCTTCGATCACGATATGCCCGATGACGCCTTCGTCGATGTCGAAGAGCACGGAGCCGGACTGTGCATACAAGTGGGCCGATCGGACGCGCGCCAGCGAATACCCCATCGACCGGTACTTCGTGAGCAGAGAATCCGATGCCCGCCGGATAAATTCGTCGGTGTACGGCGCGGGCAGCATCGACTGGACGCACGCGGCGAGTTCGCCGCTCGGGAAGGCCCTGACGCCCGTGACCGTGGCGACGCGGATGAGGGGCGGATCGGCGGCTGTATCGGGCGAGATGGCGGCAAACCGGCGCTGTGCCGCAGCAAGGCTGTCTCGCAGTGCGGGCATGATACGCTCTACGGCAGTTTCTCCCTGGACGATCAGTGTATCGAAATCGGAAAAATCGCTCGGCAGCCGGCTGCCGGCGGCAGGCTGCACGACGATCGTCGCTTCCTCGAGCGATTTCTTGTTGCCGGCCTGCGCCATGATGCCGATGATCTGGTCGGCGATTTCCCACGGCATGTTGAGCTGGGAGGCGGTGCGGAGCGGACTGGTCACATCGACGGCGATGACGATATCGGCGCCGAGCGAACGGGCCACATCGACCGGGATGTTCGACATGAGTCCGCCGTCCATCAGCTGCATGGAATCTCTTCGGACGGCGCTGTAGAGCAGGGGCACGCCGACGCTGGCGCGCATGGCCTCGGAGAGGTTGCCGGCATCGATCACGACACGTTTTCCGGAGATCATATCGGTGGCGACGGCGCGAAAGGGAATCTTGAAATCATCGAACGTCTTCCGGGGATGATACAGGCTCTGCATCGTGAGCTGGTTGAGGAAGCGCGAGAGATTCTGTCCGGTCGAGATCGAGGAAGGAATCACGGGCGAAAGACCGTCCAGGCGTATCACAAGCTGGCTTTTATCAGCGGTCTGCTTCTGATCGAGAAAGAGACTGCGCCGGTCATAATCGTCGGAGAGCGAGAGGATCGATGTCCACTGTGTTGTGTCGATGAGATCGGTGAGCTGACGCGTGGTATATCCGGAGGCATAGAGTCCGCCGATGATCGCGCCCATGCTCGAGCCCACGATGTAATCGATCGGGATATGGTGCCGTTCGAGCGCACGCAGTACGCCCACATGCGACAGTCCGCGGGAACCTCCGCCGCTCAGCACAAGGGCGACGGTCGGACGGTGCAGCGGACGATGGACGCGTTCGGTATCCGTTCCCGCGAAAGCCGGGTGCATGCAGAACGCTGCAAGCAGCAGTATAAAAAAGGCCGGCATGAGCCGACGCTTGTTGTGAAACGGGGAAGGATGTCTTGACGGAATGGGTGCTTCACTCATACAGTAAAGATACGTGAAAAATTGGAAAGAAAAAACCCCCGGCGGGAGAGGGACATTCGGAGCCGGCACCCGGAAAAATTTTGTTGTGGAATAAGGAAAAGAGTTGTATATTAGACGCGTAATCAACCGGTACAATGATGTTGGGGTTGTCACTCCGCAGATTTTTCAGAAACAGCTGTAAGGGGAACCCTTCCTGCGATAGAAAAATCAGAAGTGAGAAACAATACGTTGTACGTCCGTCTTGGAAGGGCGGAATTTTGAAAAATCTTTTTTGAAAGGATCTTTTCCATGGAAACCGGAAAAGTCAAGTGGTTCAATACTGCCAAGGGTTTTGGTTTTATCTCTCGCGAAACAGGCGAAGATGTGTTCGTGCACTATAAATCCATTTTGGGGGATGGGTTTAAGAACCTGGCTGAAGGCGAATCGGTTCAGTTCGATGTCGAGAAGGGACCGAAAGGATTGCAGGCTGCCAACGTTTCGAAAGTGAACGGCTAAGCTGCGCAACAAAAAAGTCCCGGCCGCAAGACCGGGACTTTTTTTATTTTAAACCTCGCCGTCATCCTCGTCCTCGTTGGGCAGAGGTGGAAACGCGTCAATTGTTGAATCGTCGGCAATGAAGACACGTGAACACATCTCCCCCTTGAAACGCCCCTCCCGCTTGCATTCTTCCATGTGCTTCTTTACTGCTTCAAGATCACTGGCACTGCCATCGAAACAAAAATTGTCGAGCTTGTTGCCGCATTGGGTGCAGAATACGATCTTACGCTCTGCGTCGTCATCATTTTTCATGGCACAAAGGTTTGGTGATTCTCTGTTGTCTCTATTTCTTCAAACCGTTGTGTCAGGTAATTGGTTCCGTTTTTACGGCCGCCGCACTTCCCAAGGAACTCTCTTGTAAATACAGAAATAACTACCGACAGCTAACGGACTTGTGAACTCGTTCGTTTTGAGGTCCTTCAGGACATGATGGACTTCATCGGGAAACCGGTGAATGTCCACTTCGCCGAGACGGCCCTGGTTGCTCCGCGACGGGGCAATGGAATACAGCGATGCCAGACGGTCGAAATCCTCTCCATTTCGCAGCAGCGTATAGAGCGAATCGGCCAGGGTGTGCGTCGGACAGACGATTTCGCCCAATCCCATCAGGATCGGTTCTTCACATTTCACGCAGGCGCGAAGGTCGATCCAGATCTTCACCGGTATGCCGTTATACATGGCAGGGGTGAAGCGCCATTTCATTACACGGCCGACGGCCAATGAATCCCATGTTGCATCGCCGCTCCACCGGTCAAGTTCTGCCCGGAGCACCTGACCTTCGGTGCCGATCTGCAGCTTGATGTGGAAATCCTGACGGTAGGCGGCCAGTTGCTGCGGCAGCGCGGGAAAGGGTTCCTGATCGATGAGTGTAGGCGGCACATAGGTTTCGTCCGGCTGCGAGCCGGCGCATCCGGCCAGCAGCGCCACAAGGAGTATCAGAATCGGTTTCATGACACACCTCCGGAATTCTCACTACAAAAGTGCCAACTATTTACATCAAAATCAAGCGGTCCCCTTCCTGAAACACATTTAAAAGATCGAATAATTGATCCCCAGCGCCAGTGTCTGCTTCACCTGCGTGCGGGGCGTGATCTGCACGTCGTTGACAAGCACGACATTGAGCGAAACGACGATATAGCGCCCCACCTTTGCCGAGAGCATGTTGTCCGAGCGCACCACCACGCGGTCCATGTGCTTGAAGGGATCGAACAGTTCGAGGCGCGAAGTGAACAGCACATTGTCATCGATGGTGAGCTGGATGTCCGTGACCGATTCCAGTCCGCCCTCGGTCTTTGTCTTCTCGATTTCGGGAGTCGTTTTGTCGTCGGCATACTGATTGTACGTCTTGGTGATCACTTCGCGGAGCGCAACGCCGATGCGCGTCTTGATCCATGCGGCAGGTCGGAATTCGCCGCCGACCGACTGCGTGAGAAATGCCGGATCGAAGAAGTCCGAGACCTGCGTGCGGTTGTCTGCTGCATCATACGTGTAGCCGGCGGTGAACTGCGTTTTCAGCGTTGCGGCGACATACGGATTGACCACCCAGCCGGTGCGGTAGGAGAGGACCGATTCGAGGTCGATTTTGTCCTCTGTCTTCCTGATGGCCCTGCTGCCGAGCTTCGTCTGACCGTAGGCAAACTTATAATTATTCGCCCAGTTCCAGATCGGCGCCCGCATCTCCGACCGGCCGTCGAGCGTCAGCGTCCATGAGACGGCATTCTCTCCTCCCTGTGTCCAGTCCGAATACGATACCTGTGTGGCCGAGATGCCGGCCACAAGCGTATGCTTCCATGTGGTATCCGGCGCCTGAGCCTGAAGCGTGCCGGCGCAGGCGGCGATGACGAGCAGCAGTACGATTCTTTTCATGAGAGTCCCCTTTCTTTCAATGAAAAAAATTAACGGATCACCGATGTGCAGTGTCCGCAGCGTCTGGCTTCAACGGGTATGTCCATCTGGCATTCGGGACATTTTTTCGTGCTGGGAGGCGGGGGAGGAGGAGGCACAGGCTGTTTCTTGAGCCTGTTGATCGCCTTAATCATCAGGAAGATGGCGGCGGCCACGATCAGAAAATCGATGATCGTGTTGATGAATGCCCCGTATCGGATCGCGACGCCGGGAACATCGGGGCCAGCTTCCTTCAGCACGAGCAAGAGCCGGCTGAAGTCGACGCCCCCAAGCGCCATGCCGATCGGGGGCATGATGACGTCGTTGACGAGCGACGTGATGATCTTGCCGAATGCGGCACCGATGATGATGCCGACGGCCATGTCGATCATATTGCCTTTTACCGCAAATTCTTTGAACTCTTTCACCAGTGACATAGGACCTCCTGTCGGATAAGTGGATGGAAAGGTTGAGTACAAAGATTGCTGCAGATCGTCAAAACCTATGCAAACATAAGAACCGAATTCAGAAAAGAACGTTCCCGCCGAATGGGATCTTTTTATTTCACTGCGATCGTCTGACGCGAACGAATGTCGCGCGAGGAGCTGCCGATGAGTATCTCGTACCGGCCGGGTTCGGTCTTCCATGCGTGCGATGCGGTGTCGTAGAATGCGAACGCCGACGCATCGAGCTTCAGCGTGACGGCCTTTGCCTCGCCGGGCCCGAGCGCCACTTTCGCAAAACGCTTCAGCTCCTTCACCGGCCGGTCGACGGACGGGTGAAGCGGACGGATGTAGAGCTGGACGACTTCGCTTCCGGCACGTGTGCCGGTGTTGGCAATGCGCGCAGTGACGGTGAATGTGGAGGAAGCCGGACCTCCGGCCGGAGTGACCGTGCAGGGACCATAGGTGAACGTCGTGTAGGAGAGGCCATGGCCGAACGGATACATCGGCTCGATGTTTTTTGCGTCGAAGTGGCGGTAGCCCACATACAGCCCTTCGGCATAGGTGACCGAGGCGTTCGCCCCCGGATAATTGCCGTAGGCGGGACAATCCTCCCACGATTTCGGGAATGTCGAGGGAAGCTTGCCCGAGGGATTCACATCGCCGAAGAGGATCTCCGCAATGGCGGTTCCCGTTTCCTGGCCGCCGAACCACGCTTCAAGTACGGCGGGTGCGGACTTCTCCCATGACGTCATGACAACCGGAGCGCCGTTTTGCATGACGACGATGGTTCTCGGGTTGGCCTTGGCGACGGCTTCGATGAGTTCGGCCTGTCCTTCGGGAAGCTCGATGGACTTCCTGTCGAAGCCTTCCGATTCGATCTGGGGCGATGTGCCCACGAAGACGAGCGCGGCATCGGCATTGCGTGCGGCGGCGACAGCCTCTTCGAGCAGGTTGGTTCCCGGCTTCGTCCAGCCGAACCGAATGCCGGCCGATCCGCCGTTCTCATAAAATTCGAGGCGCACTTCGTACTGCCGTCCCGCCTCCAGGTCCGTTCGGTAGGAATTGCTCTGCATGCCGTGATCCTTCCAGTCGTCGATCACCAGCTTCCCGTCCAGATACAGGCGCACGCCGTCATCGCTCGAAGTCTGAAGCTCATAGCGGCCGTTCACCGGAGGCGTGAGCACGCCTGTCCAGCGGACAGAAAAACTGTCTGCATGCACCGTCGGCGCAGGCTTTCCATCCCACATGAAGTTGATCGCCGCATCGGTCCTGGTCAGCACGGGAGTGCCGGCGAGATTCATATTGTTGAAAAATTCCGCCTTCAGTCCATGTCCGCCCGCGCTGCCTTTGGCGGGTGAGAGTGCGGAGGATTCGATCTGCGAGACGTCGCCTTCCATCAGCGCGCCCCGGGCGTGAACGATGCGCGCTGCACCGAGCTTCTTTTCCAGCGCCTCGAGCGGCGAGATTGTGACAGCGGGATTTACCTGCGAACTTCCGCCGCCGCCGGTGCGGGCGATGCCGGCATTGGGGCCGATCACGGCAAGTCTGCGGAGTCCTGCGGCATTGAGCGGCAGCACGCCGCCTTCGTTTTTCAGCAGCACCATCGAGGCGCGCGCCGCTTCGAGGGCCGTTTTCCGCTGCTCCGATTCGACGGCGGTCACCGTTGCCGGATGCTTTTCGAAAAGCCCCGCTTTCATCATCACACGGAGCAGCCGGCGCACCTTGTCGTCGATCACCGACAGTTTCACCGAATCCTGCTTCACGGCATCAACGAGCTTCGCGTTGAAGAACACTCCTGTCGGCATTTCCAGATCCAATCCGTGATTGGCGGCGTTCACGGTCGAATGCGTGGCGCCCCAGTCGGAGACGATGAAGCCCTGGAACTTCCATTGGTCCTTGAGCACATCGTTCTGAAGATACTGCTGTTCGGTGGCATGCCATCCGTTGATCTTGTTGTAGGCCGCCATGATGGTCCATGTGTCGGCTTCCTCCACCGCCGCTTTGAATGCGGGAAGATAGATCTCATGGAGCGTGCGCTCATCGACGCGCGTGTCGATGAAGTCGCGTTCATATTCCTGATTATTGCAGGCAAAGTGCTTCGTCGAGGTGATCACCTTTTTGCTCTGTACGCCTTTCACATACGCCACGGCCATGCGCGAGGCGAGATAGGGATCTTCGCTGAAGCTTTCAAAATTGCGGCCGCCCTGAGGAACACGGTTGATGTTCACGCACGGTCCGAGGAGCATATCGCGCCCGTGCGCTTTGGTATCGATGGCAAGCGCCACGCCGATGCGGTGCACCAATGCGGTGTCCCACGAGGCCGCCATGGCCGCGCTGACCGGATAGGCGGTTGATTTGTCCCAGCGCACTCCCACCGGTCCGTCTGTCATTTTAATGGAAGGGATGCCCAGGCGGGCGTTCGGCTTCGTGGCGAATCCGGTGCCGCCGAGCAATGCGACTTTTTCCTCGAGCGTCAGGGCGTTGACGAGCGCTTCGATGCGGCGTTCACCCGCGGCCGGGAGGTTTTTGGATGCGCCGCAGGCGATGCCGGCAAGTATGATCATGAGAAAAAACAAGCGTATGGCAGGCTTCACGTGTATATCCCTGAATGGTGTCGGATCGGAAAAAGGATATTGCTTGTCAGATGGAATCAATTTACATTTAATGGCTGTCCTTTTCAACTATCATCAGTCTGTTGCGCTAAAAAAAATGCATTCCGGCCGGGTTCATGCCATCCTGTCCGTGCATGGGGTCCGGTTCCGATCGTCTATGAAGAATATCCGCCTGCTGTTGCTGTTCATCCCCTCGCTGCTCGCTGCACAGAGCTTCTCCGGAGGATTCGCATTCCCGCTGCCGTACAACGACACGACACAGCAGCCGTTTTTCCCGGCGTTCGATGCGCATCCGATCGGCGGCAGCGCATTTGTCAGCGCAGGCCCATCGGGGCATTTCATGGCGGGCGGCCTTCCCGTCAGGTTCTGGGGCACGAATCTCGTGGCGGCTGCGGCATTTCCCGAGAAGGCGGAGGCCGCGGGCATCGCGGGACGGATGCGGAAGATGGGATTCAACCTGATCCGCTTTCATCATATGGACAACAACTGGGGCGGCGCTGGCAGCCTCTTCGATGAAGGCAGCGACACGCGTCATCTGAATGCGGAGCGGCTCGACAGGCTCGAATACTTTCTTGCCGAATGCAAACGCAACGGAATCTACGCCAACATCAATCTGCATGTCTCACGCACATTCAGCGTGAAAGACGGTCTGACCGATGCCGATTCGATCGCGAAGTTCGGTCCCGAGATGAGCAAGGGCATCTATTATTTCGATCCTCATGTGCGCATGCTCTCGAAGGAATATGCCCGGCAACTGCTCGGGCATGTGAATCCCTATACGGGTCTCCCGCTTGCACGGGATCCCCTCATGGCGATGGTGGAACTGACGAATGAAGACATGCTCACGCGGATGTGGCGCGAGGGACAGCTGAAACCCTATGCGATGGGAGGAGCACTGACGATCCGCCATGCGCGCATGCTCGACAGCCTGTGGAACACGTACCTGATGACGAAGTACGGATCGGTTCAGGCGCTGTCTTCCGCATGGAACGCCGGATCCGCTGCGGAAGGAACGGACAGCCGCGTGAGAAACGGAGGATTCGAATCGATGCCCGCGCTGACAAGCTGGGTGCTCGAGCAGAATTCGATCGCTCTTGCAACAGGGACCGTGAGTGCCGATGCCGCCAATCCGAACTCCGGAGCGCTCTGTGCGAAAGTGACCGTGACGACGACAGACGGAGTCAGCTGGCACATCCAGTTCAAGCAGACGGGACTGTCACTGATCAAGGACTCATCCTACACCGTACGGTTCTTCGCACGGTCCGATGCGCAGCGTTTGCTCGATGCCGCCGTGATGAAGGAGACCTCGCCCTATACGGCCTATGCTTCGATGCCGCGCATCGTGCTGGGCACACAGTGGAAGGAGTATGCGTTTTCCTTCACCGCCTCCGAAACGATGACGAACGATGTCCGGCTCACATTCGAACTCGCGGCGCAGAAGGGGACCTTTTGGTTCGATGACGTGACAATGACGCGCGCCGGAGTGAAGGGACTGGCAGCGGGAGAGGATCCGGCATCCGGAACGGTCAGGCGGATCGAGTATGCAGACTGCGCCGGCGCGACCGACCAGCGCGTGCGCGACATCTCCGGGTTCTATCTGGCGCTCCAGCGTTCATGCCTGGGGGAGATGCGTTCCTTCCTCCGCGATACGCTCGGAGTCCGGGTGCCGGTGACGGGGACCAACTGGTATGCCGACCGCACCGAGAGTGCGACGCAAAGCGGGATGGATTATATCGACAATCACGCCTATTGGGACCATCCGACATTTCCGTCCGTGCCGTGGTCGTCGACCGACTGGCTCATCTCGAATGCGCCGATGGTGAAGAATTCAAGCTGGAGCACATTTCCGTCGCTTGCGGCCGGCGTGGCGATGAAGGATAAGCCTTATACGATCAGCGAGTACAACCATCCGTATCCGAACCGGTATCAGGTCGAAGGTCCGCTGTTTCTTGCGGCCTACTCGTCCTTCCACGACGTCGACGGCATCATGCTCTTCGATTATAACGGCGGAGGGGATTGGAAGAGCGACAAGGTTTCGAGTTATTTCGATCTTCACCGCAACACGGCGATGATGGCGCTCATGCCTTCCTGCGCGATGGCATATCGGACCGGCCTGCTTCAGACGGCGCGCGAAACGGGTCTGCTCGAATTTGCCGAAGCCGATCTGCTTCTGGCTCCGAAGACCGCCGATGCGCTTCGCTACGAATCGTCCTCGGCGCTCGTGCATGGATTGCGCACGGCGGACTTTGCCGCCAAAGCGACCAACGCCGCGCTCTACCGCTCGGCGTATGTCAGTCCCTTCGTGAGCGATACGCGAGAGCTTTCCTGGGATACCAAAGGCGTGTTCACGGCCGGTTCGCCGCGCTTTGCGGCGGCCGTGGGCTTCTTCGATGCCATCAAGAATTGCGCCGCCGGTCCGATGATAGTGCAATCGGGCTCCGGCTTCGCGGCGGTCACGTGGATGCCGCTTACCGGCGACTCGCTTGCCGCGTCGCGCCGTTCGATGCTGACCGTGTCGACACGCGTCCAGAATCTCGGCCAGCAATGGGACGGAACGACGACGCTGCACAACAATTGGGGGATGGCGAAGACGTACGTCGAGCCGGTGCGCTTGGCGCTCCGGCTGCGGATTGCGGCCGATTCCATCCGGGTGTATCCGTTGAATGAGCAGGGAGCGGCCGTCGCCCCTCCCGTGGTGTGGTATCCTTCCGCGGCCGATCCGTCTGTCTTCGACCTTGTGATCGATCAGTCCGAAGCGCATACGGTGTGGTTCGGCATCGAGCCGGCGGGCAAAGGAACGACCGGCATGCGCCAGGCCGAAAAGCCGGAAGCGCCCCGATGTTTTGCCTTGGCGCCGAATTTCCCGAATCCGTTCAACCCGTCGACGCGCATCCGATTCTCGATCGGAGCGCGCTCCTTCGTGCGCCTGGTGATAGCCGATGTGCTCGGGCGCGTTGTGGCGACGCTTGCCGACCGGGTGCTGGAGCAAGGCGCATACACGGCCGAATGGAACGCCCAGGGCATGCCGAGCGGCGTCTACTTCTGCAGGCTCGAAGCAGGAGGATATTCAAACGTACAGAAACTACTTTTCCAGAAATAAGAGAGACCCATGTCAGCCGATAAGGTTCGTCCGTTCCTGATTCTGAGCATTGCCATCGTGATCGTCGCGGGAGGATTGTTCGCCATCATGAGCAATTCGTTCACGACGGCGGTGGTCGCATCGGATGCGGTGCAGAAGATTTATTTCGCCGACGCCATCACGGTGGCGCATAAGGCGGTGATCGACAAGTTCAACCAGCTGCACGCCGGAAAGATCGAAGTCATTCCGGTCGATCTTCCGTTCGAGAAATTCAGCACCAACGAACGCAAGGAGCTGCTGGCCCGCTCGCTGCGCAGCCGCTCCGACCGCATCGATGTGTTCTGCGTCGATCATATCTGGGTGTCCCGTTTCGCCAAATGGGCCGAGCCGCTGAACCGGTACTTCAGCGGCGAAGAAAAAAAGGCGATCCTTTCCTATGCGCTTGAATCCTGTTCATACGACACCATGCTGGTGGCGATGCCGCTCTATCTCGATGTCGGCGTTCTCTATTATAGACGCGATCTCATCAGAAAGCTTCCCCATGCCGATCAGATCGAGCAGAAACTCCGGCAGTCGATCACCTGGAAGGAGCTTTTGTCGCTGAAGAAATACTTCCCCGACAATCCGCTCTTCATCTATCAGGGCGACGATTATGAAGGACTCGTCTGCACGTATTTTGAAATGGTGGCCGGGCAGAACAGGAACGCTTTCCGGGCGAATGCCTTCCGGCTCACGTCGCCCGAATCGGAGCGCGCGCTTGAAATGCTCGCCGGTTTCATCCAGAGGGACCATGTGACGCCGAAGGAGGTGGTAAACTTCAAGGAGAACGAGAGCTACCGCTACTGGCTCGAGAATAATGCGGTCTTTCTGCGCGGCTGGCCGGGCATCTTCCGGGACATGAAGACGCACCCCATTGTGCAGCAGAGCGCCGTGGCGCCTCTGCCGCGCTTCGGCACGGAGCCGCCGGCCGCCGTCTTCGGAGGATGGAATCTCATGATCTCACGGTCTTCGGTCAACAAGGATGCCGCCGCGACATTCATCAAATTCCTTCTGAGCGAGCAGTCGCAAAAAATCATGTATGAGCGCGGCGGATTCCTTCCGGTGAAGGAAAGCGTGTACCGCGACACCGCGTATGTCGCGTCGCATGCCGGTCTGGCCGAGTATCGGACAATGCTCGACTACGGCTTCGAGCGTCCGGCGCTCGTCGAATACACCAAGGTCTCGGATATCATTTCGCATTACGTTCATCGCGCGATCTCGGGCGAAATTCCGGCGCACGACGCGCTCGTCCAGGCTCAGTCCATGATCTCTTCAAACAACATTCTGATCAAGTAGGTGCGCCATGACTCAGCGCGATCTCACGCTCTTTGACCATGTCAGGAAGTACCGCTTCGAACTCAGGCATCTGATGATCCTGTTCGCGGTGCTGATCTTTTTTCAGCTCATCGTATCGGCGCTGCACAAGATCTCGCTGCAGAATTTCCTTGTGAAGACGCAGGAATGGTACCAGCGCGACTCGGCCGAGCGCCTGGCCAATCTCACCACCACATCGCTCGAACTCCTGCTCGAGACGCGGGCGCAGCCCGGGCATTACAGCGACAGCGAGAAGCGGAAGATCATCCAGGATCTGAACATCATCTTCAGCCAGCAGATCCTTCACAAGAATGTCGAGGAAGTCTGCATCCTGGTTTCGATCGGCGATTCCGTTCATGCCATCGACGACGGGGCGGTGCTCTACAGCTACATCTTCGAAAACATGCGCGTGCTGCCGCCTCCGACACAGCCGCACGACGATGCGATACGGATCTACCGGGAGATGAAGGACAAGATCCATGCGGACGAGCAGATCTACACGACGGTCACCGGCAAGCAGACGTTTCACAACTTCGTGCCGTTTGTGCCGAGGGGAGAGCTGCTCGGCGCGGGGTACATGAGGAACACGCCCGATTTCAGCCCGATCACGAAGGAGGTCATTGCCAGCTTCGACGAAACCGCACTGACGTATTCTGGACTCATCTTCGGCGGCCTGCTTGTCATGTTCTTCGCCTCTTCCTATACGCTGAAGGAGCGCGACGAGGCGCGGAAGCTTTTGTTCGAAGAGCAGAAGAACTTTCTGGCCAAGGAGATCACTGCGCAAAAGGAGCTCATGTTCACCAAGCGCATCTATCACACGCATCACAAGGCAGAGAAGGTGATGGGCTTCATCAAGGACGATGTGCGGAGCCTTTCGCCGGGGAACATCGAGCGCGTCAAGCACCGCATCACGAAGTATGCGAATTTCATCGCGCGCGTGATTTACGACATGAAGTGGTACGATCCGCCGGTGCACACCATACGCAGCACGATATTCAGAACCAATATCAACGACGTGCTCAGGTTCCTGGTTGAAAACGTCTTCGAACGCGTCTCGGTCGCCTCGGCCGCGATCCGATTTTCGCTCGAGCTCGACGAATCGCTGCCGGTGCTGGCGCTGAACGAATACGTCGTGTGGGAAGTGCTCGAGCCGCTCATACAGAATTCGCTCGACCATGGAAACGTGAATCCGCTCACTGTCACGCTCCAAACGCGCTACGACGCGCAGCTTCGGCAGGCCACGATCGTCATACGCGACAACGGGAAGGGGATCAGGGAGGATTTCCTGGTGCGCAGCGAAAACGGCGTCAAGAAGATCTTCCACGAGCATGTCTCGGAAAAAGTCACCGCCACGCACGAGCAGTCGGGATACGGTTGCTATATTGCCTACGAGATCGCCACAGAGCGTCTGGGCTGGCTGCTCGATGCGCGCAATTGCGACGATGGCGGCTGCGAATTCATCATCACCATCAATAATCTATAAGCCTATGTTTGCCGACTCAACCATACAGATACTCCTGATCGAAGATGAAGAGTACGATGCCCGGCGCATCCGCAACACCCTCGAGCCGGTCCGCGAGTCGATCCGGATCAGCGCGGCCGTCTCGAACGGCAGCGCGGCGCTGGAACTCTTGCGGGCGGAGCACGCCAAGTTCGATGTGATCATCATGGATTTCCAGATCGCCGGCGGCGTCATGGGCGAGCGCCTCATCCGCGAGATCAAGGCGATCGACTCGTCGCTGCAGATCATCGTCGTGACGAAGATGACCGTCAACATCACGGACTTCGAGTTCGCGAACAATCTCATTTCCGCCGGCGCCTATTGGTACTGCACGAAGTATCCGAACGACATCGATGAATACATCTACCAGCCGACCGACTTTATTCTGTCGATCGTCAACGCCTACCAGAAGCGGCAGCTGGAGAAGGAGGGGCGCCGGTCGAAGCGGAAACTCATGCGCAACATCGAAGACGTGCTGAGGCAGAAGGAGATCGTGGGCGATTCGGAGATCGTCGAAGGGCTGAAGCGCACGATCGCGCTGTGCGCCGATTCGACCAGTTCCGTCATGATCACCGGCGCGTCGGGCACGGGCAAGGAGCTCGTCGCCTGCAACATCCATTACGCCAGCGCGCGCAAGCTCGAGAATTTCGTCCCGATCAACTGCGGCAGCATTCCCAACGACCTGATCGAGAGCGAGCTCTTTGGCTACGAGAAGGGCGCGTTTACGGGCGCCGCGTCCCGAAAGCTCGGCCTGTTCGAGGTGGCGCACCGCGGCACGCTCTTTCTCGATGAAGTGGCGGAACTTCCCCTGACTGCGCAGGTGAAGCTGCTGCGCGTGCTGCAGGAAGGGGAGATCGAAAAAATCGGGCGCACCGACAAGATCAAGGTCGATGTCCGGATCATCGCCGCCACGAATAAGAATCTGCAGGAAGAGGTGCGCGCCCGCCGCTTCAGAGAGGATCTGTTCTACCGGCTGAATGTGGTGCCCATCTATGTGCCGCCGCTGTGCGAACGGACCGAGGATATCATACCTCTGGTGGAATACTATCTTCGCGACATCAGCATCGACATGGGCAAGATGAAACCCGCCTTGAATTCCGAGGCCGTGACCGTGCTCTGCCGCTATCAGTGGCCCGGCAACGTGCGCGAAGTGAAGAACGTCGTGCAGCGCCTGCTGTTTTCGGGCGAGAAGGAGATTACCGCCGAGATTGCGCGCGCGGCGATCGGCTTTTCGGAACTCGGCATACCCGTACCGCGAAAGGGAGCGATCGAGTTCACCGAGGAGGTCATTCCCTGGAAGGAAATGGAACGGCGCATGCGCGAAAAATATTTCACGTGGGTTCGCGACCGGTCCGAATCGGATGCGGAGGCCGCCAAGAAACTGGGACTCGCCCCGCCGAATTACCACCGCATGTGCAAGGAACTGGGGTTGAAGAAGTGACGGTCAGGAGGATGCGCGCTCCGCGCATCCTCCTGATTGTTATATAGATAGATGGGTGACGCGATTTTCTTTCCTGCAAAAACGCTTTTCAATTCTTGGAATGCACGAATTGCGCGGATGAGCGCGCGGAGGACGCGCCAAATCATTGCGGAATGCGGGATGTTCCCGTCTGCTCGAGAGCCGATGTCCGCTTTTTTCCTTCCCAAGTTATCAATTCAATAAGCGCTGATTATCGAATTGATAATTTTCAATTTCCCCTCTTCATCGTACCGCAAAAAATAAAGAAATTTCACCTCTTAAAATCTGGCACAATAAATGCACATCACCCGAATGCATTACTGTTGATGTCTTCAGTTGGATCGGTGTCTTCCACAACATCAATCGCAACACAAGTGACAACTTTAATCCACCCACATTTACACAATTGTAAGGAAGGATCTTTATGAAGAAGGTATATCTACTTCTTTCCTTCGTGCTTCTGTCCTTTGCGGCGAAAGCACAGGTCTTTACCATCGAGGGATTCGATCGGACGAAGCCGGATACTGCCTTTACGGTGAGCTCGGAAGGCAACAAGAGCTCGATCGTATTGACGCAGAACACCGCCGATAAGAAAGAGGGAGCCGCGTCGATGGAATTCAAGACGACCATTGGTGCCTACCACCAGTGGGGTTCCTATGCGCAGATCGGCTACAAGGGCACGGTCGGTGTCACGCAGGACTGGAGCCTGAGCGATACGATCAGAATCTGGCTCAAAGTGACGAAGAAGCCGACGCATCCCGAGAACCTCGTGTTCCGCATCCACATTCAGGACCGTCCGACGGCCGCCGATCCGGTCGAAGAGTACATCTTCGAAACGCCGACGATTCTCGACTACGAGCACGACTGGATTCAGCTGAAGGTTCCGTTCATCGAGCGTCCGCAGAGCACAGGCGGCGACACGGTGCCGGATAGCACGGGCTTCATCCTTGCTCCCACCACATGGGGCGGCTTCACCTATAACAACAAGAAGCTTGACCGCGACAAGATCTCGAGCTGGCTCATCGGCATCGTCACGACGGGCTGGGATCCGGCAGTGAATCTTCCGGCCGATTCCGTTGTGGTGCTGATGGACGGCTTCCAGCGCACTGGCGCGCGTGCCGTGCCCGTGATCTTCTTCAACGGCAAAGATTACCAGAACGTCTCCGCCGGCCCGTGGCCCTGGGGCCAGTCGACCGTCAGCACGGAAGTCGGCGCCGGCACGAATGCGAAGGCGAACGCGCTGAAGTGGGTGCTCGGCGATGAGTGGGGGAACGGCTGGTCGGGCGTCTCCTACGACCTGACGTCGCAGAACATGCTCGGCTCGTGGCCGAAGGATTCGCTCCAGTTCAAGCTGAAGACCACAAGCACGATCGATACGCTCCGCATGCAGTTCGAATCGGCCAACGGCAAGCGCGCCGTGAAGTTCCATCCGATTGCCGACGGCGCATGGCATACATACAAGTTCAAGCTCGCATCGATGCTCTTCGACGACGGCGCGCCGAAATTCGATACAAGCGCGGTCACGAAGTTCGGCTTCATGACGAACGGCAACAACGGCACATACAAGGTGAAGGACGTGATCTGGCTGACCGACATCTGGACGGGCAACCCGACATTCGATGTGATTCCTCCCGATGCTCCGACAAACGTGAAGGCGAATCCGGGTTCGTATGTGAACGTCATCACCTGGACCGACACGCCGAACGAAACGGGCGCGACATACGATGTGTATTTCAGCGACAAGACATTCACCGATGTCGACGCCGCAACGGTTGAAGATGTGCAGCCCACGAAGCTCGCGGCCGGAACGCAGATGGCAACGCATGTGCTCCGCGCTCCCATCACTGACCAGAACGTCACCTACTTCTACGGCGTGACGGCGAAGGATGCGGCAGGCAACGTCGGTACGCCGGCGGTGATCGGACCGATCACGACGAAGGCAAAGGGATATCCCACCGTGTCGATGACGCCTCCCGCGAACTGGAAGGCCGACGGCTCGATGGCAAAGTGGTCGGGCATCACGCCCTTCATCCTCTCGACCGTGTCGGCCGGCAACGGCCATGTGAACGAGAACGGCAAGATCGACGGCGACGCCGACTGCTCGGGCAAGCTCTATCTTGCGATGGACAGCCAGAACCTCTATGTCGCATTCGATATGACCGACGATGTGGTCGCGTTCGACTCGACGCAGAACACGTACACGAATGACGCTCCGGATCTTTTCCTCGGCCTTTATGACTGGCGCGGCAAGCATCACGCCGGCTACACGCGCGGCGCGAAGCCGGATTATCATTTCCGCTTCTGCCAGAACAAGCTCATGACGGACAACGGCGGCAAGAACCTGATGTTTGCCGGACATCCGAACTACTACTGGAAGAAGAAAGCCCTCGCTCCGGGATACGTGACGGAAGCGAAGATTCCGTTTGCAATGCTGGCTGAGGCCTTCACGGACAGCCTCTTCAAGCCGGTGGAAGGCATGCGCCTGCCGTTCGACGTTGAAATCAACGACCGCGACAATCAGGCGACAGCCAACGACGGCATGCTGTGCTACAGCACGAACAACTCCGACAACTCCTGGTCCGATATGTTCCATTGGACGCATACCTGGATCGGTGCGAAGTGGACGACGGGCGTCGCCCAGACGAGCCAGGTTGCGAAATCGTTCGAGCTGTCGCAGAACTATCCGAACCCCTTCAATCCGTCGACGAAGATCAACTACAGCATCGCCAAGGCATCGCAGGTGTCGCTGAAGGTGTTCGACGTTCTCGGCCGTGAAGTGGCCTCGCTTGTCAACGGCTACCAGCCGGCAGGCACGTATACGGTCAGCTTCGATGCCGGCAAGCTCGCCGCAGGCATGTATGTGTACCGCATCGACGCCGGTTCGTTCTCGGTGGTCAAGAAGATGCTGCTTGTCAAATAATTTGCTTCTTCACTCGGCGCGGTCTGTCTGCACGCGCCGATTGTTGTTGTGGATGGGGGCGTCCGAAAGGGCGCCCCGTTTTATCACCTACTCACCGATATATTCAAAACAACTCGATACAATGAAGACACGTTTTCTGCAGTTTGGAAAAAAACTCACCGCCTCGATCGCTGTATCGCTTGTATTCAGTGTCCTTGCAACCGCACTGGTACTGGCCGGCACGACCGGAAAGATTTCCGGCAGGGTGACCGACGCGCAAACGCACGAGCCCCTGGTCGGCGCAACGATCCAGATCGAAGGGACGTACATGGGCGCGGCATCGGACATGGACGGATACTATTATATTAACAATATTCCGCCGGGCAACTACACTGTGTTTGTGAACATGCTCGGCTATCAGAAAGCGGTCGTGAAAAATGCGGGCGTCCGCATCGACCTTACAACGAAATTAGATGTAAAGCTCAGCCAGCAGGTTCTCGACGTCGGCAAGGAAGTCGTGATCCAGGCGGAGCGTCCTCTCGTGCAGAAGGACCTTACTTCGACGTCCGTCACTGTTTCGTCCGAAGAAATCAAGTTTATGCCGGTTGAAAACATCAACCAGGTGATCAACCTCCAGGCCGGCGTCGTGGGCGGACACTTCCGCGGCGGCCGTTCGGGCGAGGTTGCCTATCTCATCGACGGCGTCTCGGTGAACGATCCGCGCAGCGGCGGGGTCGGCATCACGCCGGAAAATTCCAGCGTCCGCGAAATGGAAGTCATCAGCGGCACGTTCAACGCCGAATACGGACAGGCCATGTCGGGCGTCGTCAATATCGTGACGCAGGACGGCTCCGATAAATTCGCCGGATCGCTCGGCGCCTACTTCGGCGATTACTTCACGACGCACACCGATGTGTTCCAGAATCTCGATAAGCTCAACATCACGCGCACGCGCAACCTCCAGTTCAGCCTCAGCGGTCCGACAATGCTGGTGCCTCATCTGACGTTTTTTGCCACAGGCCGTCTGCTGAAGGAGGAAGGGCATCTCTACGGCAAGCGCGTCTATAACGTGGGCGACGATGTGCCCGTCCGTCCGTTTGCCGACAGGCCCGATTTCTGGATCGCGCGCAACACGGGCGACGGCGAATACGTGGCCATGGATCCCCAGCGCCGTTATTCCGGCAACGCGAAGCTCACCTACAGCCAGTCGGCATTCAAGGTCAGCTACGGCGTCTTCGCCGAAGACTGGTGGGGCAAGAACTATAATCATGCCTATGCATGGACGCCCGACGGCACGATGAACCATTATTCCAACAACATGGTGCACAGCTTCCAGATCAACCATGTGCCGTCGCCGAGCACGTACCAGTCGCTGCGCTTCTCGGCGAACATCTTCACCTCGAAGGGCTACCTCTACGAGAATCCGTTCGACCCGCGCTACGTGTCGCCGGACCGCGGCACGCCTCCGTCGAATTATACGTTCCGCTCGGGCGGCAATGAGACCGGCCGCTACGACAACAAGACGCAGTCCCTCATCGGCCAGTGGACGCTCTCGTCGCAGGTGTCGAAGGAGCACAAGGTCAGCGTGGGCGTTGAAGGCCGTCAGCACGACCTCTATACGCACGGCACGAGCATCCGCAACATGACCGAAAACCTGTACGATTCGCTCGGCAACAACATCTTCACGATCGGCTATCCGCAGCTTGGAACACTCGGCAACCAGGAATACCGCAAGAAGCCCGTCGAGGCCTCGGCCTACGTGCAGGACAAGATGGAATACGGCATCATGATCATCAATGCCGGCATCCGCGTCGATTATTTCGATCCGCGTTCGGAGCTCCTGTTCGACAAACGCAATCCGATGCGCAATTCCGATTATCCGAACGCCGGCGTCATGAAGAAGGCCGACACCAAGATCCAGGTCAGTCCGCGCCTCGGCATTTCGTTCCCGATCACCGACCAGGGCATCATCCATTTCTCGTACGGGCATTTCTTCCAGATCCCGAACTTCGACAATCTCTACACGAACTCCGACTACCTGATCGACCAGTCGACCACGCTGTCGTCGACGATGGGCAATCCCGATCTCGAAGCGCAGCGCACGGTGATGTACGAACTCGGCGTGCAGCAGGAGCTCTTCTCGAATATCGGCGTGGATTTCACGGTCTACTACCGCGATATCCGCAACCTGCTCGGCATGGAGATCGTGAACTCGTATGAAGGCTTCAAGTACGGACGCTACATCAACCGCGACTACGGCAACGTGCGCGGCTTCATCATCTCGCTCGACCGCCGCTTTGCGAATTTCTTCAGCGCGCGCGTTGATTACACCTATCAGATCGCCGAAGGCAATGCGTCGGATCCGATGTCGAACTACAACAACAACCAGTCGAATCCGCCGATCGAGACCAACAAAAAGACGCTTCCCCTGAACTGGGACCAGCGCTCCACGCTCAACCTGTCGCTCACGGTGGGAGATCCGGGCAACTGGACGGCGGGACTCATCTTCCAGTACGGCTCGGGCTTCCCGTACACCGAGGACACGCGCGTGTCGCAGGGCGTGCGGTTCGAAAACGGCGGCGTGAAGCCGATGACGAACAGCCTCGATCTGCGCCTGGAGAAATCGCTTCGTCTGGCCGGACTCGACATCAACCTGTTTGCCCTCGTCTACAATCTGCTTGATACGAAGAACGAGTATGGCGTGAACGCCGCCAGCGGCCGCGCCAATGTCGATCCCTATACGTATGAGGCCGGAGAGATCATCGGTCTGAACACCATTCAACAATATCTCAACAATCCGACGTCGTTTTCCGCGCCGCGGCAAGTGCGTCTCGGATTCAATCTCGGATTTTAAGGAATCGAATCAGGAGCTATGATGAAGTATTTTCATGTATTGGTTTTACTCGTGCTGATTTCGACGGTGGGCGGCGCGCAGGCCTTGGACCCGCGCTATGATCTCTATCGGAAGGAAGCAAAAGGCAACGTGACCAACCGTAAGGAAGGCATCATGGACGGCAACCTCGTCCGGACGCTCTATTACAATCACGGCGAAGTCGCAAAATATCAGTTCCAGCCCTCCGGCGAATGGCCGAAGGGAAGCGGCCACTCCTACCTCGACGGCGTCACCGTCATCGTCGGAACAACGCTGCACACGGCAAACGGAACGGTCCATTCGATCGCCACGCAGTACCGCGAAGAGATGGACTACGACAAAGTGACGCACGAATACTGGGGCTTCGAGCCGCTGCCGGGATACGACAATCCGTCGGTGCCGAAGCCGGCGATGAGCATCGACACGGCGTCGTTCCCCAAGGTCTGGCCCGCTTCGCTCGGCCTGACCGATGCGTGGAACGGCTACTGGTACGGATACTTCGGACGCGGCGTCAAGAACGCCGACTTCGAGACGTTCTTTGTCATGGACGATTCGAAGGACCGTGAATATCAGCAGCCGCCGTATCTCTATTATCCGATCGCGTCGGATTCCACACGCGCCGGTGCCGGTCTCCGCGTCGAGGTCCGCGGTTTCCAGTGGTCGCACGTGCTTGCCGAAGACATCATCTTCTGGCATTACGACATCGTCAACATCTCGGACCGCAACATCGATTCGACCTGCTTCGGATTCTTCTCCGATCCGGGCGTGGGAGGCACGAATTCGGGCGAAGACGACGCCTACTATAACACGGCGCTCGATATCTGCTATGCATGGGATCACGATTTCAAGGGCAACCCGAACAACTATCAGACCGGCTACTACGGCTACGCCTATCTCGAATCGCCGGGCAATGCCACGAACGGCATCGATGACGACGGCGACGGCATGATCGACGAACGCCGCGACGACGGCATCGACAACGATCACGACTGGGTGCGCTATACCGACCTGAACGGCAACGGCTCATGGGACAAGGGCGAGCCGCTCAACAACGACGTTGGCCGCGACGGTCTCGGACCGTTCGACGTCGGCTATGCGGGACCGGATGAAGGCGAAGGCGACGGCGTTCCGACGCACGGCGAGCCGAACTTCGATGAGACGGACAAGGACGAATCGGACCAGATCGGTCTGAGCTCCGTTTCGCTCACCATTCTCGCGGACAAAGGCCCCTCGGGCGTTTGGCCGAAGAACGACGAAGTGCTCTGGAAGAAGATGACGGGCGGATTTGTGGACACCTCGCTCACGAACACGAACATTTCGATCGTCTTCTCCTCGGGACCCTTCCCGCTCAAGAAGGGAACGCGCGAACGCTACTCGATGGCGCTCGTGTTCGGCAACGATCTCACGGACATTCTCTTCAACAAGGTGACCGTCCAGAATATCTACAACGCGAACTACAACTTCTCGAAGCCCCCGTATACACCGACGCTCACGGCGGTGCCGGGCAACGGCCGCGTGTATCTCTACTGGAACTCCATCGCCGAAGAATCGCGCGATCAGTTCCTGGGATTCCAGAACGGCGATGCCACACAGGGGTACAAGAAGGACTTTGAAGGCTACCTGCTCTATCGCAGCGAGGAGGCCGAGTTCAACGACATTAAAGTGATCACCGACTCGCGCGGCGAGGCGAAATACTGGAAGCCGATGGCCCAGTGGGATGTGGTCGACAACATCAAGGGTCCCGATCCGGTGGGCATCAACGGCGCGAGCTTCTGGCGCGGCAGCGAGACCGGATTGCAGCATTCGTATGTCGATTCGACGGTGAAGAACGGAACGCGCTATTATTATGCGCTCGTTTCGTACGATCAGGGCGATCCGAAATTCGGAACGACCGGTCTGCAGCCGACCGAGTGCACGAAGATCATCACAGAGGACTATGCAGGACAGCTGAAGTTTGTCGACATCAACTGTGCGGTCGTGACGCCGAATGCCGCCGCGGCCGGCTATCTGCCGCCGCAGGTGATCGGCAACCCCTCGCAGGTCACCTCCGGCATCGGCACGGGCGCGGTCAGGCTCGATGTCGTCAATCCCGGATTGATCAGGGAGGGCGCGCAGTACAAGATCCTCTTCAAGGGAACGGGCCAGGCGCCGAAGTACTTCACGGATTCGTATTCGATCATCCGCTCCTGGGGCGCCGCCACCGACACGCTCATGAACACCGTCTCGGCGCGCGAATTCGGCCTGAATAATTTCAGCCAGCCCTTCGACGGACTCGTCTTCTCGTTCCGCAACGATACCGTGGTGGCCGTGATCGATACCGCCACAGGCTGGGCTGCCGGCAGCAAATCGAACCTCATTCTGCGCGCTTCGGCCGACGTGTCGAACCAGGCGCTGAATGCCGCATGGCCCGGCGATTATGAGATCAGGTTCTCATCTTCGCCTGCCGACACGACGCTGTTCGATGCGCCGAATGAAAGCGATCCGGCGCAGAATTATCCGATGTTCCCGGTGAACTTCACCATCACGAACACGACCAGCGGCAAGCGCGTGAAATGCATTGTTCAGGATATCGACAATTCCAAATCGCTCACCATCGGCGATACCATCCGCATCGTCGACGGATTCAAGGATGAAAGCGACTTCAAGCTTGTCTGGGCCGTCAGCTACGGACGCTCCTTCGGCGTGCCGGTGCTGCCCACGACCGGCGACAAGTTCGTCGTCCGCACGACCAAGCCGTTTGCCAACGGAGACTTCTTCTCGTTCAAGACGAAAGAGGCCAGGACCGATGTCGGCGTCGCGAAGGATTCGCTCTCGCGCATCAGCGTCGTTCCCAATCCCTATATCGCATCGGCGAGCTGGGAGCGCCGCACGCTCTATTCCTCGGGCCGCGGCGACAGAAAGATCGACTTCATCCATCTGCCCCGCCAGTGCACGGTCCGCATCTATACCGTTGCCGGCGCCCTGGTCAAGACGCTGCACAAGGACTCGGGTCCGACAGACGGCGCGCTTTCGTGGGATCTGATCTCGGATGACGGCATGGAAGTGGCATACGGCCTCTATATTTACCATGTGGACGCGCCGGGCATCGGCGAGCACATCGGCAAATTCGCGGTCGTGAAGTAAATGAATTCCCGACGCGCCGGAAGGCCTCTCTTCAACGAAGGCCTCTCCGGCGCGGAGGCTGAGCACATAATTTTATCATGAACAATACAACGGCAATGAAAAAAATACTTGGAACAATCATATTCGCCTGTGTGCTGTTGCTGCAGCCGCTGTTCGGACAGGATATCAATTCCGACGTGTCGAAACGCGGAACCACTGCGGCGCCGTTCCTGACGATCGTGCAGGGCGCGCGGGCCATGGGCATGGGCAGCGCGTTCGTCGCGCTTGCCAACGATCAGAGCTCCTTGTACTGGAACCCTGCGGGCATCACCGATACGTACGGCACCGGCTTCATGTTCGACCACACATCGTGGTTCGCCGACATCGAATACAACTATGCGGCAGGCACGATGAATCTCGGATCATTCGGCACCATCGGCATGTCGTTCACCGCCTCGAACTACGGCGAGATGAACGTGACGACGGTCGACAATCCCGGCGGCAACGGCGAAACCTTCGGCGTGTCCGATGTCGCATTCAGCGTGTCGTACGCGATGAAGCTGACCGACAACTTCTCGATCGGCTTCAATCCGAAGTACATCTACCAGAAGATCGCGAAGATGAGCGCGAGCGCCGTCGCCATCGATCTCGGCGTGAAGTACGTGACGCCGTTCAAGGGCGTGACGCTCGGCATGTCGATCTCGAACTTCGGTCCGAAGATGCAGATGACAGGCAACAGCGCGCTTGTGCTCTTCGATCAGAACACGGGCAGCACGGGCAACAACGGCCGCATCCCGGCCGAGCTCGAAACCGACGAATGGGCGCTTCCCTTGACATTCCGCGTCGGCATCGCCTACGACGCGCTGAAAACCGACATGCACAAGCTCGTGATTGCCGCCGATGCGCTCCATCCGGCCGACAATTATGAGAGCGTGAATGTGGGCGGCGAGTACACGTTCAATGATTTTCTCTTCATCCGCGGCGGCTACAAGAATCTGTTTCTCCAGAATGCGGAGGAGAAGTACACGTTCGGCTTCGGCGTGAAACAGGAGATGGTGGGCGTGAGCCTGCAGGTCGATTACGCCTATCAGGAATACACGCGCCTGAAGAACGCACAGAAGATCACCGTGAGCGTGAATTTCTAACATTGTTTGTCGCACGCAGCACGATGCCGCGCTGACACAACGTCTCGTAGTGGCCCGTTCAGCGCGGCATTTTTCCATGGATCGGATGGAGTGATGAGGCTTTTTGTGATTGCAATACTGGTCTGCGCGGCGGCATCGATGGCGCAGGCGCAGATCGGCGGTCTTGAAACGACGCTGTCACTGGCTTCTGTCGACGGCGTCATGGTTCCCTTTCAGAACGGCATGCCCGTTCCGTCCTACGAGAAGCAGAAGCGTCAGATGCTTTCGCTCAAGGGAACGTGGCTGAAGCAGCGGTTTTCAGCCGACCATAATGTGACGATGGGGAAGCGCGATGCGGCCGGCATGGCCGCACTTGTATCGGAGGCGGCGGGACGATGGAAGCCGGAGTATGCCGATGCGGCATGGCCGCAGAAGAAAATACCCGCGGTGGAAAACGCCATGAATTTTGCGGCCGAACGCACGCCCGAAACATACGAGAACGGCGTCTGGTACCGGTACCGGTTCATGGCCGGAGATTCGCTCAAGGGGAAACTCGCCCGGCTCAACTTCCTGGCCGTCAATTATGTGGCCGATGTGTGGCTGAACGGAACCTACCTCGGATGGCATGAAGGAGGCTTCACGCCGTTCTCCTTCGATGTCACGAACGTGCTGCGCTATGACAGCGCGAACGTCATCGCTGTCCGCGTCGATAATATTCCCTGGAATCCGGGCCAGACCGCTTCGACGGGACGCATCGATATCGTTCCATATTACAAATGCGACTGGTTCAACTACACCGGCATCATGCACGATGTCTACATCGATTTTTCGAATCCCGTTTCCGTAACGCGTGCCGATGTCGTGCCGGTGGATGCAAACGGCGCGCTGCAGGTGACGGTGAATGCCGTCAACAGAAGCGGCGCCGCCCGGACGGTCGATGCCTTGGTGGAGATCTTTGAGGCATCGGTAAGCGAGGCGACGATACAGACCGAATTCAGCTATGAGCTTGTCGGCAGCGCCGCGCAGATCACCGGCGCGACGCAGGCGCAGCTGACATTTGCCGGCGATACGGTTCGCGCATGGCGCACACGGCTGAATGTGGCGCAGCCGAAGCTCTGGTCTCCGAAGAATCCGAACCTCTACATTCTGAAGGTCACGCTGAAGCAATCGGGCAGAGTCGTGGATGAATTCTCGACGCAGTTCGGCATCCGCACGGCAACAGCCGCCGGATCGAAGCTTCTGCTGAATGAGAAGCCGATGTTTCTGACCGGCGTCGCGCGCCATGAGGACCATCCCGTCTACGGCCGAAGCATGCCGACCGACCGGATCTACGGCGATCTGAAGCTTGTGAAGTCGGTGAATGCCAATTATCTTCGCTCGGGCCATTATCCGAACAATCCCTATACGTACCTCATCGCCGACCGTCTCGGCATTGCGGTGATGGAGGAGATTCCGGTCTGGTGGTTCGACAACGCGACGGTCTGGACGTATCAAAATGTGTTCCGGCACGTGCATCAGCAGATGTTCCGTGAAATGGTCTTCAAGGATTACAACCGGCCTTCGGTTCTCTTCTGGAGTACATGCAACGAATGCTACGATGTGAACGGTCGGCGTGATTTCATTCAGACGATCAACGACGATCTCAACACGAATTATCCCGATGGACGCCTGGTGACGGAATCGGCAGCGGCCGACCGGCCCGGGGCGGGAGACCCTTCGCAGTCGGCATGCGATGTGGCGGGATGGACGATGTATTTCGGCATCTTCCACGGAAGCACGTATTATGCCGGCACGCGCGATTTTCTGGCCAAGGCCGCGTCCGCGTATCCTGAAAAGCCGGTGATGGATACCGAATTCGGCTACTGGTCCACCGAGTCGGGCTCTACGGAAGCGACGCAGGTGACCGTGTTCAATGAAACGTTCAAGGCCTTCGCCGAACGGGCGGCCGTCGACAAGAGCGGTGTGTACCGGTCCGGAGCCGACTTCAATCTTGCCGGCGTCACCTGGTGGTGTCTGTTCGACTGGTATACGGCGCAGCAGCCGGCGCCCAACGGCTATCAGTCGATGGGAGTGTATCACATGGACCGGTCGACGCCGAAAAAGGTCGCACCGGTGCTGAGCGCGGCTTACAAGGAATTTGCCGACCACAGTGAACTGGCGACAGGAGTGAAGGAAGACATCGGCGCTGCAGTGCCGGCGGAGTTTGTGCTCAGGCAGAATTTTCCGAATCCCTTCAATCCCTCGACGCGCATCGACTTTTCTCTTCCCGAGAGCGGGCATGTCCTGCTTGAAGTATTCGACATGCTGGGACGCCGCGCGGCTGTGCTCGTCGACGGCATCAGGCCGGCAGGCATGCACGCGGCGGAATGGAATGCGAAAGGCTTTCCGACAGGCATGTACTGCTATCGGCTTCAGGCGGGTAGAAGGACGGCGGTAAAAAAAATGATCTTGGTTCAATAACACAGCATATCAAAACATAAAGGGATTCTTCATGAAGTGTTTTTTCTCTCTTCTGGTCTGTTTTGTGATGTTCTCGGCGATGCCGAAAACCTATGCGGCAAATCCCCGTGTTGAGTCTCTGCTCAAAAGTATGACGCTCGAAGAAAAGATCGGGCAGATGACGCAGGTCGATTATACCGCCATCCGGGACAATGCGGGTGATGTGGCGAAGTATGCGGTCGGTTCCATCCTGTGGGGGGGAGATTCAGAGATTTCCGATATCCGGCCGGCCGGCTGGGCTGCCGTCTACGATTCGCTGCAGCGCCTGTCGCAGCAGACGCGCCTGAAGGTGCCGATCCTCTTCGGCATCGATGCGGTGCACGGACACAACAATGTGAACGGTGCGGTGATCTTTCCGCACAACGTCGGTCTCGGGGCCTCGCGCAATGCGAAGCTTGTGGGCGATGTGGCGCGCGCCACGGCCGAAGAAATCCGCGGCACCGGCATTCAGTGGACGTTTGCTCCCTGCGTTGCCGTTGCACGCAACGAACGCTGGGGCCGCACGTATGAAAGCTACGGCGAAGATCCGGCGCTTGTGGCCGACCTCGCCGCGGCATACGTGAAGGGCGCGCAGACACCGAAGCTCTCGTCACGGACGTCCGTTCTGGCCAGCGTCAAACACTTCATGGGCGACGGCGGAACGACAAACGGCATTGACCAGGGCAACACCGAATGCGACGAGGCGACGCTTCGCAAGGTGCATCTGGCCGGGTATGTTTCCGCGATCAAAGCCGGCGCGAAGAATATCATGGTTTCCTATAGCAGCTGGAACGGCGTGAAGATGCACGGCAACAAGTACCTGCTGACCGATGTGCTGAAAAAGGAACTCGGCTTCAAGGGCTTCCTGGTTTCCGACTGGGCGGCGATCGATCAGCTCAGCGGCGATTACAAGACGGCCATCGAGCAGTCGATCAATGCGGGCCTCGATATGGTGATGATCCCGAACGGTCCGGGCCAGCGCAACAGCTATGTCGATTTCATCACAAAGCTCACGGAGCTGGTGAAGGAAAACAAAGTGCCGATGAGCCGCATCGACGACGCCGTGCGCCGCATTCTGCTTGTGAAAGAGGAGATGGCATTGTCGAAGAACCTCTATACGGACAAGGCGCTGACCTCATCGATCGGCTCGAAGGCGCACCGTGAGATCGCGCGCAATGCCGTGCGCCAGTCGCTCGTGCTGCTGAAAAACGACAACCATGTGCTTCCGCTGTCGAAGAAACTGAAATCCATCGTGGTTGCCGGACGCGGCGCCGACAATATCGGCATGCAGTGCGGAGGATGGACCATCGACTGGCAGGGACGCATGGGCAAGGTGGTGGAAGGCGGAACGACCATTCTCCAGGCCATCCGCCAGACCGTCTCGAAGGAGACGCAGGTTGTCTATAATGCGGATGGAAGCGGGCTCGAAAGCGCCGATGCGGGCATCGTCGTGATCGGCGAGGAGCCGTATGCCGAAATGAAGGGCGACCGCACGGACCTCGGTCTTTCGAAAGAGGATGCGGCGCTGGTTGAAACGATGAAGGCCTCGGGCAAACCGGTGGTCGTCGTGCTCCTGTCGGGACGCCCGATGATCATCGATCCCGCGCTGCAGGCGAGCGCGGCGTTCGTTGCCGCATGGCTTCCGGGCACGGAAGGACAGGGCGTGGCAGATGTGCTCTTCGGCGACTACGCATTCACCGGCAAGCTTCCGCACAGCTGGCCCCGCAGCATGCAGCAGGTGCCGGTCAACATCGGCGACAAGCAGTACGATCCGCTCTTCCCGTACGGATTCGGGCTCACAGACAGGAAATGATCGGGTAATTCACTATTTGTTCTACATTTAATTCTTGGTGGAGATTCTAATGGCAAGCACAGCGTCGGCCGCACGAAAAACTGTCGCAGCGGCACCGCAGGCGAATTATACGCCTGCACTGACCGTCCTGACGTCGCTCTTTTTCATGTGGGGATTCATTACGTGTCTGAACGACATTCTCATTCCGCATCTGAAAAGCATCTTTGAACTGAACTACACGCAGTCGATGCTGATCCAATTCACATTCTTCACGGCGTATTTCCTGGTGTCGCTTCCTTCGGGCATGATCATCGAAAAGATCGGCTACAAGCGCGGCATCGTGATCGGCCTCATCACCGCCGGCATCGGCTGCCTGATGTTCTATCCGGCCGCAGGAGAGCGTTCGTACGCATTGTTCCTGACGGCGCTCTTCGTTCTGGCCTCGGGCATCACGCTGCTTCAGGTTTCGGCCAATCCGTATGTTGCGATTCTCGGCAAGCCGGAAACCGCATCGAGCCGCCTGAACCTGACGCAGGCGTTCAACTCGCTCGGAACGACGATCGCCCCCTTGTTCGGTTCGCTCGTCATCCTGAGTGCCGCCACCGAAGCGGCATCCGATGTCGCCACGCGCGCGGCGGCGGTGCAGGTTCCGTATCTCGGACTCGCCGCGGCGCTCTTCATCATCGCCGCTGTGATCGGATTCTTCAAGCTGCCTGAGATCGAGACAGGCGATGTCGGTTCCGCCGACGGAGGCAAGAGTTATGATGCAATGCATGCAAGCGCCTGGAGCTACCGCCATCTCGTGCTCGGCGCCGTCGGCATCTTCGCCTATGTGGGCGGTGAAGTCGCCATCGGCAGCTTCCTTGTGAGCTACATGAAAGAAGGCACGATCGCCGGATTCACCGACGCCGAAGCGGGCCGGTATCTTTCATTCTACTGGGGAGGCGCGATGGTGGGCCGCTTCGTCGGCGCGGCCGTGCTTCAGAAGATGAAAGCCGGAAAGGTGCTCGCATTCAACGCCGCCATGGCGGCGCTGCTTGTGGCCGTCTCGATGTTCACCAGCGGCGGCGTCGCCATGTGGGCGATCCTCGCCGTCGGACTCTTCAACTCGATCATGTTCCCGACGATCTTTACATTGGGCGTCGACGGCCTGGGCAGGCACACCGGCCAGGGCTCCGGCATCCTCTGCATGGCGATTGTCGGCGGCGCGCTCATTCCGCTTCTTCAGGGATACCTCGCCGATACGATCGGCATTCAGCACGCGTTCTTTATTCCCGTTCTTTGCTACGCATATATCTTATATTACGGCCTGAAAGGACATGTGCCGTCCTATAAGATCGCGAAAGCATAAGACATCATTCACACACACATACCACACTACTGACGATTCGAAGAATGAAAAAAATTGTTTTCGCATTTGCAGTGTGTCTTCTGCTTGTGCCCGCCATGCTGCGGGCACAGCGGTTTACCACGACACCCGCGATCGAGCGCCGGGTCGATTCGCTGCTTGCCCTGATGACGATCGAAGAAAAAGCGGGGCAGCTCATGCAGTTCTCGGCCGACTTTGCCACCGGTCCCGGCGGCAGCTTCCTCCGCTCGAATCACGCCGATCTGGCGCGCCAGGCGAAAGTCGGCTCTTTCCTGAACGTGCATGGCAGCGATGTTGTCCGCCGCATACAGAAGATCGCCGTCGAAGAGACACGGCTTCACATCCCGCTCATCTTCGGCCTCGACGTGATACACGGCTACCGCACCACGTTCCCGATTCCGCTGGCTGAAGCCTGCACATGGGACGCGCCGGCGATTGAACGCTCGGCGCGCATTCAGGCGCGCGAAGCGTCGGCCGCGGGCGTGCAGTGGGTCTTCAATCCGATGGTCGACATCGCGCGCGATCCGCGTTGGGGCCGCATCGCCGAAGGCTCGGGCGAGGATCCGTTGCTCGGATCGGTCATGGCTGCAGCGCGCGTGAAGGGCTATCAGGGATCGTCGCTGACGGATCCGACATCGGTGCTGGCGTGTGTGAAGCATTTCGCCGCATACGGAGCGGCGGAAGGAGGGCGCGATTACAATACGGTCGATCTGTCGGAGCGCACGCTGCGCGAAATCTATCTGCCGCCGTACAAGGCGGCGGTCGATGCCGGCGCCGGCACCGTCATGTGCTCGTTCAACGAGATCAACGGCGTTCCTTCTTCGGTCAATCATTGGCTCCTGAGCGACCTTTTGAGAAACGAATGGAAGTTCGACGGCTTTGTCGTGAGCGACTGGGGCTCGATCGGAGAAACGATCAATCACCGTATCGGTGCAACGAGCGAAGCCGTGGCGCAGAAGGCGATTCTCGCCGGCCTGGATATGGATATGGAATCGAACGCCTATCCTTCGCTTCCTCGTCTGGTGAAGGAGGGTAAGGTTCCTCTTGCGGCGGTGGATGAAAGCGTGCGCCGCGTACTGCGCCTGAAGTTTGCTCTCGGCCTCTTCGAGGATCCCTACCGCGGATGTTCGGCCGAGCGTGAAAAAACGGACATCCTGAGCGCGGCAAACCGCGCCGAGGCGCGCGATGTGGCGCGCAAGGCGATCGTGCTCCTGAAAAACGACAAGCATCTTCTTCCGCTCGATGCCGCCAAGGCGCAGAAGATCGCGGTAATCGGTCCGCTTGGCGACAACAGCGACGATCTGCTCGGCATGTGGGCAGGGCTCGGCGAGGCCAAGGATGTGGTCACGGTGATGGACGGAGTGAAAGCGGCGGCTCCGAAGGCGAAGTTCACGTTCATCAAGGGATGCCCGGCCGACAGCGCCGATGAAAGCGGCATCGCCGGCGCCGTCAGTGCGGCGCGCAAGGCCGACGTGGTGATCCTCGTTGTCGGAGAACCGCGCTCGATGACCGGCGAAGCCTCCTGCCGTTCGTCGCTCGATCTGCCCGGAGCGCAGGCGGAACTGGTGAAGGCGGTTGCCGGTGTCGGCAAGCCGACGGTGATGGTGCTCATGAACGGCCGCCCGCTCACCATCGGCGAGCAGGCCGATCAGGTGTCGTCGGTTGTTGAAGCGTGGCATCTTGGCGTGGAATCAGGCAATGCGATTGCCGATGTGCTGTTCGGCGCCTATAATCCCTCGGGCAAGCTGCCGGTGACGTTCCCGCGCACGGTCGGGCAGGTGCCGCTGTATTACAATTACAAGAGCACGGGCCGGCCGTACAACGACGCGGCGCATTATACATCGCGCTATCTCGATCTGCCGTCGACGCCGCTGTATCCCTTCGGCTTCGGCCTGAGCTATACGACCTTCTCGTACGGCCAGCCGAAATTGAGCGCCGCATCGATCCGTGCCGATCAATCCGTCACGGTCTCGGTGGAGGTGAAGAATACCGGCAGCCGCAAGGGCGATGAAGTCGTTCAGCTCTACCTGCGCGACGATTTTGCCACCATCACGCGTCCTGTGAAGGAACTGCGGGCATTCAAAAAGCTGTCCTTCGAACCCGGCGAAACCAAGACGGTGGAATTCACGGTGACGCCCGAGATGATGGCGATGTACGACCTTTCGATGAAGAAGGTGGTCGAGCCCGGCACGTTCACGGTGTATGTCGGCACGAATTCGGCAGAGTGCGTGCAGGCGAAGTTCGAAGTCGTCGAATAATCATCCTCATGTCTCTCTCTCTGCGGGGCGAAGCCGGAAATGATACGCGCATTGAGCGCGGTTGTGTGCTGCTTCGCCCCGTTCTTCCGCACTGTCTATGAAAAAATTACTTCTCCTCCTGCTGATCGGCTTCACCGTGACGTACGGAGCCGCGCCGAAATTCGTCACCGTGCGCGGTGCCGAGCTCGTCGCGCCCGACGGACGGCCGCTCCTGCTTCGCGGCATCAATCTCGGCAACTGGCTTGTGCCGGAAGGCTACATGTTCAAGTTCCGGAAGGCCACATCGCCCCGGCTCATCTATACCGTCTTCGAACAGCTGGCCGGTCCCGAAGAAGCCGGAAAATTCTGGAAACAGTTCCGCGAGACGTACATCACGGAAAAGGACATCCATTTTATCGCATCGCTCGGGCTGAATTCCGTGCGCGTGCCCTTCAATTACCGGCTCTTCATTTCGGAGGACGATCCGGAGCGTCTCCGCATGGAGAATTTCGTATACCTCGACAACGTCATCAGCTGGTGCCGCAAGGAGAAGCTCTATGTGATTCTCGACATGCATTGTGCGCCGGGCGGCCAGACCGGCGACAATATCGACGACAGTTACGGATATCCCTATCTATTCGAAAGCGAACTGGCGCAGCGCCAGGCGGCCATGCTCTGGAAGGCGATCGCGAAGCGCTATGCCCGCGAGACGACCGTGCTCGGGTATGATCTGCTGAACGAGCCGATCGCGCATTTCTTCGACCAGCAGCATTTCAATCCGCTGCTCGAGCCGGTCTATAAGAAGCTCGTGGCCGCCGTGCGCGAAGCTGACAATAATCACATCTGCTTTCTCGGCGGGGCGCAGTGGGACGGCAACTTCAGCGTCTTCGGCGCGCCGTTCGATCCGAAGCTTGCCTACACCTGGCACCGCTACTGGTGCGATACGACCGATGCCGAAGCGAAGCAGTATATCGATTTCCGCTCGAAATACGACACGCCCATCTGGCTCGGTGAGTCGGGCGAGAACACCGACGAATGGATCGCCGGATTCCGCCGCATGTGCGAGCGCAACAATATCGGCTGGTGCTTCTGGCCCTACAAGAAGATGGATTCGAAGAGCTGCATGGCGAGCGTCCCGAAGCCCGCGCTGTTTGATTCCGTTATTGCATATGCCGACACATCGCGCATGACATTCCCTGAAATGCGCCGCAGGCCTTCTGCGGCGGTGGTGAAGAGCGCGCTTGCAGATTATCTGAAGAACTGCGCTTTCGACCGCTGCACGATCAATGCCGGCTACATCAGAGCGCTGGGCGTCGAGGAATCGCGCATCCGGACGGAGCGTTAACTTTCTATGTGTTTCATCCACCAACAAGACCGTACAACCATGAAAAAACTTCTCATTCTCTGCGCGTGCTTTATGTGCGTGAGCGCGCTTTCGGCCTGCAACAAAAAAAGCGGCGATGACGATACGACCGGAGTCGGACCGGACACGGGCGGCGGCGCATGGACGCTCGTCTGGAAGGACGAATTCGATTACGAAGGGCCGCCCTCGCCCGACAAATGGAGCTACGATGTGGGCGGCAGCGGATGGGGGAACAACGAGCTGCAGTACTACACGGAAAACCGCGCGGAAAATGCGCGCGTGGCGCAGGGCATGCTGACCATCGAAGCGCGCAAGGAGGCGTATTCGGGGAAGAAATATACATCGGCACGCATCCTTACCACCGCAAAGGGCGACTGGCTCTACGGGCGCGTTGAAGTGCGCGCGAAACTGCCCGAGGGCCGCGGCACATGGCCGGCCATTTGGATGCTTCCCACAGACTGGGTCTACGGCGGCTGGCCGAACTCGGGCGAGATCGACATCATGGAACACGTGGGATACGATCCCGGCGTGATACACGGCTCGACGCACAGCCTGAAATATTATTTCAAGATCGGCACGCAGAAGACGTCGACCGTGAAGATCCCCACGGCCATGACCGATTTTCACACGTATGCGATCGAATGGTATCCCGACCGCATCGACTTCTTCGTCGACAGCCTGAAGTATTTCACCAGCTTCAATGACAGCACCGGCTGGGAGGCGTGGCCGTTCAATAAGCGGTTTCATCTGATCCTCAACATCGCCGTCGGCGGCGACTGGGGAGGAGCCAAGGGCGTCGACGACGGCATGTTTGCGAAGCCCGTGGAAATGGTCGTCGATTACGTCAGGGTGTATGCAAAAAAATAAGTAACGGAACATCCTCTTCCAGACAGACACGCCGTCTGTTCACCGCGCAGCGCCGGATTCGGGCGCGTGCGGAGGACAGGCGGTTTTTTTTGCAGCGCCGGATTTTTCGTATCGGAGTAAAAAGTCCTTAAATCTGGCTGTTTTTTGCGAAAAATTGAAATTGTTAAGGAACTTCTCCGCAAATTTTCGTATAATTAATGCAACCGAATTTTGCTCCACCGACAGACACTTCACATCAAAATGAGGTAATAATGCAAACACGTGATGAGATTCAAAAAGCATATAGCGATTGGCAGGAAAAGACGTATAAGAAAAATCTTGAAAAATTTCCCGAGCGTCAGACCGCCTTTTCAACCGTTTCAAATGCTCCCATTGATCCGCTGTATTTACCTTCCGACACCACAGAACGCTACAATGAAAAATTAGGATTCCCCGGACAGTATCCCTACACACGCGGCATTCAGCCCACGATGTACCGCGGACGATTCTGGACGATGCGCCAGTACGCGGGATTCGGCACCGCGAAGGAGTCGAACGAACGCTACCGCTATCTTCTTGAGCAGGGGCAGACGGGACTTTCCGTCGCGCTCGATCTTCCGACGCAGATCGGATACGATTCGGACGATCCGCTGGCCGACGGCGAAATCGGAAAAGTGGGCGTGGCGATCGACACGCTGGCCGATATGGAAACGCTGCTCAACGGCATTCCGCTGGACAAGGTGTCGACATCGATGACGATCAACGCTCCGGCCTCGGTGCTGCTGGCGATGTACATTGCCGTGGCGCAGAAGCAGGGCGTCGGATCGGACAAAATCAGCGGCACGATCCAGAACGACATCCTGAAGGAGTACATGGCGCGCGGCACATACATCTATCCGCCGAAACCGTCGATGCGCCTGATCACGAACATCTTCGAGTACTGCAAGAAGGAAGTGCCGAAGTGGAACACCATCTCGATCTCGGGCTATCACATCCGCGAAGCCGGTTCGAGCGCCGCGCAGGAAGTCGGCTTCACGCTTGCCGACGGCATCGCATACGTCGAAGCCGCGATCAAGGCGGGACTCGATGTCGATGAGTTCGCCGGACAGCTCTCGTTCTTCTTCAATGCGCACAACGATCTTCTCGAGGAAGTCGCGAAGTACCGCGCGGCACGCCGTCTCTGGGCGCGCATCATGAAGGAGCGCTTCGGAGCGAAGAAGCCGAAGTCGATGATGCTGCGCTTCCACACGCAGACCGCAGGCTCGACGCTGACGGCACAGCAGGTCGACAACAACATCGTGCGCGTCACGATCCAGACGCTGGCCGCGGTGCTCGGCGGCACGCAGAGCCTTCACACCAACTCGCGCGACGAGGCCCTTGCACTGCCGACGGAAACATCGGTGCGCGTGGCGCTCCGCACGCAGCAGATTGTCGCCTATGAAAGCGGCGTCGCCGATACGATCGATCCGCTTGCCGGTTCGTACTACGTCGAAGCCGCAACGGACCGCATCGAGCAGGAAGCCATGAAGTACATCGAGGCGATCGACGAGATGGGCGGCATGGTCCAGGCGATCGAGCGCGGCTATCCGCAGACCGAGATCCAGAAGTCGTCCTACCAGAGCATCAAGGACATGGAGTCGGGCAAGCGCGTGATCGTCGGCGTCAACAAGTTCCAGATCAAGGAATCGGAGCCCACGGGCCTGATGCGCATCGACCAGCGCGTGCAGGACGAGCAGATCAAGTTCCTGCAGAAGGTCCGCGCCGAACGCAACAACGAAGAAGTGAAGCAGAAGCTCGCCGCGCTGAAGACGGCGGCTGAAGACACCGAAAATCTCATGCCCATCATCGTCGATGCGGTGAAGTCGTACGCCTCGATCGGTGAAATCTGCAACACGATGCGCGGTGTCTTCGGCGAATACAAAGAACATGTTACCGTGTAATTTCATTCTTAAGGAAATCAGACAATGCAGCCAACCCATATTGAACACATCGGAATTGCAGTAAAGAATCTTGACGAGGCGATCAAGCTGTACGAGAACGTCTACGGATTGAAATGTTATGCAGTGGAGGAAGTGGCCGACCAGAAAGTGAAGACGGCCTTCTTCATGGTCGGGCAGACGAAGATCGAGCTGCTCGAGTCGACCGATCCCGAAGGCCCCATCGGCAAATTCATCGAGAAGAAGGGCGAAGGCATACACCACCTGGCCTTTGCGGTGAACGGCCTGGCCGGCGCCCTCGACGAGACGGCAGCGAAGGGCGTCCAGCTCATCGACAAGGCGCCGCGCAAGGGAGCCGAGGGACTCAATATCGCGTTCCTCCATCCCAAGTCGACATACGGCGTGCTGACGGAACTGTGCGAGAAGCCGTAAACGGGACCACAACACTTTTTCCCACTACAGGAACATTGGAACTATGTCAACTACTCATGAAAAAATAGAAGAATTGCGCAGGAAGTCCGACACCATCAAGCTGGGCGGCGGACAGAAGGCAATCGACAAGCAGCATTCTCTGGGCAAGATGACGGCGCACGAGCGCATGCATCTGCTCTTCGATACCGGATTTTACGATGAGCTCTACCGGTTTGCAAAACATCACGCCACGACGCTCGGCATGGGCTCGAAGGACCTTCCGGCCGACGGCGTGGTGTCGGCCATGGGCGCGGTGGGCAAGCGCCTTGTCTACGCATCGAGCCAGGACTTCACCGTCATGGGCGGCAGCGTGGGCCTGACGCACGCCTGGAAGATCACCGAAGTCATGGATATGGCCATGAAGCAGGGCGCACCCTACGTGTCGATCAACGATTCGGGCGGCGCGCGCATACAGGAAGCCGTGGATTCGCTCCAGGGCTACGGCCGCATCTTCTACTACAATACGCTGCTCTCGGGCGTCGTTCCCCAGATCGCCGTCGTGGCGGGTCCGTGCGCAGGCGGCGCGGCCTATTCGCCGGCGCTGATGGACTTCATCATCCAGGTGCACGGCACCGGTCATCTGTTCATTGCCGGACCTGAAGTGATCAAGAAGGCCACGGGCGAGGATATCACGGCAGAGGAGCTCGGCGGCGCCGTGGCGCAGTCGGCCAGAAGCGGCAATGTGCACTTCATCGCGCGCGATGATGCGCATGCGATCGAGATCGTGCAGACGCTCTTGTCGTATCTGCCGTCGAACAACATGGAGGATCCGCCGTACTATCCGACCGAGGGCATGGACCTCGAGCCGGTCGAAGAGCTCAACTCGGTCATCCCCGACGACTCGCGCGAAGCCTACGACATGTACGAGGTGATCAACCGCATCGTCGATTCCGGTTCGTTCTTCGAAGTGCACGCGCACTTTGCGCGCAACATGATCATCGGCTTCGCGCGCTTCAACGGCCGCGTGGCCGGCATTGTGGCCAACCAGCCGATGGTGAAGGCCGGATGCATCGATATCGACGCGTCGGACAAGTCGTCGATGTTCATCCGCTTCTGCAACGCGTTCAACATTCCGCTGGTGAACCTGGTCGATGTGCCGGGCTTCATGCCTGGCGTGGAGCAGGAATTCGGCGGCATCATCCGCCACGGCGCGAAGATGCTCTTCTCGTATTCGGCGGCCACCGTTCCCAAAGTCACGATCGTGCTCCGCAAGGCCTACGGCGGCGCCTACCTCGCCATGTGCGCCAAGGCGCTCGGCGCCGACCGCGTGGCGGCCTGGCCCACGGCTGAAATCGCCGTCATGGGCGCCGAAGGCGCCGTGAGCGTTCTCTACCGGAATGACATCAAGAACGCCGAGGACCCGAAGGCGAAGCGCAAAGAACTCGTTGCGCAGTATGAAGCGGAATTTTCGACGCCGTATCTCGCCGCCGCGCGCGGCATGATCGATTCGGTGATCGAACCGAAGGACACGCGCGCCTATATCGGCGTGGCCCTCGAGGCGCTGGCAACCAAGCGCGAACTGCGGCCGCAGAAGAAACACGGCCTCATCCCGATGTAACACATGTGCATCACACTTACACTATGACACGAGGATAGTAATGAATCAAGCAGCCGAGGAATTGAACGACGAGATCATCGCGGCTATTACTGCGGCCGTCGTCGCGACGCTCAAAAAGCCGGTTTCGCTCAAAGCGGTGAAGCTTTTTGAACGGCAGGGCGCCAGCCAGTGGCTGACGTCCGGACGATTTACGATCATGACATCTCACACCATCTCCAGAAGGAACCAAACACTATGAAAAAGCTTTTAGTTAAAGTAGCAGGAAAAGAGTACGAAGTTGAAGTTGAAGTCCTCGAGGATACCGATGCGTCCTATACGACAGCGTACCGTGCCCCGGTTCCGCGTCCGACCGAAACATTTTCACCTGCAGCACCGGCTCCGCGTCCGAAAGCCGCTCCGGCTCCCGCCGCCGGCGGCGATGCCAAGACCGTGACCTCGCCCATCATGGGCGTTGTGATCGAAATTCCTGTTTCCGAAGGCCAGACAGTGAGCGAAGGCGACACCGTCTTCGTCGTCGAAGCGATGAAGATGAAGACGAACATCGCCGCCACTGCAAGCGGCAAGATCAAGTCCATCAGCGTGAAGGCGGGCGATACGGTGGAAGCGGGACAGGCAATGCTCACGCTGGAATAACCCCATACCGACAAAGAAGGATAATCATATAATGTCTCATACAACGAAATTTATCGACCTGACTCTCCGCGACGGTCACCAGAGTCTTGCGGCGACACGCATGACGACGGAACAGATCCTTCGCGTGCTGAAGATGACGAACGATGCAGGCTATCCCCGCCTCGAGCTCTGGGGCGGGGCGGTGCTCGACAGCTGCATTCGTTTTCTGAATGAAGATCCCTGGGAACGCCTGGAAAAATTCCGCAGCGTGCTCGGCGGCGGCAAGAAGATCCGCGCCTTGCTCCGCGGACAGAACCTGTTCGGCTATGAGCCGAGCTCCGACGATCTCGTGATTTCCTTCGTGAAGGAAGCCGTGCTATCGGGCGTCGGCGTGATGCGCATCTTCGATGCGCTCAACGACGAACGCAACCTGATCACGTCCATCCTGACCACGAAGGCGTACGGCGGCGTCGCCGAGGGCGCGATTTCCTATACCACCAGCCCCGTTCACACGACCGACTATTTCGTCGACTATGCCAAGAAGCTCATCGACATGGGCGTGGACGAACTGGCAATCAAGGACATGGCCGGTCTGCTGTATCCGACCGACGCGCTGGAGCTGTTCCAGAAGCTGCGCGCGGCGACCGAGCTTCCCATCACGCTGCACAGCCATACGACCACGGGCGTGGCGACGCTGAATTCGGTGATCGCCATGAACGAGGGCATCGACTATGTCGATACGGCCATCACTCCGTTTGCCGGCGGCACATCGCATCCTCCGATCGAGATTCTTGCGGTCTTCGCCGAGCGCATGGGCATCGATCACGGTCTGGACAAGAAGCTCATCCTGAAGATCCAGGCGGAGCTCTTCAACATCCAGAAGGAACTCAGCCAGCACATCCCCGACAACAGCAAGGGCCACAAGCCGGTGAAGTTCGACGACGTCGATGTGAAGAAGGTCGACGCGATCATCGCGCTGGTCAAGGAGCGCACGAAGGACGCCGTCATCAAGGCGATCCCGCTCATGCGCGAGCTGGAAATGTCGCTCGGCTACCCCGAGTTCGACGACAAGATTTTCGAAGCCCAGGTCCCGGGCGGCATGCTTTCGAACCTCTGGAGCCAGCTCAAGCAGATGAACAAGCTCGATCAGATGGACAAGATCCTCGCCGAAATCCCGGTCGTCCGCAAGGACGCCGGCTATGTGCCTCTTGTGACGCCGACAAGCCAGATCGTCGGATCGCAGGCCGCCTTCAACGTGATGGCCGGCGAACGCTACAAGATGGTTTCGAACGAGTTCAAGATGATCCTGCAGGGCAAGTTCGGACGCACACCCGCGCCGACCAATCCCGAGATCACCGCGCGCGCGCTCGGAAAAGATGCCGTGCTGAAGTACCGCGCCGCATCGTATCTGAAGCCCGTCATGGAAGACGATTATTCGTCGCTCTTGTTTGTGAAGTCGCATAAGGATCTGCTCCTGCACCTGCTGTTCAGGCAGGCCGCGGATACCTTCCTCAAGAAGCGCTACGGCATGTAATCGTTTCCCCCGCTGAGAGGCGGTCCATTCCGGCGGCATGCATCCGTTTTCCCATTCGGATGCATGCCGCTTTTTTATTTTCCCAAAACGCGCAAATCGGGAACAAAAGCCTCGCCCGTCCTGTTCTAATGCATAAATCCGCAAATATTCCCACACATCAAACGTTCCCGAAGGAGTCTACCATGGCCTTGACAGTCGGATCTACCGCTCCGCAATTCACACTCATCGACACAGAGCGCAAGCCGCGTTCACTTTCCGAATTCCTCGGCACGAAAAAGAAAACCGTTCTCCTGTTCTATCCCGGCGCCTTTACCGGCGCATGCCAGAAGGAAATGTGCGCATTCCGCGATGCGATGACGCAGTTCAACGAAATGGATGCGCAGATTGTCGGCATCAGCGTGGACAGTCCCTTTGCCAATCATGCGTTTGCCGAGAAGAACGGTCTGCAGTTTCCGCTGCTGTCCGACTTCACGCGCGAGACGGCGAAGGCGTACGTGGGAGTCTACGACAATTTCGCGGGCGTTCCCGGCTACACGGTCGCCAAGCGTTCGGTGTTCGTGATCGACGGCGACGGCAAGATCACCTACACATGGGTCTCGGAAGACAAGCCGGCGGCCGAGCCTCCGTACGAGGAAGTGAAGGAGGCGGTGAAGTAACGATGGCAGAACTCCGGGTCGGACAGAAGGCGCCGTCATTCACGCTTGAAGGAAGCGACGGCAGGAAGCATACGCTGAAAGAGTTTCTCGGAAAAAAAGTCGTCCTCTATTTTTATCCGAAGGACAACACCTCGGGATGCACGAAGGAAGCGTGCTCGTTCCGCGACAATCTCGGCGCCATAGAAGAGAAGGGGGCCGTGGTCGTGGGCATGAGTCCCGACAGCGCCGCATCGCACAGAAAATTCATCGAGAAGCAGGGACTCAATTTCCTCCTCCTGAGCGATGAGGACAAAGCCGCGCTCGAGCCCTACGGCGTCTGGAAGCAGAAGAGCCTCTATGGAAGAACGTATATGGGCGTGGAGCGCACGACCGTCGTGATCGATGAGAAGGGCGTGATCACGCACATCTTCCCGAAGGTGAAGGTCGACGGCCACACCGAAGAAGTATTAAATGCATTGTCATAAGCACCACCATCACCACAACGAATCAATTTACAAGGAGAACGAGTTAATGTTAACGATAGGCGATAAATTTCCCGACTTCGAACTGGAAGCATGCGTTTCGCGCGAAAAAGGCAAGGAATTCCAGATGATCTCTTCAGACTCCGTGCGCAAGTCCGGGAAATGGATGACGATTTTTTTCTGGCCGAAGGATTTCACATTTGTGTGTCCCACAGAGATCAAGGGCTTCAACGACCGTCTCGGCGATTTCCGCGACCGCGACACCGTGCTGTTCGGCGGAAGCACCGATACCGCGTTTGTGCATCTGGCATGGCGCAATCATCATGAGGACCTGAAGGATCTGAAGTTCCCCATGATTTCCGATCACGCCAAGAATCTGAGCTCGAAGCTCGGCATTCTGACCGGCGCCGACCAGGTCGCGCTCCGCGCCACATTCATTGTCGATCCCGACAATACGATCCGCTGGGTCAGCGTGAACGACCTGAGCGTGGGCCGCAGCGTGGACGAGACACTGCGCGTGCTCGATGCGCTGCAGACGGACGAATTGTGTCCCTGCAATTGGCAGAAGGGCCAGGACACGCTCAAAGCCTGATCGACTTCATGTCTATCGGCCGGTTCCCGCCCTGTGCGAAGCATGAGAAGGGGAGGCGAGGATCGGCCGATTTTTTTTGTTCCGCCGTCCATAGAATCCGCGACAATCACTTTTCAACGAGTCAATCATCATGGAAGAAACCAAGAACGATCTATTAACCGATCTGCAGCTGACCGAAACGGACCATCCCGTGCTCGAGACATTCGTGCGCGGCGACCACAAATACATCCGCGACATGCGGATCAATCTCAAGAACACGATAGCCAGCCAGTTCTTCTCGAAGAAAGAGGCGTATCTTATCGCTCTGGCAGTTGCGGCAAACGAAAAAAACACTATATTGACGGAGAGCTTTTCGGCCGCCGCGCGTGAACACGGCGCTGCCGAAGCGGAAATCGCCGAGGCGTACGCCGTGGCGTCGCTTCTTTCCACCCTGAACGTCTATTACCGGTTCAAGCACTTTTCGTCGAACAAGAACTACGATGCAAAGCAGGCAGGGATCAAGATGACGATCATGGCGAGGCCGGTGCTGGGGAAACTGTTGTTCGAGATCCTCTCGCTTGTGGTGAGCGCCGTCAACGGCTGCGAAACATGCGTCAACAACCATGAACAGTCGGTCAGGAACGAAGGCGGCACCGAGGATCAGATCTTCGACGCCGTCCGGCTGGGTTCGGTCGTCAAGGGATTATCTGCCGTCATCTACTAACGCAGACGGAGAAATACGGCATGCCTCCTCTCATGTATGTCACGCGCCGCGCGCATTTCAGCGCCGCTCACAGGCTCTATAATCCATCCTATACCGATGAACGGAACCGGGAGGTGTTCGATAAATGTGCGAATCCGAACGGGCACGGGCACAATTACTACGTTGAAGTGACGGTGGCCGGAGCGGTCGACCCCGATACGGGCTATGTCATCGATCTGAAGCTTCTGAAGCGGATCGTCGAAGACCATTTCATCTCGAAGGTCGATCACAAGCATCTGAACATGGATGTCGATTTCATGGAGGGCCTGAACCCGACCGCCGAAAACATCGCCGCGGCCTGCTGGAAGCAGATCGAGCCGCACATCGCCGGCGGCCGGCTGCATTCCGTCCGCATCTACGAGACGGAGCAGAACTATGCGGAATATAAGGGAGAACACAGTTGAAACAGAAGAAATCGAAACAGGAACTTGAAGGACTCATACGCGACGTGCTGGGGCATCTGAACGAGGATCCCGGGCGCGAGGGACTGCTGCGGACACCGGAGCGTGTGGCGAAGTCGCTTCGCTTCCTCACGAAAGGATATACGGAGAACGTGAAGAGCATCGTCAATGGCGCGCTCTTCACGGAAGAGTATAAGGAGATGGTGATCGTGAAGGATATCGACTTCGTGAGCACGTGCGAGCACCATCTGCTGCCGTTTTACGGCAAGGTCCACGTGGCATACATCCCGAACGGGAAGATCATCGGGCTGTCGAAGATTCCGCGCATCGTCGACATGTTTGCCAGGCGGCTCCAGGTGCAGGAGCGCATGACCCGCGAGATTGCCGAGACGCTTCAGGACATCCTGAAGCCGGACGGAGTGGCGGTCGTGGTGGAGGGAAAGCATATGTGCATGATGATCCGCGGCGTCGAAAAGCAGCATTCAAGCGCCACGACCAGCGCGATGACCGGCGTCTTCCAGGAGAACATCAAGACGCGGACCGAATTTCTCACACTCATCACCAACCGACTCTCATAAAGCGACAGGGAACGATGGAGAAGCAGCCACTCATCTGGATCACCGGCGCCGGCCGCGGCATCGGCGAAGCGGCGGCACACGCCTTTGCGGCAGCGGGCGCTCACGTAATCGCAAGCGGACGAAACGCGGACGCGGTCCGAAACGTCGCCGATGCGATCGGCAAGGCCGGTGGGCGCGCGGATGCGGTTCCCCTCGACGTGAAGAACGAGCAGAGCGTCCGTGCGGCGCATGAGTTGATCGTCTCGAACTTCGGCCGCGTCGATGTGCTGGTGAACAATGCCGGCGTGACCGTCTTCAAAAAATTCGAACAGACGACGCTTGAAGAATTCGACGCGATCGTCCAGACGAACCTCCGCGGATATTTCCTGCTGACGCAGGCGGTGCTGCCTTCGATGCTCGAAGCGCAAGCGGGGATGATCATCAGCATTCATTCGGTCACGGCCGTTGAAACCTTCACGCATTCATCGGTGTACGCGGCCTCGAAGGCCGGCACGCTTGCCATGATGCGGAGTCTTCGCGAGGAAGTGCGCAAGCGCGGCGTGCGCGTGATCGATGTGCTTCCCGGAGCGGTCGAGACAGGCATGTGGAGCGAAGCGAACAGGCAGAAGCATGGCGCGAAGATGATGCAGCCGGAGGATGTCGCCGAGATCCTTGTGTCGCTCTATCGCCAGCCGGGCAGGGCGGCGACAGATGAAATCATCGTGAAACCAGTGGGAGGGAATCTGTGATCATGGAATCATTGAATGGAAAAGTTGCCGTTGTGACCGGCGCCAGCCGGGGCATCGGCCAGGCGGTCGCGGTCTCGCTTGCAAAAGCCGGCGCGTCGGTGGTGCTGGCATCGCGCAATGCCGAACGGCTGGAAGACGTCCGCGCATCGATCGAGGCTTCCGGTGGCAAGGCCGCGGCCGTGCCGACGGATGTCGCCAGCGAGGCATCGGTGGAGGCGCTGGCGCGCGAGGTGGAATCGCGCTTTGGCGGAGCGGACATCCTCGTGAACAACGCCGGATACGGCGTCTTCTCGAAAGTCATCGATATGCGGACCGAGGACTTCGACGGCATGTTCGGCGTGAATGTGCGCGGCGTCTTTCTCTGCACGCGGGCGTTCCTGCCGGTGATGATCGCCCGGCAGGGCGGACAGATCATCAACATCGCCTCGCTTGCCGGAAAGAACTCGTTTGTGGGAGGAGCGGGATATTCGGCCACGAAATTTGCGCTGATCGGCTTCGCGCGCTCGCTGATGCTCGAAGTGAGGGATTCGAATATCCGCGTCGTTACGATCTGTCCCGGTTCGGTGAACACGGAGTTTTCCGACCATTCGCACGATGCCGAAACGATCATACAGCCTGAGGATATCGCCGAAACCGTGCGCTTCGCGCTGACCATGCCCGGGCGCACGAACGTGAGCGAGATCGATGTCCGGCCGACGCGCGTGGTGAAGAAATAACGGAAAAGCGCGCCCTCCCGCCGTGCCGCATCGCGTTCGGGGCGCGCTTCCTCAACGGCCGTGACGTTCCGGCCCGCCATTCCGCATCACTGAACGGCAGGCGGCGCCGCCGGCGCGTGCATGGGTCCCATCGGGCGGCGCATCCGCGCACCCATACCTGCTCCGCGGCCCTGGCGCATCTCGCGCGCTGTTTCGAACCGCAGCGCCTTCACCCACTGCTTCTGCTGGTCCGGCGTCAGGAGCTTGTTCGTTTCAAACCATCCGTCGATCCGGTTCATCCGGATGTCCGCTTCGTTTTCGGCGACTTCATTGAGCTTCTTTTCGATGGCGGACTGATCCGGCGTTTCCGCCATGAGCAGCTCGCGAAGTTCGATGCGCGCCTTCTCCGCCTTGGCCTTGAGATCGACGCCGCGTTTTTGCGTTTCCGACCTGATCTTTGCAATATCCTTTTTTTGCGCATCGGTCAGGTTGAGCGATGCGATGAAGTCTCTGCCCGGCATGCGCCGGGGCGGCTGCGCCTTGGCGTCATTGTCGGCGGCCTGTGTCGAGGCGCCGAAGAGGAAGAGTGCGAGAAGGGTGGCGATGAAGACTTTTTTCATAACAGTGTTCTCCCGATATGTATGATGAAAATGAAATGCGGCGGAAGCCCGCGCATGGGGGACGCCGCTGTGTGCTCTCTTCCCAATAGACACGAAAAAAAATAATTAGTTTAAATGAACCGTCTTGCGTCTGACGGCCGATTTGCCTATTTTTCAGCATGATCCTTGCTACGATGCCAATACATTAATGTGAAACACTCCGCATTCCTTCCGGCCTGGACCTGAGAGGAACGGCGGAGACTATTGACATCACAGCACAATACGGTGAACGCGTGAGAACCCAACACATCGCTCGAGCAATTCTTCTTAGCACATTCGCAGTTGTCCTAACAGGCTGCCAGGTTTTTTCTCCCGTCGGTACTTTCATATCACAGCAATACACGAACACTGCCTCGTACTTCAACACGTACTACAACGCGCAGAAAATGTTCGGTGATGCCGAAAATGAAGTCCTCGACGGCATGAAGGACGCCCGGGAAAAAAACGCCAAAGGGCAGACGCTCTCCTTCACGATCCCTTCGACCGCGCGCCAGAAGTTCACGTCGTCCATCGAGAAGAATTCGAAGCTGCTTTCGTATTATCCCACCTCGAAATACGTCGATGATGCGCTCCTGATGATCGGAAAGGCGTATTACTATCTCGGCGAAGACGTCAAAGCGGAACGGAAGTTTCTGGAGCTCATCGCGCAGTATCCCGAAAGCGGACTCATTCCCGAAACGAAGCTCTGGTACGGCAAGTCGCTCCTGCGCCAGCAGAAGACGGCCGAGGGCGTGCAGCAGCTGACGCTGCTCTATACGCAGGCGCTCGATGAAGGGGAAGAGGACATCGCCGGCGGAGCGGCGCTGGCGCTCGGCAATTATTATTTTGAAGCGAACGACTTTGCGAACGCCCTCAAGTTCTACACGCAGTCGCTCGAGTCCCTGTCGGACGACACGGAAAATGCGCGCACGCAGCTCCAGATCGGATTGTGCTACGAGCGGCTCGGCGATCCGGCTGCGGCCGAACAGGCATTCCGCAATGTGGGCGGCTTCGATCCCGATTACAATACGACATTCCAGGCGGCCCTGTATGAAAGCCGCATGCTCACGCAGCAGAAGAATTACGAGCGCGCGCTCGACATCCTGTTCGACAAGCTCGACGACAAGAAATTTTCCGAATACGCAGGAACGGCCAACCGGGAGATCGGCAACACGTATGCGGCGCAGGGAAACATCAGCGAGGCCATTGCCCAGTACCGGTATGTCGACACGGCCTACGCCCGCACGGACGATGCGGCGCGGTCGATGTTCGCCCTTGCATCGCTCTATGAGAACGTGCTTCTGCAGTTCGACAGCGCGCGCGTGTATTACGACAAGGCCCGGTATGAAAATTCATCCTCCGAGATCACACCGGCGGCCGTGCTGAAGGCCGAAACGTTTTCAAAGTACGCAACGCTCAAGCGAGATCTTGCGCTGTACGACACGCTCGTCATGGATATCACGAAGCCCGGATGGAGAAAACCCGATTCGCTGACATTGCTCCGTCTGGATTCTCTGCGCCGTGCCGATTCGGCCGCCGCACTCACGCGCGCCGATGCGTTGAATCCCGTGCGGGGAGGAAAGTTCGACACGCTGATGAATGCCGCTTCCGATACCGGCCTCACACCTTTGCAGACGGCGATTGCTCCGCAGGATACCGCCGTGCTCTCGGCCCGGCAGCGGCCGCTGCAGGCGGAAGCCCGGCTTTCCGCCGCCGACCGCGACAGCCTCGCGCGCAGAGACAGCACCTCGCGGCTGATGAAGGCGCAGGAAGAGCGGCAGAAACTCGATTCGCTTTCGCGCCAGATTATCCGCACGAAGTTCGAACTCGGCGGACTTCTGTATCTTGAAATGAACCGCGCCGATTCGGCGCTTGTGTATTATGGGGACGTCGTGCGGACGACGAGCGACAGCGGCCTTGCGGCGCGCGCGCTCTACTCGATGGCCGACATCTACCGAAGCACCGATTCAACATCGCGGCCCGTGATCGATTCGCTCTACCGGCAGCTGCTTGCCATTGCACCCAATTCGTCGTACGCACAGGAGGCGCGCCGAAGCCTCGGCATGGCCGTGAAGGTGAATGAGACGGATTCGTCGGAAGCGCGCTATGTGAGCGCGGAACAGCTGCTCACCAAAGGCCGTCCGACGGAGGCGATCACCGCCTTCCATTCCGTGGCGCAGTCGTATCCGGCATCGCCGTTTGCGCCGAAGGCGCTCTACACGATCGGTTGGATCTACGAAAATGTGCTTTCAAAAAACGACAGTGCGGAAGCGGCATACCAGCGTCTTGCGAAGACGTATGCCTCGACATCCTATGCGGCGGCGGTGAAGCCCAAGCTCAACGAGGTGGAAGCGGCGCGGCGCGAAGCCGAGCAGAAGGCGAAAGCGGAGGCGGAAGAGAAAGCCAAAGCGGAAGAGAAAGCCAAAGCCGAGAAGGAGGCCAAACTGAAAAAGGAGGCCGAGAAGGCAAAGACCGGAACCGGAGGCACGACGGCTGCGCCCGGTGTAACGGATTCGACGGCATCACGGCCGCTTCCCGATTCGACCCATGGCGGGGCGGTGCGCGATACGGCATCGATCCGCCCTAACGCCCCCGTGCCCAACCCGGCCTCGCCTCCCGATACGGCGGGAACCGGGGACACGCGCAGCCGATAATCTTAGCATCCATACGCTCATGCATCAGGAATACGCGGTCGTCCGATCGCTCACAAGCATCACCTCTGAAATCAAACGGCTGACAGTGCATGCACCGTCGATCGCCGCCGGCACCGAACCCGGTCAGTTCTTGAATATCTGCGTCGACAGTTTTTTCCCGCTGCTTCGCCGTCCCTTCAGCGTCTGCGACGTCGACGGCGAAGATGTCTCGATCATCTTCAATGTGATCGGGAAAGGCACCTCCGCGCTTGCGCAGAAGGAACCCGGAAACACCATCGATATACTGGGCCCCTGCGGCAACAGCTTCATGCCGTTTGCCGAAGGCGAGTATGATACGGCGCTCATCGTGGCAGGAGGCATCGGCGTGGCGCCCTTCCCGTTTTTCACCAAGCGGCTCGCCGGCGCGAAGCGCATCGAGACATTTCTGGGCGCGCGCGGACGGAACTTCGTCATCCATGAAGGCCTCGAGAATGTCCACGTCTCCACCGACGACGGAAGCGAAGGCTTTCACGGGACGGTGCTCGACCTCCTGAAGCAGTACCTCGGGGCGCATGATGTCGGGCGGGCGCGGTTGTTCATGTGCGGCCCGTCGCGCATGATGCGCGCCGTCGCCGCCTATGCGCTCGAAGCCCAGATCGAGGCCTACGCCTCGGTCGAGTGCGAAATGGCGTGCGGCATCGGGCTCTGCCAGGGATGCGCCATCGAAGCCACGGGCGGCGAACAGAAATATTATCTCGTCTGCAAGGACGGCACGATCTTCGACACGCGAACGGTGAAAATATAGCCTATGAACGAATCATTCACGCTCCGCGGCGTAACATTTCAAAACAGGGTGCTGACGGCATCAGGCACATTCGGATACGGCGATGAGAGGCCGGATCTCGTCGATGTGAACAAGCTCGGCGGCATCATCACCAAATCGCTTTCGCTGAAGCCGCGCGACGGCAACGCGCCTCCGCGCATCGCCGAAACAGCGAGCGGCATGATCAATTCGATCGGGCTGGCGAATATCGGCGTCAGGCGCTTCATCGACGAAAAGATTCCGGCGCTGAGGAAATTCAGCACGCGCATCATCGCCAACATCGCCGCCAGCAGCGTTGAAGAATACTGCGCCGTTGCCGAGATGCTCGATCCGCTTCCTGAAATCGCCGGCTACGAGATCAACGTGTCGTGCCCGAATGTGAAGGAAGGCGGCCTCAATTTCGGCACCGATGTGCGGCAGGTCGCCCTGATCACGCGCGAGGTGCGCAAACGGACGCAGAAGATCCTCATCATCAAGCTCACGCCGAACGTCACGCACATTTCGGAATTCGCGCGGGCCTGCGAAGCGGAGGGCGCCGATGCCGTCTCGGCGATCAACACGCTGATCGGCATGGCCGTGAATATCTCGACGCGCAAGCCGAAGCTCTCATCGACCACCGGCGGACTCTCCGGCCCGGCGATCAAGCCGGTGGCGCTCGCGAAGGTCTACGAGCTGGCGCGCGCCGTCTCGATTCCCGTGATCGGCATCGGCGGCATACAGACATGGGAAGATGCCGTCGAGTTTCTGCTTGTGGGCGCCTCGGCGGTGCAGGTCGGCACGGCGAACTTCATCAATCCGTCGGCCGGCATCCGGATCGCTTCGGGCATCAGGGAATACTGCATCACGCACGGCTTCGACGACGTCGGCGAGCTGGTCGGCTCCCTCATCGTCGAGCGCAACAAGTCTGTTGTCGACGGCTGGCTATGACACTACGATCCAAAACGCGCACGCTTTCCTATCTCTACGGACTTCAGAAATTCGGCATCAAGCTCGGCCTCCGCAATAGTGAACAGCTCCTGGCCGGGCTGGACAATCCGCACCGGGCCTTTCCGTCCGTCCACATTGCCGGCACCAACGGCAAGGGATCCACATCGTCGATGATTGCCGCGGTGCTGAGCGCCGCCGGATACCGCGTGGGACTTTACACCTCGCCGCATCTCATCGATTTCAACGAGCGCATCCGCATCAACGGCCGGAACATCTCCGATTCCGCGCTCGTGCGCTACGCCGAAATGATCAGGCCCGCGGTCGATCGTTGCAATGCCACCTTCTTTGAAGCGACGACGGCCATCGCCTTCCGGTACTTCGCCGACCGGCGCGTGGATATCGCCGTCGTGGAGACGGGGCTCGGCGGCAGGCTCGATGCGACGAATGTTCTCACGCCGCTCGTGTCTGTGATCACGTCGATCGGGAAAGACCATATGGACGTGCTCGGCGACACCATCGCGAAGATCGCCCGCGAGAAAGGCGGCATCATCAAGCCCGGCGTGCCCTGCGTTGCGGGGCGGATGCCGGCGCAGGCAAAAAAAGTTCTCGAAAGGATCGCTCGCGCGAACTCTTCGCGCATGATTGCTGTTCAAGATAGTGCCGTCGATCTGCTTCCTGACGGCACGCTTACGCTCGAGGTTCCGGGCCGCACGATCACGTCTGTTGAACTTTCTTTGAAAGGCACATATCAGAAGGACAACGCCGCAGCGGCGCTCTGTGCGCTGAACGAGCTGGCGGGGAACGGCTTCGCCATCTCCGACGATGCCATTCGCCGGGGATTCGACAATGTCGGACGGCTTTCAGGCCTCCGGGCCCGCATGCAGATCGTGGAGCGCCGGCCGATGCTCATCTGCGACGTCGCGCACAATCCCGATGCGGCGCGTGTGCTTGCCGATTCGATCAGGCTCATCGCGCACAGGAGACTGCATCTCATCTTCGGCGTCATGAAGGACAAGGACTACCGTCCCATGATCCGGACGCTGAGCGAACTCGGCGGAAGGTTCTACTGCGTTCAGGCGTCGATCGAGCGGTCGCTCTCCGCATCGGATCTCTTCGCAGTGGTAACCGAGGAAGGAGGGGAGGCCGAACAATGTTCAACGATCGCCTCCGCACTCAGAGCCGCGCGAGCAGCGGCGCATCCCGACGATCTCATCCTTGTCACCGGATCGCATTACATCGTCGGAGAGGCAATGAGCGTGATGAAGCAGCGCAAGCGGGTTCGCAGCAGGGGGGCGGGAAAAAAATAACTTGACAATATTGACGATATGCTCTATATTTTGTTCAGCTACGTCGGACAACTGCGTATCGTTGCACGCTGCGACCACTCATAGATTGTACAATCTGTTACCAGCCAAGCCAATTTCCCTAATTGATATTTTCTGTGCTCATTAATTCATTGTTATTTCTCCATTTCTGAGGAAGGATGCCTGCTATTATGCCGATGGATATATCGGAACTGAAATCCAAAAAAATTGCCGAGCTCAACAAGATCGCCCGCGACCTGAACATCGTCGGGTACAGCGACCTGCGCAAGCAGGATCTGATCTTCCAGATTCTCGAGGCGCAGACGCAGAAGGACGGCATGACCTTCAGCAAAGGCGTGCTCGAAGTGCTGCCGGACGGGTACGGCTTTCTTCGCTCAGTGGATTACAATTATCTGCCGTCGCCGGATGACATCTACGTCTCGCCTTCGCAGATCAAGAAATTCAGTCTCCGCACAGGCGACACGGTCAGCGGTCAGGTGCGTCCCCCGAAAGAAGGTGAACGGTTTTTCGCGCTCCTGCGCGTCGAAGCCGTCAACGACAGCAATCCCGAAACGATCCGCGACCGCGTACTCTTCGACAATCTGACGCCGCTGTATGCCAACAAGCGGCTGAAGCTCGAGACCGCGCCCGGCGAATACGCCATGCGGATCCTCGACATGCTCTCGCCGATCGGCAAAGGACAGCGCGGCATGATCGTCTCGCCCCCGAAGGCCGGCAAAACAATCCTCCTGCAGAAAATCGCCAACAGCATCACACGCAACCATCCCGAAGTCAAACTGCTCATGCTCCTGATCGATGAACGTCCCGAAGAGGTGACGGACATGGAACGCTCCGTGAGCGCCGAAGTGGTCGCATCGACATTCGATGAACCGCCCGAACGGCATGTGCAGGTCTCGGACATGGTGCTCGAGAAGGCGAAGCGTCTTGTCGAGGCGAAGCATGATGTGGTGATCCTGCTCGATTCGATCACGCGCCTGGCGCGCGCGCACAACACCGTGGTGCCGCATTCCGGCAAGATCCTCTCGGGCGGCGTCGATGCCAATGCGCTGCACCGTCCGAAGCGCTTCTTCGGCGCGGCCCGCAACATCGAGGAGGGCGGAAGCCTCACGATCATCGCCACGGCGCTTGTGGAAACCGGCAGCCGCATGGATGAAGTGATCTTCGAAGAATTCAAGGGCACGGGCAACATGGAAATCGTGCTCGACCGCAAGCTCTCCGACCGCAGAATTTTCCCAGCTGTCGATGTGAACCGCTCCGGCACGCGCAAGGAAGAGCTCCTGATGGAGTCGGACGACCTGAACCGCGTGTGGATCCTGAGGAAGTTCCTCGCCGAATTCACCCCGGTCGAGGCCATGGAGTTCCTGCTCGACAAGCTCCGCGGCACGAAGGGCAACAAGGAGTTCCTGAAATCGATGAACAGCTGACAATCCGTCAGGGAAGCGAACAAGCCGGTATTTCGCAGCGCCGAAATACCGGCTTTTTTATTTTGCTTCTCTTGCCGCCTCTTTGTATATTCATAATGTTTCTTATTTTTGTCCATCTTGCGCGGATACTCACACATGACTTTTGCTCAGGCGGCTTTTTACTTTCTGACGGCGGTCTCCGTTGTTTCTGCTGTGCTGGTGATTGTTCAACGAAATCCGGTCAACAGCGCGCTGTATCTCATCCTGAACTTCTTTTCTCTCGCAGGCCTGTATCTCACGCTCCATGCCCAATTCATTGCGATCGTGCAGGTCTTCGTCTATGCCGGCGCCATCATGGTGCTTTTCCTGTTTGTGATCATGCTCCTGAATCTCGGCGACGACAAGAGGCTGCGCGAACATCTCGGGCCGAAGACCTATGTGGCCATCGCCCTGGTCGTCGGCCTCATGCTTGAGCTGGCGTTCATCTTTTCCAAAAGCCGCGCCGACAGCGTGACCGCCCAGGCCTCGAACGCGGCGCAGATCGGCACCGTCGAATTCCTGGGCCAGGTGCTCTTCACGAAGTTTCTGTTTCCGTTCGAAATGATCTCCTTTTTGCTCCTGACGGCCATCGTCGGGGCGGTCATCCTGGCAAAGAAAAAATTACAACAATAATCGGAATCAATGATACCGCTGAATTATTATCTGCTTCTTTCCGCCTTCATGTTCAGCATCGGGGTGCTCGGCGTGGTCGTTCGCCGCAATGCGATCATCGTCTTTATGTGCATCGAGCTGATGCTGAATTCCGTGAATCTCTCGCTGGTTGCGCTCTCGTCGTATATCGGCGACCCGACGGGACAGATGCTCGTCTTCTTTGTGATGGTTGTTGCGGCGGCCGAGGCTGCGGTGGGTCTGACGATCATCATCGCGCTCTTCCGCAACAAGCAGACCGTCAATATCGATGAGATCAACCTCTTAAAATGGTAAGAACCTCCATGTATACTTACGTCAGCCTCATTGTTCTTTTTCCGCTTCTGGGCTTTCTGATCAACGGCCTGTTCGGTTCGCGCATCAGATCCGAAAAGGTCTCGGGCGTGATCGGCACCTCGGCCGTTGCGCTGTCGTTTCTGACGGCCTGCGCGATCTTCTTCGAGATGCTCGGATTCCACGCCGAGGAACGCAAGCACATCGTCACACTCTTCGAATGGATCTCGGCAGGCTCGCTCTCGATCCCGGTCGCCTACCAGGTGGATCAGCTCTCGATGCTCATGACGCTCGTTGTCACCGGCGTAGGCAGCCTCATTCACGTGTATTCGATCGGATACATGCACGGCGACAAGGGCTTCTGGCGGTTTTTCGCCTATCTGAATCTCTTCATCTTTGCGATGCTCAACCTCGTGCTTGCCGACAACTTCCTGCTGATGTTCCTCGGCTGGGAGGGAGTGGGACTCTGCTCGTACCTGCTCATCGGATTCTGGTACGACCGCAACTTCGAGAAGAGCACGACGAGCGACGCGGCAAAGAAAGCATTCATCACCAACCGCGTCGGCGATTTCGGCTTCCTGCTCGCGATGTTCCTCATCTTCACGACATTCGGCACGCTGCAGTTCGACGGCGTCTTTGCGCAGGCGGCGCTCTATGAAAAAGGGAACAGCATCCTGCTCTGGATCACGCTGTTTCTCTTCCTCGGTGCCACGGGCAAATCGGCGCAGATCCCGCTCTACATCTGGCTGCCCGACGCCATGGCGGGTCCGACGCCGGTCTCCGCGCTCATCCATGCCGCAACGATGGTGACCGCGGGCGTCTACATGGTGGCGCGCAGCTCGATCCTGTTTGCGCTCGCGCCTGCCACGATGCATGTGATCGCCGTTGTCGGCCTTGCCACGGCGTTCTTTGCCGCCACGATCGGCCTCGTGCAGAACGACATCAAGAAAGTCCTTGCCTATTCGACCATCAGCCAGCTCGGCTACATGTTCCTCGCCTGCGGGGTGGGCGCATTTACCGGCGGACTCTTCCATCTGATGACGCATGCCTTCTTCAAGGCCCTCTTGTTCCTCGGCGCCGGTTCGGTGATCCATGCCATGCATGAGGAACAGGACATTCAGAAGATGGGCGGACTCAAAAAATACATGCCCGTCACATACAAGACGTTTTTCGTCGCCGCGCTGGCGATCTCGGGCATCCCGCCCTTGTCGGGATTCTTCAGCAAGGATGAGATCCTGTGGAAGGCGTTTGCCGACGGTTCGCCCGTGCTCTGGGTGTTCGGCGCGCTCACGGCCGGCATGACGGCATTCTACATGTTCCGCCTTGTGACGCTCACGTTCGAAGGCACGGAGCGGTTCGATGCGCATCATACGCATCCGCATGAATCGCCGAAGACGATGACCGTGCCGCTGATGATCCTTGCGGGACTCTCGGTGATCGGCGGACTTATCGGTATTCCCCACAGTCTGGGCGGAGGCAACTGGTTCGAGCAGTATCTCGAGCCGATCTTCGAGCGCGCCTCGCTGAAAATGGCGCTTCCGTACCACGACGCATCGGCGGCCGAGTATGCGCTGATGGCGGTGTCGGTGGCCGTGGCGGCGGCGAGCATCTACGGTGCGCGCTTCATCTATCTGCAGCGGAACGACGTTGCCGTGCGGCTGTCGAAGAAGGCGTCGGGACTCTACCGGCTGCTGTTCAACAAATATTACGTCGACGAAGCCTACGACGCTGCGGTCATCACGCCCATCAAAAAGACGTCCGAGACGCTGCTGTGGAAGGGCGTCGATGTCCATGTGATCGACAACGCGATCAATACCGGCGCAAAGCTTGTCGGATTCCTGAGCGAGATGTTCCGCCGCGTGCAGACCGGCGTGACGCAGACGTATGCCGTCGTCTTCCTGGTCGGCATCCTGTTTGTGCTCGGCTGGCTCATGCTCTAAAAAATTTCGAACTACATTCAATTCAGAGATCGCTCGCTATGCTCTCATTACTCCTGTTTTCACCATTTATCGGCATTCTGCTGCTTCTCTTCGTGAAGAAGGAACAATCCTCCCTCATCAAGACGATCGGCATCGGCACTTCGCTTTTGACCTTTGCCGTCTCCTGCGTGATCTATTACTACTTCACGTCGTCGTATACGGGATTGCAGTTCATTGAAAAGCATCCGTGGATCGAGGGACTGGACATCAGCTACTTCATCGGCGTCGACGGACTGTCGATTCTCCTGGTGATGCTCACCACGTTCCTGACCCCGATCGCGCTGATCGCATCGGTCGATACGATCGCCGTGCGCCTGAAGGAATACGTGGCGATGATGCTCCTGCTTGAAGTCGGCATGCTGGGCGTCTTCGTTGCGAGCGATCTCTTCCTCTTCTACATCTTCTGGGAAGCCATGCTCATCCCGATGTACTTCATCATCGGCATCTGGGGAGGCAAGGAACGAATCTATGCGGCCGTGAAGTTCTTCCTCTACACGATGGCAGGCAGCCTGCTCATGCTCGTTGCGATCCTCTGGCTCGGCAATTACGCCGCGACGCTTCCGGGCGGACATTTCACGACGAACCTGCTCACGCTGTATACGATCGCCCCGTCCATCCCGATGAATCTGCAGATCTGGATGTTCCTCGCCTTCGCGCTTTCGTTCGCCATCAAGGTGCCGCTTTTCCCGCTGCACACCTGGCTGCCCGATGCGCACGTGCAGGCCCCCACGGCCGGCTCCGTGATTCTTGCGGGCGTGCTCTTGAAGATGGGCACATACGGCCTCATCCGCTTCTGTCTGCCGCTGTTTCCCCTGGCATCGTTCTATTTCACGCCGCTCATGTCCACGCTTGCCGTCATCGGCATCGTCTACGGCGCGCTCGTGGCGATGGTGCAGACCGATGTGAAGAAGCTCGTCGCGTATTCGTCGGTCAGCCATCTCGGGTTCGTCGTGCTCGGCATCTTCTCGATGACAGAGGAGGGCATGCAGGGCGCGATGATACAGATGATCAACCACGGACTCTCGACCGGCGCGCTCTTTCTTCTGGTGGGCATGATCTACGAACGGCGTCATACGCGCGAGATCGCGCAGTTCGGCGGGCTCGCCAGACAGATGCCCGTGTATTCGACGTTCTTCATGATCGTGATGCTCTCGTCGATCGGCCTGCCCGGACTCAACGGATTTGTCGGCGAATTCCTCATTCTGCTCGGCTCCTTCAAGTCCCTTGTGATCACATCGCGCGCATACACGGTCATTGCAGCCACCGGCGTGATCTTCTCGGCCGTCTACATGCTGTGGATGTATCAGCGCGTCTTCTTCGGAAAGCTTGCCAATACGGCGAATCAGTCGCTCACAGATCTGACGAAGCGGGAAGTCGCGGTGCTTGTGCCGCTCATTATTTTCATCGTCTGGATCGGCGTGTATCCGTCCACATTCCTGAAACCCTCGGACGGCACGACGAAGCAGATCGTGAAGGTCCTTCAGTCGGCAAAGAGCGGCGTGCTGCCCCCGACGGACTTTTCGATCAAGTGATATGGAATCTGTGAATCCCCTCATGACGATTCCGTTCATCGCGCTTCTGGGCGCGATAGCGGTGGCGCCGTTCATCAACCGGCACTGGTGGGAGAAGAATTATCCCGTCGTCTCGACCGCGCTGGGCGCGATTGTCGTCGCATACTACCTCTTCTTTCTGCACAACGGACCGCGCGTGCTGCTCACATTGCACGAGTACATCAGCTTCATCGTGCTGATCGGGTCTCTTTTCGTGGTGTCGGGCGGCATTCATTTCCAGCTCAAAGGGAAGGCGGAGCCGAGCACGAACGTGCTGCTGCTTGCCTTCGGCGCCCTCATCTCGAACATCGTGGGCACCACCGGGGCCTCGATGCTTCTGATCAGGCCGTACATCCGCGTCAACAAGTTCCGCATGAAGCCGTTCCACATCGTCTTCTTCATCTTCATTGTCAGCAATGTGGGCGGCGCGCTCACGCCGATCGGCGATCCGCCGCTGTTTCTCGGATATCTGAAGGGCATTCCGTTTTTCTGGGTGGTGGAAAACACATGGCCCATGTGGGCGCTGGCGCTGGCGGCGCTGCTTGGCGTGTTCTACGCATTGGATTCGTATTCCTTCCATCACGAATCGCGCTCGAAGCAGAAGGATGCGCTCGAGCATCATGAGCACGGTTCGTTCGACGGGCTGGGCAATATCGGATTCCTGATGGCGATTCTTGTCGGCGTCTTCATCGAGCATCCTCTCGGCGCGCGCGAAGCGATCATGGCGGCGGCCGCGGCCGGTTCGTACTTCACGACGAGCAGGCACATCTACGAAAAGAACAATTTCAATTTCGAGCCGATCAGGGAAGTGGCGATTCTCTTTCTCGGCATCTTCGCCACGATGATGCCGGCGCTCGACTGGCTGCAGGTGAACGCGCAGTCGCTCGGCTTCACGACGCCGGCGCATTACTACTGGGCGAGCGGCGCGCTCTCGTCGTTCCTCGACAATGCGCCGACGTATCTGAACTTCCTCACCGCTTCGTTCGGACTCTTCAATCTGAACATCGACGATCCCGCACACGTCACGGAATTTCTCGTGAAGTACTGGCATTATATACAGGCCATCTCGATCGGCGCCGTGTTCTTCGGCGCATGCACGTATATCGGCAACGGTCCGAACTTCATGGTCAAGTCGATCGCCGAACAGAGCGGGGTGAAGATGCCGTCGTTCTTCGGATACATCGTCCGCTACACGCTGCCGGTGCTCATTCCGATCTACGCGCTCATCTGGATTGTTTTCTTCCGTTAATATCAAGACATCAAGCATGCATTATTGTGGGGCGAAGCATTGCTTCGCCCCTTTTTGCGTTTAAAAATATTTACACAGAGGCATGCATGAAATTAAGAACATTCTAACTTGCAACAGCCCCCGCGCTGAAGTATGTTGCATGTGTGGTGATCGTTCATGATGTCGAGACCTTTCTCATTCACGCTTGGGGGCAACGTGATCCGGAACCTGATGGGCTCGTTCAGCCTTTCCGATACCGTCGGAAAGCAGGCAAGAAAATCACTCAGCGGCAAGACGGCGTTCATCACGGGCGCCACGGGGAACCTCGGAAGCGAGGTGGCGAAGGAGCTGGCCAGAAGGGGAGCGCGGCTGATCCTTCACTACAACAGCCGCGTGCGCAAGGCGCTGGAGCTTGAACTGGCGCTCAAGATGCTCGGCACCGAGGTCACGATGCTGCAGTCGGATTTCACGCAGCCGTCCGACCTGAAGGAGCTCATCGACACCGTCTGCAGCCAGACGGACCATATCGACTATCTGATCCACGCGGCCGGCGTCTGCCGGCTCACCGTCGGGCATTCCGAAATTGCGCCCGAAGAGCTCAACCGGATTCACCGCATCAACCAGCTTGCACCCATCGAAATCATGCTCGGCCTTGAAGAGAAGCTCAGCAGCGGCAGCGTCGTGCTCTATGTCGGCTCCCCGGTTGAGGACGCCTATTTTGACGGCACACTGCTCTACGGGGAATCGAAACGCGGACTCCATCATTTTGCGGCGCGCTATGCGGAAAGCCTGCAGAGCCGCGGCACCTCGAGCGTGTATTACATTCCCGGCATCATGCGCGAAAGCATTCCGCACATCTTCTACGGCAAATACAGCACCGAGGAAATGTCGCTTCTGGGGCAGCCCTGTCTGCTCGAACCGGGCAATGTGGCGCGCAATGTCGTCTCCACGCTGCTGAGCCGTCCGCTCGGAGATGTCTGGGACCAGCAGGACGGCCCGCTCCTGGTGCGGCGCGACGGGTATACGCGCCAGCCCATTGCCGAGTGCTGATGCTTCATGAATCTGTCGGAGCCCTCCCGAGAAGGCGCCTCGTGTTCCGAGGCGCCGGCAATTATAAATCTGCCTGATCATTGAAACTTCCCGCCTTTTTCACTATATTTTTTTAATGCATATTCGTTGACGGTAATCCCTCCGCCAAAGGGGGATTATTTATTTTTTTCGGCGCGTAACACCAGGCAGATACTGCACAGCGTGCCCTGCATTCTTTCTTTCACAGAGAAACCCCATGACTTATTCCAAACGAACGCATACGTGCGGCGAGCTCCGCACGCAACATATCGGTTCAACAGTCACACTTACCGGCTGGGTCGACAAGCGCCGCGATCTCGGCGGTGTGATCTTCATCGACGTGCGCGATCGCTACGGCAAGACGCAGGTTGTCTTCGGTCCGCAGTACGACGAAGCCGTGCACGCCCAGGCGAAAGACCTCAGGAGCGAATACGTCATATCCGTCACGGGGAAAGTGGAGCACCGTCCCGAAGGCACCGATAATGCGAATCTCGATACCGGAGAAATCGACATCGTCGCCACCGAGCTCACGATTCTGAACAAAGCCGAAACGCCGCCGTTTCCGATCGAAGACCGCGTGGAGGCAAGCGAGGATATCCGTTTGAAATACCGGTATCTCGATCTGCGCCGCGAAACGATGCAGCGCAATCTCGTGCTGCGCCACAAAATGTACCAGATCACGCGCCGCTATTTTGACGAGAACAGCTTCGTGGAAGTGGAAACTCCCGTGCTCATGAAAAGCACGCCGGAAGGCGCACGCGACTACCTCGTGCCCAGCCGCATCCATCACGGCAAGTTTTATGCGCTGCCGCAGTCGCCGCAGACATACAAGCAGATTCTGATGGTCGCCGGCATGGACCGCTATTTCCAGATCGTGAAATGCTTCCGCGACGAGGACCTGAGAGCGGACCGGCAGCCCGAATTCACGCAGATCGACGTCGAAATGTCGTTTGCCGACGAACTCGACGTGCAGACGATCGCCGAGGGACTGACGAAGCGCTTTTTCAAGGAAATCAAGAATATCGACATCGAACTGCCCCTGCCGCGCCTCACATACAAGGAGGCGATGGAGGGCTACGGTTCGGACAAGCCGGACCTGCGCTTCGATCTGAAGTTCTCGGACTTCAACGACATCGTCGCCGAATCGGGCTTCAAGGTGTTCGCCGAGAATGTGAAGAAGGGCGGCGTCGTGGCCGGCTTCTCCGTTCCGGGCGGAGCGGCCTGGACGCGCAACCAGATGGACAACCTCGTCGATTTCACCAAATCGCTCGGCGTGGGCGGACTGGCCTACATCAAATGGACGGAGAAGGGACCCGAATCGGCGATCGAAAAATTCCTCGGCAAGGAAGTGCTTCAGCAGATGTGCGACCGGACCGGCGCCAAGCAGGGCGATCTGGTGCTCATCGTGTCCGATACATGGCTCAAGACGTACACCACGCTCGGCACGCTGCGGCTTGAAATGGCAAAGCGCCTCAATCTGATCGACGAGAACAAGATCAGCCTGCTGTGGGTCGTCGATTTCCCGATGTTTGAATATTCGGAGGAAGAGAAACGCTACGTGGCCATGCATCACATGTTCACATCGCCGAAAGTCGAGGATGTGGGATTCCTCGAGACCGATCCGTCGAAGACCCGCGCGCGCGCATACGATCTCGTGCTCAACGGCAGCGAGATCGCCGGCGGATCGATCCGCATACACAGTTCCGAAATGCAGTCGAAAATCTTCAGCCTCCTCAATATGACACAGGAGGAAGCGAAGGCGAAATTCGGCTTCATGCTCGATGCGTTCAAATACGGCGCGCCGCCGCACGGCGGCATCGCATTCGGCTTCGACCGCGTGGCGATGCTGCTCACGGGTTCGAAATCGATCCGCGACGTGATCGCATTCCCGAAGACCGCCAGCGCCGTTTCGCTCATGGACGACTGCCCGTCCGAAGTGGAAAAGAAGCAGCTCGATGAGCTGCACATACGCGTAAAGTAAGAGATTGAGTGTTCAACCCCGAAGGGGTTGCAGATAGTAGAAAAGGGGCGAAGCAGCGCTTCGCCCCACATACACGCTTGCGCGTGCATCATTAACCCCCGACAGGGGGTCGCAGATATTAGGGCTTCGCCCCACAATACAATGGGAAGAGTATGTTTGAGGATCTGAAACAAAGCGCGAAAAAATCACAGGAACGGCTTCAGAAACTGCGGAGGTTTCTTTGACCTCGATGTCAAAGAACAGCAGATGCTCGAGATGCAGGCCAAATCGTCAGAGCCCAGTTTCTGGGACGACAACGTGGCCGCGCAGAAAGTGCTGCAGGAGATCAATTCCCGCAAGCAATGGGTCGACGGATGGACGGCAATCAGGACATCGCTTGACGACGTCAATACGCTGATCGATCTGGCCGAAGAGTCGGGCGACGCGTCGTACGAAAAGGAAGTCTCGGCCGAACTGGAAAAAGTGAACCAGGCCCTGGCCGATCTTGAATTCAAGAACATGCTGAGCGGCGTGGACGACAGGCGCAACGCGATTCTCGAAATCCACTCCGGCGCCGGCGGCACCGAAAGCCAGGACTGGTCCGAGATGCTGCTGCGCATGTACATCCGCTGGTGCGAAAAGCACGGTTTCAAGATCGCGCTGGTCGACCGGCTGGACGGCGACGGCGCGGGCATCAAGAGCGCCACGCTTGAAATTACGGGCGAGTTCGCCTACGGCTATCTCAAGGCCGAAATCGGCGTGCACCGCCTTGTGCGCATCTCTCCGTTCGATGCCAACAAGCGCCGCCACACGTCTTTTGCCTCCGTCTTTGTCTACCCCGAAGTCGACGACGATGTCGAGATTGAAATCAATCCCGCCGATATCGAAATGGACACGTACCGTTCCGGAGGCAAGGGCGGACAGAACGTGAACAAGGTCGAAACCGCGGTGCGTATCCGCCACATCCCGTCGGGCGTCGTCGTCGCCTGCCAGGAGGAGCGCTCGCAGTTCCAGAACCGTGAACGCGCCATGAAAATGCTGAAGTCCCGCCTGTACCAGATCCGGCGCGAGGAGGAGGAGGCCCGGCTTGCCGCGATCGAGGGGACCAAAAAGAAGATCGAATGGGGAAGCCAGATCCGTTCGTATGTGTTCCATCCGTACAACATGGTGAAGGATCACCGCACGGAGGTGGAGACATCCGATGTGCAGGGGGTGATGGACGGCGAGCTCGATGCGTTCATCAAAGGCTATCTGATGATGGCAGGCAGCAAAGAACAGCAGTAGCGGTTCGAATCGAATTGCAGCCAAAACAGGGTGATCATGTCCTACGCCTCCTACATTGCACGCCGCTATTTGCAGTTTCAGCGCAATCCGCGCAATAAGAATTTCATCTCCATCGTGACGCTCATCGCCGTCGCCGGCATCATGCTCGGCGTCGGCGCGCTCATTATTACGCTGACCATTCTCAACGGCTTCGAGAAGGAGATCAAGGAGAAGGTCATCGGCTTCACCACGCATATTCAGGTCACCGGCTTCCAGAATCAGACGCTTTCGAACTACGCCGAAGCGCGCCGAAAGGTGCTCCGCAGCGTCCCGAACGTGCAGGGCATTTCGCCCTTTGCGGCAAAGGAAGGCATGGTGCGTCTCGGCTCCAACATCGAGGGCATCATGGTGAAGGGACTCGATCCTTCGAGCGATGTGTCTTCGGCACGCAAGTATGTCGTTGCCGGAACGTTCGATCTCACCTCCGCCGACACCTCCATCGCCTCGTGCGTCATCGGCAAGAAGCTCGCCTCGCGCCTTCAGGCGAAGCTCGGCGATACGCTCATCGTCTTCGGACTCCGCGGCAGTTACAATGCGATGCAGCCTCCGCGCATCATGCCCTTCGTGGTCAAGGGAATGTACGAATCGGGCATGGCCGAATACGATGACCTGTATTTCTTCGTGTCCATGAAGGCGGCGCAGGATCTTTTTCTCTTCGGCGATGCGGCCTCGGGGTTCGACGTGATGCTGCATGATGTGACGCAGGCCGACGAGACGGCCAAGGAGATCATGGAACTGCTCGGGTACCCCTATTATGCCCGCACGCTCTTCCAGCTCTACCGCAATTTGTTTACGTGGATCGAACTGCAGAAGGAGCCGATTCCGATCGTCCTCGGCCTGATCATCATCGTGGCCGTCGTGAACATCATCGGCACGCTCCTGATGGTCGTGCTCGAGAAGAAGCACCAGATCGGCATCCTGCTTTCGATGGGGGCAAGCAAGCCGGGCATCAAGAAGATTTTTCTCTATGAAGGCATTGCGATCGGCATGGTCGGCACGCTTCTGGGCAACATGTTCGGATACGGCGTCTGCTGGCTCCAGTATCATTTCCAGTTCTTTTCGCTGCCATCATCCATTTATTTCATGACGACGGTGCCGATCCTCTTCCGATGGCAGGACAGCGTGATCGTCTCTGCGATCGCCGTGGTGCTGACGGTGCTGGCCTCATGGATTCCGGCGATGCTCGCATCACGGCTCGATCCGATTCAATCGATCAGGTTCCAATAATGAAAGGGGCGAAGCAGTGTTTCGCCCCACAATACAATGATGTCATACAGATATTTCATAGCGCTGCGGTATCTCATCTCGAAGAAGGAAGCGGGATTCATCACCGTGATTTCGCTCATCTCGATCATCGGCGTAATGGTCGGCGTGGCGGCGCTCATCATCGTGCTGTCGGTCTTCAACGGTTTCAACAGCATCGTCACGGACATTCTCATCAATTTCGATCCGCATCTGCGCATACAGCAGAACGAGCGTACCCGTCCGGGCGATGAGCAGGCGCTCCGCGCATTCTTCGCTTCCCGGCCGAACATCACCGGATCGGGCCGGTATGTGAGCGGCAAGGCCATGATCGTTTCGAGGAGCCAGAGCAAGGTCGTCTTCATCCGCGGCGTGGACGGGCGCACCATACAGAGCGTGTCGGGATTGAAGGACAAGATCGTGCTGGGAAAGCTCGATTTCAGCGACTCGACGAAAAACGATCTCGTGCTCGGCTTCTCGCTTGCCGACAAGATGGGGGTGGTCACGGGCGATACCGTCTGGATGATCAGTCCCGCGGGCTCGGAGCAGGCGCTCCTGGGGCTCGGCGCGCCGATCATACGCCCGTTCCGCATCGCGGGCATGTATGAATCGAACAACAAGGAATACGACGGATCCTACGGCTATATGTCGCTTGCGGCCGCACAGCGCCTCCTGCAGCTTGAAAACAACGTGCACGGCTACGAGGTCCGCCTCACATCGATCAACGATGCCGATGCGATGAAGCGGGAGATCATTGCCCGGTTCGGCGACCGTTTCGATGTGCAGACGTGGTACGATCTGCACAAGGACCTCTATTCGGTGATGAAGGTGGAGCGCTGGACGGCGTTCATCATTCTCTGCCTCATCGTGGCCGTCGCCTCGTTCAATCTGCTCGGATCGATGACCATGTCGGTGATCGAAAAGACGCGCGACATCGGCATCCTGAAGACGATGGGCGCCACGAACGCCGACATCATTTCGATCTTCCGGTTCGAGGGCGCGCTTGTGGGCATCGTCGGCATCTTCGCCGGCAGCGCGCTCGGGCTGCTGGTGTGCTGGCTGCAGGTGCAGTATCATCTCTTCCCGCTCGATCCGACGGTCTACATCATTCCGGCCATTCCGATCGAAGTGCGCGTGACCGATTTCATCGCCATCACGGTCGCGACGATGCTGTTGTGCTACGGCGCGGCGATTTATCCGGCGTACCGCGCGGCATCGCTCCAGCCGGCCGAAGCGATACGGTGGGAATAAAGGGGGAGGGGCGCGGTCGCGTCGTCAGTCTAATATCCATGACCCCTCCGGGGTCATAAGAAGAAGGAGCGATACATGAACGATCAGGGTTCTCCATCATGCTGATACAGGCAACGAACATACGCAGAAAATTTTCAATCGGGCGCAACGATTACCTCGAGGTGCTCAAGGGCATCTCGCTCGGCATCGAGCACGGAGAAGTGATCGCGATTGTGGGACCCTCGGGCGCGGGCAAAAGCACGCTCCTGCATATTCTCGGGCTGCTCGACCGGCCGACGGAAGGCGAGCTCATCTTCGAGGGCGAGGATGTCTTCACGCTCAAGGACGAAACGCTCGCCCGGCTGCGCAACCAGAAAATCGGCTTCATCTTTCAGTTCCACCATCTGCTTCCCGAATTCACCGCGCTCGAGAACGTGATGATGCCCGCGCTCATTGCCGGGCACACGATGCACGAGGTGCAGACGCGGGCGAAGGAACTGCTGACCGACGTCGGCGTCATCCACCGCGCACAGCACAAGCCGAATGAACTTTCCGGCGGAGAGCAGCAGCGCGTTGCGGTGGCGCGCGCGCTCATGAACTCTCCCAAGCTCGTGCTGGCCGACGAGCCGTCCGGCAACCTCGATTCGGAAAACGCATCGGCGCTGCACGAGATGATCCTCGACCTCCGAAACAAATACAATCAAACCTTTGTTATAGTCACACACAATAAAGAACTCGCCGATATGGCCGACCGCGAGATTATGGTGGTCGACGGTTTGATTGATCGCTTTCATGATCGGATGTTGCAATAATCCCCATACCACAAACCGGAGTCCAGTATGCGAGCAAAATCCGTTGCAGCCTTTCTTTTCATCATTTTCGCATCCGCCATGGCACAACAGCACACAACATCCATCGACATACCATACCAGAAATTTCAGCTGAAAAACGGGCTGACCGTCATCGTGCACGAGGACCACAAGGCGCCGATCGTTGCGGTCAACATCTGGTATCATGTGGGATCGAAGAACGAGAAGCCCGGCAAGACCGGCTTTGCGCATCTGTTCGAACATCTCATGTTCAACGGCAGCGAAAATTTTGACGACGATTATTTCCAGGCGCTCGAG
>JBLMZA010000100.1:0-4428 GCA_050258555.1 Acidobacteriota bacterium | reverse complement strand
GAGGAAAACGCGACGGCTTTTGACGGATGCAGCGAGCGCGCGACCCAGAGCGCCTCGATGTTGGCCATCGTGCCCCCCGAAGTGAGGTGTCCGATATGCAGCGGGAAGCCGAACATGCGCGCGATCTTTTCGACGACGTCAAGCTCCATGCGCGCCGTTGCCGGTCCGCCGTCCAGTGCGTGGTTATTGGGATTGATGAGCATCGCGGTGGCGTATGCCGCCACGGCGATCGCATGCGGCGGCTTGAGCATCTGTCCGGCATAGCGCGGATGGAAGAACGGATAATTGCTGCGCAGCCGGTCGGTGAGCTTCGCGAGCGCTTCATACGCCTCGTGCGGCGGCACAAAGAGCGATTGATCCTCTTCAAATGGTTCCCAGGAGGATTCCCAGCGCGTGATATCTCCGATGCTTTGCCGGAGAAATTCGGTGAGCATTCGATAATCCATGTGCGACCGTGCCTTTCATTCTCAATGTGCGTCTCGTCTCGTATCGGCATAAAATATAGGCGCATCCGTGCTGAGAAACAAATTGAAGATGGGAAAAAAAATAACTATTATAGTATGAATGATCTGAATTTCACTTTGACAATGGAACGCGAATGCTGACAACAGCGATTGAAGCCGCCAGAGAGGCGGGCACGTTACTGCGCGAGGGCGTAGGAAAGATCAAGACGATCGAGCGCAAGCAGGGGGAGGCGACAAATCTCGTCACGGAATTCGACAAGCGCGCCGAGGCGCTCATCATTTCGCATATCCGTTCGCGTTTTCCCTCGCACGACATACTCGCCGAGGAAAGCGGAAGTCATGATATCCGCTCCGATTACCGCTGGGTGATCGATCCGCTCGACGGCACGACCAATTACACGCACGGACTGCCGCTGTTTTCCGTCTCGATCGGCATCGAGCATCACGGCGAGATGGTCGCGGGCGTCATCTACGATCCGAGCGCCGATGAGCTCTTCACGGCCGAAAAGGGCAAGGGCGCATTCCTGAACGGCACGCCGCTGCATGTCTCGAACGCCGATACGCTCATCAACAGCCTCCTGGTGACGGGCTTCCCTTATACCTACCGGCAGAATCCGGGACGCATTGTCGATCATTTCCAGAACTTCCTTCTCGAGGCGCAGGGCATCCGCCGTCTGGGCTCGGCCGCGCTCGATCTGGCCTATATCGCCGCAGGGCGCCTGGACGGATACTGGGAAGTGACACTCAATCCCTGGGATAAGGCGGCCGGCGTGCTCCTGGTGAAGGAAGCCGGCGGCACGGTTACAGATTTTCTCGGAAATCCCGATAGTATCTATACCCCGACCACGCTTGCGTCGAACGGAATCATACACCGCCAGATGATCGATGTGCTGAAGAAGGCGCTTTAAACCCATGGCTGAACAAAAATACAGAATACTGATCGTCGACGACGAGCCGGACCTGCTCGACATCACCGGCGCCATCCTCGAGATGGAAGGATACGAAGTGTCGAAAGCGGTGAACGTGCCGGTCGCCCTCAAGATCCTGGAAACCGAGACGCCCGACATCATCATTTCGGATGTGACGATGCCGGAATTTTCCGGCTTCGATTTCTTCACGCACGTCCGGCAGAATCCGCGCCTGCAGAATACGCCCTTCATCTTCGTTTCCGGCCACAGCGATTTCGCGCACGTGAAGATCGGCAAGGAGCTCGGTTCCGATGAATACATCACGAAGCCGTTCGAGCCCGATTTGCTGCTCTCGGTGATCAAGGGCAAGCTCAAGCGCCGGCAGCAGTTGAGCGATTCGTTCGCCCAGCAGATCGAGCAGATGAAAAGCCAGCTCTTCAACGTGATCTCGCACGAGATGCGCACGCCGCTCACATCGATACTCGGCGCCACGGAGGTGCTTGCCGAAGGAAAGGATTCGCTCTCGGCGGAGGATTTCACCGAGTTCCTCGAGATGCTGAAAGCCGGCAGCAAGCGTCTCAATTCGATGGTGGAGGATTTTCTGCTTGTCGTGCGCATCGAATCGAATGAAGTGATGCGCGCGGTCGAAAACGGCGAGTCGCTCATCGCGCCGCGTCAGTTCGTCGAGCGCCTGCTCCACGAGCATGAGGCGCTTATCCAAAAGAAACATCTCCGCGTGACGATGCCCGAGAGCCAGACGACGTTTGTGGCTGCCGCGAATCTGCAGCATCTGGAAAACATCTGCCGGCGCATCCTGGACAACGCCGTGAAGTTCACGCCGGCAGACGGATGCATCGAAATCGGCTGCGCCGAGACCGAATCGGGCTGCACGTTCACCGTCAAGGACAGCGGACCCGGCATCGCGCCCGAATATCATCAGGACATCTTTCAGAAGTTCTTCCAGGTCAATCGGGAAAGGCACGAACAGCAGGGATCGGGACTCGGACTCTATATTGCCGGGAAGCTCGCCGAAGCGAATCATTGCCTGCTCACCGTCGAGAGCGAGGAAGGCAAGGGGGCGCTCTTCTGTCTGACAGTGCCGAAAGTGCCGCATTGAGATACAGTGTGATGCGCGTGAAAAAAGAAAAGGCTGACATGAACCATGTCAGCCTTTTGTATTTTTGACGCCGGATGCAAACCGGTGCGTTACGGATTGAACGTCATCGCAAAGACCAGGCTGATGGAAGCCTGCATTGTCGCCTGCGTATTGGCCGGCGTCACATTCTGGAATGCCATTGTCGCTGTGAATGTGAGCGTCTCCAATTGGTCGACGTTGCTCACGGCGGCATTGATCGCGTCGATTTCCGTTTGCGTCAGATCGAGATTCTTCGCCGACACGCCCAGATAATCGGACGGACGGAATGCGCTCAGCGTCTTTGTGAAGAGCACGGTACCCGTGGTCGTGTTGCGCAATGTCAGGATGATATCCCCCTGAAGCGACGGCACGGTGTTTTGTGTGACCCAGAATGCGGCGGCCTTGAACTGCATCTTCTTGATCTTGTCGCGGTTGTCCGTATACACCTTCGAATCGGCCAGCCGGAATGTTCCGCTCTGCGTGACAAGCGCACTGGTGTTGCCGCTGACTGTGAAACTGCGTTCGATCGACAGATTCTGCGTAATCTCATCGAACGCATCGAGGATGCAGCCGCCGGCGACAAAGGCGAGAGCGAGGGCCGGAAGTATTGAAAAGACATAGCGAAATTTTTTCATCGTGGTATTCTCCTCTCAAAATTCAAATGTGAAGCCGGCCGAAGCGACCGATTGCGATCCGAGGCTGAAGTCAGCGTTCAACACCAGCACGCCGAGTGTCAGCGCCGCGCCCGCGGTGAGTCTCATTTTGTTATCCCCGTCGACATCCGCCGTGACGCTGCGCGATGTCTGCAGCAGAGGATCTCCGCTCAGGGGATCACCCTTGATCGTATAATCGAAATTCACCTTCGATGTTTCATACTGCAGCGCGCCGTAGATCGTCCACAACGGATACGATTTGCTCACGATGCCGCTGAAGGCCCAGTGCTTCGACGTCGCCACGTTCTCGATATCGAACTTGTTGTACATCACCTGCAAGGCGATCGAAACCGGCAGATAGGGGAAGTACCGGCTGATCGAATGTTTCAACCCGACGCCGAAGAGCGTGATCTTTGTGTCCTTGATCTTCACCGGCGCCCAGCGCACGAGCGCCTCGGTGCCGAGCAGGCTGATGGAAGCCTGGGGGATGATGAAGGGGACGGAGGACTGATCGACGCCGTTCGGATAGGTGATGAAGCCTCCGGGTCCCGAATAGATGGCGCCTTCGTTGCCGTAGAACGTGGCGGACTCGTTCTTTCCGGTGATCGAGGTATAGCCTGCCGGCGGATGCGGCGTGAATGTCTTCTGCGATTCGGGAATGAAGATAAACATGCCGCGCACGCCGATTGCGAAGCCGAATGTGGAGGGGACGTATGCCGAATGGAACGAGCCGGTATTCATGGCCACGCCGAGCGATGTGACCAGAGGCTTGCCGAACTCCTTGATCTCGTTTTCATTGATGTAGTTGAATCGGTCTTCCACCTGCGAAAACGAGGAGGCGGCAGCCAGAAGGATGGAGAATAAAAGGAGAATAGGTTTATTCATAGCAATTCCTCCCATGTGTAGTGTGTAGAAGCCAGAACGTAGGGCCAGTCAGCTTTTGTGGGGCGAAGCGGCGCTTCGCCCTGTTTTACCTTTCTTTTTCCAATATCCCCTATAACAGTAAATAGGCCGTTATTGTGCCTTCTTCCGGAAAAAACGCTGTTGCATATCACACAGGATTTTGATACTATTACAGAGGAGGCATCTCTGACCGCGGCACGATGAGCGCATTCTGTCCCATTCCCGCACGGCAATCATGTATGGCTGCAATTACAACACACTGCGGAAAAAAATCGTATGACAAAATCTACCGGCATCAAGAAGCTTTACTATTCCATCAGCGAAGTCAGCAAGATCACCGATCTTGAGCAGTATGTGCTTCGCTA
>JBLMZA010000099.1:0-25442 GCA_050258555.1 Acidobacteriota bacterium | reverse complement strand
GGCCCCATCCCGAACGGATCGTTTCTTGTGACGGGACGGAAGAGCTATTACGGACGGATCTTCAAAAATTTTCTCAACGGCAAGGACTCGCCCTTCGATTTCTGGGATGTGACATACAAGGCGCACTATGCCGATCCGGAAAACGAGTCGCTCGGCAAGTTCACCGTGCACGGATTCTTCTCGGGAGACGAAGTGAACAACCGCGATCCGCTGCAGGAAGATTACGCGGTGCGAAACGCGATCGGCGGCGTCTCATGGCAGAAAGTGTGGGCGAGTCCGCTCTACTCCACCGTCTCGCTTTCGTACAGCGGCTCATCGGCCGAGACGCGTCCGAATTTCACCTCCTCCCATCCGCGCAGCAACAAGGTGGACGACATCACGGCCGACGTCGACTTCGCCTATGTGTATGACAGCAAGGACGAGCTTGTCTTCGGCATGCAGAACAAATTCCTGAAGACGAATCTTCAGGTGCAGAACCCCTACGGGCGCCGGATCTCGTTCGACGAGCACGGCTGGGACATGAACATCTATGCCGACTATCAGTACAAGCGCTGGGACCTCTTCCGTCTCAATCTCGGCGTGCGCGCCAAGCTCAGCGGGCTCTCCGACGGCCGTCCCTTCCTTCTGGAGCCGCGCATCAGTTCGACCTACCGTCCGCATCCGCAGCTCGCCTTCAAAGCGTCGATCGGATGGTATTCGCAGGAAATCTCGAGTCTCTCGAACGAGCGCGAGGTGATCTCGATCTTCGAGCCGTGGGTGATCACGCCCGAGTATCTCGCATCGCCGCAGGCGGCCAACTACATGGCCGGCATCGAGATCGACGTGACCGAGCACATGTCGCTTGAAGTGGAAACGTATTACAAGGCCATGACGAACATGGTCGACATCAACGAGAAGAAATTCTCGGACCGCGACAACGACTTCGTGAACGTGCGGGGCCACGCATACGGGCTCGAGGCGCTCTACAAGTTCCAGCCCTCGTCGTTCTTCTTCCAGGCGTCGTATTCGCTCAGCTGGGCGTTCAAGGAAAAATACGGAGAACTGCGCGTTCCGCGCTACGATGCGCGGCATTCGCTGAGCACGCTCATGAGCTATGATTTCGGCGCGGGCTGGCAGCTGAGCGCCAACTGGATGTTCAGGACCGGACTGCCCTTCACGCCCATCGGCGGATTCTACGACCGCACATCGATCGAGCCCTACGGCTCGGTCGGCTACGATCCGATCGCCTACTGGGATAATGCGGCCACCGCCCGTCTTCCGATCTATCACCGGCTCGACTGCAGCTTTTCGAAAGTCCTGAAAGCCGGTTCATTCGACGTCACATTCGGCGGAAGCATCCTGAATGTGTACGATAAAAAGAACATCTTTTACTTCAACCGCGACAGCGGCCGGAGCGTCTACATGCTTCCGTTCACGCCGTCGCTTTTCGTCAAAGCGGAATTATGAAACGATTATTGCTCGCACTGCCCTGTCTGGCGCTGATCGCGGCGGCGTGCGAAGAGCCGTTTACGCCGAAGGCGCCGTTCACGCCCAAGCCTGTCGTCACCTGCATCATCTCGGGAAACAACAAGGGATTTTCGGCGACCGCCACCGTCGCCACGACGTATGACGTCGGCGGGCTCGATCCGCTGGAAAACAGAACCGATCCGTTCGATACGAACGCCGTGGTCATGCTCACCATCGGCGGCGACAATGACACGCTGAAGCTCGGCCGGTCGAAACGCGCCGACACGAGCCGCTATACGACGAAGGAATTCAAATATTCGCTCGGCGGCACGCTTCCCTATTACAATACGGGCTCTATCGCGCTCACGGTGAAGATGGGAGACGGACGCCGCGTGTCCGCATCGTGCACGGCGCCGCGCGGGCGCGTGATCGAATCGAGCTATCAGTTCGTTGCCGGAGTCACGGCCCGGACGACGGATCCCCTGTGGACCTTCGACTGGAACAACGAGCAGCGCGACGATCATCTGTATTTTCCGAAGCTCCAGCTTGCCTATCAGGTCGCTGGTCCGAAGGGAGCCGTATATAAAACAGTCGAAATTCCGATGCGCTATCTCGACAAGGACGGAAAGCACGTGCCGGTCTATCCGTCCTTCACGCGCGACCTGAAAATATCGTACGATTTTGCGGCGCTCGAGCGCGCCGTCGCCTCGATTTCCGAGGGCGATACGCTCAAGAGCCGGTATACGATCGGCATGCTCACATTCACGCTCATCGAGTATGATCTTCACCTGTCGAATTACTACGCATCGTCGCACGGCTATCTCGACGAGTATTCGATCCGCGTCGACGAGACGACATACAGCAATCTGAGCGGCGGCATCGGCATCTTCGGCTGGGCGTTCACGAATCAGCTGCCCTTTGAAATGAACAGCCGCTTCATCAAGTCGTTCGGATACCAGATGTAAGGGAACCGCCATTTCGGAGAGAAGACGATGACACTCATCGCATCGATCGCCGACTCGACCATCACTGTCATCGGCAAGGGTATTGCTAAGCGCGTGTTGCATCCGATGGGAGACGTGACGGCGTTTACGTACAGTTCGGTGAAGCACGAAGTCACGATCGAGATCACGCTGCTTGGCGAGGAAGAATCGACAACGATCCTGCTGGGCGATTATTCGGTGCGGGAAGAGGGCGGGATAACGCAGCTGAAATTCGAACGGATCGACACATCGAAGCCGTGGCTCAACGCGGCGGCGGACAGGTTCTTCCGCGGCCGGTATATGGACGTGCCTGCCGCGTTCGCGGCCGAGGTGAAAGCCATCTTCGGCAGCCACTGAGATGGCGCGCTCTCAGGCGTGATCAAGGCGGCAGACAGCATGACTACGGCGTTTTGACGTACAATCCGTCTCCCCACTCGAGCACATCCAGCCGCACGCGCGCCACCCCCACCCCCATCATCTGAAGCTGCGCCGCAGCGCCGAGCGAAAGATCGATGATCCGTTCCATCTTGAACGGCCCCCGATCGTTGACGCGCACGATGACCGTGCGGTTGTTGTCAAGGTTGGTGACGCGGAGTTTCGTGCCGAAGGGCAGCGAACGATGCGCGGCGGTCAGCGCATACATGTCGAAGATTTCGCCGTTGGCCGTCTTCTTTCCGTTGAAATCATCCGCATAATAGGAGGCAAGTCCCTCGGTCATCAGGAGCGAATGCGACTCATCGGCCGCGGCCTCCGGCGACGGCTCGACGCGCGGCGCATCGGCCGGTTCCGCGGCCGGGGTTCGGGCGCGGTCCGGATGCGTGGTGAAGCGCGGCGACGATGCGCATCCTCCGAGCACCGCCGCACAAACGAGCACGGCGGCGATGCCGGAGACAGAAGCGCGCGGATGCAATGGTTCCATATCGGAAGAGATGTGGCGCGTCAGGATGTCTGCGCTTCGTGCGCGCAGAAGTTACAGGTATTCGTTCATCTGCTTGCGCCGCAGGTAGTCAACCACTTCCTTCACATCCTGTGAAGCATCCTTCCTGCACACAAGCAGCGCGTCATCCGTCTGGATGATGATCAGATCTTCCACGCCCACGGTGGCGACAAGCTTGCCGGGAGCATGGACGTACGTGTTCTTCGAATTCACCGAAATGACTTTTCCCGCGGCGGAGTTGCCGTTTTCATCCTTCGGCGCCAGGCGGCAGACTTCGTCCCAGGAACCGACATCGTTCCAGCCGAAGTTGCCCCGTATCACATAGACGCTCTTTGCCTTCTCCATCACGCCGTAATCGATGGAGATGGACCGCACCATGCCGTATGCGCGCTCGAGGCTCTGCTCGAACATCGGCGTGCCGAGCGCCGGCTCGAGCACCTTCAGCTGCTCGTAGAGATCGGGCAGCGAGCGCTGGATCTCGGAGAGGATCACATCGACCCGCCACATGAACATGCCGCTGTTCCAGAGGAAGTCGCCGCTGTCGAGGAACTGCTGTGCCATCTGCGGATTCGGCTTCTCGGCGAATGTCTTCACCTGGAAGACTCCCTCCTCGGCCGTTCCCGATCCGGCGTCCGCGGTGTCGCGCACCTGGATGTAGCCGTATCCTGTTTCGGGACGGCTGGGCTGGATGCCGATCGTCACGAGCGAAGAGGTGCGGTTAGCCACGCGCGCGCCGAGCTCGAGCACGCGGACGAACTCCTGTTCATCCTGTATGATATGGTCGGCCGGCAGCACCACCATCACGCCTTCCGGATCGAGCCGCTGAACGAACATCGCCGCAAGACCGATGCAGGGCGCGGTGTTGCGGCCCACGGGCTCGACGAGGATGTTGGCGGCAGGCACGTTCGGCAGCTGCTGCATAATGGCATTCTTCTGCATCTTGTTCGTCACCACGAAGACATTCTTCGGCTCCACGAAATCGCCGAGGCGGCGGATCGTATTCTGTATCATCGTCCCTTCGCCTGCGATTTCAAGAAGCTGTTTCGGATTTCGTTCGCGGCTGCGCGGCCAGAATCGTGCTCCGACTCCCCCCGCCATGATCACTGCATATATTTTCGGTTTTGATTCCATGCGTTCTTCCTATTTCGATCCTGTCGCTTTGTGTTCGTTGATGAAGCCGACGATTCCGTTCATGCATCCGATGCCGTCTTCCGTGCCGGCAAGCGCATCCGAAATCATGCGGCCAAGTTCTGTAATGATGCGTTCTGTTTCCTCTTCGCGGGCCGATCCCCTGCGCTCGATCGATTCCATGAGACCGGCGATTTCCTGAAACGTCGACATGACGACGATCTTGTTCTGGGGCCGCGCCATATCGACAATGCTCTTGGCCATCATCTTAAGTACCGCCAGCGCGGTCGCCCGCTCGGCTTCCGGTTTCCGGCCGAACAGCGATGCGGAATCGGCAAGCCGGCGCACCGTCAGCACCATCGGATGATCGAGCAGATCGATGAATGACGGCAGTTCGGCGGCGATCTCATCGGGTGCCGGCGCAGAGGCGGGCGAGGTTTCCATGAGCGCGCTGTTCCAGTCCGGTTCAGGAAGCGCAAACGACACATTCGCCGCAGCAGCCGGCGCCGCCTGCGCTTCCTCCTCGGCACGATTCGTGCGCGCGGGCCTCTCGAGTCCCGTACGCAGCACGGTGTGCAGCACATGCACATCGGCGTCGAACTGGTCGAGATTGAATTCCGAGTCGCGCTTCGAACGCTCGAGCAGCCAGTCGAAGGCAATGCCCGTGCGCGAGAATCCTTCGATGTATTTCAGATGTTCGGCTTCAGCGCGCAGATCGGAAGACCGCTCGAGCTTTTCGGCAAGCATGGCGAGTCGGCCCGCCTCATCGGCACCGAGCGATTCCTCGAGCATCATCTGCGCCCGACGGAATACCTGAAGCACATATTCATCCGAGTTATCCATTGATGTGTTTCCTTGGAACCCTGTATGAGACCGCGCAGGTGATTTCGTAGGGAATCGTCCCTGCCTTATCGGCAATATCCCACGCCGTGATCGTCTGCCTGCCCTGCGTTCCCATCAGGACCACTTCGTCTCCCACGGCGGCTTTCGACTGCGGACCGAGATCGATCATCAGCTGGTCCATGCAGATCGTGCCTGCCACCGGATACTTTTCTCCGCCGACGATGGCCTCGGCCTTGTTCAAGAGCGAGCGCATGATGCCGTCGGCATAGCCGGCAGGAACGGTCGCGATCACCGCCCCGCTCCTGGTCCGGTAGCGCCGGTTATAGCTGATGCTCGTGCCTTCCGGAACCGCCTTGATGAAGGAGATCTGCGTCTTGAGCGACATTGCCGGCTCGAGCCTCACGCTCTGCTTCGTTTCATGCGACGGCGGATAGCCGTAGAGCATGATGCCGGGACGGACCATATCGAAGTAGGATTCCGGCATCTGCATGATGGCGCCGCTGTTGGCGCAGTGCGTGATCGGCACGTTGACGCCGGCACCGATGATCGCCTGGCGCGCGGCGCGGAACGCGTCGAGCTGCCTGTAGGCGAACGAGAGATCGGCCTCGTCCGAAGCGGCAAAGTGCGTGAAGAGACCCGTCACGCGCAGATTGCGGAGCTTCTTCACTTCAAGCGCGAATGCCGCCGCATCATCGGGGGCGATGCCGATGCGCCCCATGCCGGTGTCGACTTTGATATGCACCGATGCGATCGTGCCGGCATCGGCCGCAAGCTTGTTCAGGCGTCTGGCCGTCTCGATCGAGCAGATCGTCGCATCCACATCGTGTTCCAGGAACATATCGAGCTGCGCCGCAGCCGGAGCCGAGAAGACAAGAATCGGAAGCCGGACGCCCGCCTGCCGCAATTCGACGGCTTCCTCGATGAGGGCGACGCCGAAATAATCGGGCGCCTGATGCCGGAGCATCGACTGCACGACGGGAAGCACGCCGTGGCCGTAGGCATTGGCCTTGACGACGGCCATGACGCGCACCCCCGTATGGTTTCGCACTGCAAGGAGATTGGAACGGATAGCGCGGAGATCTATTTCAGCAAACGTCGGTCGCATGAGTGAAGGATTTGTCGTGAACATGATACGGAAGTGCGGGCGCCGCCGTGCGGAGCCGGATATGCCCGCCAGGCGGCGGCACATCCGGCCGGACGTGCAATAACGGACATCAACGGGCGGCGATCTTCAGCCGGTTGACCGCGCGCGCAAGCGCCGCCTGCGCACGCTGTTCGTCGACTGCCGCATGTTTTTCAGACAGCCGCTGCGCAGCCCGTTCCTTCGAACGGCGCGCGCGCTCGGTATCGATGAGATCCGAACGCTCGGCGGTTTCGGCAAGCATGGTTACCTTGTTGTTGCGGACCTCGACGAAGCCTCCGCTCGTCGAGTAGCGCAAGGTCCTGCCCGAGGCGTCGACCACTTTCAGCTCGCCGATGCCGATCGACGCCATGAGCGGCGCATGGTTGTAGAGCACCTGGAAACCGCCGGCCACGCCGGGAGCGCTGAAGCTTTGTACAATCCCCGAAAACACGGTGGCTGTGGGCGTCACGATATCGAGCGAGAAAGTTTTTGACTCAGCCATAGTATGTGATCAGCAATATAAAAAACGAATGGAAAAGAAATGACGGGACCGGCGCCGGCATCAGACTGCCTGGAGCGCTTTGCCCTTTTCGACCGCCTCTTCGATCGTGCCCACCATGTAGAATGCATTCTCGGGAAGCGTGTCGTATTCGCCGCTGATGATGCCCTTGAAGCCCCGGATCGTGTCTTCGAGCTTCACGTATTTTCCGGGAAGGCCCGAGAACTGCTCGGCCACATGGAACGGCTGCGACAGGAACTTCTGCACCTTGCGCGCGCGCTGCACCGTGAGCCTGTCCTCGTCCGAGAGTTCGTCCATGCCGAGGATGTTGATGATGTCCTGAAGGTCTTTGTATGTCTGCAGAATGGTCTTCACCGAGCGCGCGACGTCGTAATGCTCCTGGCCGATGATCTGCGGATCGAGAATGCGCGATGTCGAATCGAGCGGATCCACGGCCGGATAGATGCCGAGTTCAGAGATCTGGCGGCTGAGCACCGTCGTCGCATCGAGATGCGCGAACGTCGTTGCCGGCGCCGGATCGGTCAGGTCGTCGGCCGGCACATAGATGGCCTGCACCGACGTGATCGAGCCTTTGCGCGTCGAGGTGATGCGTTCCTGAAGCTGTCCCATTTCGGCGGCAAGCGTCGGCTGATATCCCACGGCCGAGGGCATGCGTCCCAGAAGCGCGGACACTTCGGAACCCGCCTGCGTGAAGCGGAAGATGTTGTCGATGAACAAGAGGACGTCCTTGCCTTCCTCATCGCGGAAGTATTCGGCGTGCGTCAGCGCCGTCAGCGCCACGCGCAGACGGGCTCCCGGCGGCTCATTCATCTGGCCGAAGATGAGCGCGGTCTTTTCGAGCACGCCGGACTCCTTCATCTCGAGCCAGAGATCGTTGCCCTCGCGCGTGCGTTCGCCCACGCCGCCGAAGACCGAATAGCCGCCGTGTTCCTTTGCAATGTTGTGGATCAATTCAAGAATGAGGACGGTCTTTCCCACGCCTGCGCCGCCGAAGAGTCCGGTCTTGCCGCCTTTCGTATACGGCTCGAGCAGATCGATCACCTTGATGCCCGTCTCGAACATTTCCTTCTGCGTGCTCAGATCCGTGAAGGACGGCGCCGAACGGTGAATGGGATAATGAAGATCCGATACGATTTGCTCACCGCCGTCAATCGTGTGTCCCGTGATATTGATGAGGCGCCCCAGCGCATTGGGTCCGACGGGAATCGTGATGGGCGCGCCTGTATCGATCACCTTCATGCCGCGGACGAGCCCGTCGGTCGAGTCCATTGCCACAGCGCGCACGCGGTTCTCACCGAGATGCTGCTGGACCTCGATCACCAGGTCTTCATTCTGCCCTTCCATGTTCGTGCGGGGAACCGTCAAGGCATTTAATATGGTAGGAAGCTCGCTATCCGAAAAATCGACGTCAACGACCGGTCCGATGACCTGAATAATTTTTCCTTCGTTCATTGCAATCCTTTCAGCATTGAGTTGTGACGGGCGTTCTGCTGCATTACGTAAAAGTAGGATTTTTTGTTCCGAAAATCAATTTGAAAATTATTTCGATCGGAGAATGCACTCGATGATCGTGCGGCCGTGCAGCCTCCCCGTCTCGATGAAGATCTTGTTGTTGTTCTTGCCCGCCACCATCGATCCGGCCACGAACACGCCGGGCACGCTCGTTTCGAATGTCGCCTCATCGATGATCGGAGCGTCGAGCGCGGGATCGATCTTCGCGCCGCACATTGCCAGAAGCCGGTTGTCGGGATGATAGCCGATAAGGGCGAAGACGAAATCGTTCGGCAGCTTCTGCGCCTTTCCCTGCTCTCCGCACACGACGATCTCGTGCTCGCGGATCTCGAGAACGGTCGCATTGAACAAGGCCTTGATCGAACCTTCCCTGATGCGGTTCTGCAAGTCGGGAAGAATCCAGTATTTCACCGCCGGATCGAGTTCGGCGCGGCGATGGATGAGCGTGACATCGGCGCCGTGCCTGAAGAGTTCGAGCGCGGCGATGGCGGCGGAATTCTTCGCGCCCACGACGGCCACTTTCCGGCGATAGAACCGGAAGGGCTCGTCATAGTAATGGCTCACGTTCGGAAGGTCCTCTCCCGGCACGCCCAGAAGGTTCGGCTGATCGTAGAATCCGGCGGCCAGGACGAGATACCGGCAGCGATAGGCGTCCTTCGCGGTATGAACGGTGAAATAGGTCCCCTGGCGATCGATGTCCTTGACTTCCTCAAACAGCTTCAATTCCAGCTCGTACGAATCGGCCACGCGCCGGTAATATTCGAGCGCTTCCATCCTCGTCGGACGCATTGCCGCCGAGGTGAATGGGATACCGCCGATTTCCAGCAGTTCCGGCGTCGAAAAGAACGTCATGCCGTGCGGAAAGTTCTGAAGCGAATTGACGATGGCCCCCTTGTCGATGGCGCAGTAGGTCAATCCCGCTTTTTTGGCCTCGATGGCGACGGCCAGGCCCGCCGGTCCGGCGCCGACAACGATGATGTCATAGGTTGCGCTCACGTGTGTTCCCCCTTCTGTCCGGAAAGAATGATGAAGCAGCTGTCTCCCCCTGCCGCACAAACGGAACGGGCGTTCCGTCCCATCAAGATACGTAAAGTCCCGCGGCGACACAAGGCCGCCGGGGCCGGAAAATACCGCAAATATGTCGTAAATCGTTGCATTTCATTGACAAAGAGGATTATTATCAGTACATTTTACTCAAATTTTTTCCCAGTCCGAAGCCATCTCGTGTTGAATATAGCCATTTATGCATCGGGCCGCGGCTCGAACTTTGAAGCGCTTTACCGCCGCCTGTCCGAACAGCGCATCGACGCACGCATCGTCGCCGTGATCAGCAACAATTCCGGCTCCGGCGCGCTCGCATTGGCACGGTCGTTCGGCATTCCCGCGATTCATCTGAGCCGGCGGCAGTTCGCCACCGATGCCGAGTTCGCCGCGCGGCAGCTGGCGCTGCTCGAATCGTTCGGCGTCGATCTGATCGTGCTTGCGGGATACATGAAAAAAATCGAGACGGCGGTCATCGAGCGTTACAGAAACAGGATCCTGAACATCCATCCTGCCCTTCTTCCGAAATACGGAGGACAGGGAATGTACGGACACCATGTCCATGAAGCGGTGATGCAATCGGGCGATGCCGAGTCCGGCGCAACGGTCCACATCGTCACCGACGATTACGATACGGGACCGATCGTCATACAGAAGCGCGTTCCGGTCGACCGGGATGATACGCCGGAGTCACTGGCGCGCAAGGTTCTTGCAATCGAGCACACGATACTTGCCGAGGCCGTCGCACTGTTTGCATCCAATGCCGTTTCGTTTGAAAACGGCCGCGTCGTCATCCGGCATGATGTAGAACATATGAAGAGCACCCATTGATACACATTCGCAAAGCACTCATCAGTGTTTCGGACAAAACCGGCATCGTCGATTTTGCCCGTGAGCTTCAGCACCTCGGCGTTGAAATCATTTCGACCGGGGGCACCCATGCCCTCCTACAGGCTAACAACATTCCTGCAAAACAAATTTCCGAACTCACCGGTTTTCCGGAAATTTTAGACGGTCGCGTCAAGACGCTCCATCCAGTCGTGCATGCAGGACTTCTTGCCATGCTCGACAATCCCGAACACCGCGCGCAGCTCGATGAGCACGGCATCGAGTCGATCGATCTGGTGGTGGTGAATCTGTATCCGTTCGAATCGACGATCGCCCGCGCGGGCGTCACGCTCGAGGAAGCGATCGAGAACATCGACATCGGCGGCCCCACAATGCTCCGCTCCGCGGCGAAGAATTACCGCTTCACCGCGGCCATTATCGATCCGTCGCGCTACGAGCCCGTGCTCGAGGAACTGCGCGCGAACGAGTGCCGGCTCAGCGAAGAAACCAGCTTTTCGCTCGCCCGCGACGTTTTCCGCCGCACGGCGCAGTACGACGCCGCGATCTCGTCGTGGCTCGACAACCGCAGCACGGGCGCCGGGACGCTTCCCGGCACATTCTCGCTTGCCCTTCCCAAAGCGATGGATCTGCGCTACGGAGAGAATCCGCATCAGCAGGCGGCGCTCTACGGCGGCTTCCTCAACTCGTTCCGCAAGCTGCACGGCAAGGAACTTTCCTTCAACAACATCATCGATGCCAACGCCGCGGCGAATCTTCTTTCGGAATTCGACGAGCCTGCCTGCGTGATCGTGAAGCATACGAATCCCTGCGGCGCCGCATGCGCCGGGACGCTGCTCGATGCCTACCGGCTCGCCTTCGCCACCGATACGAAGGCTCCGTTCGGAGGCATCATCGCCGTCAATCGCGAACTCGACCTGGAAGCGGCCGCGGCCATGAACGCCGTCTTCACCGAAATCATCATCGCTCCCTCGTTCGCTCCCGGCGTCCTCGATTTCCTCATGAAGAAGAAGGACCGCCGGCTGATCGAATTCAGCACAAAGGAAACATCCGGAACGGCGCTCGATATCCGCTCGGTCGCCGACGGGCTGCTCGTCCAGACGCAGGATGTGAAGAAGACCACCGCCGCCGACCTGAAGGTCGTCACGAAACGCGCCCCGTCCGATGAGGAACTGAATGCGCTTCTCTTCGGTTGGAAAGTGGTCAAGCACGTGAAATCGAATGCGATCGTCTATGCCGGCCCGGGCCGCACGCTCGGCATCGGCGCGGGACAGATGAGCCGCGTCGAATCATCAAAAATCGCGGTCCAGAAGGCCGCGGAAGAACAACTTTCGCTCAAGGGAAGCATCATTGCCTCGGATGCCTATTTCCCCTTTGCAGACGGCCTGCTCGAAGCCGTGCAGGCGGGCGCGACGGCCGTGATACAGCCCGGCGGCTCGGTGCGCGACGCCGAGGTGATCGCCGCCGCTGATGAACACGGCATCGCCATGGTGTTTACGGGCGTGAGGCATTTCAGACACTGACACATGAAAATTATTTTTTGACATCTTAGAAGAACAGACATATGGGTTTATTTTCGCTTTTTTCGGCCGATCTTGCGATCGACCTCGGAACGGCCAACACGCTGATCATCATGAAGGGCAAAGGCATCCTTCTGAATGAGCCTTCGATCGTCGCATACGACCGCAACACCAAAAAGATCGTCGCCATCGGCAACGAGGCGCGCGAGATGCTCGGGCGCACGCACCGCGACATCCGCACCATCCGGCCGATGAAGGACGGCGTGATCGCCGACTTCGAGATCGCCGAAGGCATGCTGCGCGAATTCATCAAGAAGATTCATGCGAACTGGATCCCCAGCCGGCGTATCGTGATCTGCGTGCCGAGCGGCGTGACGGAAGTGGAAAAGCGCGCCGTGCGCGATTCGGCCGAGCATGCAGGCGCAAAGGAAGTGCACCTGATCGCCGAGCCGATGGCCGCCGCCATCGGCATCGGTCTCGATGTGGACGCGCCCGTGGGCAATATGGTGGTGGATATCGGCGGCGGCACGACGGAGATCGCCGTCATCGCGCTGTCGGGCATCGTGAACGAGGAATCGATCCGCATCGCGGGCGATGAAATGAACTCGGCCATCATTCAGTTCTTCAAGAAGAATCACAACATCCTCATCGGCGAACGCACGGCTGAAGCGATCAAGTGCGAAGTCGGTTCGGTCATGCCCCTGAAGGAAGAAGTCTCGATCCAGGTGAAGGGCCGCGACCTCGTCAACGGCATTCCGAAGACCACCGAGGCGACATCGGTCGAGATCCGAGAGGCGCTCAACGAGGCGGTGCAGCAGATCGTCGATGCCGTGAAGCTCACGCTTGAGCGTACGCCTCCCGAACTGTCATCCGATATTCTCGACCGCGGCATCATGCTCACCGGCGGCGGCGCGCTCTTGAAGGGACTCGACGAGCGCCTGCGTCTCGAAACCAGCCTTCCCGTCCATGTGGCCGAAGACCCGCTCACGGCCGTGGTGCGCGGCACGGGCAAGGTGCTCGAAAATCTGAATCATTATTCGAAAGTCCTCATCAAGAGCCGACGCTATTAATCTTGTGACACGGGCCGGCTGAGACATACGCCGGCCTTTTTTTTCGCTCCATGCAAAAATTCTATCAATTCTTCTTTCAGTTCAAGGAATACGTCATCTTTACGACGCTCGTACTGATGTCCGTCATTCTTCTGCTCCTGAACGACAACGTGCAGATCCGCCAGATCCGCGCGCTTGCGATCGGGTCGGTGGGCAGCATTCAGCAGACATTCAGCTTCATCCCCGATATCGCCCGGCTGCAGAGCGAAAACGACATGCTGCGCCGCACAAATATCGCCCTTTCCACCGAAGTCAACCAGCTGCGCGAGGCCCGGCTGGAAAATATCCGCCTGCGCTCGATGGTCGCGCTGAAGGATTCCACAGCGTTTCATTACACGGCCGGCAAAGTCGTCGCGAAAAATCTGAACCTGCTGCGCAATACGATTACGCTGCATGTTGGAGAGAAGGACGGAGTGAAAACGGGCAACCCGATCGTGACGGGCGAAGGTGTGGTGGGAAGAGTGATCGCGGTGAGCCGCAATTATGCGATCGTGCAGTCGATGCTCAATATCGATTTCCGCGCAAGCGGCAAGGTGCAGCGCAGCCGCGTCGACGGCATCATCGCCTGGGACGGCAAAGCGCTTCTTCTGAAAAACGTCGTGAAGTCGCTCGATGTGAAGAAAGGCGATGCGGTGGTGACATCCGAATACAGTTCGGCGTTCCCGGCCGGATTGAAGATCGGCGTGGTCAGCAATGTGATCGACGAACCCGGCAGCCTCTTCCACCGCATCGAGATCGCCCCCTCTGTCGATTTCGTACAGCTCGAAGAAGCCTTCGTGCTGGATTTCACCCCCGATGTCGAAAAAACCGCCCTCGAATCGAAGATCCCCCAATAATTCCGGCGGCGAGGCTTACCGCAATTTCCTCAGCGCCTGCTCGAAATCCGCAATGAGGTCCTCGGCGCCCTCGGCGCCGACGGAAATGCGGATCATGCCGGGAGCGACGCCGTGTCGTGCCAGTTCGTCATCGGTCATGTTGACGTGCGAGGAGTAGACGGGAATGCTCACCAGGGTTTCGACGCCGCCGAGCGACATCGCATTGACCGCCACGCAGAGCGCATCGGTCACCGCCACGGCGCCTTTGGCTCCCCCCTTCACTTCGATCGTCACCATCGCCCCGTAGCCCGACATCTGCCGCCTCGCCAATTGATGCCGCGGATGGGACTTGAGTCCGGGATAAATCACACGCAGCACCTTGCTGTTGGCCTCGAGCGCCGAGGCGAGCTTCATGGCGGTCGCCGTCTGCTTTTCCACGCGCATGGCGAACGTCTTCAGGCTGCGCGACAGCAGAAATGCCGCAAACGGATCGGCGCATCCGCCCAGATACTTCGCCGTCGTGCGAACCTGCCGCACGAAGTCCGATGTCCCCACGACCACCCCGGCCAGGAGGTCGCTGTGTCCCCCGTAATACTTCGTGGCGCTTTCCACGATCACATCGCAGCCGAGATCGAACGGCTGCTGATACATGCATGTGCCGAATGTGTTGTCGGCCATCACCGAGATCTTCGTGTGCAGGCGCTTTTCGGCCTTCCGCGTTTCAGTCACCAGTTTTTTGATGTCGACAATATCGAGCGTCGGATTCGTCGGCGTCTCGGTATAGACGATCTTCGTGCGCCCGGTGATCATCGTTCCCAGCTTCGCAATGTCCGACGGATCGACGTAGCGCACGGTGATGCCGTAGTTCGGCAGAATGTCGCGGAAGAACCGGTATGTGCCTCCATAGAGCGCCGGCGTGCTGATGATCTCATCCCCCGCATGCGCAGCCGTGAGCACCGCGGTCGAGATCGCCGCCATTCCCGAGGCGAACAGCGCGCACGCTTCGGCGTCGTTCATGAGCGCGATCTTTTCCTCCACGTCCTCGACCGACGGGTTGTGGTAGCGCGAATACACATAGACCGATTCGTCTCCGTTGGCGTAGCGGATCGCGTCGTCGGAATTGTCGAACCGGTATGTCGACGTCTGGTAGATGGGCAGCGTGAGCGGGCCTTTATAGGCATGCAGCTTTTTCCCGTGTATGGCGCGCGTCGAAAGGGTTGTCGGTTTTTTCATGGAAGTGAGGAATGATGGGATGAATTGATTGATCAGGCTGCAGAGAGCGAGCGCAGCCTCTCCAGCACGTTCGTTAAATCCTTGGGAAGCGGCGATTCGAAGCGCATCATCTCCTTCGTCACCGGGTGGACGAATCCGAGCGTGCGCGCATGCAGGGCCTGGCGCTGGATGAGCTCGAGCAGATTCTTCACCTCCGCCTTCTTCTTTCCTTCCACGCCGGCGGCAACGATTTCCCTGCCGCCGTATGTCGGATCGCCGAAGATCGGATGATGAAGATGGGCCAGATGCGCGCGGATCTGATGCGTGCGGCCGGTGCGCAGCCGCAGACGGACGAATGCGCAGTAGTCGAACTGTTCGAGCACGCTATACTCGGTCACGGCGTGCTTGCCTTCGGAGGTGACGGCGACTTTTTTCCGGTCATGCTTGGAGCGTCCCAGGGGGGCATCGATCGTTCCCGCCTCTTCGCGGAAGACGCCCCATGCAATGGCGTTGTATTCCCGCTCGCTCGTCTTCTCGGCGAACTGGCGCGCCAGCTTGTGATGCGTCACTTCATCCTTCGCCACCACGAGCAGCCCGGATGTATCCTTATCGAGCCGGTGCACGATGCCCGGACGCATGGGATGGGGATGGGAAAGATCGGATGTGTGATGCATGAGGGCGTTCACCAGCGTGCCCGAATAATTCTTGTAGGCAGGATGCGTGACCATGCCCGCAGGCTTGTTCACCACCAGAAGATATTCATCCTCGTAGACGATATCAAGGGGAATGGCTTCGGCTTCGACCGCCGGCGGATCGGGTTTGGCAAGATGGATGCTCACGACATCGAGCGGGGCGACCTTGTAGCTCGATTTTGCCCGCGCATTGTTCACCATCACCTCGCCGCTGTCGATCGCCTCCTGCACTTTCGTGCGCGTGGCGTTCTCGACATGGCGCGTGAGATACACATCGAGGCGTTCGCGGCTTTGTCCGGCCGGAACGACAAGTTCGTAATGGTTCTTCATGACGGCATCATCCGCGCTGATTCTCCGATCCGGCTCACAGCGATGTCGGTTCGGACGGCGTTTCGGCCGAGCTCGAACTCATGCGCGGCTCTTCCGCCTTTACGAACGTGCGGTGGAAGACCAGCATGATCAGCACGCCGACGGTCACGGCGGCATCGGCGATATTGAAGACCCAGAAGCGCTGCAGATGGTAGCCGAAAAACGTCACGTTGAAGATGTCGACATCGATGAAGTCGACGACCTTTCCGTAAAACAGGGGTCCGTCGCCGAAGAGCACGCCGTAGAAGATCCTGTCGATCAGATTGCCCACCGCGCCGCCGAGCACGAGCGCCAGAGACAGACGGAAAAGCAGCTTCTCATTCCGCACATAATACAGATAGGCGAAGATGCCGGCGCTGGCGATGATGGAAAACAGCGTGAGATACAGCTTGCCTCCCAGATCGATGCCGAAGGCCATGCCGGGATTCTCGATGAACGTCAGCCGTATCCAGTCGCCGGCCACCTGATACGATGAGCCGATCGGAATGCCTTTCAGCGAGAGTCCTGCCCACGGGATGCTGATTCCCTTCACCGCGAGCTTGGCCGCCTGATCGGCGATGATGACGCACAATGTCACCCAGAGAACTTTCACGCACGCACCTTGCGGGTTTTGATCTCGACACAGAGCTGCGCATGGGGCACGGCCTCGAGCCGCTCCTTCGGAATCAGGGGACACGTCTTGCACAGCATCTTCGGCGTGTCGATGCACTCGATGCACAGTCCGTATGTTCCCTTTTCGATGCGGACGAGCGCGTCGTCAAGATAATTCAGGAACTTGCCTTCGCGCGAGGCGAACATGAACGTCTTTTCGCGCTCCATGGCGTCCGTTCCCTGCTCCATATGCATCGAGTATGCCGAATTTTCGTTCTCATACTCTCCCGTCGTCGGATCCATCATGTTTTCTTTCAGGATCTGCAGTTCTTCAAGGATCTCTTTTCTCTTCTCAAGAATGATTTTCTTGAAATGCTCCAACTCACGTGCGCTGTACGCGCTCTTTGCTTTGCTCACGGTTGCACTCGCTGTTTTTTTCTTGATGATGTTGGGTGCCGGCTTTCCAGCCTTCGCACTTTTCTGCGCTGTTGCTGTCTTTCCCGCCTTAGCCGGCACTGCCGGCGTTTTCTTTGCGGCTTTTGTGGACCCTGCCGACGCTCGCGTTCCTGTCTGAGTTTTCGCCATGGCGCCTTCCCCGTAGAAATTGTCCTGAATGAATGTGATGTACCTCGCGATTGCGCGCTCAAACACTCGACCGCTTGTGCGTGCCGTCCGAGGCTTCCGAATTGCCGCTTACCGATTTACTTCATCCGTACGATACCGATCGTGCACTTCTCGCCGTTGACGTCGTCGCTCGACGTCGCCTCCCCCCCGGCGGTTCCCGCTTCCATCTTCACACACAATGTTTCGCTCATCACGTACTGCTTCATCCGTTCAAGCGCGGAGGCGAGTTCGCCCGACGCCGCAAAGGTGATGGCGATCCGGTCGGTGATGTCGAATCCCGCATCCTTGCGCATGTTCTGCACGCGGTTGACAAACTCGCGGGCGAAGCCCTCGCTGCGGAGCTCCGCGGTGACTTCCGTATCGAGCGCCACGGTCACCGGTCCGTCCGATTCGACGAGCCAGCCCTTCAGCTCCTCGTGGATGATCTCGACATCGTCCTTCGAAATCGTGGCAGTGCTGCCGTCCACATTCAGGGCGAAACTTCCGTTCTTCTGCAGCGCGGACACGTCCTTCGATGTCATGGCGCGGACCGCCGCGGCGACGCCCTGCACCTGCTTGCCGAACTTCTGGCCGAGCGATCGGAAATTCGGCTTCGCCTTCTTGCTCACAATATCGGTGTCGTCCGAGACGTATTCGATGGCCTTGACGTTGATCTCTTCCAGGATCACATCTTCCATCTTCTTCACGGCCGCCTTGCGGGCCTCGTCCACCGGAAGAATGATCTTGCTCAGCGGCTGTCGGACCTTCAGGTTCGACTTCATGCGCATGGCGCGCACGATGCCGACGATCTTCATGGCAAGCGACATGCGGCTTTCGAGCTCGGCGTCGATCGCCTCGGCCTCGACGGCCGGCACCGACGACAAATGCACAGACTCGGCGCCGCCAAGCGACACGGTCGCATGCAGATTCCTGTACAATTCCTCGGAAAAGAACGGCGCAATCGGCGCCATGAGCCGCGCGATCGTCTCAAGACATTCGAACAGCGTCTGGTAGGCCGCGGTCTTGTCCTTTCCCTTCTCGCTTTTCCAGAAACGACGGCGGTTGCGTCGCACATACCAGTTCGAGAGCTCATCGAGCGTGAAGTCGCTCACCGCGCGCGCCGCCTTCGTCAGATCGTAATGGTCCATGTGATCGGTAAACACGCCGATGAGCGTGTTGAGCGACGAGAGAATCCACCGATCGATTTCAGAACGCTCTTTCACCGGAATGCGTTCCTCGGCGTACGAGAAGCCGTCGATGTTCGCATAGAGCGCGAAGAACGAATACGTGTTGACGAGCGTGCTGAAGAACTTGCGCTGCACTTCGGCGATGCCCTCTTCGTCGAACAGTGTGGGACGCCACACGGGGCTGTTCTGCACCAGATACCAGCGCGTGGCATCGGCGCCGTATTTCCTGATCAGGTCGAAGGGATTGACCGTGTTGCCCTTCGACTTCGACATTTTCTGCCCCTGCTTGTCGAGAATGAGTTCGTTGACGAGCACGTTCCGGAACGCGGGCTTATCGAAGAGGAACGAGCTGATCGCATGGAGCGTGTAGAACCATCCGCGCGTCTGATCGATGCCTTCCGAAATGAAATCGGCCGGGAACGATTTTTCGAACATCTCCTTGTTCTCGAACGGATAGTGCCACTGGGCGAACGGCATCGATCCAGAATCGAACCAGACGTCGATGAGCTCGGGCGTACGGCGCATCACGCCGCCGCATTCGCAGTCGAACGTCACCTTGTCGACCGCCGGCTTGTGCAGATCGAGCGGCTCGGTCACGTTGTGCCCCTTGCGCAGATCGTCGATCGAGCCGACGCAGTGCTGGCGGCCGCACTTCTCGCAGATCCAGACCGGAAGCGGCGTGCCCCAGTACCGGTCGCGCGAGAGCGCCCAGTCCTTGTTCTCCTCGAGCCAGTTGCCGAACCGCCCGGCGCCGACTTCGACCGGGATCCAGTTGATTTCCTTGTTGAGCGCGATCATGCGCTCGGCGTACTTGGTCGTGCTGATGTACCATGAATGCCGCGCGTAATACAGAAGCGGCGACGAGCAGCGCCAGCAGTGCGGATAGCTGTGCAGGTACTGCTCCTTCTTGTAAAGAATGTTGCGCGCCTTCAGATTGGCGATGATGTCCGCATCGGCGTCCTTCACGAATTTTCCCTTGAAGTCGGTGACCTCCTCCTCGAACTCGCCCGACTTGTTCACGGGATGGATCGTGGGCAGTCCGTACTTGCGCCCGACCTGGTAGTCGTCCTCGCCGTAAGCGGGCGCCATATGCACGATGCCGGAGCCGTCTTCGGTCGTCACAAACATCGCCGGCACGACATACCATCCCTTTTCCTTCACCTCGTGGTAGTTGAAGATGCGCTCGTATTCCTTGCGGACAAGCTCGGCGCCCTTGTATTCGGCGACGACGGTGAATTTTTCCTTCAGCACTTCAAGCCGCGACTTGGCAAGAATGAGCCGCTCGCCTGTCGGCTTCGGCTCCTCGTCGTTCGAGAGCAGCTCGACGGTCACATACTCGATCTCGGGATGCACGGCCAGTCCGACGTTCGAAATGAGCGTCCACGGCGTCGTCGTCCAGACGAGGAAGTAGGTGTTCTCCTCTCCCTTCACTTTCATCTTCACATAGACGCTGGGCTCCTTCACGTCCTTGTAGCCCAGGGCCACTTCGTGCGACGAGAGCGGCGTTTCACAGCGCGGACAGTACGGCTGAATCTTGTAGCCGCGGTACATCATGTCCTCGTCGAAGAATTTTTTGAGCGCCCACCAGATCGATTCGATGTACTCGTTGTGGAACGTGACGTACGGATTGCCGAGATCGACCCAGTAGCCCATCTCACGCGTCATCTCTTCCCATTCGCTCTTGTACTTCCAGACCGATTTGCGGCATTCCTCGTTGAACTTCTCCACGCCGTAGGCGATGATCTCGTCCTTGTGCTTGATGCCGATCTGCTTCTCGACCTCGATTTCGACCGGAAGGCCGTGCGTGTCCCATCCCGCCTTGCGGAAGACCTGGAAGCCCTGCATGGTCTTGTAGCGGCAGACGGCGTCTTTGAGCGTGCGTGCCATCACATGGTGAATGCCGGGGCGGCCGTTGGCCGTGGGCGGGCCTTCAAAGAAGGTATACAGCGGCTTGCCTTCGCGCGAGTGGATGCTTTCTTCGAAGACGCGCTTCGAATCCCAGAATGCGAGCGTTTCTTTCTCGACCTCTGAATAATTGATCTTGTCGGTCAACTCTTTGAACATCGGCTTCCTTTACTTTCCGGATTTCACAATGAGCGATATCGTCTCCCTGCCGCCAATCATATGAAAACAAATTCTGAGGCTGGGGCGTTTCATAAATTACAGCTGTGCGACCACATTTTTCATGATCGTCGTGAGCTTCGGCTCGGTGCCGTTGGCCACGCGGATGATCTCGTCCAGCTCTGCCGGCTTGAGCGCGTCGGGGAAGCACTCGTCCGTGATGATCGAAAAACCCAGCGTGCGCAAGCTCATATGCGCCGCCACGATCGCTTCGGGCACGGTCGACATGCCGACCACATCGGCTCCGATGCCCCGCAGGAAGCGGTATTCGGCGCGCGTCTCGAGGTTCGGTCCCGACACGGCCACAAAGACGCCTTTTTGGAGGCGGATGCCGTTTTCGATCGCCACGCGCTCGGCAAGCGCGCCGAGTTCGCGCGAATACGGCTCGGACATGTCCGGAAAGCGCGGCCCGAGCTCGTCGTCATTGGGTCCGATGAGCGGATTGTCGCCCAGAAGATTGATGTGATCGGTGATCAGCATGACATCGCCCTTGGCGAAGAGCGGATTCATGCCTCCGGCCGCATTCGAGATGAGCAGCGTCGAGATGCCCAGGAACTTCATGACGCGCACCGGGAATGTCACCTGCTGCATCGTGTATCCTTCATAATAGTGGAAGCGTCCCTGCATGGCGACCACCTGCTTGCCGCCGAGTCTGCCGAAGATGAGCTTGCCCTGATGCGATTCGACCGTCGAGAGCGGGAAATGCGGAATCTCCGCGTAGTCGATCACGGTCTCGATCTCGATTTCCTTGACGAGTCCGCCCAGGCCCGTGCCGAGAATGATGCCGACCTCGGGCGTCGATTGTGTTTTTGTCCGAATATAGTGAAGCGCGTCGCTGATCTGTTCTTTTAATGTGGCCATGAGTTCCAAAAGTGTGTTTACAATTTTTTTAAGATATCGTCGACCTGGAAGTTCGCCTTGCCGGTGCCCCGGCCCGGATCCTTCTGGATCTCGTCGTCTTCCGCTTCGAGCGCCTTGATGAGCTCGAGTTCCGAATTCAGCAGCACTTTGAGCCGGCTGATGAGCGTATCCTTGCGCGCGCGGAGCGTGGTGACTTCCTCCTTGAAGCGCGCGGCCTCGTTTCTTCCCCGCTCGATGATCTGACTTGCCTTGAGCTCCGCCTCGCTGATCACGACTTCGGCTTCGCGCCTGGCATGCTCGATCGAGCGCGAGCTGGTTTCCTGCGCCTGCATGAGCACCTGCTGAAGATCGCGCTCCTTCTGCTTGTAGTCGCGGAGCGTCACTTCCGCCTCCATCAGGTGTTCCTTCATTTCCTTCACCTGCCGAAGCGCCTCGGCATATTCGACCGAGATCATTTCGAGAAAGGAATTGACTTCGACGGTGTCGTATCCGCGCAGAACGCGCTTGAATTCCTGCTTCTTGATGTCCAGCGGAGTAAGCGTCATAGTTGCCTCGTTCGGTTTGTGCGGGAGCCGAAGATCGCCGTGCCGATGCGGATCATCGTCGCCCCCTCTTCGATCGCAAGCTGATAATCGTGCGTCATGCCCATCGACAATTCGGTCAGCGCCATCCGCTTCGATCGGTTGATTTCATCAAACAGCGTTTTCAGAAGCCGGAAAGATGCGCGCGACTCTTCGGCCCGGTCCGTAAACGGTCCGATCGTCATCAATCCTTTGACGCTGACATTGGGGAGCACGGCAAGCGAATGCACGAACTCGACGGCCTGCTCGGGCTTCACGCCGAATTTCGTGGCTTCTTCACTCGTGTTGACTTCAACAAGCACATCGATCCGCCGTCCGAGGCGCGCTGCATGCCTCTGAATCTCTTCCGCGCAGCGGATGTTGTCGACGGAATGGATCATTGCGACCCATTCCGCGATGTATTTGACCTTGTTCGTCTGGAGGTGTCCGATGAAATGCCATCGGATCCTTTCATCGTTCAATGCGCTGCGCTTGGCTGTGGCTTCCTGGACGTAATTCTCGCCGATATCGGCGACGCCCGCATTGACCGCTTCAAGAATTTTTTCGGGAGGAAACGTCTTGCCCACTGCGATCAGTTTCACCGACGCCGGGTCTCTCCCCAACCGATTACAGGTGCCCTCGACCGATTCACGAATATGTCTGATATTGTCGGCGACCATAGATAATTTCGGATAACAAATATACCTTTTTTTGGTTTGAAAAACAACGACCGGTAACCGCCCAAACCCTCTGAAACGGCAAAAAAAATCCGCCTGCCGCAGTTGTTCCTGCAACAGGCGGATTTTTTTTCATTCGTGCAGCCTGCCGGATCTGCCGGCCTGGAGCGCGGCCTCAGTCGCCGCCCCCTGCCGTCATTCGGCTTCGAGCGTCTTCACCTCGCCAAGGTTCAACTCTTTGAGCGACGGCTCGATCTTCGCCTTGTCGCCGACCACCACCCAGACCATCTGGTCGGGATGCAGCACATTCCGTGCGGCGCCGGTGATGTCGTCCGCCTTCAGGGCGTTGACCTTCGCCGGATACGTATCATAATAATCATCGGGCAGCCCGAATTGGACCAGTTCGAGGATCGTATTGGCGACGGCGCCGTTGGTTTCCCACGATCCCGGCAGCTCGAGCGTCTGGCTCTTTTGCGCCTTCTGAAGCTCGTCGGCCGTGACAGGCTTCTTTTCCTGTAAGCCGCGCATTTCGCCGATGATTTCCGCGATGGCATCCTTCGTCTTGTCGGTCTGCACCGGAGCATAGCATATGAACGGCCGCTGTCCGCGCGCATCGCGCATGAATGTCGATGCGCCGTATGTCCAATGCTTGTCCTCGCGGAGATTCATGTTGATGCGCGATGTGAAGAGCCCGCCCAGAATGTTGTTCATGGTGATCGTGGCAATTTCCTCCGGATTCGCCTTCGGCGTCGTGACGGCGCCCGCGAGGATGAGCGACTGCTCCGCGCCCGGCTTGTCGATCACGTACACGGCCGAAGACTTCGGCAGCTCGACGTTCTTCAGGTTCTTTTCCGGCACGCTTCCCTGCTTCCACTCCTTGAAGAGCGCCTCGAGCTTCGGCCGCATCTCCTTCATCGTCGTGGCGCCCACGATGATCAATGTGGCATTGTTCGGCTTCACCCATGTCTTGTGGAATTTCACGAGATCCGCGCGCGTCAGCTTCTGGATGGATTCTTCCGTGCCCGATCCGGTCATCGGATTGCCGTATGCGTGATGCTTGCCGTACATGAATCCCGGAAGCACGCGGAGCGCCATCTGCACCGGCGTCGCCTTCTCGCGCTGTATGCGCGCGATCTTCAGCTTCTGGGTACGCAGAAAATCCTCCTGCGGGAATGTGGGATTCAGAATCAGATCGGCATAGAGCGAGAGCGACGCGTCGAGATTTTTCTTCAGCATCGACATGGACACATACGTGATGTCGAGGTTCGAGCCTTTGCCGTACGAAGCGCCGAGCATGCCGAGTTCCTCGCTGATCTCGAGCGACGAGCGCGTCGTCGTACCCTCGCCGATCATGTCGGTGGTCATGCTTGCCGCGCCGGGCAGCGTGTCCTGGTCTGCGGCATAGCCGGCATCGATGATCATGTCGATGTCCACCGTGGGAATCGAGGCGCGCTCGGCCAGGATGACTTTCAGGCCGTTCGAGAGCGTGGCGCGTTCGAATTTCGGAAATTTCGCCGTGGGCGGAGCGCCCACATCGGGAAGCTGCTTCCTGTCGGCGCCCGCTGCGGTTGTGGAAAGCTGCGGGAAGGGATAGACCTCGAGCACATAGACGCCGTCGCTCAGCCATTCCTTCGCCGCATTCTGCAGCTTCGCCTTCGTTGCCGAGGCAACGCGCGCGAGCGTGGTCTTGTAGAATTCGGGCTCGTTGTGGAAGACCTGGTTTTTCGCCAGGATGTCCGACTTGCCGCCGAAGCCGCCGATGCGTTCGATGCCGCGTGTGAAGCCGGCTTCATACTGCGTCTTGACGCGCGTCAGTTCTTTTTCCGTCGGTCCCGTCTTCAGGAATCGGGCGAGTTCCTCGTCGATCGCCTGTTCGATTTTTTTGAGGTCGACGCCGGGCTTTGCCATTGCCGTAATGACGAACTGGCTGGCGATTTCGCGCGAATCGATGCCCGCGCTGACGGCGGTGGCGATCTGATCGTCGTAGACAAGGCGCTTGTAGAGGCGCGACGTCTTGCCGGAGGAGAGCACGTCGCTCGCCAGGTCGAGCCATGTTTCGGTTTCGCTTCCCGATTGCGGAATGTTCCACACTTTGTAGATGCGGGCCTGCGGCACGCGGTCCTGCACCTGCTGGCGCTGTTCGCCGCTGCGCTTGGCGACCCATGAATTGAAATGGGCGACCGGAGGACCCGGCGGGATATCGCCGAAATATTTCTCCGCTTTTTCGCGCGCGGTCTTCACGTCGATGTCGCCTGCAAGCACGAGCACGGCATTCGACGGACCGTAATACTGGCGGAACCATTCCTTCACATCGTCGAGCGAAGCGGCATTCAGGTCCTCCATCGAGCCGATGACCGTCCATGAATACGGATGCGACGCCGGGAATGTGGCCTTCGTCATCAGCTCTTCCACCACGGCATAGGGCTGATTTTCGCCCTGGCGCTTTTCGTTCTGCACCACGCCGCGCTGCTCATCGAGCTTCTTCTGCGAAATCGCGCCGACCATGTGTCCCATGCGGTCCGACTCCATCCACATCGCCAGATCGAGGGCCGAGGTCGGCACATTCTGGAAATAATTCGTCCTGTCTTCGCTCGTCGTGCCGTTCAGATCGGTGGCGCCGACGCGCTCGAGCGCCTGGAAATAATCGTCGTCAAAATTTTCGCTGCCGTTGAACATGAGATGTTCGAACAGATGCGCAAAGCCGGTCTTGCCGGGCTTCTCGTTCTTCGATCCCACATGATACCAG
>JBLMZA010000098.1:0-75114 GCA_050258555.1 Acidobacteriota bacterium | reverse complement strand
TGATCTTCCCCCGGACTTTCGGACACCAAGAAAAGATAGTATATTCACTATCTACAAGGAGAACGTCCGATCATGGGAGATGCAAATACACCACGTCGTAATTTCGACAAGCAATTTAAACTCGATGCTGTTCGTTTAACCACCGAAGGCGGCCGCAAAGTCGCCGAAGTCGCACGAGATCTCGGCATTTTGAGAAAACACCCTGCACAACTGGCGCGCGGTAGTTCAAAGATCATGGCACTGACGCCTTCTAGAGGCAAAGGCCGCCTCACACCCGCTCAAAGAAGAGCTTCGCCGCTTGCAGCGAGAGCTTGCCAATGTCAAAGAGGAGCGCGACATCCTAAAAAAAGCGTTGGGCATCTTTTCACGACCGCGGCCATGAAGTATCAGTTCATTCATGACTGGAAGGATGTCTTTCGTCTGCGCTCGACCTGTGTCGGGTGCTGAATGTCTCATCCAAGCGGTTATTATGCATGGCTCAATCGGTATGCTAGTTCTCGTGATCAAGCCAATGAAGATCTGGCAGAACTCATTCGGGCATCGCACGCACGGAGTCGCAAACTCTTGTGGCAGCCCTCGCATCACGGCGGATCTGCGTGCAGAAGGCCTTAAATGCAGTAAAAACCGCGTTGCCCGCGTCATGCGCGACAAAAAGATCGTCGCGAAGAGAAGAAAACGGTTCAAGGTGACGACGGATTCGAAGCACGAGATGCCTGTTGCACCGAATCTAGTGAAACAGAATTTTGTCGCCGAACGTCCGCACACACTGTGGACAAGTGACATTACCTATATCTGGACTCGTGAAGGCTGGCTCTATCTGGCAGTCGTCCTGGATGTCTGCACGAGAAAGATCGTCGGTTGGTCAGCTAGCCATCGCATGACCGTGGCGATCATCATCGATGCGCTTTCGAAGGCGCTTGCGAAGCGAGCGGTGAAATCGAAAACGATTCTGCATTCCGACCGCGGACGCCAGTATGTGAGCCATGAGCTCGAACCGATCTACAAGAAGCACGACCTGGTGGCCAGTCATGGGATCCACGGGCAGTTGTTATGATAATGCGATCACGGAATCATTTTTTCACACACTGAAAACGGAACTCGTCTACTTGACGAAGTTCGAGACGCGTGACCTCAGCACAGATGGAATTATTCGACTACATCGAAATATTTTATAATCGGCAGCGACGGCATTCAGCTATTAATTATTTGTCGCCAGCCGAGTATGAAAAATCAATCAACCTATCTTAACTTTCTGTCCGATTTATCGGGGAAAGATCAGAATTTGATTGACCACTCATCACAGATCCCCTTAAACCGTGTTGTATAACATGGAAGAGAGAACAGAATGTTTATTATCTAGACCCATCTCAATGGGAATACAACATTTTCAAACCATATATTGGCCATATTCACCCCCTCCTCCATCTCGTAAGCAGTTTCACCCTGATAATTTTTCATAGCAATAAACCGTTCAAACCCGAAGTTCATCCAAATAAAATAAACCCCACCAGCGCATTATGCACTCAATGGGGCCGCTTCTCATTCCCTGCAACACATAATAACCTGCCGCCAGGTTGAACTTAAGGCATAAGGTATTAAATTCTTACAGTAATGGCCAACGCAATCCCTATATAGCACAAAAAAAAATAAAAATAAAAATTTTTAGAAGCTTGGTTCCGTCCTGGCATCGCAAGCACCCGCCCCCCTTTATTTCGAGAGGCTCGAAGGGTTATGGCACTAGGTATCGGATACCAGAGATGGGATCCCAATTGGGTCCCATTTCTGGGTCCGCTTAATGATATCACATGCTGAATCTTGGCGTCCCTCGCCGCTCGATGCGTCTGTGACGATTATTTCTCAACGCAACAGTACTAATCGTTTCGTCTCCGCGTATGGTCCCGCCAGCAGCCGGTAGAAATACACGCCGCTCGGAAACCCTGATGCGTTCCATTGCTTTGAATAACTGCCCGCCGTCATTTCCTCGGATGAGAGTGTGGCCACCTCGCGCCCCATCACATCGAAGATTTTCAGCGAGACGAACTCACGCGACGGCAGGTTGAATGAGATCGTTGTCGATGGGTTGAAGGGATTGGGATAATTTTGAGAAAGTAAAAAATTATTGGAGATTCGTGGCGCGTCGTGCGGATGGACATCCGTCAGGACTGTCCCGTCCTCCCGAAACACTGTGAGCCCGGCAGCCTGGGGACAAATCCACTTGTTGTTAAAGCCATCGATCTCTATCACCTCAATGTTGTCGTTTGGGATTCTGGAATTGTCAGTATCGAACACGGTCCACGTAGACTTGCCGTCGAATTTTGCCATCCCTCCACCGTACGTGCCAATCCATACATGCTCATCTTTATCCACAACAAGCGTCGCGACAGAATTACTAGGGAGCGCTGAGTTATAAACGTCGTAGCTGATCCAGTTCGCACCGTCGAATACCTTTACACCGCCGCCGTAAACAACGCCGATCGTAGCAGTACTCAAGATGCCGATCCAGATCTTTCCGGGTGAAACGAAATCGATCGCACTGACAACCTGATAACTCTTTTCGCAAGTGAACTGAACCGTCCAGTTCGTGCCATCAAACTTGATGAGTCTTCCCCTCTCCGAGGAACTTGATGGTATCGTGCCCACCCATAGATTATCCTGCAAATCGAAGGCTATTGTCGAAATATTGTTCGTGAGAAAAGGCGAATTAACTGTGGTGTATGTGCTCCAGCTCGTACCATCGTATTTCCGCAATCCCTGATCCGTCGCCTCCCACACGTTTCCAAATCTATCTGTTCGGACCTTGCCTCCCCGGTGCCGATCGCACACAGTGGACACATTCCATTTGAGGCTACCTGTCACCGAGGTGTCATGAGAGATCAGAATTCCGGACCCCGTCCAAATTTTCCGTGAAATACCTGTATATATTCTGGTGAAGTTTGAGTCGAGGAAAGCATATCGTGTCGTGTCATACTGGATCCAACGCTTGCCATCGAAGCAGGCCAGCACGTCTAACGGACCATTGCTCACCACCCACCGATTTCCATTGGTATCAAGCGCGAACGACGATACCGTGTTGCCCTGGAGTCCGGAATTGCTCAAGCGGAATTTCTTCCATGACACCCCGTCGAACTTTGCAAGCCCATCTCCAAGAGAGCCTACCCATACCGCACCGTTAGGATCCACCTCGACACGAAACATGGAAATCGGAGGACCGTCGGGGTTGAACAGATTCCAATTTATCCCGTCAAATCTGATGAGACCTGCACCTGATGCCAGCCACAGATTCCCTCTGGCATCAAACTTTATATCCCAGATGATGTTGCTTGGGATTGCGCAAGTGCCAGTGTTGTATGCTGTCTTCGTCACCCCGTCATACCGAATGAGCCCGTGTTCACCAATCCAGAGGTTATTCGTCGAGTCTACTGCGAGAGCATAAATGGGATTTTGGAAGCCGTCAAACTTCTGAAGAACGGTGTCCTTGGCGAATTTTCCCAAGCCGCCAAAATCCGTGGCAATCCACGGTGTGCCCGCCCGGTCGAAAACGATCTTGTTGATCATCGAGGTGTTGCCGCGCCAAGCCGTAGTATAGGATTGCCACGACCTGCCATCAAATCTCGAAAGGTACTTCTCCGTTCCAAACCACATGCAGCCCGAGGAATCCACCGCGATTTCAGTTCCCCACTGATCATAAGGGAGACCGGAATTGGCCGTATTGAAGACCTGGCAGCTCGAGCCATCGAATCTCCCCACCCCATTGTGCTGCGTGCCCACCCATATAGCGCCAAGCGAATCACGCGCAACCGAAAGGATTTTGTTCTCGGGCAGATTCGAACTCCCCGTTGTATACCACGTTAGTCGCTCTGTCTTTCTCTCGAATCTCACCAATCCGCCACCGGTCGCGATCCACAAGTCGTCGCCTTTTTGGATCAGGTCGAAGACTTGCTCGCCGTAAGTAAAGTTAATCCACTCTGGAGTCTGCGCATATCCAGCAAAAGTACACAGAAAGAAAATCCCTAGGATGTTTCTCATATTCACTCCCGAGCCGTGAGGGCGATCTATTCGCACGCCGGTTGACAACGGCTCCCATCGAGATAGGACAGCCACGAATTAATTTTACCTCATCAACAACAACTTCACTATCTGCGACACCGAATTTGTCTGCACTCTGCAGAAGTATACCCCCGATGGCGCCTGATCGCCTCCCGCGAGTTTTCCGTTCCATCTTACAGTGTACGAACCCTGCTCTTGGAATTTGTTGTCTACGATCACAGACACTTCCTTACCCAGAATATCGTACACCTTCACCGACACCTCACCAGCCGATGCAAGCCAATATTTAATCTCGGTCGATGGATTAAAGGGATTGGGGTAGTTTTGCAAAAATATGCTCTCGTTTGGGCCCTTTCCCGGTTCGGATGTAGCGAATTGTTGCGGGGCTTGCACGAAACCGTTGTATTCTGCGAAGCGAGAGAGGATCTTTTTGCCATACTTCATCCAATTGCCTAACAGACTATGCATGATGAAAGCACCTTGCTCCGTGTACCGATGAGATCGATTCTCCTGATGCACTTCCTCCATAAGCTTTTCACTACCGGCGTAAGTTAAGTCTTCTATAGCTACAATCAAGAAGAAATCTTCCGGATCTAGTTGCTCCAACAAGAGAGGAAAAATCTTCTTGCCCTTCTCCCTGCAATAACCCAGGAAGTCGTAGTACTCCCGCGATTCCGCATACTTCCGGGGATCACTATACTTTCGGATAGCTGGAGTCGACCACGTCTTTTTCCATGCCAGGTACTTCGTGACGAAATCTTGGAGTTCCTGCCCGTTTATGAATTGTTTCAACGAATCGAGCTTCGCCAATTCCGATTTCGTTAACGCCCCATTATCCAACACAGAGGCTCCGCTCTGAATAGACTCATCTGAAGTGACAAAGCGTGCCCCTTGTTTCAACAAACCACTGGCGAGTTTGTAGTATCTGGAAATCTGACCATAACCTGGTTCTCCTCCAATTGCATCTCGCGGATGAAATACCCTAGGTCCATTGCCATCTTTACTCTCCCAGTCGTAGCCATGGGCATTGCTGTCGGCGGGCTCTGCATACGAAATATTGTCCCATCGTGAATTTACAGAAGCATGCTGAAAGAGTCCAGTAGGGGTGACCCAGAGCGCTATCTGGCTATTGCTCGCGTCCGCCCCCGAGTTGGTATAGTTCCATTTTCGGGAATCCGCATAGCGAAGCTCTTCGATGCCGTATCTATCCTTATTCCCATAGTAGTTGTCGAAGGCGGCAAGAGTGTCGGAATGTGAAGAGTTTCCGTTATTCCAATTTGAACCGTAGTTCGGCGGCCATTCATTTGATGTGGTAATTCCACCAGACCAACTAGCACAATTATAATAGTTGTTCTCAGGCGCGGAACGAATGGCGTCAACCGTATCCATATTGGGGAAATCGATCATATAATATCCAATCGATCCGCACTTCATATACAGATCGCAAGAGCCAGTTGGATTACTTGAACTGTAGGCCGAAAGTTGCGCGGCGTGAATGGGCACCGAGAGTGATCTTCGCACTCTCGCGTTGTTCCCCAGTCGAAGTCTCCTGGGCAACCGAAGTCGTCGTTATATGCACGAATCTTGCCAGGAAATCCGTCTTGATCTTCGATCCAGATCCGGCTATCCCCAGTGAGATGAGCTGTGAAGTAGTTCAGTTCCTCTGTGTTGCTATGATCGCACCGAACACCGGCATGCGTAAGCGGTATGTCGCTGGAATAGAGATTGTCGTTCAAGTACAAATCTGATGTTCCCGTCGTACCCAGCCCAAAGGAAAAAATGAAGAGGATATAGTACCCAGAATAAGGAATCGTCACCGTGAGTTTCGCCTGATTGCCTTGACCACCATCATCGTTCGTCCACGATCCCTTATTCACAGGATCGTCGTAATTAAAGAACATTATTACGGGATCAGACGCATAGGGATCGGCTTTCTTCGTTTCGAACGTGACCTGACTGCCCGAGGAAGCATAATAAAAGGTTTGGTAATAGGTGTAGGAGAAGCTCTTCCCGATTTCATGAACGTAGTCTCCCTCGGGGTTGTTCACAACCTTTTTCAGGATGTTTAACGAAGAGTCGCGTTTTGACTGAGTGTAGCCCACTGGCAGTTGGGAGGTCTTGAGTGAACTCATGAAACGTCGGTAGTCAACCTCTGAGATCACCGCTCCTTTTTCGTCCTTTGCAAACCGAACATAGTCTACTGCCGGAGTATTTGGCGCACTGCATCTAAACGATATCGAGTGTTGGCCCGCCGATAAGTGGATTCTTCTGGGCGTTCCGTCTGAGCTATTCACTAGTTTCATCGTCCCCCAGTCGGCTCCAGAAATCTGTAGAACACCATTAGGATTAGGCGCATCATCAACGAAAACTTGATACGTTTCGATTCCCTTCGGAGAGCGGAGGCCCATAGACCATGAGTACACATAATAATCCGCGCTCTGCGGAGCTTCGAATTCAAAAGTCTTGGTGACAATGTTCTCCACCGCGCTCAGCTTTGCAGTCTTCAGGATGCACTCCCCTCCGACGGATCTGTCGGTGAATCTTTTAACTTCTAGGATATTCTGTTGCAACGCCGTCTGGGAATCCACCGATTGAGTCGTCACAAAGGTCGAGACAACCACGGCGATCGCTATTTTGCTGATAGTTTGCATAATCCCTTCCCTTTGGATAATAGTTCATTCCGAAAAGTTTATTATTAAACATCTGAATCTTTTAGCCATGCTTGACGTTCCACGTACACCCGGTCAGTTTGAGCCGCTGATTAGCCAGGGAGGGGATTAACGATAGGTAATTTGATTCGTCATGACGGCCCTTTCGATGTACTGATCCCCGAATCCTGGTCCAATTTTGATGAGAAAAAAATAATGATAAATTAACTCATCAACCTCTCTAAGGAACCAGGTGAGAAGAATCGATTCACCGAGCAACAAATCTCATTCGCCTTACGTCAAGCCGCCTCTGGCACCCCCGTCTCCGAGATCATCAGGAAGATGGGGAGTGAGCGAACCGACTTTTTATCGCTGGAAGCAGAAGTATGCTCTCCTCTCGAAAGCCAGGAGATCCGCCGACTGAAAACACTTGAAGATGAAAATGCTCGACTGAAACGGATAGTCGCAGATTTGACGCTCGACAAACAGATGCTGCAAGATGTGCTCTCAAAAAAGCTCTAAGACCTGCCGTTAAGCGCGAACTCGTCAAAGAAATGGTAGCAACTTACAAGACGAGTGAACGATAGGTCTGTGATGCCTTCAAGTGGGCTCGGTCTTCACAGCGCTATAAAAGCATTGCTGATCCACAAACGGCACTACGCATGCGACTGAAGGAACTTGCCGGCGTACGTGTCGGATATGGTTACCGACGACTGCACGTGCTTCTTCAACGCGAAGGCTGGGAAGTAAATCACAAAAGAGTATACCGCCTGTATCGCGATGAAGGACTAGGACTTAGGAAACGTCTCCCGCGCCGTCGTGTGGCATGTCAAAAGCGTGAGCTGCATCCAACAGCGACAGCAAAGAATGAATGTTGGAGCATGGACTTTGTTTCGGATCAACTCTATGATGGCCATCGCCTACGGATTTTAGTGATAGTTGACAATCACACCCGTGAGAGTCTGGCGCTCGAGGCTAGTCAACGAATACGCGGCATCGACGTTGTCAAAGTTTTAGAGAACATTACTCGGCAGCAAGGGATGCCGAAACGCATTAAAGTGGATAACGGACCTGAATTTATATCAAAAGATTTAGATCGTTGGGCGTATTGGAACCATGTTGAGCTTGACTTCAGTCGCCCCGGAAAGCCAACAGACAATGCACTTGTAGAGGCCTTCAACTCTAGATTCAGACAGGAGTGTTTAAACGAGCACTGGTTCTTATCTCTCGCCGATGCCCAAACGAAGATCGATACTTGGCGAGATGATTATAACTCGCATCGGCCACATAGTGCGCTCGGATATAAATCGCCCAAAGAATTTGTCGAGGAAACGAGCCAGCAAAATGCTTCGGCAGCCTAAAAACTCTTATTCAAATTGGACCCGAAACGGGGAGCACTTCATCGAGATGTATTCCAATATATGAAATTGGATCATCTTTTGGGGGGCAGGTCATTCTGGGAAGAATCTTGGTGATTGAACTCTCGAAGTTTTATAATTGTGCAAGCGCTTCTGCTTTACGTCTTGCCCCAGTTGTTTTCCACTTGAGTTTGGAATCGACAAAGTACCCGATCTGGTATATCCCGTTGTCACGCTTGCGAAGATAGAATTTTGTGCCGATCATAAGTAATTGTAGGATTCATTCTACAATTATTTCTACGATGGATAAGGATGTGCTGATAATAAGGGGAATTCAACGATATTTACACGAAGGTGGCTCTTTTCAAGACTGGTGCAATAGCCGTTCTGCCAGCTCTCCGAATAATACCAAGCGATGATGTAATAATATACGCAATGATGCCGGATATTTCAAGACCGCCTCTCGCGGGAAATTAACGGAATTTTAAAAATATAAAGCGGATGCAGGAAACCTCTCCTGCATCCGCTTTATGATGTCTTCCCTGCCGGCAATTACCTGCCGTAAAGCGGACCGAAGTTCGTGCAGGCTCGATAATCGGCGCCTTCCATGTCTGCGGTGCCGAAGGCGCTCCAGGCCGAAGGCCGGAAGATTCGCTCCGCTCCGACATTGTGCATGCTCACGGGTATGCGCAGCATCGATGCGAGCGTGATGAGCCGGTCGCCGATATGACCATAACTGATCGCCCCGTGGTTGGCGCCCCAGTTGGCCATCACGGAATACACATCCCGGAATGCCCCGCTGCCGGTCAAGATCGGCGCGAACCATGTGGTCGGCCACGTTGGATTCGTTCTCTTTTGCAGTACCGCATCGACCCCTTCCGGCAGATCGACCGTATAGCCTTCGGCCAATTGCAGCACGGGACCGAGTCCCCGGATCAGATTCAGGCGCGACATGGTCACCGGCATCGTTCCTTCGGTCAAAAAAAGCGACGAATACCCGCCGCCGCGGAAATATCCGAGATCGGCCGTACACCACTGCGTGGCCGCAAGACAGGCCTCGGCTTCCTCCGGAGCGATCTCCCAGAACGGCTTCATCGAGGGCTGCCCGTTTCGGCGCTGCCGGCCCGTTCCATCGAGCGCCGTGGATCCCGAGTTGATCAGATGAATGACGCCGCCTTCTGCACGCCCGGAGAGTTCCATCCCCGTTACGCGACGGACCGCTTCCGGACTCCAATAGGTGCGCACATCGGAAAAGATCTGCGCCGTATTCGAAAGAAGATGCCCGAAGAGCATCGATGCGCCGTTGAGGCTGTCGTTTTCCGTGGCGAGGATGAACGGCTGACGGATGCCGTTCCAGTCGAAGGAGGAATTGAGTATCGCTTCCGAAAAATCGCCGTTGGGAAAGTGATCGGTCCACTGACGCTGGCCCTGGAAGCCCGCCGCCAGCGCATAGTGCCCCAGCGCTTCCTCTTCGTATCCCTGGGAGGCAAGCACAGGATTGCCGATCATCAGATCGCGCATGATCATCGTCATTTTGATCACCGTCTGCCAGTCTTCATCCTTCTTCCGTCTCGATGAACGCGCGGTGGCGGGATTGACATCGAAGCCCTCGCGGCAGAATCGTTTCACCCAAGCCTCGGCGCGCACGAATTCTTCCTTGTCGAAAATCTCTTCATCGATGCGGCGCGTGAGCTCCGACATGTCGACATATTCGTTGCGCATGCCGAGATAATTCTGGAAGAACGACGGATCGACCACAGAGCCCGCGATGCCCATCGAGACCGAACCGATCGAGAGATAGGACGTTCCCTTCATCGATGCCGCGGCAAGACCGGCCTTCGCAAAGACGAGGAGCTTATGCTTCACATCCTCGGGAATCGTCGTATCGTCGGCATCCTGCACGTCTTTTCCATAGATGCCGAATGCGGGCAATCCCTTCTGATTGTAGCCGGCAAGCGCCGCGGCCAGATAGACCGCGCCGGGCCGCTCCGTTCCGTTGAATCCCCAGACCGCCTTCGGCATGATCGGATCGGCATCCATCACTTCGGTGCCGTAGCACCAGCACGGCGTCACGGTCAGTGAGACGCCCACGCCCTCGCGTGAAAATTTCTCGGCCGTCTGCGCCGATTCCGCCACGCCACCGATGCACGTATCGGCGATGATGCATTCGGCATGCTGTCCGTTTGCATGGCGCACGTGCGCCGAAAGAAATGCCGCGGCCGCGCGGGCCATCTCCATCGTCTGTGCTTCGAGCGCTTCGCGCACGCCCTTTCGTCTGCCGTCGATGACGGGACGGATGCCGATTTTCGGCATGCTGCTTCGAAGGCGGTCAACAGGCTGTTCAGGTTTCATTCCGGTACTCTTCCTCATGGTCTCTTTGTGAATGGTGATTGCAGTGCCCGGAAAATACGCAATTCTTCATTCATATTCCGCAGCGCGCTCGTGCCTCATTCCTTTTTCCATTATGGAAACTGTTGATTCATTGACGCGGAATTTCTATACTTCATTTCATCAGGAAAGAAGGAGGATTTTTTTCGGGAATGGCCAAAGCGCAAACAATCGGTACGGAAAATATCGGAAGGAACTTTCACGGGCTCGAACACACGCAGGAGGAGTTTCATGAAACCGAGTTCGAGGACTGCACATTCACCGGCTGCGATTTCAGCGGCGTGCGATTCAAACGCTGCCGCTTCACCGACTGCACATTCGATCGGTGCAACCTGAGCGTCATGAAGGTTGATCAGAGCGAGTTCCGGTCCGTGACATTCAAGGAATGCAAGATGATCGGCATCGACTGGACGAAGGCCCTGTGGCCCAAGCCGTCGCTCTTCCCCTCGCTTTCGATGCACGCATGCCTGGTGAACGATTCCTCATTCTTCGCGCTTTCGCTCGCGGACATGGTCCTGGAAGCGTGCACGGCGCACGAGGCCGACTTCAGGGAAGGCAGCTTTATCAAGGGGAATTTCTCGCAGACCGATTTTGCCGGAAGCCTCTTTGCGCGCACGAATCTCTCGGGCGCGGATTTTACCGACGCGACCGGCTATGACATCGATCTCAGGATCAATACGCTCTCCAAGGCGAAATTCTCGCGCTTCGAGGCCGTCCGGCTTCTGGAGAGCCTCGGGATCGAACTGGTCGATTGAACGCCGCCTCGCTCGCCTGCCGACATTCCTTTTTGGGCGCGTCACTGCCTGCCGAAAGAGACCGAAACGCCGATAAGAAATGTGAGAAAGGCATCCTCCGTCGATGAGGCAACGCCGGTGAGCTTCTTCGAGAACGTATAGTTGTAGCTTGCGCTCATGTCCAGATAGACATGCTCCTGCAGATTGGCCATGAGGCCCACACCGGCAGGCACATACGCAATCCACTCTTCGCTTTTGGCATTGACCGGCGCTTCAAACGGAAAATGCGTGATCCGCTTATGGACGAAGCCCCCGCCGCCGAAGACGTACGGCACCGCGCTTTGCCATGTGAACGGATTGATGATCAGGCGAAGATCGACGGGCATTAATTCCGTGGAATACTTCGAGATCGCCGGCGTGCCCGAGCCGGCGATGCCGCCGAGACCGAAACCGGCTTCCGCCTGGATGTGATCGATGATGCCATGCCGGATGAATGCGCGCGCATGGAGCCTCGCCTCATCATCCTTCAGTCCCGTCATGCCGAAATCCCAGCCGAACATGACCCCGCCTCCCCATGCCTGCTCCCCGAACTGCGCTTTGACCGGGAAGCACACGCACAGCGCGGTCATGACAAGCATCACGATGCGCCCTCTCGTCTTCATAGCCCCCGCTCCTTTGGTCGTTATGTGGATAAATATCCGGACACAGACCGAGCCGATTCTTCCCACTGAGCAATAATACTCATTTGCCGCGGAATGTGCAAGAAGCGGCCCTTCACAGCCGCAGAGGCCCGCGCGCGCCTGTGAACGATTTTCTGAAAACAATGTTATCATTCGGAAGAACCGACGGGGAATTCTCCGCCCCCGGCCGGTGTTTTGACACAAAGGAATGGCAATCGCATCAACACAACACAACAGACTGGATTCACTCTTGGCCGATCAATTTCCGGATGCAGTCATCGCAACGACGCCTGAAGGCATGGTCACACTCTGGAATAAGGGCGCCGAAACGGTGTTCGGATTTTCGGCCGAGGAAGCCGCTGGAAAAGCTCTTTCCGAACTGATCGTTGCTCCGGACCAGACCGAAGAGGATGCCCGACTCTTCGCGGAAGCCCGCAGCACCGGCACAGCAATGGCCGAAGGACTCCGCCGAAAAAAAAGCCTTTCACTCGTCTACGTCAATATCACCGTCAAGGCTGTCCGTACTCCCGAAGGCGAGCTTGAATCGTTCCTGCTGAGCACGAAAGACATCACGCATCTGAAAGTGCTGCGCGATGCAAAGCTTGTGCAGTCGCGCTACGGCGAGATTCTCGAATCGACGCCCGACGGCATCGTGATCGTCAATCCGACAGGCCGCATCGTCTTCTCCAGCACGCAGGCCGAGACGCTCTTCGGCTATGAACGCAGGGACTTGCTGGGCCGGCCGATCGAGATTCTCCTTCCGGAGAAATTCCGCGAGTCGCATGTCGTGCACCGCTCACAGTTCTTCGCACGGCCCCGGGCGCGCGCCATGGGCATGGGACTCGAACTCTACGGGGTGCGCAAAGACGGCTCCGAGTTTCCGGTGGAAGTGAGCCTGAGTCCGCTTCAGACCGAAGAGGGGATGCTGGTGATGAGCGCCATCCGCGACACGACATTCAAGAAAACGGCGGAACAGCAGATGAAGCAGCGCACGCGCGAACTCGAAGCGGCCAATAACGAGCTCGGGGCATTTTCCTATTCCGTCTCGCACGATCTCCGCGCGCCCTTGCGCGCGATCAACGGATTCTGCCGCATCCTGTTGGATGAGTATGCGCCGGAGCTGAAGCCGGAACTCAAAAGGTATCTCGAGCTCATCTCGAAGAACACGATCCATATGGGCCAGCTCGTCGACGATCTGCTGAAATTCTCACAGCTCAGCCGGCAGCAGCTCCAGACACAGCAAATCAGCATGACGACGATCGTCTACTCGGTGATCGAGGAACTGACCACGCAAGAGGAACGGCGGAAGATCGGCTTTGCGGTCTCGGAGCTTCCTTCCTGCCGCGGCGATCAGGCGCTCATGAAGCAGGTGTGGACGAATCTCATTTCCAACGCCGTCAAATTCTCGCGCGCCGTTCCCTCGCCGGCAATCGAGATCGGCGCAACGGAATCGGACGGCATCACGACGTACTTCATCCGCGATAACGGCGTGGGCTTCGACATGGAGTATGCGCCGAAACTCTTTGGCGTGTTTCAGCGGTTGCATAGGGCCGAGGATTTTGAAGGAACAGGCGTCGGACTCGCCCTTGTCCAGCGCATCATTCACCGCCACGGCGGCAAGGTCTGGGCCGATTCGAAACCGGGTGAAGGCACGACATTCTTTTTTACCGTGGAGGCAGCGCCCGCGCATGCATGAAGAGAAAACGGACATCCTTTTGGTGGATGACAATCCGAACGACGTCGAACTGACGCTGCATGCGCTGAAGAAAAACGGCTTCGACGGCGCAGTGCAGATCGTCCGCGACGGCGCCGAGGCGCTTGATTTTATCTTTTCGAAGGGGCGCTTTGCCGGACGTCCAGCAGGATCGGGCCCGCGCCTGATCCTGCTCGATCTCAAGCTGCCCAAAGTCTCGGGACTTGAAGTGCTCAAGCGCGTCAAAAGCGACGAGGCGATGCGGCAGATTCCGGTGGTGGCCCTCACGACATCGCGCGAGCGGCGGGATGTCGATGAAAGCTACCGTCTGGGCGTGAACAGCTATATCGCGAAGCCGGTCGACTTCACGGAGTTTTCGGAAGTGATGCGGATGATCGCCCAGTATTGGTTTGCGTTCAACGAGCTGCCGGGGCCGTGAATGTCTAATATCCGGCACACCCCGTCGGGGGCCATTAAGAAATACTATTCAAAAAAATAACGATCGATAACGTCGTGATGGACATGAAACGCAACATACAGGTGCTGATCCTGGAAGACAATCCGAATGATGCCGAGCTGATCGTGCATCAGCTTTCGCGCTCGGAATTGAACGCCGAGTGGACGATCGTCGACACGCGGCAGGATTTCATCGCCCGTCTCGAGCCGGCGCCCGACATCATCCTGTCGGATTTTTCGCTGCCCCAGTTCGATGCGCTGGGCGCGCTCGCGATCATCCGCGAACGCGCACTGGAAATTCCCGTCATCGTCATCTCCGGCACCATCGGCGAAGAAATCGCCGTGCAGACGATCCAGGAAGGCGCATCCGACTATCTCCTGAAGGACCGGCTCTCGCGGCTTGGCACGGCCATCACGAACGCGCTGACGAAGCAGGCGCTCAAGGTGCAGCACCGCGAGGCCTTGGACGAGCTCAGAAAGCGCGAAGAGCTCTACCGGAGCGTCGTGCAGAGCGCGCGCGACGCCATCATCACCATCTCGATCGACGGCACGATCACATCGCTCAATCCGGCATTCAAGAGCATCACCGGATGGGAGCCCTCGCAGTGGATCGGCAGCACGTTCTTCGATCTGCTGCACACCGACGAAATGCAGATCGCATTCGGACTCTTTCAGCAGGTCTTCCAGGGACATGAAGCGCCGCTTCATGAGTACAGAATCCGCACGGCCTCCGGATCGTACATCAACGGCGAGATCACCGCATCGCCGCAGATTCTCCACGGCAAAGTGATCGGCATCCTCGGCATCATCCGCGACACATCGGAGCGGCGGATGTTCGATGAGCAGATGCGCGAAGCGCAGAAGATGGAGAGCCTCGGCACATTGGCCGGAGGCATCGCCCATGATTTCAACAACATTCTCGGCATCGTGCTCGGCTATCTTGAACTGCTGGAAAAGATCTCCGTCCCCAACGACAAGTATGAGCATTACATTCAGACGATGAAAAAAGCGGTGGACCGGGGCCGCACGGTCGTGCAGCAGGTGCTCACGTTCGCGCGCAAGGAAGAAGTCATCCTGCAGCGCTCGGTCCAGATCAACGACATCGTCCGTGAAGTGGCGAAAATGCTCGATGAAACGTTTCCGAAGATCATCCGGATCGATGTCACGCTTGGCTCTTCCCTTCCGCCGGCGTCGGTCGACGGAAGCCAGCTGCATCAGGCATTGCTGAATCTGTGCGTGAACGCGCGCGATGCGATTCTCGATGGCGGCGGCCCGGAGCGCCATGAGGGCGGCTCGATCACGCTGTCGACTTCCGTCGTACAGGGCACGGAGCTTCGACGGCAGTTCGCCGACGCGCTCGCCGATGTGTACATCGCGATCACAGTCGCCGATAGCGGTGAAGGAATGGATGAGGAAACGAAAAAGCGGATCTTCGATCCGTTCTTCACGACGAAGGGAAAGGGCAAGGGCACCGGACTCGGACTGGCCGTCGTCTACGGCATCATCCATTCGCACGGCGGATTCGTGAATGTGGAAAGCCGGCTGCACCACGGCACATCCTTTACGCTCTACATACCGGCAAGCCCACGCTACACCGCAGGCGCGGCCGAACAGGAACAGACGGCAGCCGATTCCCTGCGGGGCACTGAAACGATTCTGCTCATCGAGGATGAGGAACCGCTGCTCCATCTGATGAAAGTCTTTCTGGAAGGAAACGGCTACACCGTCCTGGCGGCCGCCGACGGCATGAGCGGAGTGGACCTTTTTCTGAAGCACCGGAACCGCATCGGACTTGTCCTGAGCGATGTGGGGCTTCCGGCGTTGGGAGGAATCAGCGTGGTGAAAAAAATCCGCGAGTCAAGTGCGGTCCCCGTCATGCTGGCAAGCGGATATCTGACCGCTCAGCAGCAGACGGAGATCAAGAATCTCGGCATCGATACGGTGGTTCCGAAGCCGTATGAGCCGCAGGTGCTGCTCTCGCGCGTCCGGGAAATGCTGAACATGCGAAAGCCGGAAGCGCACGAACGCGCTGTAAGCAACAGCAAATGACGCGCGGTTGTGTCAGCCGCGCCGGTGAACCAGCGAAGCCGGCTGCGCCGCAATCTGCCGCCTTCCGGATTCCCGCAGGGCGGAAGGTGCGGAGACCGTATCGTGCCCATTCACCACAAACTGCTGCAGCAGCGCATGCAGGTTCTGCGTGAGCCGGTTGAGATCCTCGGCCGCACGGGCGATCTGCTGCGTGCCCGAAGCGGATTCGTTGGTCACATTCGTGATCGCCTCGATATTCTTGCCGATCTGTTCGGCGGCCGATGACTGCTCTTCGCTTGCAGCGGCGACCTGCGTGATCGTGTCGACGACCTGCTCTGCCCCGCCGATGATCTCTTTGAGGGAGACTCCCGCCTTGTCGGCAAGCTCCCTGCCCCGTTCGACTTCTTCCCGTCCCTGCTGCATCGATTCGACGGCGCTGCTGGTATCCTTCTGTATCTGCTTGATCATGCCGGCGATCTCCTTCGTGGCCTTCGTCGTGCGCTCGGCCAGTTTTCTCACTTCATCGGCCACAACGGCGAAGCCACGGCCCTGCTCGCCCGCTCTGGCCGCTTCGATCGCCGCATTCAGCGCCAGAAGGTTCGTCTGATCGGCGATGTCGTCGATCACCTGTATGATCTCCCCGATTTCATCGGAGGATTTTCCCAAGGCCTGCACGGTTTCTGCCGAGCGCGTCACGACATCGGCGATGCGGTTCATGCCAAGAATCGTCTCTGCAACCACGCGGCCTCCTTCCTTGGCGTTCTCGCCGGAACGCTTCGCCGTATCGGCGGCGCGCGACGCATTCATGGTCGTTTCCATGATCGTCTTGGTCATTTCGGAAACCGCCGCCGAGACTTCCGCCCCCTGCTGCATTTGTTCTTCTGCGCCGGCAGCCATTTCTTCGGTCGAGGAGCTGATCTCGTTCGATGCGCTCGCGGTCGCGGCCACGGCTTCGGCCACATCGCTCATGGCTGTGTTGAGCGATTCACCGAGCAGATTGATGCTGTCCTTGATGATGCGGTGGTCGCCTTTGTACTCGCCCTTCATGCGCACCGTCAGATTCCCCTTCGACATTTCTTCGAGCACATCCGATCCCTCTTTGACAGGAAGAATCATCTTATCGAGCGTCGCATTCACGCCTTCAAGAATCGCGCGATAGCCGCCTTTGAACTTCGCCACGTTGCCGCGCACGGAAAGCTGTCCGTTCACGGCCGCTTCCGTCAGCATCGTCGACTCGGCCACCAGATCGCGCAGCGATGTCATGATGCCCGAGAGCGCCGGCACGATCTGGTCCTTCTCGCTCAGCGGCTGCACGGCGATCTCGAGATTGCCTTCGGAAATCTGCGTCATATCGTTGACGACCGTCTGCAGGGTGTCGGCAAAATGATCCATGCTCCGCGTCAGTTCGCCGATCTCGTCGCGCGTCTGCAGGTTCAGACGGATGTCGAGCCTGCCCTTGCTCAGTTCCTGCATCATTTCCATGCCGCGCCGCAAGGGAGCGGAGATGATGCGCGAGATGATGACGGCAAAGCTGCTGATCAGGATAATCCCGACAAGCGACACGAGGATCAGCATCAGTTCCGCATTCGACGCGATGGCGTCCGCTTCCTTTGCCTCGCGGTCGATCACCGCTTTGAGCTGCTTGTTCAACGACGCGAGCAACGCGCGCGCGCGGATCATGCGCTGCGACACTTCTCCGTCCATTGCCGGCTGCGCTTCCTCGTCGCGCTTGTCGCGCACAAGCGCAATCGGCGCCTCGCGCAGCGCAAGGTATTCCTTCCACGTCGAACGCAACGCTTCCAGCGTATCGGCCTGCGCCGGCGTCTGTTCGGTTTTCGCCAATTCCTCGATCAGCGCCATCGCCTTGTTGCCGTTTTCGATCGTGCTTTTCAGATATTTTTCGCGGCGGTCATCCGCCTTGGTGAACATGGCCACACGGACGTCGCCGCGCGCCATCAGAAGCGCCGTATTGATATCGGAAAGCAAACGCAGCTGCGCCACCGAAATCTGCTGCGTCCGGTCGCTGTAATACATGACGCGCTTCATGCCCAGATACGCCGAACCGCCGATAATGATGGTGATCAGTCCCAGGATGGAATAGCTGACGATGAGCTTTTGTCGGATATTGAGATGATGAAACCACTGCATGACATGCCCCTTTCAATGAGTTTGCTCAGATCAGCTTCAAAGAGCGTGCCATGTTTGATTTATTGAGAGAATCGGAGGATTTCCTCCCCATTTCGGGCTCCGATTCTGGTTAAATTCAGCCAATTCGATAAATTTATTCAGGGAAACGGTCTTTTTATAAAGAATTGTCAGACAGCGGCGGGAGAAGCGGGAAACTGATCGGGTCGTTTCTGGGCGTGCATGTATTTGTGCGCGCAGGAAAGGAGTTCCTCCGGCTTATGGGGTTTGGAGATGATTTCGGTAAGGCCTCGCTCGAGGAGTTCCATGCGCTTTTCAGCGGGCATATAGCCGGTAAGAATAATGAAGGGAACCGCCGGATCGACCCGACGGATGCGGGCAAACACTTCGGCTCCGTCGATCTTCGGCAGACCGTAATCGGAGAAGACAAGCGCGATCTGCTCCTTCTGCATGAGAAAGAGTTCGACGCCGCGCTCGCCGTCGGCTGCCGTGAGCACGCGGTAGCCGTGGCTTTCCAGAAGGTCGACGACGACCTCGCGAATGGCTTCCTCATCCTCTATATAGAGGATGGTGCCGTGCCCCTCGTCCGTCTTCATGATCCCGGCATCGGCCGGTGTCTCTTCAATCGGGAGAGAGCGCGGGGCGATGACCGGCAGATAGACGTCGAAGCGCGATCCGGCGCCGGGTTCGCTGTGGACATCGATCGCACCGGCATGGCTTCCGATGATGCCCTGCGCCACGGCGAGTCCCAGTCCCGTGCCTTTGCCCTTTTCCTTCGTCGTGAAAAAGGGATCGAAGATCTGCTTGCGCGTCGCTTCATCCATGCCCGTACCGGTATCGGAGACTTCGAGCCTCAGGTATGCGGCCGCTTGCAGATCGGGGAATTGTTCCGCAAGCAGCGTCCGCTCGACGACCGACGTCCGGAACGAGAGCGTCCCTCCTTCCGGCATCGCGTCTCTCGCATTGACGCTCAGGTTCAGGAGCACCTGATGCAGCTGGTTCACATCGCCGTTGACCATCGGCGGATCGGGCATGAGATCGAGCACGATCGATATCGTCTTCGGAAATGTTTCCGAAAGCAAACGCGAAAGATCGAGAATGACGTCATTCAGGTTCACCGGCAGATGCTGAATGTCCGTCTTGCGCGCCACGGCAAGGAGCTGGCGCACGACGTGCGAGCCGCGCTCCGAGGCCTTGATGATGGCATTGATGCGGCGCGGCGTCTTCTCCGCATCATAGGCGCCGGAGGAAAGAAGTTCGGCATTGCCGATAATGACATTGAGGATGTTGTTGAAATCGTGTGCGATGCCGGCGGCAAGCGTGCCGATGGATTCGGCGCGCTGCGAACGGAAGAGCTGGTATTCGAGCCTCTTGCTTTCTTCGACCTGCTCGTGCAGCATGCGCTCTTTTTCAAAGAGCGCATGATACAGATTTTTCTGCCGCGCATTATAGAAATACGCCGCGCCGGAAAGCACAAGCAGGATCAGCGCGATGGTGAGAATGCCGGTGACCGCGGCGCGATAATAGAGTTCCGAAAAGACTTCCGAGGCGTCAACTTTCGCCACAAGAATCCAGCTTGTGCCCGGAATCCGGCCGCTGAAACCGAGCACCTCCACGCCCCGGTAATCGCGGCCGTGATAGATGCCGCCCTGATCGAGCGACGCCTTCACCGACACATAGTCCTTTCTGCTCAAGGGGACCAGAAATCTGAGCGCGCTGTTGGGCTTGTGCCGCAGTTCGTTCAGGAACATGACGCTGTCTCGTTCTCTCCGCAGGATCATCGTTTCCGCCGTCCGGCTTGGCGTCGGCCACTCCTGTACAAGCGGATAGAGATACTCGTTCGGATCGAGACGAAAGACGAGTGCGGCGATCATTTGTGCGTTGCGGTTGCGGATGGGAGCGATGAAGTCGTAATGAATCTTGTGATGCGTCGGACAGAGGTAAAAATCGGAGGATGCGACATCTTCCTCGGCCGAGGCGGCAGCCTGAATTTTTTCAAGCGAGGCGGGACAGACGGATGTTTCGGTCGAATCGAGCGAGAAGAGCAGCGAGCCGTCGAGTGAGGACAGGAAAATATTCTCGAATCCGAACTCGCTCTTCGCCTGCGCAAGACGCCGTGCCACGGTGAACGACACTGCCGTGTCCTTCCGGTCGCGGAGCCAGTTGTCGACCGCCTGATGGTAGTACGGCGTCTGCAGCACCACGCGGACATCGCTCTCGAGCTCCTTATGCCATTGCTCGATCTGACGGATCTTCAGCGTGCCGATCGTCGTGATCTCATAATCCTTGCGCTCGGTGATCGACCGGTATTCGCTTCGGTAATAGAGCGTGCCGGCAATACCCAACAGCAGACAGACTGCTCCGACAACGGCAAGAATGTGCCCTCGCTTCATCATAGGCTCTCGGAATTCTCTGAAGCAGCTTGTGATTACAGCAGTCGCATAGACGATGAAAGGGGCGGTGGCGCCCGGAACCAATGTCGGCAATTGTGTGGAGCAGAACCTGATTGTATATACCGATTAAAGAGGAAATTGTCAACCCCCGGTTATTCCGTCCTGTCGGAGGCAGACCATGCCGTGCGTCCGAGCCGCAGATTCCGGATCAGATGCCGTAGCGGAGGATCAGAAATCCTGCGGCCACGATCAGGGCGCCCCCGGCGAGCTTCATGCCGAGGTGTTCATCGCGGAAGAGCCGGCCGCCATAGGCCGAGGCTGCGACAATCGACATGCGCTTGACGGCCAGCACCAGCGCCACAGGCGCATCCTTGGTGGCTTCAAGCTGCGCGAACCGGTAGAGAATGGTGAGGACGGCCGCCGCGGCAATCAATGGAAGGCCGGAAAACAGCAGAGACCGCGAAACGGTGCGGCCTCTCATGAGCATGATCATGCCGAAGACTGCGGCATAGATGCCGTGCTGATAGAACAGAACCGTCCATGGATCGATCCGCATCGATGACACCAGAAGCTTGTCGGCGACCGATGACAGGGCAAAAAGCAGAAGCGCCGCCGCGATCGGTACACGCGCAGAGCGCGGGGCTCCCGGCCTGCGCTCGATCAGATAGATGCCGGCGGTCATCAATGCGAGCGCCGCGTATTCCTGGATCGAGAGCGATTCGCCGAAGACCGGCACCGAAAGCGCAGCGGCTGCGGCCGGCGTCAGTCCCAGTAGCGGCAGCGCCGTGCTGATCGGATTCTTCTCCAGTGCATGCATCACGCAGAGAAATGCCGCGGCCCCGAGCACACTTTTGCCGGCAATGACAAGCAGCACCGTCTGCGGGACCGCAAAGAATTCTCCTTCCGAGAGCACCGGCGCCGGCAGCGACAGCACGAGCACGCCGAGCGAAACGAGGAATGAAAATGCGAGCGCGTCGATGGCAAAGAGCACTTTCTTTTGTATCACCGCCGCCGCGGCCGAACAGAGCGCAGAGCATGCTGAAAGCAGAAGCCACATCATAAATGAACGGTGCCTTTCATTGATCAGAGCACGAAGGAGAGAGAGCCATAGACGTTTCTTCCGGGTTCGCTCTTCACCAATCCTCTGAGCGTACTCAGATGGAGCCGGTATGAGGCATTGAAGAGATTGACGATTCCGGCCCTCACCGTCACTTCCATCGAGCGATCCGAGCCGAGCGGAAGTCGGAGGGGCAGGCTGGTTCCGGAGAGGCTGACGACGGCAAATCCCGGCGTCGTCATTTCGCCCGGCGCCGTGCGGTGCTGCATCAGGGCATAGGAAAGATCGACGGATGCCGTTCCGAGCGAGGCATGCGCCGCATCCATGCCGATTGTGCCGGAAAGCGGAGCGATCTGCGGCAGCGCGGCGTGCATGCGCGTATCCTCCCCGTAGACATAGGAAAGCGTGCCGTGCATTCCCGCATGCTCCGAGAGTGCAAAACCGGCCGCGCAATCGAATCCCGTGATGATCGCCCGGCCGATATTCGACTTGATGAATGCGGGGCGTCCTTCAACCGTGCCCGGTACATCCGCAACGAGATCGGTCATCGCATGATGGAAATAATCGATGCGCAGCCGGCCTCTATGGCCGCTCCGGACCTGGATGCCGAGATCGATCGCGCGGCTCTGCTCAGGCTTCAGTGCCGGATCTCCGAGGCGGATGAACGAGCCGAGATCCAGATACTGGAATCGTTCCTCGAGCGAGGGCGAACGGAATGCGGCCGAGAGAAGGACCGAGCATTCGATACCCGGAAGCAGATCGAGCGCGGCGCCGGCGCTTGCGCTCCACGAGCGGTTGTCTGCCTTCACGGGCTGATCGCTCGTGACGCGTATCCAGTCGTGACGCGCGCCGAACTCAAGCGTGAGCCGCTCCGGAACGGCCGTCCAGACCGAATGAAGGAAGACGCCTCCGTCAAGGAATGACGAAAGCGGAAGAGGCCGCTCGCTGATCGTTTCGCCGGTTGCGCGGTTGACGCGCTCACGGCGGCTGTCGAGCCTGCGCTTCCAGAAATCGACGCCGGTGGTGAATGAAAGATCGGAAGCCATACGGATGCGCGACTCCATCTGCGCGCTCATCATGCGATGCACGACATGCGGCGTGAGCGTGAGCGAGGGCGTCTGCCGGATCTCCACATTCCGGGCGATGTGCTGCGAGGCGCACCGCACGGAGAAACTTTCAATCATGCGCGACACATCGGGCATGGCATATTCGAGCGAAGCCAGCTCGCGCCGTGCAAGCGTGTAGCGCGCGCCGGCGGTGGATGCGATGGGCGCGCCGCCGGGTATGCCGGTATCTTCGGCCTGCGATCGCTGATAGCGCGCAAGAAGCGTCTGCGCGCCATAGGTCTTCAGCGCCGCAGAACATCCGAGATGAAAATCCGTGAAGCGCGAATCGGGCATCACGCCCTCCGGCGTTTCAAGATCCGCCGCACTGCGGTATCCTCCCGATGCGCGCATGCCGAAGACCGGCGAAGAATGCTCAAGCGCCGCATGATGCGAGAGAAGTCCGTTCACGCTTCCCGCCTCTTCATCGATCCGGAGATGCCACTCGGACTCATCGCTGAAGGAAGGCTGCTTCGTCATCATGTGGACGGCGGCGAGCGCGGACGATCCCCAAAGCGAGGAGCCGGGGCTGCGCACGGCTTCGATGCGTTCCACTTCCTGCAGATCGACGAGCGAGAGCGCGCCGGCGATATCATTCGCCGTCTCGATGCGCGTCCGATCGACCATCATCACGATATTCGAGCGGCTCATGCCGCGGATCGAGACGGCCGTTTCCCAGGCGCCGTCGCGCACCAGGCTGATGCCCGGGAGTTCGGCGAGCGCATCGGATGCGCCGACGAGGCTTCGGGAAGCGAGCTCTTCGCCGGTGCGCACCGATGAAGGAAAGATGCCATGGCCTGATGCGCCGTGAAGCGGCGTGCTGCGGATGATGACCGCATCGGATTGGACGGGCGCCGGCTCGAGCTCGATGGCTAAAGGAGCACGGAGATCCTGCCCGTCGATCACGCATTCATAGACCGCATAGCCGATGCGCTGCACAGAGAGCGTGACGCGCATCGCAGAAGGCAGCAGAAAGCGGAAGACGCCCAACCGATCGGTCGCGCTGTGCATGTGCGCTTCCTCAAGCGTCACGACCGCCGATTCGAGCGGCTCGTGCGTTCTTCCGTCCCTGATCGTGCCTGAAAGCGATGATGTCTGTGCAACAGCGGAAGAAGAGACGGCAACGGCGCAGAGCATCCACAGTGCACATCGATGCCATGCTTCAGGCAGGCGTATGTCATGGAAGTCGTTCATGTGCTTGTGAATGTAGAGACAAATTGGTTTGATAGCAACGGAAAAACGCTTCGGCCTGCTTCAGGAGTGTAATGGAGAAATCGGACAATCGGAACTGAAAATCGGCGAATACGAATCATTTTCGGCACTTTTTCCGTTCCAGGGTTGTGCTTTTCATCCATTTGTTCTGTATATTGTCGGCGTACCCCCGTCTCCGTCTTCGAGACCTTGCTCTCTCACAGCACAGCGTGTTCGCAGATCACCATTCTGACTTTTTCACTCTTCATTAAAAAAGGAACAGTTATGGATCGAACGCAACAGATGTCACGTGAAACACAGGCAATCGATGCGATCATTGCCAGACACAAAGGACGCCAGGGCGAACTCCTCGGAATCCTCGAGGAGACGCAGCTTCTGAACGAACACAACTATCTCTCCGAAGAAGCGCTCAACTACGTCGCCCGCAAAACGGGCGTTCCCCTTTCCCGGCTCTACAGTGTCGCCACCTTTTATTCCTTCTTCAATCTCGTTCCCCAGGGAGACCATACGATCACCGTCTGCCGCGGCACGGCATGCCATACCAAGGGATCGCGCTCGCTCCTGAACGATCTCGGGCTCATGCTCGGATGCCAGAAGGCACTCAAGGAAGGCGACTCGTTCTTCACCACGCCGGACCGGAAGTTCACCGTCTCGACCGTCGCCTGCTTCGGGCAGTGCGCGCTTGCGCCCGTTATTGCAGTCGACGAGATCATCTATTCGAACATGACGACAGCGAAGCTGCAGAAACTGATCGGCAAAGTGTCGAAGAAGGGAGCCAATCATGATACGCATTGATGCTGCCGCAATGGAGACGCTGCGCCTCAAAGGCATGAAAAAAATCCTGCCCGATACCCCGAAGGTCTCGGTCGGCATGGGCACCTGCGGCATCGGCAACGGAGCGAAAGAAGTCTATGAGAGCCTGAAAACATCGATCGCCGAAAAAAAGGCGAAGGTCCAGCTTTCCATCACCGGCTGCTTCGGCTTCTGCGCCGAGGAAGTCACGGTCAACTGCTACATCCCCGGCATGCCGCTGGTGATCCTGCACCGCGTAACGCCGAAAGACGCGCCCTCGATCATCGAGAATCTCCGGCGCGGCATCATGCCGGTCAAGAAGGCGCTCTGCAAGATCGAGAAGTGGAACTTCTTCCCCGTCACGATCGAGTTCGGCAAGGGGCTTCCCGGCGTGCCTTCATGGAATGAAATCCCCTTCTTCAAGGGACAGAAGAAGATCGTCTTGCGCCATGCGGGGCTCATCAATCCCGAGGATATACAGGAATACATCGCCGTGGGCGGTTATCGGGCGCTCGAGAAGGCGCTCACGCAGATGACGCCCGATTCGGTGCTCGAAGAAATCCGGCATGCAAAGCTCAGGGGCAGAGGCGGGGCGGGATTCCCGACGGCGATCAAATGGGAGATGATGAAGAAGGTCGAGACCGACAAGAAGTACATCATCTGCAACGCCGATGAAGGCGATCCGGGCGCGTATATGAACCGCAACGAGATCGAAAGCGATCCGCATGCGCTGCTGGAAGGCATGCTCATCGGCGCCTATGTGATGGGAGCCAACGAAGGAGTGATGTATGTGCGCGCAGAGTATCCGCTGGCGGTGAAGCGCTTCGAGCGCGCGCTCTCGGATGCGAAGGAGCTCGGACTGACCGGCGACGCCATCTTCGGATCCTCATTCTCATTTACGCTCTCCTGCGTCGAAGGCGCCGGAGCGTTCGTCTGCGGCGAAGAGACGGCGCTCATCGCCTCGATCGAAGGCAGGGCCGGCCGGCCGATTCCGCGTCCCCCCTACCCGGCCCAGAAAGGCTTGTGGGGAAAGCCGACCAATATCAACAATGTCGAAACCTGGTTCAATGTGCCGGTGATCGTGCTGTTGGGAGGCGATGAATTCGCGAAGTTCGGCACGCAGCAATCCACCGGCACGAAGGTCTTCTCGCTCGTGGGCAAGATCAAAAACACGGGACTGGTCGAGCTGCCCCTGGGAACGACGCTCGAGAGCATCATCTATCAGATGGGCGAAGGCACCGGCACGAAGAAAAAAATCCGCGCCGTGCAGACCGGCGGTCCCTCGGGCGGATGCATCCCGGTCGACCATTTCAACACGCCGGTCGATTACGAGAGCCTCACGAAGCTCGGCACGATCATGGGATCGGGCGGCATGGTGGTGATGGACCAGGACAATTGCATGGTCGATGTGGCGCGCTACTTCGTCGAAGTCACCGCGCAGGAATCGTGCGGCAAGTGTACGCCCTGCCGCGAAGGCCTGTCGCAGATGCTGGCCATCCTGAACAAGATCACCGCGGGCGACGGCACAGACGAGGATCTGGCCACGCTCGAGCGCCTGGCCTATGTCGTGCGAGATGCATCCTTGTGCGGACTCGGACAGACGAGCGCCAATCCGGTCTTGACGACGCTCCGCTACTTCCGCGACGAGTACGAGCGGCACATCGCGCAGAAGCGCTGCAGAGCCGGCGTGTGCGAGAATCTCTTCATGGCGCTGTGCGAAAACAGCTGTCCGCTCCACATGAATATTCCGGGCTATCTGCAGCTGCTGAAGGAAGGGCGGATCGAGGAAGCCTTCGAGCTCACGCTGCGCGACAATCCGCTGCCCGGCACAGTCGGGCGCATCTGCTACTTCCACTGCCAGATGCGCTGCCGGCGCGAGATGGTCGATGAGCCGCTCAACCAGGGCGAGATCCACCGCTATCTGGCCGATACGATGTACAAGATGGGCAAGGAAAAGGACATCTATCAGCGGCTCGTGAAGGAAAAGCTCTCTCCCACGGGAAAGAAGGTCGCCATCATCGGCGCCGGTCCCGCCGGTCTCACCGCCGCATTTTATCTGGTGAGGCTCGGGCATGACGTGACGGTCTATGACAATCACGCCAAGGCCGGCGGCATTCTTCAGTACGGCATCCCCGCCTACCGGCTTCCGAAGGACATCCTCAACAAGGAGCTCGAGCTCTTCCGAAAGCTCGGTGTGCGCTTCGTCTTCAACACGCGCATCGGGAAGGATTTCTCGCTTCCCATGCTGCAGAAAAAGAACGATGCGGTCTTCATCGCCGTGGGCGCGCAGAAGGATATCGAGCTCGAAATCGAGGGGCGGCATCTGGAAGGCGTGCTGCAGGGCTACGAATTCCTGGAAGAGTTCGCCATGGGCCGGCGTCTGAAGCTCGGGAAAAAAGTCGTCGTGGTGGGCGCGGGCAATGTGGCGATCGACGCCGCGCGCAGCTGTCTCAGGCTCGGATGCGATGTGACGATCGTCTACAGGCGCGACAAGGATGAAATGCCCGCCAATGCGCATGAGATCATGGATGCGACCGATGAGATGATCAAGTTCCTGTTCCTTTCCTCGCCCAGCCGCATCCTCGGCGATGCGAAAGGAAAGGTCCGCGGGCTCGAGATCCACAAGATGCGCTTCGACGGATTCGACACGGCCGGAAGAAAAAGGCCCGTCGATACGGGCGAGGCGAGCGTGATCGAATGCCAGACGGTGATCGTGGCCATCGGCGAGAAGGTCGATTTTGAACCGGCAAAGGAATCCGGCATCGAGCTGCGCAAGAACGGGACAATCCGCGTGCACCAGCCCAATTACCGCACATCGGCTGCGAAAGTGTACGCCGGAGGCGATGCGGTCACCGGTCCCGCCACGGTTTCCGAAGCGATGGGAATCGCGCGCATGGCCGCCGAATCGATCGACTTCGATCTCATGAGGGAGAAACGGTTCCATTATCTCTTCAGGGATTTCATGTACGCCAACGAGATCATCACCGAACCCGAAGCGGCAAAGAAAGTCGAGCCGAAAAAGATTCCGGTCAAGGAACGGATCTCGAGCTTCCAGGAGGTCCTCTCCGGTTATACCGGCGAGGAAGCGCTGCAGGAGGCCGTGCGCTGCCTGCGCTGCGATGTCAAATGCGTCGAATAACACCCGATCCGACATACCAAGGGAGAGCATTCAATGGACACCATTACTGTGACAATCAAGATCAACGGCAGTGAGTATCAGGTTCCGCAGAGCATCACAATCCTCGACGCCTGCCGGCGCGCCGGCATACAGATTCCCACGCTGTGCTTCCTCGAGGATGTCTCGAAGAACGCCTCGTGCGGCGTCTGCCTCGTGGAAGTCAAGGGCGCGCGCTCGCTCATGCGCGCCTGCATCACCTGCGTCTATGACAAGATGGAAATCGTCACCCATTCGGCGCGGCTTCGCGACGCCAGAAAGACGAATGTCGAACTGCTTCTGGCCAATCATCCCAAGGACTGCCTCTCGTGCCTCAGGAATCAGAACTGCGAGCTGCAGACGCTGGCCTCCGCGCTCGGCGTGAAGGATGAGCGCTTCGTGCGGACGAAAAAGATAATGGAGTGGGATATGACGAGTCCCTCGCTCACGCGCGATCCGAACAAATGCGTCCTGTGCGGACGCTGCGTCGCCGTCTGCTCGACGGTGCAGTCCGTCTCGGCGATCGATTTTTCGGGGCGCGGCATCAAAAGCAAGATCTCGACATACATGGAACGCGGCCTGGGCAACGTCGCCTGCACCAACTGCGGACAGTGCGCGCTGGTCTGTCCCACGGGCGCCATCGTCGAGCGCGACGAGACCGAGCCGGTCTTCGAAGCGCTGGCCAATCCCGACAAGGTCGTCGTCGTGCAGACCGCTCCGGCCATCCGCGTCGGGATCGGCGAGGCCATGGGCATGGAGCCCGGCAGCCTCGTGACCGGACAGATGGTGGCGGCGCTCAGGAAGCTCGGCTTCGCCAAGGTGTTCGATACGCAGTTTGCGGCCGATCTCACGATCATGGAGGAAGGGCATGAGCTCATCCGGCGCATCACGCACAAGGGCGTGCTGCCGATGATCACCTCGTGCTCGCCGGGATGGATCAAGTTCGCGGAGCATTTCTTCCCGAAATCGCTCGGGCACCTCTCGACATGCAAGTCGCCGCAGCAGATGTTCGGCGCGGTGGCGAAAACCTATTACGCCGCGAAGCTCGGGATCGATCCGAGAAAGATGGTGGTCGTTTCGGTGATGCCCTGCACGGCCAAGAAGTTCGAGGCCCGGCGTCCGGAGATGACGAGCGCCTTCGAGTACTGGAAGGACAAGCGCGCATGGTCCGATGACGACGCATTCTATGACGTCGACCATGTGCTCACCACGCGGGAGCTTGCCCGGATGTTCAGGGAAACCGGCATGCGCTTCTCAAGCCTGGCGCCCGAAGAGTTCGATCATCCTCTGGGAGAATCGACCGGCGCTGCGGTCATATTCGGCGCCACAGGCGGCGTGATGGAAGCGGCGCTGCGCACGGCCTATGAAGTGGTGACAGGCCGCACGCTCGAGGACATCAACTTCACGGCCGTGCGCGGCATGGAAGGCATCCGTGAGGCATCCGTCGACATGAACGGCACGACGGTGAAAGTCGCCGTGGCGCATACACTCAAAAATGCACGGAAGATTCTGGAAGAGATCGAACGCGGCACATCGCCCTACGCGTTCATCGAACTCATGACGTGTCCCGGCGGATGCCTCGGCGGCGGAGGCCAGCCCATTCCGACCACGATGGACATCAGGAAGCGCCGCGCCGAATCGATTTACAGGGAAGATGCGTCAAAGCCGCTCAGGAAGTCGCATGAGAATCCGCACATCAAATCGCTCTATGACGAATTCCTGAAGCAGCCCCTGGGGCCGGTCTCGCACAGCCTGTTGCATACGGAATATGTGGAGCGGGGCATTGTCGCGAATGAGGAAGAAGCGGAAGCGGTGGAATTGAGGTGATAGATAGGGAAAGGGGCGAAGCAGTGCTTCGCCCCACCTGTATGCTTCACCCATATGTCTTAAAAGTAGATGTGAACGGTCGCGCCGGCGGCGCCGAAGCCCAGAATCTGCATCGCGCTTCCCTGCTTCACGGTGAAGTCGGGAGAGTTCTTGCGCACCAGCGTGCGATCGGCGCGCGAGGTGAGCGAAAGCAGATTGAGATCGTATTCGGCCGAGAGGCTCAGTTCGGGATAGAGGAAAAATTCCGCGCCCAAAATGCCGCCCACGCCGAACGTGAGTCCGTCGTTGTCGCTGCCGTTGCGCGTTTCAATGAGCGTGCCCGTGCCGGCCGAAAGCGCCACAGGCGGCTTCACGCTCGACGTATTGTAGATGACATTCACGCCCACGCCCCAATACGGCCGCACGCGCGAGGTCATGCCGCTCATATACATGAGATAATCGACGCCAAGGCCGAGACCGAAATTCGACGTCGACCCTTCGGAGCCGGGAGCCGCATCCGTCCACGGCTGCGTCGTCTTGTTATAGACCGCCTGCAGTCCGAGCCGGTATGCGACGTCGCTCGAAGCGAAGTAGGAAACGCCGAGTCCGCCGCTCACGCCGGCGCCGGCGATGCCGAACGCGCCGAATCCGCCGAATGTGAAATTCAGCGAACGCGCGCCCGAACGGACCGCCGGACGGAAGTCCTGGGCAGAGAGCGATCCGGCCGTAACAAGCAGAAGTGTCAGCAATGTCAGTAGTTTTTTCATGTGTCAAGCCTCCATCAATGATTGCTTCGTCGTGTGTATGTGTGTCTGTTATTTTTCTCTCAGTCGCTGCTGCATCTGTTCGTTCGTCTTCATCAGATTGGCCACCACCTCCTGGTAGTACGGCTTCTCCTTCAGGCTCGCATAAGCGCCCGGGAAGAAGACCAGCGTGATATCGGCGCTTTCGGTGTCGAATGCGTTGAGCACGATCGCGCAGCGCTGGTCGTTCGAGAGGCGCGTGTTGTCGATCATCGGGAAGTCGAACGGTCCCACCCAGAATTCGACCGAGTTGAATTCCGGCTGCTGCGTCGAATCGACGATGCTGCGGATCTCGAGCCGGACCTTGAGCTCATGCGTCTTCGTATCGGCCTGAAGTGCAACGATCGAGAAGTGCCGCGGATGCTCGTCGAACTTCAGCGTCGCATCCTCAAGGACGATGCCGCCCGGGGTCTTCTTGAGTTCCGCCAGATCGATGAACCGGTCGGCTTTCGCCCCGGCGCTTTCCAGCACGAGCATCTGCTTGTGCGTGATCTCGCGGGCCACCGTAACAAGCCGGCTTTCATAATCCCGGCGCTGATCTTCCGGAGCCTTCCTGATCTGTTTCTGCAGATAGATAAAGAGCGGCTTCAGATTGAGCGACTCGTGGAAGTTGTATGCCAGCAGCTCGAGGTTCAGCACGCGCTCGTCGATATTGGCCTGGCCCGGGCGGAGAAACGTGGAGATGATCGAGACGAACATGTCCTTCCTCAGAGAGCTTTCGGCCTCTTCGCGCTTGCTCATGAGCTCGGTGTAGATACGCACGTTCGATTCGGACGCCTGCATGCGCTCGCGCGACTGCATGTCGGCCAGCTCGCGCTCCTTCAGATAGTTGGAGCCGATGAAGCCGATCACGGCCACCGTGACGGCCGTGATGATGCCCCCGCCCGCCTGGAAAATGAGCGCGACTTTCTCCCAGATATCCCGTTTCTTCTCGGGTTCGTCCATGACGGTTATTTCCGCTTCAGTTGGTATTTGCCGTCTTTCAATTCAAGAAGCCAGTCGTAGCGCATCGAGCGATCATATGAAAAGCACTCGGTCGAGACTGACTGGTCCTTGTAATGGACGGTGAATGTGCATTTTCCCTTCTCTTTAACAAAAAGGCGGTAGGAACCGTTCTTATCCGTTTCGGCCGCATAGGATTTTCCCGATGCCGCCACTTCCACTTTGATTTTTTCGCCCACCGCCTTCTCGCCTTCCGAGATGGCGCCGAAGATTTCGCCGGCGCACACGCGCACAGAAAGCGTGAAGAGGAAAGCAGCGATGATGGTCATGATTTTCATACGAGTGCCTCGTTAAGTTGTTCCTGTTTCCGTGCCGACGGACTCATGCCTTGAAAACAAGGGCATGCTTCTGCTTCACGGCATTGCGCGTGTCGACGACCGGAATGCCGAATTTCGTGAAATCAATTTCCTTGTACTCGTTGTGCGCCGTCGAGATGAGGATGAGGTCGTACTCGCCCGTGATCTCATGGCTCGTGCGGCCGGTGAAGTGCGCATGCTCCCGGGTCGGCGTCACAACAGGAATGTAGGGATCGTTATAGGAAACGATCGCGCCTTTTTCCTCGAGCTTTTCCATGAGCATGAACGTCGGAGACTCTCTCATATCGTCGACATTGGCCTTATAGGCCAGACCCAGAACGAGCACCTTGGCGCCCTTGAGCGGCTTGCCGAATTCATTCAGGACTTCCATCACGCGGTGCACCACGAAATCGGGCATCGCCGTATTGATCTCTCCTGCCAGCTCGATGAACTTCGTTGTGACGCCGAACTCGCGCGCCTTCCAGGTCAGGTAGAACGGATCGATCGGGATGCAGTGCCCGCCGAGCCCCGGACCGGGATAAAAGGGCATGAAGCCGAAGGGCTTCGTCGATGCGGCATCGATCACTTCCCAGACGTCGATGCCCATCTTCATGAATGTCATCTTCAGCTCGTTGACCAGGGCGATATTGACGGCGCGGAAGATGTTTTCCACAAGCTTCGTGGCCTCGGCCGCGCCGGCGCTTGACACGGGCACCGTGCGCACGACGATCTGCTGGTAGAGCTTGTCGGCCACTTCCAGGCCGTCGGGAGAGGTCGAGCCGACCACCTTCGGAATCGTCTCCGTGCGGTAGCTGGGATTATTCGGATCCTCCCGTTCGGGAGAGAAGGCGACATAGAAGTCCTGATCAGCCTTGAGTCCGCTTTTTTCAAGAATTGGAATCATCACTTCTTCGGTCGTGCCGGGATACGTCGTCGACTCGAGCACAATGAGCTGCCCTTTGCGCAGATGCGGCGCGATCGCCTCGCAGGTCGAGACGATGTATTCCATTTCCGGCTCGCGGTTCTTGTTCAACGGCGTCGGAACGGCGATCAATACGGCATCGCATTCTGTGAGCCGGGCGAAATCGGTCGTCACGCAGAAGAGTCCCGATTTGTTCGCCGCATCGATGCGTCCGGGCGGGATATGCTTGATATAGGACCGGCCGGCTTCCAGCGCGCTGACTTTCGAAGCGTCGATGTCGAAACCGATCGAGCGGAAGCCCTTTTCCACATAGCACAGGTTCAACGGAAGCCCCACATACCCCAGGCCAATGACGCCGACGACGAATTCCTTGGTGTCGATCTTCTCGAGCAGTGAATTTTTCATAGTAGTGTTTGAACTCCCCCTTGAAGTGACAGTTGAGTAGCAGTGTGGTTATGAGAGTAAATATATAAAATCTTTCCCCAAGAAAAAATCCCGCCGGAGCGGGATTTTTTCTTTCGGTGCTGCTTATTTCGATTCGGCCTGCTGCTGTTCCGGCTGGTATGTCTTCTTGTGCGCCGGACGCTTGCGTTTGCGCAGGTATTTCTTTTCCATCTGCGATTCGGGCGCCTGCTCCTCCTCCTCGATGTCTGGGTATTGATAGATATCGTACTTGTAGTTGCGCATGATGATGTTGTTGCCGTTGCGCCCCAGCACGTACTGCGGCAGAAGCGGGATCTTGCCGCCGCCTCCGGGAGCGTCGATCACGTAGTTCGGGATCGCAAGGCCCGAGGTGTGGCCCCGGAGCTTGTCCATGATGTCGAGCCCCACGCTGACGGGTGTGCGGAAGTGATTGGCGCCCTTGGTGATGTCGGCCTGGTAGAGATAGTACGGCTTCACGCGCATGACCAGGAGCTTGCGCATGAGCTCGAGCATGACATCGGGGTCGTCGTTGACGCCCTTCATCAGCACGGCCTGGTTGCCCACCGGAATGCCCGCATCGGCAAGCATCTCGCAGGCCTTTTTCGCCTCCGCCGTGCATTCCCATGGATGGTTGAAGTGCGTGTTGACGTAGAGCGGATGGTACTTCCGGAGCATGTTCGTGAGCTTCTTCGTGATGCGCATCGGAAGCACGCACGGCATCTTGGTGCCGATGCGGATGATCTCGACATGAGGAATCGCCCGGAGCCCGGAGAGGATCTTTTCCAGATTCGAGTCGGTGAGCATCAACGGATCGCCGCCCGAGAGGATCACGTCGCGGATTTCGGGATGCGCCGCGATGTAGTCGAGTCCGGTCTGTATGTATTTCATGCTGATCTTGCCCGAATCCCCCACCTTGCGCTTGCGCGTGCAGAAGCGGCAGTACATCGAGCACTGGCTCGTCGTCAGAAAGAGCACGCGGTCCGGATACCGGTGCGTGATCGAGGGCACCGGCGAATCGCCTTCTTCGTTCAGGGGGTCGGCCGGGAGGTTGTCCTCTTCCAGCTCCTTGGCGTCGGGAATGCACTGCTTCCAGATCGGATCGCCGGGAAAGCGGATCAGACTGAGGTAGTACGGGTTGATGCGTATATGAAATAAGGAATTCAGCTTGTCGGCAAGACCAGTGTCGAATCCGAAGCGTTCGACCAAATCTTTTCCGCTGTCCACGCTCGCGCGCAGCATCTCTTGCCAGAGTTCCATAAACAACGAGCCTTATGTAGTTGGAAAATATTTGCCGAAGATGACCAGGTCATCATCCGGTTTGTAGTACTGCCGGATACGCGCCAGCTCGGCGTATCCTTCCTTGCAATAAAATGCGCGCGTGCGGTCGTACTTCGGCGTCGATGATGTTTCGACGATCACGAGCGTGCCGCCGTGAGCGCAGATATAGTCTTCCGCAGCCTTCATGAGCCGGGATGCTGCGCCTTTTCCGTAGCGCAGCGGATCGATGGCGATCCAATACAAATCGAACGTTCCCTTCGTCGCCGGCGTCGGCCCGATGCAGACATATCCTTCGGCAATGTCCGCCTCATCCGCCGCGACGAAGAACACATAATCTTTCTGTGCGGGATTGTCTATCGCCGCATCCATGAGCTCGAGTGCGATTGCGAGCTCTTCATCGGAGAACACCCCGGTTCTCCCCAGAATATCCACGAGCACAGGACGGTCGTCCGGCTTCAATGCGCGGATCATCATAGCGGCTTTGAAAGACGATGCCGCGCCACCGCGCATTCGATGATCGTCTGTATGACGTCCGAGAACGTGCGGCCCGATGTCTTGGCCGAGCGCATGAACCCGGCATCGTGCGAGATATCCGGATTCGGGTTGACTTCGATCACATACGGCACGTTCTGCGCCGAGAGCCGTATATCCACGCGCGCATAGTCGCGGCATCCCATGATCTGGAAGGCCTCGAGCGCCATCGTCTTCACGCGCGATTCGACATCCTGCGGCAGCACAGCCGGACATTTGCCGACGGTGCCGTGGAACTCCGGCGTATTGTGCATCCACTTCGCGTTATAGGTCACGATCTTCGGCATCTCCTCAGGCAGCGCCGAAAAATCGATCTCGGAAATCGGCAGCACTTCGGGCGTGCGGTCGCCGAGAATGGCCACATTGAGCTCGCGGCCCTCGATGTATTCCTCGACAAGGGCGGGCTGTTCGAACTTCGCGATGACATAGCGCACGCGCTCTGCGAGCGCTTCAGCCGTATAGACGATCGACGCGTTGTCGATGCCGACGCTCGCATCCTCCAGGGCCGGCTTCACGATCATCGGATAGGACAGCGCGCGCGATTTCTCGGCGCAGTCGGCTCCGGTTTCCGTCAAAAAGAATTTCGGCGTCATGATGCCGTGATAGGCGAGAATCTGCTTGGTGCGCGCCTTGTTCAGACACGTGCCCAGCGTCATCGGACCGGCGCCCGTGTAGGCGATCTGCAGCAGTTCATACATGCCGGCCACGTGCATTTCGTGTATGGCCTGGTCGCCAAGGCTTTCGACCATGTTGAAGACGACATCGGGGCGCTCGTCGCGCAAAAATTCCATGAACCGGTTGATGTCGTTGGTCACATTGAAGATCGTCGTGCGGTAGCCCAGAAGCTTGAGCGCGCTTTCGATGTCTTCCTTCTGTTCGAGGACGCCCACTTCCGACATGTCGATCAGTCCGGCCTCGTGCGCCGCCTCATAGGAGCCGGTCGTCTCCAGCACCCCTGTTTCCGAAACGTAGCGGGGACCGCCATCGGTCGAAACGACAGGCTCGTTATATATAATAGAGACGTGGAGCTGGTCTTTCATGCGTTTCCATCCGATAGCTGATAGCGCCGGCAGGCCGCATCGAGCACGGCATTGAGCATCTCCTGGTAGGAGAGCCCGGCAGCGCGCGCGGCCTTCGGGTAGCAGGAATTCTCCTCCGGATTCGGCAAAATGCCCGGAAGAGGGTTAATTTCGATAATATGGGGCTCGCCTTCCGCATCCAGGCGCACATCGATGCGCGACCAGTCCCGGCAGCGAAGCACCCGATAGGCGTCGCGGCAGAGCTTCTCGATCGAGGCCTGAAGTTCGGGCGCAAGCGGGGCCGGACAGGCGAAAATATCCAGCGGGTTGTCCGCCTGGTCCCAGATCCATTTCGCTTCGTACGAATAGATGGGATTGACGCCCTCGGGCAGCGATCCGAACCGGATTTCGACGATGGGCAGGACGCGCACGTCATCGCCGTTGCCGAGCATGGCCACGGTGAATTCGCGTCCCGGAAGGAACTCTTCGACAAGGGCGGGCTGGCCGTAGACATTCGTGACGCGCTCGACCTGCGCAATGAGCTCTGCTTCCGTACGGACGAGCGAAGCGTCGAAGATGCCTTTGCTTGAGCCTTCATACAACGGCTTCACCATGCAGGGCAGCGGATGATCGGAAACGGAAAGCTCGCTCAGGCGGCTGATGACGGAAAATTTCGGCGTCGGGATCGAGTAGTGGGACAGAATTTCTTTGGCGCGGGATTTATCGAGACAGATGCCGAGCGTCAGTGCGTCGGATCCGGTATACGGGATGTTGAGCATCTCAAGGATTGCCGGGATCTGCGCTTCGCGCGAAACGCCGTATTGGCCTTCCGCGATATTGAACACCATCGCGGGGCGCGTCCGGCGGAGCTTCTCGAAGGCATCTGCATCGGCTTCGATCATCGTCACTTTGTGTCGAAGGGCAAGTGCGTCGCGGACGGCCGTGATCGTTTCGATCGTGTCCCATTCCGCGTACGCATCGGCGCTCGTTGAAGTGAAGCGAACTTGCGTGCTGACATCTGCGATGTTCTGACTCGAAGGCTGCGGATCGGGCTCTGCGACTTCTGATCCTTCCTTCTTCAAGTTGTACACGAGTGCTATTTCCATTTAGAGGTGTATCAGAAAAACGTCGATACCTTTCTATGTTCGTGAGTGACGATGAGAAAATAATCGCGTTGAAAAAAAATTTTCGAAAAATTATTTTCTTGTTACTAATATAATGTTCTATTAGTTGTAGTCAAGAAAAAAGTACGCGATCGATGCATGATAAAAAAAAATTAATCATCATGACGCACGATGCATCATCTATACTTCACAACAGCGAGCATCATTCAATGGTTCACATTTTTTTTCATCAGGCATCGCATGCGATGATGACAACGAGAGGAGTGCGCTCGAGAGAGAGATCAACCGACGCGCACGAAGGAGAGCAGGTCTTTGTATGTGAGTTCGAAGTGGCGGCGCATCGCTTCATGCACGGGATCGCCGAGCGACGGATCATGCGCGATGACGGAGAAGGCTTCCGCTCGGGCAAGCGACAGGAGTTCGGCATCGGTGACGATGTTCGCCACCTTGAATTCCGGCAGACCGCTCTGTCGCGTGCCGAAGAATTCGCCCGAGCCCCTGAGCTCGAGATCGACCTCGGCGATGCGGAAGCCGTCGTTGGTCGATGCCATCGTTTCAAGCCGCCGCGTCATCGCGGCGATCTCCTTCTTCGCCTCGAGCGTATCGGCAATGAGCTCGATCTGGCTTCCCCCCTTCGCCTTCTTCTCCGGTCCGTTTCCCTGCAGAAGAATGCAATACGACTGCTCGGCGCCGCGCCCGACGCGGCCCCTGAGCTGATGCAGCTGCGAGAGTCCGAAGCGCTCGGCGTTCTCGATCACCATGATCGTCGCATTGGGCACATCGATGCCGACTTCGATCACGGTTGTGGCCACCAGGATGTCGATCTCGCGGCGCTTGAACTTCATCATGAGCTCGTCTTTTTCATCCGATGCCATGCGCCCGTGCAGGAGCCCCACCTTCAGCTCGGGAAAGATCGCCGTGCGGAAGCGTTCGAATTCCGCGGTGGCCGCTCGCAGATCGGTCTTTTCCGATTCCTCGATCAAGGGGTAGACGATGTAGGCCTGGCGTCCGCGCTGCACTTCCGTCCGTATGAAGGCGTAGATTTTCTCCTTGTCCTTGTCGCGGCGGATCGCCGTGCGGATCTGCATGCGGTTTGCCGGCAGTTCGTCGATCACCGACACGTCGAGATCGCCGTAGACCGTGAGAGCGAGCGTGCGCGGAATGGGAGTCGCCGTCATGACGAGCACATCGGGATTGAGCGTGCCCTTCTCTCTGAGCGTGGCGCGCTGTGCGACGCCGAAGCGGTGCTGTTCGTCGATCACGACGAAGCCCAAATCGGCGAATTCCACATGCTCCTGCAACAGGGCATGCGTGCCGACGACGATCTGGGCCGAGCCCCGGCGGATATCCTCCAGGATGTCGGCGCGGAGCTTCTTTTTCTGCGCCCCGACCAGGAGCCGCACGTTCACATTCAGGAGGTCAAGAAACTGCCGGATGCTTCTCCAGTGCTGCTCGGCAAGAATTTCGGTGGGCGCCATGAGCGCCGCCTGATACCCGTTATCGACCGCGATAAGCATCGAGGCCAGGGCGACGACGGTCTTGCCGCTTCCCACATCGCCCTGCAAAAGCCGGTTCATCGGCGCAGACGACTCCATATCCGCCTTGATTTCGGCGATCACGCGGCGCTGTGCCGCCGTGAGCTCGAAGGGAAGATTCCGGATCATCGATTCGGAGAGCTCGGAATCGGTCCGGAATTGAATGCCGTGGAGTCCGCCTTTGAGCTCGCGCCTTCTATAGGCCATCAGGAGCTCGAAATAAAAGAGCTCGTCGAACTTCAATCGGCGCAGTGCCTGCTCTCGATCGGCATAGGATTTCGGGAAATGCATCTGTGAGACGGCGGTGCGGATGTCGTTGAGCCGGTATTTGTGGCGGATCTCATCGGGCATGTGCTCCGAAAGCGCCGGAAGATGGCTTGCCAGCGCGGCGCGGATGATCTTGCGGAAGCCGCGCGTATCGAGTCCGGCGCTCTTCAGTTCCTCGCTCGAGGAATATTTCGGGATGATCGCTCCCGTGTTCAGAAGCGATCCCCAGTCGGTATCGTCCTCCGCATCCTTCATCGAGAGCCGGTCGTAGTCGGGATGCGTGAACTGCACGCGGTTCATGCGGTCGAACTCGGGCATCCCCGAGACGGCCAGCACATCGCCGATCTCGAACATTTTCTGGAAGTAGTCCACGCCGCGGAAGAAGACGCAGGAAAGAAATCCCGTGTCGTCCTGCAGCGTCAGAAAAAAGATCTTCTTTTTCATGCGCGTGTAGCGCACTTCCATCCGGAAGACCGATCCGATCACGGTCACTTCGGCGCCGGAGCGGACGAATTTCGGGAGGTCGCGGATTTTCGTGATGCGCGAGCGGTCGAGGTAATCGTAGGGGAAGTAATAGAGGAGCTTCTGGACCGTATCGATGCCGGCATCCCTGAGCGCCGAAGCGCGCATCGGACCGATGCCGCGGATTGCCTGCAGAGGCGATATGGTGTCAGAGGCCATGGCCGGCTATGTCAAATCTCGCCTTTGATCTCGCGGCTCATGAGCTCGTGCATCGCCGACTGCGGATCCTTGCCGTTGAACATGATGTCGTAGACCTGCGAGAAGATCGACATCTGCGTATGATGCTTCGTCGCCAGATCGACGGCCGAGCGGCATGTGGCGACGCCTTCGGCCACCATCTTCATCTCGTTGATGATCTCGTCGAGCTTGCGGCCTTTGCCGAGCTCCTCCCCGACGTAGCGGTTGCGCGAATGCTTGCTCATGCAGGTGACGATCAAGTCTCCGACGCCCGAGAGTCCGGAGAATGTGCGCGGCAGCGCCCCCATCCGGTCGCCCAGGCGCGTCATCTCGGCGATGCCCCGCGTGATGATGGCGGCCTTCGTGTTGTCGCCGAAGCCCGCACCGTCGACGACGCCGGCGCCGATGGCGATCACGTTCTTGAGCGCGCCTCCGAGTTCGACGCCGCGGATGTCGTCCGACACGTAGACGCGGAAATACGGCGTACTGAATGCCTGCGCCACGATGCGCGCCGTGCGCATGGTGAAGCCCGCCGATACGACCGCGGTCGGAATCTTCTTGACCACTTCTTCTGCATGGCTGGGACCGGAGACGATCGCCAGGTTCTGCTTCTTCTCGCTTTTGAGCACATCGAGCATCACTTCGCTCATCGTTTTGAGCGATGTGTTCTCGATGCCCTTGGCCACATTGACGATGATCGTCTGCGACAGGTCGTGATGCGCGATATCCTTCAGTACCGAGCGCAGGAACTGCGACGGCACCGCGGCCACGATGAGATCCTTTTTGTATGCCGCCTTGTCGATGTCGCTCGTGATCTCGATCTGCTGCGGAATGACCGTGCCGGGAACAAAATCCGGATTCGTGCGCGTAGCCTGCATCTGCGATGCATGCTCCGGCAGGAACGTCCAGAGTGTCACTTCATGAAAATTTTCAGACAGGAGGATGGCCAGCGTCGTACCCCAGCTTCCGGCCCCTAAGACTGCTATGCGCATATGATGGACTCGGTCTTGATCGGTTTATTTTCGTTTGTGTGAGCCGCGGAAACTCGTCAGCTTGCTTTCGGTGCCGTCGATCAGCCGCTGTATGTTCTCACGATGCGTATAGATGAGCAGGAGCGACGTGCCGATGGCAAAAAAGATCAGCGTATGATAGCCCTGGATCTGCACGTTGAAGACATTCTCGCGGAAGAACATCGTCAGCGGGAAGGCGAGCGCGCCGGAGATCGATCCGAGCGACACATAGCGCGAGGCGGTGAAGACAAGTCCGAACACGGCCAGCGCCACGGCAAACTCCACGGGAGCAAGGCTCAGCAGCATGCCGGCGCCTGTGGCAACGCCCTTGCCGCCCTTGAATCCGGCAAAGAGCGTCCAGATATGCCCGAGAATCGCGGCCACGCCGCAGATGATCTGCACGACGGTGAAATCGGCAAACGGCGTCTGGTTCTGGAACGGAAGTCCCGGCTCCCAGAAGATCCGGGGAATGTAGTAGGCCGAGACGGCGCCTTTAAACAGGTCGAACAAAATCACGGCCAATCCGACTTTCCACCCGAGCATGCGCAGCACATTCGTGCCGCCGGCATTGCCGGAGCCGAACTTACGGATGTCGCCTGCACGGGCGATTTTCGTGGCGATGATGCTGGTGGGGATGGATCCGACAAGATAACTCAAGACAACGACGATCAACAGATTCCACATACGGTCCTCATACTATCGCGATCACAATTCGCTATCGGTAGATATTCTACATGTCCACTGTTGTTCACTGACTGTGGCACCGATGCCCGTGGCCGGCAGGATGCTTTTTCAATAATACTACAATTTGTATGAGAAAATCAAGACTCAATCGTCCGCTTTGCGGCCGATCACATTCTTGCGGACGCTGCGCCGGGAAAATAAACAGCGCGTGCTTCAGCGGAACATCGAACGCTCTGCCAATAGTTCGCCCAGAAGCAGATCATCCGGCGTCGTGATCTTGATATTCTCATAGCTTGCTTCGACGATCACCGGATGAATGCCGAGACGCTCGACAAGCATCGAATCGTCCGTGGCATCAAAATTCTCCTCAAGCGCCCGGGCGTACGCTTCGCGCAGGAGTTCGGTGCGGAAGCCCTGAGGGGTCTGCACATTCCACAGAAGCGAACGGTCGAGCGTTGCAGCCACGCGTCCGTCCGTGCCCGCCTGCTTGATCGTATCCTTGGCACGCACGGCGGCGATGGCCGCGCCGAAGTGGCGCGCGGCATCCGCGACCTGGGCGATCGTCGAAGCGCGGACGAAGGGCCGGACCGCATCGTGCACAAGCACGATCTCGGTCGAAGGCGCCACGGCCGCGAGACCGTGTGCCACAGAATCCTGGCGGCGCGCTCCCCCTTTCACCAACGGACGGACCTTCGAGAGCGAGGCTTCGGCAAGCAGCGTTTCGAGCATCGCGAAGGACTCTTCGCGCGTGACGATGATGATCTCGTCGATTGCGTCGCTTGCCTGGAAGCAGCGGAGCGTATGGATGATAATCGGCGTTCCTTTGATCGAAAGAAACTGCTTGCCGATGGCGGAGCCCATGCGTTCGCCGATGCCGGCAGCCGGGATGATGACGCTTGTGTGCATAGTCAGACGGTTTTATGTCCCTTACGGCAGCAGCTCGTTGACCGAGCCGGCCGTCGTCTCGGGAAGAGGCGGCTCCTTCGGCTTGCCGAAATATTCGATGACGAATGTGAAGCGCGGGAAGATCTTCGGCAGACGCATGATCGAAAAGACCATCACGCCGGTCGACAGTCTGTCGAGCCACGATGAAAGAGGCCATCCGAAATGCACGACGATCTTCTTGTCCGGCAGCTCGTAATCGAGCGTATAGAGGATCTCGGTGATGCCTTCGTAGAGCGTCTTGCGCTGATTGGAAAACCGGAAATGATTCGGCGCCATCTTTTCCGGAATGCCTCCCTGGCGCGGCGAATAGAGGCTGATGTAGGCCGATGTGGCGCCCTGCTGCTCCGGCGCGTTCTCGAGCGGACGGCGGAAATAAATGTCGATTTCGTCCGAATCCGATTCGGCCAGAAAGAAGATCATATTGAGCGGCACATCGGTCTGCTGTATGTGCTTGATCTCGGGGGCACGCTTCTTTGCCACACGCAGTCCGACAAACAGGAAGGCCGCGGTGACCGTCGTCCAGAGCATCGTGCCGAAGGGCTTGTGATAGGCAAGATAGAGGAAGCTCGAGGCGAAGACCGCAAAGAGCACGAGCGTCAGCGAGCGCGACGTATTGTAGGCGCGCACGTCCGATGTGCCCTTCGAATAGCGGTAGATCAGCAGGCTGCCCATGTTGATCGTGAAGCTCGCGATGAGGCCGAGCGCGTACATTTCGGCCAGGATCTTCTGGCTGCCGCCGGTGATCGTGATGATGAACGTGAAGAAGACCGCATTGGCCACATGGATGCGGTAGAGCGACTGACGCTTGTTCGTCTTGATGATCCAGTGGAAGCCGTAGCGGTGCGCCACGCGCTCCATGAGCTCGCTCGAGGCCACATAGGCCGTGTTGACGGCCATGATCAGCAGAATGCTCGCCATCGCGCCCACCAGGATGCCGAAGGGCACGCCGCCCACGGTCTGGGCGAACTGCGTGATGAGATCGGTCTCGTGCTCCGAAATATTGATGTTCGAGGAGAGCACGACCATCGCCAGCAGCGGCGTGAAAATGCCGGTGGTGAAGGCCAGGAAGAGATAGGCCTTGTGGACGTCGCGCCAGGATTTCACGAGGCCCGCCGTCTGCACGACCGATTCGATGCCCGAATAGGCAAGGATACAGCTCGAGATGCCGACGATGATGAGATAGTAGGTGTTGATCCAGTGGTTGTTGTCGAAGATCTTGCCCACATCGACGATCGAATGGCCGATCGTCTGCCAGTTCGGGGCTGTCATATTGGCCATGCCGCCGGCCAGGAGATTGATCAGCACGAAGGCCGCCACGACAAAAATGCCGAATGTCACCTTGGCGTTTTCCTTGATGCCCAGGATGTTCAATCCCGCCACAAGCCAGATGATGCCCACCTGCAGGATGTACTTGCCGCCGGGACCCATGGCGAAAAACGACATGCCGTTTTCGACCGCGCTCACCGTCGAAATCGACGCGGTGAGCACATAATCGACGATGATCGAGCTGACAGCCACAAAGGAAATCGTCGGGCCCAATACCAGATACGAGAATGAATAGACGCCTCCGCCCCTGACGCCGTGGAGCTCGAGGACTTCGGCGATCTCCGTCATGCGCCAGGAAAGCATGCGCATGAGCACGGAGGTGACCGCAATGAAAACGATGGCATGATAGCCGATGAAGCGGAAGGCTTCGCTCGGCGCATAAAAGATTGACGTCAATTCATCCATCAACGTGATGATGGCCACGGACAGCCATGTGAGCCACCATCTGCTGTTCTCGAAATACGACAGCATATTCTTGCGCCGCATCAGGAACGCAAAGGCCCCGACGAGCGCAACATTGACGCCGACAAAAAATAAGAGCTGCAGGCTGAACATAAGTCTCTACGCCCGGATCGTTCACACGATGTCTATACGATACAGCCGGTTTTCTGAAAAAAATCAGAGAATCAGCATCGCGTCGCCGTAACTGTAGAAGCGGTATCCTTTCTTGATTGCTTGTTTATAGGCGCGCATGATGAATTCGTGATTGGCGAAGGCCGCCACGAGCATCAGGAGCGTCGATTCGGGCATGTGGAAATTCGTAATGAGCTTGTCGGCAACCTTGAAATCATACGGCGGGAAGATGAACTTGTCGGTCCAGCCGCGTCCCATCTTCAGATGCCCGTCTGTCGTGACGCAGCTTTCGACGGCGCGCGTGGCGCTGGTGCCGCAGACGAAGACGTTGTTCCTCGAATCGATCGACTTGTTGACCGTCAGCGCGGATTCGGCCGAGACCTCGAAATATTCGGAATCCATCTTGTGCTTCGTGAGATCCTCCACTTCGACCGTGCGGAATGTGCCGAGTCCGATATGCAGGAGCACCGGAGCGACCTTCACGCCCTTTTTCTCGAGCTTCTTGATCAGCGGCTTGGTGAAATGGAGTCCGGCTGTCGGAGCGGCCACGGCGCCCACGGTCTTTGCGAAGACGGTCTGATAGGCTTCCTTGTCCTTCGGCGTGGGATCGCGCTTGATGTAATACGGAAGCGGCGTCTGTCCGATCCGGTCGATCACCTTGAAGAAGTCGCCCGTATAGTTGAAGCGCACCGTGCGCCCGCGCGATGTCGTATTGTCGATCACCTCGCACCAGAGCTGCCCGTCGTCGAAATAGATCTTGTTGCCGATTCTGACCTTGCGCGCCGGATCGACGATCACGTCCCAGATGTTGTCTTCGACGTTCAACTGGCGCAGCAGGAAGACCTCGATCTTGGCGTTCGTCTTTTCCTTCTTTCCGAAGAGACGCGCCTGAAAGACCTTCGTCTCGTTGACCACCAGCGTGTCGCCCTTCTTGAAGTAGTCGACGATGTCGCTGAAGCGGCGGTCTTCGATCGTTTCATCGGCACGATTCAGCACCATCAACCGCGAGTGATCACGCGGGGACGCAGGATACTTCGCAACAAGATTGCGCGGTAAGGGATACTTGAAGTCGGAAAGTTTCATTGAAGTGGTCCTTTGCGGCCGAAGCGGCCTGTTAGTGAAACAGAAACCCCTGCGCTTACAGGCGCAGAGTAGTATAGAATGAATCTTCAGCGCGCGCTCTTCACACACACTGTCCGGCAGCCGTGCCGGCAATGAGCGCATGAAATTCTTCGTGCTCGCGGATCGCAGCGCGCATCTTCACAAAGCGGACGGATTCTCCGGATCTGCACGCCGTGAGTCCCGAGAGGCGGTGCGCATCCTTTTCCGTCGTCACAAGAATCGTTGCTCCCGTCTCGCGCCTCAGGCGCTCGAGCCCTTGGCATTCTTCCATCGTATAGGCATGGTGATCGGCAAACGCCTTGAATGCCGCCACATCCGCCCCGAGCGCTTCGAGCGTCCGGCGGAAGTTTTCGGGCTGTCCGATGCCGCAGAATGCCGCAACACGCAGGCCTTTGATCGTATCGGGCGATGCACTCTCGGCCCGGCCCATCGTGCAGAGCGCCACCGGCTCGTATGTGCCGAGAAAGACGGGCGCCGCCGTATACGCGCGCAGTCGTGCACGAAGTGTTTCAACTCGTGCAGGATCATCGGCTTTCGTGATGATGAACGCTCCGGCCCGTTTCAGCGCGCTCAATGGCTCTCGCCTGTACCCGGAGGGAAGCATCGGCATCGAAAAGAGATCCTGCGAGCCGTCGATCACCACGATATCGAGCGAACGATCGAGCGACCGGTGCTGGAATCCGTCATCGAGTATGAGGCAGCCTGCATTGAAATTTTCGACGGCATAGCGCGCGCCTCTGGCTCTCACTTCATCCACGATCACCGCAACACCCGGCAGGGCCTCGGCCAACTGGTGCGGCTCGTCGCCTGCCTGCGCGGCATCGGCAACCAGGCGCGTGCCGTCCGAGACGACAACGAGTCCCGATGAGGCTCTCCCATATCCCCGGCTCACGATGGCTGTGCGGATGCCCGAGTCGCGCACCAGGGCGGCAGTCAGTTCCACGAGGGGCGTCTTTCCGGTGCCGCCTGTGGTCAGATTGCCGATCGAGATGACGGGCACGCCGGCTTCCTCGCGCTTCAAAAGCTTGTTCTCAAAGAACGCATTCCGTATCGTCATCACCGCGCCATAGAGAAGCGAGAAGGGATAAAGAATCCTGTGAGGCTTCATGTGTCGTATGGCTCCTGGATGCCGAGCGCGCGATGCGCTTTCGTCTGCAGATCATTCAACCGTGCTTCAAGCGTACGGATCCATTGCTCGAAGGCCTGGCGGTCCGGTTCCTGTGCGCCGCTTCCATCGCTCTCCGGCATGAAGGGAGTGTCATACCAGATGCACACGCGCGAAAACGGCAGCGGCATTTCAAACTTGTCCCAGCTTTTCGGGAACACTTTCTTCCGCTCGATGGCGATGCCCGCCATCACCAGCGGCACTCCCGCACGATGTGCGGCCAGGGCCGCGCCGGCTTTCATCACATGCCGGGGACCCCGCGGACCGTCGGGCGTCATGACGAGCGTCCGCCCTTCCTTTACGAGGTCGGTCATGCGGTGGAGCGCCTCGCGTCCTCCCACATGGCTGGACCCGCGGATGAGCTCGAAGCCCCAGTCTTCCAGAACCGATGCAAGGATCGTTCCATCTTTACTCAAACTCACCAGCGCCGAGGCCTGTTCCTCTCCTTCCGGACGGTGGAAGAACCATCCCGGAATCATCGAGCCGTGCCAGAAGGCGATCACGCAATTTTTCCCTTCGGCGCGTATCGCCTCGAGCGCTCCGGCGTTCTCGCGCCGCAGGCGAAGCGACAGGCAGATGAGCCGCGCCAGAGATGCCAGCGCCCGATACCCCATCCGCCGCAGAAGCGGAATGTCCCTCCGGGCTTCAGGCATCGAGCAGCGCCTCGGCGACTTTTTTCGATGCGCCGGGCTCTCCCATCATCTCCGTGACGCGTGAGAGTTCGGCGCGGACTGTTTCATAGTGCGCTGAATCGGAGAGGTAGCGCCCGATCACGCGTGCGATGCGTTCCGGCCCGGCCTCATGCTGTATGAGCTCGGGCACGACCTTCCTGCCGGCAAGGATATTGACCAGCGAGATCGTGTCGATGCGCACCACAAGCCGGGCGAGCCAATACGTGATCCACGACGTCTTATACACCACCGCCATCGGCGTGCCGAAACATGCCGTTTCCAGCGTCGCGGTGCCGCTGGTCACGATGGCCGCATAGGCGAACTTCATGAGCGCATGCGTCGAATTCTCGGCGACCTTCACCGTCATGGAGGCGTGCGCCACAGACACAGTGTCGGCATCGCTTCCCTGTTCCGCCTGACGTATCATCTCCCGATAGAGCGTGACGGGAATCGAGGGCGCGGCCGCGACCACGATCTCGATCGGATGATTCTTGCGCAATAGTTCGGCCGCCTCGAGCATCGGCGGAAAGAGCCGGCGGATTTCCTGATTGCGGCTGCCGGGAATCAGCGCGATGATCTTTCTTGCCGGATCGACGCCGATGCGGCTGCAGAATTCCTCTCTCGATTCATCGACATGCAACTCTTCCAGAAGCGGATGGCCCACAAACTCGACCGGAATGCCGTGCTCCTTGTACAGCCGCTCTTCAAAGGGCAGGATCACCATCATCTTGTCGATGAGGGCGGGCATTTTTTTGAGCCGGCCCTTCTTCCACGCCCAGACCTGCGGGCTGATGTAATAGAACACCTTCACGCCCGCGCGCTTTGCGATGCGCGCAAAGCGGAGATTGAATCCCGGATAATCGATCAGGAGCACCGCATCGGGCCTTCTCGTCTTCAACAGCGCTTCGAGCGTGCGCTCCACACGGCGGATGAGCGGAAGATGCCGCAGCACTTCCACAAATCCCATGAACGACATCTCGCGCACATGGAATGTGAGCGTCATGCCCTCGCGCTCCATCTTGTCTCCGCCGATGCCGAAGATGTCCATCTCCGGCGCCGCACGCTTCAGCTCGCGCACCACTCCCGCCCCGTGCGCATCGCCGGATGCCTCGCCGGCTATGATCATCACCCGTTTCATCATCCTCCCCTTGTGTCTGTGACGGTCGTTTGGTGAAAGGCTTCCGGGCCTCAGCGCAAAATGGCGCGCAGCACGATGAGCGTGAATATGATGCCGAAGGCCTGAAGCGTGCGGCGCTCGGATTCAAAGCCGCGCTTCACATCGGGATCACGGTGGAACGAACGCTCCGCCTGATACGGCGTGAAGCGCGGGAAAAAGCGCGGCACATTGGCGCAGTAGCGCGCATACTCTTCACCGAATGCGGCGCGAAGATGCTCCTCTTCGCGCGAGACGATCAGGTGATACTGCACGATGAAATACACGAGCGCAATCACGGCAAGCCACGGCATGAGCGCATTGGACATGATGCCGAAGCCGAAATAAATCGTCATGTTGCCGACATAGAGCGGGTTGCGCACATAGGCAAAGGGCCCGTCGGTGATCAGATTCGTGGCGCCCACGGGGCCCGTCGTCCTGGTCTCCGTGCCCACGATGGCGACGCCCCAGAATCGGAGCGCCTCGCCTGCCAGCGCGATGGCGAGTCCGGCGGCGATCGAGCCCCACGTGGGCTCGGCGTAAATCAGCATCAGGAGTATGAATGGAATGGGCGTATAGCCGCGGAGTTCGAATATTTTCTGTCGGACGTCCATAAAATCAGTCGTTATCCTTGCATGTAAATGTCGTTGCGTGCCAGTTCCGCGGTGCGCCGTTTGCGCGGCGCGGAGGTCTCGACCATGTGCCGGAATGCGCCAAGCACATCGCGGTATGTTTCGAACCGGTGGTACGTGATATTTTCCCGCTCGCAATATTTCAGCAGCGTCGCTTTGGCGAAGACCACATCGGCAAAGCGCGCCGGACAGCAGTCCGAATGCCCGTCGCCGATGTAGACGATCACTTCCGTTTCCGACGCATGCGTGAGCAGGTGATTGCGCTTGCAGTTGGCGCATGCGGCGCATTCGGCATCCGTGTGCGGGAATTCGGGCACAAGCGTCCCGTCCTCGGCAAAGGAAAGCCTGTTGCTGTAGACGGGCAGATGGGAAAGCCCGATGCGCGACAGCACGCGCTCGATATACACATCGAATCCGTCCGAGACGACCGCGACGGGAATCCCTTTCGCCCGGCAGAAATCCGCAAAGAGCGGGAATGCGGAATCGGCTTCCACGCCGTCGACATACCGGAAGAGCTCTTCCTTCGTCAATGTGCCGATCGTGGCGCAGTTGCGCCGCCAGCACTCCCTGGCATCGAGCCTGCCTTCGCGGAAGAGCCGGTAATTCCCGACGCACGCTTCATACTCGCCGAAGACGCGGAAGAGATTGTCTCCGATATCCTCGCGCGTGATCGTGGCGTCGAAATCGGTGAAGACGGTGTATGTGAGCTCAGGCTTCACGGTCAGTTCTTCGCCACTTTGTTCTCATTGAACCGGACCGAGACCAGCTTCGAGATGCCCTGCTCTTCCATCGTCACGCCGTACATCGAATTGGCTGATTCCATCGTGCGCTTGTTGTGCGTCACGACGATGAACTGCGTGTTGTCGGCGAACTTCCGGATGATGCGCGAGAAGCGGTCGATATTCGAATCATCCAGCGGCGCATCGACTTCATCGAGAATACAGAAGGGCGACGGCTTCACGAGATAGATCGCAAAGAGCAGCGCGATGGCCGTGAGCGTCTTCTCTCCGCCCGAGAGCAGGTCGATCGATGTGGGACGCTTGCCCCTGGGCTTGGCGATGATCTCGACGCGCGCCTCCAGCGGATCGACGCCTTCCTCGAGCTTCAGGTCGCACTCGTCGCCTTCTTCAAAGAGTCCCTTGAATGTGGCGATGAAGTTGTCGCGGATCTTTCCGAATGTCGAGAGGAATTCGCGCTGCGCCGTCGAATTGATTTCATCGATCGTCGAGACGAGCGTCTTTTCGGCCTCGATCAGGTCGTCCCTCTGGCTCACGATGAAGTCATGACGCTCCTTCTCCTTCTGGAATTCGTCGAAGGCCTGGAAGTTCACCGCGCCGAGCGAACGGATCTTCTCCTTGAGCGCGCGCACTTCTTCGCGCGCCGCATCGATGTTGAAGGGATCGTCCTCGGGATATTCCTTGAGCTCGAGCGCGAGCTCGAGCTCGTCCTTGGCGCGCATGATGAGGTTCTGCGCCGTGAGCGCGAGCTCCGAAATCTTCATCTCGAGCTCGTGGGCCAGTCCCATCGATGTCTCATGCGCCCGGCGCTCGTCCTTGATCCGAAGCTCGATCGTGTGCATCTGGTTGCGCTTGGCCGTATATTCGCCTTCGACCACCTTGCGGTGCTCGGCGATCTTTTTCAGTTCCGTATTGAGCCGCGTCAGTTCGGTCTCGTTTTCCGAGAGCTCGACGGAGAGGCGCTCGATATCCTTGTCGGCCGTCTCGATGTCGATATCGCGCTGGGCGAGCGTCGTATGGATATTTTTGATCGTCGCGTGCGTGTATTCGAGCTCGCGCGCGTAGTTTTTCTCGTCGTTTTCCAGCTGCAACAGTTCCATCTGCGCCTTGTTGGCCACTTCGGCGTACTGCCCCCAGAGCACTTCCATCGTCTCGAGCTCGGAGGTGGCGGCGCCGGACTGCTGCTCGGCCGAGCTTTTTTCCTGCTCGAGATGCTCGATCTCGGGCTGCAGCGCAGCAAGTTCCTTCTGCAATTCCGCCGCTTCGGCGCTCAGCCGTTCGCTTTCCGAGCGATTGCGCTGGATGTTCTCTTCGATGCGCTTCTTCTCGTATTCGATCTGCGCGATCCGCATCTCGACGCCGGTCATCTCCTGTTCGATCTTCTTGGCCTTGGATGTCAGCGCCTTCACGTCGATCGAGGCAAGCGAGGCTTCGTTCTTCCGGATGTCGTCGCGGAGCGTCTCGAGCTCCTCTTCGACCGCCTCGAGTTCGGCGGTGAGCTCGGCGATCTGATTTTTCTTGCCGATCATGCCGCCGTCTTCGGCGCGGACCGAGCCGCCTTTGAGCACGCCGGAAGAGGTCAGGACTTCGCCTTCGAGCGTGACGCAGGTGATGCCCGGATGCGAGGCCAGGACATCGGAAGCGGAGCGGACATCGCGCACGATCGCGACATCGTTCAAAAGATGATCGGAGAGCGCCGCATACTGCGCGTCGCAGGTGATCGCCTCGCGCGCCCAGGCGACGATGCCATCGTGCGCCGGACGCTTCCGGGCGGCATTGGATGATGCCGGAACCTTGTCCAGACAGATAAATGTCGTGCGGCCCTTGCCGCTTTGCTTCAGAAGTTCGATGCCCTGCCGGGCTTCCTCCATCGAGGCGACGACCATGTAATTGGCCGCTTCGCCGAGCACGGATGCGATCGCCAGGCGGTATTGGGCGTCGGTCGAGAGCGAATCGGCCACGGTCGTGAGCATGGACGATTTCCACGTGTCGTGCTGAAGCAGATACTTCGCGCCTTCCGAGAAGCCGTCGTGACTTTCCACCAGATGCGTGAGGAAATCGAGCCTCGAGCGCTTCCGGTCTGCAATGCCTCTCAACTCGAGCTCGCGGTTTTTGAGCGCGGCGATTTCCTTCTGGAGCGACTGCACCTGCGTATCGGCCTGATGCGCCGCATGATCCGCTTCCGAAAACTGCGCGCGCAGCGACCGGTCCTGCGACAGGAGCGACTGGACGATCTGCTCGTTTTCCTTCACTTCGTTGGCATAGACGTCGTTTTCCTCGCTCGAATACTCGATGCGGCCGGCGATATTTTCGACGCGCGCCCTGGCACGCTCATACTCCTGGCGCTTCTTCGAAAGCTCGTTCAGAAGCGCGATGACCTTATCCTGCTGCTCTTTGACCTCCGCCTTCTTCGCATCGACCTGGAGCGTGAACTCGTCGAGCTCCTGCTTTTTCGATGCGTACTGCGCCGATGCCGTCTCGACATTCTTCACCGTTTCGGCAAGCGCCGTGGTGACGTCGTTGATGCGGCTCTGGAGTTCGACTTCCTGATCGCGCAGCTCGATCTTTTCGCGCTCGTAGCGCTCGATCGCGTTGTTGAGCGCGATCGTCCGTTCGGAATTCTTCACGCGGTGCTGCTGGGCAAGATTGATGCGCTGCTGCTGCTCGGTCACTTCGATCTGCGCCTCGGCCAGACGATCCTCGAGCTCTCCCAGCTCGCTTCTTAAGGCATCGAGCGTCGCTTCTTCTTCCGACAGTCCGCTCGAGAGCTTGTTCTTTTCCTCTGTCGCCGTCAGGAGCCGCTCCTTCATCGGGCCGATGCGCCCGATCACCGCCGCATAGTCGTGCTCGTAGAGGTCGACTTCGAGCGTGCGCACCTGCGTGGTCAGGATGTTGTACTGCTCGGCCTTGTTGGCCTGGCGCTCGAGCGAGTTGACAGACTTCTGGACTTCCTTGATGATGTCGTTCACGCGGTTCAAGTCGGCCTGGACCGAGTCGAGCTTGCGGAAGGCGTCCTTCCTTCTGTGCTTGTATTTGGTGACGCCAGCGGCCTCTTCAAAAAGCCGGCGCCGCTCATCGCGCGAATCCGACAGGATGATCTCGACCATCTTCAATTCGATCACCGAATAGGCGTCCGAGCCCATGCCGGTATCCATGAAGAGGTCGCGGATATCCTTCAATCGGCAGAGCGTCTTATTGAGGAAATATTCCGATTCGCCCGAACGGTAGACCCTTCGCGTGATCGTCACTTCCGCATATTCCAGAGGAAGAATGCCCTTCGTATTCTGGATCGTGAGCGAGACTTCGGCCATGCCGGTCGGCTTGCGGCTTTTCGTACCGTTGAAGATGACGTCTTCCATCTTGTCCGAGCGCAGCGTGCTGGCCTTCTGCTCGCCGAGCGCCCAGCGGATCGCGTCGACGACGTTGGTCTTGCCGCATCCGTTCGGACCCACGATGGCCGTGATGCCCGCGTCGAACGAGAGTGCGACTTTGTTGGCAAACGATTTGAAGCCTACGATTTCAAGGTTTGATAGATACATACACTCCGGATACTCTTCACATGCACAGATTCCGTGCGCGGAAAGCGGATTCCCGCCTCAGCGCACGGACGGCACTACCATGGTGATAAAATAATCGATATACGCGGCGGTCGAGAAGTAATGATCGTACGCCAGGAAGATCCCCCCGAGAATGCAGACGACGACGCAGAATGCGATGAAATAGACCTTGGCCGGAAGCATGTCGTAGATGACCGACAGGCCCTTGAGCATGCGCAGGAAAATCCAGAGAAAGATCGCCGCGGTCAGCACGAGCACCGGCACCACATACGCCTCGTTTTCCATCACGCGGAAGATGATCATGCCCAGCGGGATGAAAATGATCCAGGGCAGCGTCGACCAGACGGAGATGGCGTAGGAGTGATAGAGCGTGACGCGGGCGCGCACGAAAAACGAGATCGCCTGTATGACCAGCGTGACCAGATAAAACCAGATGAACATGAACACCGAGACGGCAAGGATGCAGAACGGAGCGTTCCATGTGAGCTGGATCGCCGCGTACTTGGCCGAATCGGACACCAAAAGATGCGTGAGCGCGTAATCGAAGGCCGGGTTCGTCCGGTAATGATAGATGATGCTCGAGAAGATGATCGCGAATGTCACAGAGACGATCATCACCAGCAGCGTCGAATGCAGGGGCGAGAGCAGCCGCTGGTCGCGCACATCGGCGAAGAAATTATAGGGCCGGAAGAGCGCGCGGATCACGCTTTCCCTGAATCTCCGGTTCGAGTTGATGAGCCATGCGAAGATGATCAGGAGCAGCAATCCCACAAGCACGTACGAGATCGGCGACTGCGGACTTGCGGTGCCGATGGGCAGCGCGGCCGATTTTTCGCCCAGATACATCGAGCGCACGACGTCGAAGGCGATCTTTTTTTCGCGGTTCATCTCCACGATGCCCGCGGTCATCAGTTCCGGAATCGCGAGCTTCACGGTCAGCACGGGCCGGTCGCTTCTCCAGTCGTTGAACGCCCAGACCACGCCGCCTGCGATGCCCGCGTCCTTGATCGCGTTATAGCGCTGAAGAAGATAGCGCGCCTGCGCCTCCTGGCTCATGGGATCGGAATAGCCGTTGCGGTTGCCGGTTTCGATCGCCTTGCCGTAGCGCGAAACCACAACCGGCTGATCGGGATGCTGTTCGATCCAGTCTTCCAGATGCGCGCGGAATTCCTTGATGTCGCCGGAAGAGATCGTCACGGCGGCGATATCGACAGAGCCGGAGCATTCGCTTTCGGCGCCGTAGTGCGATGTGCAGTATGTGAGCCGGCGGTCCGTGCTCTTCACGACGCCGTTCAGATGCGCGGTGATGCCGTTTCCGCCTTTTTCCTCCTGCACTCCGTCGCCCAGGCCCCAGGCCATGACGCTCGGATGATTGCGGTCGCGCTGTATCATTTCGCGAAGATAGTTTTCCGCCAGCTGACGGTAATTATCCAGCGCGCCGATTCTGCCCGGCACTTCCAGCAGCGGCAGATCCTCCATCACCAGGAGTCCCAGCTGGTCGCAGAGATCGAGCACATACGGGTGCGGCGGGTGATAGGCAAAGCGCACCGTATTGGCGCCCAGGTTCTTGATGAGCGCGAGATCCTTTTCCATTTCCTCGTAGGAAAGCGAGGCGCCGTGATACGGCGAATCTTCCATCCATGCGGCGCCCTTGATCGTGATCGGCGTGCCGTTCAGGAGAATCCGGTTCTTCTTCACGTCCAGCGAGCGGAAACCGGTGACGATCTGATGTTCGTCGATCGTGCGGCCGTCGGAGGATGTGATCACGGCGCGCACCGTATAGAGTTCGGGATTGTCGACGCTCCAGAGTTTTGCCGAGACCGTCATGGAAAGATCGACCGTGGCATCCTGATTGGGCAGCGGCGTGAAGCCGGAGGAAGCGCGGCCGACCGATGCGCCCGTGGCTTTCTCGATCACTTCCACAGAGAGAACACAGCTCGAGCCGATCCACGAGGCGAGCTCTTCGCGTCCGGACATGGTTGCACGCACCACCGCGCGCACGCTGCCTGCCGCGGCCGATTCCGTGCTCACGCGCAGCTGATCCACCCAGACCGAGGGCGTCGAGACGAGGAAGATATCGCGCAGGATGCCCGCATAGTTTTTGAAGCCGCCGATTTGCTGGCGAAGCGGGATCGTATTTTTGGCCCCGAGCCGGTTGTCCGTCGTGATGCGGATGATGTTTTCGCGTCCCACCTGAATCGTATTGGCCGGCACGACGAGCGAGAAACTCGTGTATCCGCCTTCATGCTTGCCGATATAGATCTCGTTGATGTAGATTTCGCAGGCGTAGTTGATGCCGTAGGCGACGAGCTTGAAGCCGCCCCGGGAAATCATCGAGGAATCGGCCTGGAATTTGCGCGTAAAGATCAGTCTGCCTTCATAGCTGGCGGAGGATGGAACGGCGACATCGCTCCAGGAGCGGCCGTTGTCGGCCGAATAGCTCCAGGATCCGGCCAGATCGATGATCGAGCGTGTGGGGCCGGAATAATGCATCACATCGGGGCGCGAGGCGCCGCCGTTCTGATAAAAATAAGGTTGAGCGTTGGAATTCGTCGAGGTTAGTATCGCGAGTGCAATAACCAATAGAAGCCGAACAACTGCGGTTTGAAAAGATTGGCTCAAAGTGTAACACCTGAAATGTGTTGGAATACCCCTTTCATACGAAAAAAACACTATAATATAACACTAAAAGGGCCCGAAAGCAACGAAAATAACATCGCCCCAAATCGTTATTATTTAACGACTTAGGGCGATTTTAACACGCTTCGCCGCCGATAAAATGCGCGCGTTATTCGGCCGCGTTGATGATGGCCGAGAAGGAATCCGCCTTCAGACAGGCGCCGCCGACCAGTGCGCCGTCGATATCGGGCATGGAAAGCAGTTCCTTGGCGTTGTCGGGCTTGACCGAGCCGCCGTATTGGATCACGACCTTGTCGGCCGTTTCCTTCGAGAAGATCTCGGCGATGAGGCCGCGGATGAGCTGGTGGACCTCTTCGGCCTGCGCGCTGGTGGCCGTCTTGCCCGTGCCGATGGCCCAGACGGGTTCATAGGCGATGATGGCCGATTCCATCTGTTCGTTCGTGAAGCCCGCGACCACGCCGCGGACCTGGTTGGTGATCACCTGTCCGGTGATGCCGCTTTCGCGCTCTTCCAGGGTTTCGCCCACGCAGATGATCGGCGTAAGGCCTGCGGCGAACACCTTTTTCGCCTTGCGGTTGATCAGTTCATCCGATTCCTTGAAGTACTGACGGCGTTCCGAATGTCCGACGATCACATACGAGCAGCCGGCGGCCTTGAGCATGCCGATCGAGATTTCGCCCGTAAAGGCGCCGTCGTCGTTGACGGAGACATCCTGCGCGCCGACTTTGATCGGCGAGCCCTTGGCCAGTTCGGACGCCAGGGCGAGCGATGTATACGGCGGGCAGACGATCACGACCGCCTTGGGGGAGGAGAGCTGTGCCTTCAGCCCGTTGATGAGTTCGGCCGTGTCCGCCACGGTCTTGTTCATTTTCCAGTTGCCTGCGATGACCTTCGTTCTCATTGTCAATGTTCCTGTTTGCTTGTGGAAGATGCGCGTAAATTGGGATGGATTGAATATACGGAATTTTCCGCAAAGATTTTATTGTGTCTCCTTACTTGCCCGAGGATTTGAGTGCTGCGGCATAGTCTTTTTTTCCGTAACGATCGTGGCCGATGTCAATCTGGCTGGGAAATTACCGGGGATTCAATTCAGTCGACTCAGCGCAACGGGAGGTCGCAGTTCCATTCGACGTCATCGACTGTGGCGCCGAGGCTTTTATAGAAGCCGATCGCCCGCTTGTTCCAGCGCGAGACCTGCCAGCGCAGCTTGGCACAGTCTTCTTTGCGCGCCTGCGCGATAACCGCCTCGATGAGCTTCTTGCCGATGCCATTGCCGCGGTGAGGCTCGACGACATAGAGATCGTCGAGATACATGGATTTTCCGCTCCATGTGTAATAGGCGATGAAGTATGTGGCGTAGCCGATAATCTCGCCAGTTGCGCTTTCCACGGCGACGAAACAATGGATGTGCTCCTTCTCGCGCAACATCTGCTCCACCGTGATCCTGAATTTTTCCGGCGTGCCGATGAAGCACGAGAAATCCTGCATGAGCCGATGGATCGCAGGATAATCATTCGTATCGGCTTGTCGCAGCATCAATGCCATGGAGTGTCCTGTTGGATAGCGTGTCTCATTCGGCCGAGCCGATGAGCTCATCGACGATCTGCACGGCATGAAGGACGCATTTCCGGCAGACGGATTCGGTGAGATTGTGGGTCTTTGCGTACTCGCGGCCCATCTCGGTGTTCAGGTCGCAGCCCAGCAGCGACCGGCACTGCGTCGTGCCGTGCATCTCTGTGAAGCGGCGGTTGAATGCCTGCACCATCTGATAGGTCTTCTCCTTGCGCTCCTTCGCATCGGCGGAGACTCCGGCATTGTAGATGCTCAGCGCCATGAAGGCGCCTGTGACGGCGCCGCAGGTTTTCTGCAGACGGCCCATGCCGCCGCCGAAGGCGCAGGCAATATCCGCGGCGAGGGCTTCATCGAATCCGAAGCGTTCGGCATAGGAGGTGATGACGGACTGCGCGCAGTTCAGTCCGCTTGTGAACGATTCGAGCGCCTGTTCCTGCGTCGCGCTCAACGGCGTGATCATCTGTATCATCATGGAACTGGGAATGTGACGGGTTGAATCACTCAGACATCGAGTTTCTGTTTCAGAATCTCATTGACCACTTTCGGATTCGCCTTCCCCTTCATCGCCTTCATCGTCGCGCCGACAAAGAAGCCGAAGACCTGGCTCTTGCCCGCGCGGTACTGCTCGACCTGCCCCGCATTCGCGGATAGAATCTCGTCGATCACCGCTTCGATGGCGCCGGTGTCGGAAATCTGCACGAGTCCGCGCTTCTCGACGATCGCCTTCGGCGCTTCGCGCGTCCGGAGCATTTCCTCGAACACGTCTTTGGCGATCTTGCCCGAGATCGTGCCGTCTGCAATCAGGTCGACCATCGAGGCAAGATGCACGGGCGTCACCGGAAAATCGGAAAGCGCGATATGCTCGTCGTTGGCGACGCGGAGCACGTCGGTCATCACCCAGTTGCTCACGAGCTTGTACGATTCGGCGGTCTTCGCCTTCAGGCTCTCCGCGGCGGATTCGTAATACTCGGCAAGCGGCCGCTCCCAGGTGAGGATATCGGCGTCGTATTTCGGCAGTCCGTATCCGCTCACAAAGCGGTCGCGCCTGGCCTGCGGCAGTTCGGGAAGCCCGGCGCGGATCTCCCGGACCCATTCATCGGACACGACGACCGGCACGAGATCGGGCTCGGGGAAATACCGGTAATCGTGCGCCTCCTCTTTCGAGCGCATCGAAAGGGCGATGTTTTTATCGGCATCCCACAGGAGCGTTTCCTGCACGACCGTGCCGCCGTCCTCGATGAGCTCGATCTGGCGTTCGATTTCATACTCGATCGCGCGCTCGACGTTGCGGAACGAATTCAGATTCTTCAATTCGGTTTTTGTGCCGAGCTTTTCAGCGCCACGAAGGCGGATCGACACGTTCGCATCGCAGCGGAGCGAGCCTTCTTCCATATTGCCGTCGCAGATGCCGAGGTATGTGACCAGCTGGCGTATGAGCGAAAGATACTGGTAGGCTTCGTGCGCCGAACGGAGATCGGGCTCGCTCACGATCTCGATCAAAGGCGTGCCGCAGCGGTTCACATCGAGCAGCGTGTCGTCGTGCTGGTCGTGCAGAAGCTTGCCCGCGTCCTCTTCCATATGGATGCGCGTGATGCCGATGCGCTTCACGCTGCCGTCCTTGAGCTCGACATCGAGATGGCCGTGCTGGCAGATCGGATCCTCGTACTGCGAGATCTGATAGCCCTTCGGAAGATCGGGATAGAAATAATTCTTCCGCGCGAAGATGGAACGCGGCGTGATCGAGCAGTTCGTGGCCAGGCCCATCTTCATGATGAATTCGACCAGACGCTTATTGAGCACCGGCAGCACGCCCGGCATGCCCAGGCAGACGGGACAGGTGTTGTGGTTGGGCTCGCTGCCGAACTGATTGCTGCACGAACAAAACGCCTTGGATTGTGTCAGGAGCTGGGCATGGACCTCGAGGCCGATGACCGCTTCGTATTTCTCGTTCATGGAATGATCGTTGAAAAAAGAAACGCTTAATATATCAGTCCGACCCCGGAGGGGTCGCAAAAATTAGAGAGGGGGCGAAATGGCATTTCGCCCCACATGACGCTTCGCCCCACAATACATCGTTATGCGGCGAGGGCGCGCGTGACCTTCTCGGCCGCATCCTTCAAATCGGTGGCCACAAGGAAATCCAGCCCCGATTCGTTCAGAATGTCCGCCGCGAGATCGGCGTTCGTCCCGGCAAGCCGGATCACGATCGGAATCGAGACCTCCACCTTCTTTGCCGCTTCGACCACGCCGTTTGCCACGCGGTCGCAGCGCACGATGCCGCCGAAGATGTTGATCAATATCGCCTTCACGTTCTTGTCGGCAAGAATGATCTTGAATCCGGCTTCGACCGTCTGCGCGTTGGCGCCGCCTCCCACATCGAGGAAGTTCGCGGGCTCTCCGCCGGCAAGCTTGATGATGTCCATCGTTGCCATGGCCAGTCCCGCCCCGTTGACCATGCATCCGACGTTGCCGTCGAGCTTGATGTAGTTCAGGTTCGACTTCGAGGCTTCGATTTCCAGCGGTTCCTCTTCGTCGAAATCGCGCAGCGCTTCGAATTCGGGATGGCGTATGAGCGCGTTGTCGTCGAAGTTCACCTTCGCATCGAGCGCCACGACCTTTCCTTCCTTCGTCACGACAAGCGGATTGATCTCGAAAAGCGACGCGTCGCAGGCTTCGTACGCCTTATAGAGCGCCAGAAGGAACTTCACGCCGTTTTTAAACGCATCGCCCGAAAGTCCGAGCGCGAAGGCCAGCTTGCGCGCCTGATAGTCGCGCAGTCCCGCACCCGGAGCGATGTATTCCTTCACGATCTTTTCCGGCGTCTCGGCGGCGACCTTTTCGATTTCCATGCCGCCTTCGGTCGAGACCATCATGACGTTCATCGAGCGCGCGCGGTCGAGCGTGATGCCGACATACATTTCGCGCTCGATATTCGCGCCTTCTTCAATCAGGAGGCGCTTCACGAGCCTTCCTTCGCGCCCCGTCTGATGCGTCACAAGCGTCATGCCCAGGATCTGCGAGGCATACTCCCGCACTTCCTCCATCGAGCGCGCCACTTTCACGCCGCCGCCTTTGCCGCGGCCGCCGGCATGGATCTGCGCCTTCACCACATAGACCGGACCGCCCAGTTTCTCCGCCACACTCACCGCTTCATCGACCGTGAAGGCCACGGCGCCCGCAGGCACCGGCACGTTGTACGACCGCAGAATATCCTTTCCCTGATACTCGTGAATTTTCATGAGCTCTCCCTGGAAAAATTTTTTATGAGATGTGTTGTGATCGTTCTCCTGATTGCACGCGCATGGGGGGCAGCCCGCACGGACCGCCCCTGGCGCATGCGCACGCACTTCTTACTTGATCTTCTCGGAAATCAGCTTCGCCTGCATGAACAGCAGCAGATAGTCGCGGCCGCCGGCCTTCGAATCGGTGCCGGACATGTTGAATCCGCCGAAGGGATGCACGCCGACAAACGCGCCGGTGATCTTCCGGTTGATGTAGAAGTTGCCAACATGGAAGACCTGCTTCGCCTTCTCGGCCTTCTTCTTATTCTTGGTCCAGACGCCGCCTGTGAGTCCGAATTCGGTATTGTTCGCCACTTCAAGCGCCTCATCGAAGTCCTTCACCTTGATCACCGCCAGGACGGGTCCGAAGATCTCCTCCTGCGCGATCGTATCGGTCGGCTTCACATCGGCGATCACCGTGGGCTGTATGAAATAGCCGTCGCCATCGGCGCGCGTGCCGCCTGCCGTGACGCGTCCGCCTTCCTTCACGCCGGTTTCGATATACTGAAGAATCTTTTCCATCGAGCCCTTGTTGACGACGGGTCCCATGTAATTGCCGGGGTTGGAAGCGTCGCCGACAGCCAGGGCCTTCGCCTTTTCCGTCACCTTGGTGACGAAGCGCTCGTACACTTTTTCAGAAACAATGGCGCGGCTTGCCGCCGAGCATTTCTGTCCCTGGAAGCCGAATGCCGATGCGACCGTGGCCTGCACGGCGCTGTCCAAATCGGCCTGATCGTCGACGACGATGGCGTCCTTGCCGCCCATTTCGGCCACGACGCGCTTGAGCCATTTCTGTCCCGGCTGCACCTTCGCCGCGAGTTCGTTGATGTGTATGCCGACTTCCTTCGAGCCCGTGAAGGAGACGAAGCGCGTCAGAGGATGCGACACGAGCGTATCGCCCACGGCGCCGCCCGAACCGGTCACGAAATTGATGACGCCTTCAGGCAGGCCGACTTCTTCCATGAGCTGGAAGAATTTCCAGCCGAGAAACGGCGAATCGCTCGAGGGCTTGAGCACGACCGTGTTGCCGGTGACGACGGCGGCCGATGTCATGCCGGCAAGAATCGCAAGGGCGAAGTTCCAGGGCGGAACGATGACGCCGACGCCAAGCGGAATATAGACAAGCTCGTTCTTCTCCGTCGGGATCTTCACGATCGGCTGCTTTGCGGCGTAGCGGAGCATTTCGCGTCCGTAGTATTCCAGGAAGTCGATCGCTTCGGCCGTATCGGCATCGGCTTCGGGCCAGGTCTTTCCGACTTCATAGACGAGCGCGGCGCTGAATTCGTGTTTGCGCTTGCGCATGAGCTTTGCTGCCTTGAAGAGATACTGCGCGCGCTTTTCGGGCGCCACGAGCTTCCAGGATTCGAATGTCTTTGCCGCAGTTTCGATGGCGCGCACGGCGAGTTCCTGCGTCGCCTTGGAAAAGACGCCCACCACTTCCGACGGACGGGAAGGATTGTATGAGCGGAGCTTGTCGTCTGTCGTGATTTCCTCTCCTCCGATCACCAGCGGATGATCCTGGCCGAGTTCCTTGCCGATCTTCGCCAGCGCTGCCTGCATCGCCTTCCTGTTCGCCGGCTTCGTGAAGTCGGTGAGCGGTTCGTTCTTGTATGGTGCCAGTGCCATAGTGGTATGCCCTTTGATAGATGTGATGATTGTGATTACGATTCTTGTGTCTTATTCCTCTGAAGAAACGGCATCCTCGCCCAGCGCGCGCACGATCGTATCGTGCAGGAGCGGACGGATGCGCGAGAGTCCGTTATTCTCACGCGTGGGATAGACGCGGTTGGTCAGAAAGACCACGATCAGTTCGCGCGCCGGATCGACCACAACGGAGGTGCCGGTGAAACCCGTATGGAGAAACGCCTCAGGCGAAATGAGGCGGCCGGCCCAGGAGGGACCCGAAAGATTTTTCGAATCCCATCCGAGGCAGCGCGTCGAAAGTTCGCTCGCCCGGTGCGTGAAGTCCTGGACGATGCGTTCGCTGATATAGCGTGTGCCGCCGAATGTGCCGCCGTTGAGTTCCATCTGGAGCAAGCGGGCAAGATCGGAGGCCGTCGAGAAAAGTCCCGCGTGTCCCGATACGCCGCCGAGCGTCGCGGCATTCTCGTCGTGCACGCGGCCCTGCACGGGCTTAAACGTCTTCTGCCAGAACGAATCGATCTCCGTCGGCGCGCAGCGCTCCTTCAGCGATGCCGGCGGCAGATACATGGTCGATGTCATATGCAGCGGCTTGAAGAAGACCGAATCCATATACCGGTCGAGCCGCGCGCCCGAGACTTTCTCGACCACCTTCCCCATCGTGATGAAACCGAGATCGGAATACACCGACTGCGTGCCGGTGGGATATTCAAGCGGCGTCGCATAGAGCGAATCCATCACGCACTTGGGTTCGGTGCAGAATGTGTAAAATTTCCTCCAGCCCGGCAGTCCCGAATTATGCAGCATCAGGTTGCGCACGGTGATCTTTTCCTTCCCGTTCTGTCCGAAGGCCGGAATGTACGAGGCCACCGTCCGGTCGAGATCGATCTTTCCTTCATCGACCAGGCGCATGACGGCGGTCGTGGTCGAGATCACTTTCGTGACCGAGGCGCAGTCGAACATCGTTTCGGTGGACATCAACGGCGCATCGGCATCGTACGTGTAGCGGCCGTAGGCCTTGTTGTGCACGATCCGGCCGTCTTTTGCCACGAGCACCACGGCGCCGGGATAGGCATGGCGCGCGATGCCGAGATTGACGACGGAGGCGATCGAATCGGCAAGCGAGGCGTCGAAGCCCGCTTCTTCGGGCGTGCCGGCGCTCAGCCCCTCGCGCTCGCCGTATGTGACGCCGTCGCCGTAGTGATAGAGTCCCGGAATCGCCACGGGCAGTTTCCCGAGCGCGGGCTCGTCGCCGAAAATCACATCGGCCGCGGCATCGATCGACGCCGAGCCGGGACTGTATGTGCAGACGTAGTTTTCCACGGCCGGGAAATCGAGCACGATGTAGGGATTGGCAAACGACACGGCGACGGTTGTTTTCTTCAGCGCCAGCAGTTTCTTCACCAGATCGGCCATCGAGGCCGGAGTGTATGTGGCGCGCGAATGCGCCTCGATGTAGAAGTGCAGGATGAGCACATCGGCCGTGCGCGCCTTCTCGAGCGCCTGGGCGTATTCCATGTCATTGGAACGAGGATCGATCTTCAGAAATTCCGTCTGGCGGTGGAAATGGCGGATCGCCCGGTGGAACTGCCGGCCTTCCGCGGGATTTTCCCGCTCGGAAAACGCGATATCGAGGATCTTCTTTTTGCGCGACAGCGAAAGCGGCAGCGCCTTCGACTGATTGCCGAGCACGGTCACGGACTTTCGCGCGATTTCTGTTGCAAGCGCCTGATGCTCTTTCGTGCCGACTTCCGAGCTCACGCGGTTGATGTCGACGAAGCGGTTCGTATCGAGTCCCGCATGCTGCTTGGCCGCAAGAATGCGCCGCACCGATTCATCGATGCGGGCTTCGGTGAGTTCTCCGCGCCTGACGGCGCGCACGATGGCGTCGATCGCCCCGTCGGCATTCGGCGGCATGAGCACGATATCGTTGCCGGCTTTGACGGCCAGGACGGCGGCTTCGTCGTTCGAGTATCGGCGCGAGACGGCGCGCATATTCATCGCATCGGTGACGACGAGCCCCTTGAAGCCGAAGCGCGTGCGCAGAAGCCCGGTCGTCATGATCGAAGAGACCGATGCGGGACTCATCGAGCTGTCGAGCGAAGGCGTGGACATGTGTCCCGTCATCACCGAGAGCGCGCCGGCATCGAGCGCGGCTTTGAACGGCTTCAGATCGTTTTTTTCCACTTCTTCGCGCGGCTCAGCGATATTGGCATCCTCGCGGTGCGTATCGGTCTCTGTGGCGCCGTGGCCCGGGAAATGCTTCACCGTGGCGATCATGCCCCCGTCCTGCGTGCCGCGCACGAATGCGGCGCTCATGGCCGAGACGAGATCGGGATCGCTGCCGAAGGAGCGCGTGTTGATGATCGGATTTTTCGGATTCGTGTTCACATCGGCCGAGGGCGCATAATTCTGATGCGCCCCCAGTGCGCGGCCTTCGCGCGCCGTGATGCGGCCTGATTCATAGGCAAGGCGTGTCTCGCGCGTGGCGCCCACGGCCATGGAGCGCGGAAGCAATGTCGCTTCATCGACGCGCATCGCCGCGCCGTGCTCGAAGTCGACCGAGATCAGCAGCGGCACTTTCGACAGCGCCTGCAGCTTGTTGGCGTAGACCGGATAGGCATAGAGCGAGCCTTCGCTGAAGACGAATCCGCCGATGCCGCGCTTCGACACGAGACGCTCCAGATCCTGCCACCGGTTGTCGTCGCTTGCATAGTATTGCGCGAATGTGAAGACCGAGACCATCTGCGCGGCCTTTTCCTCCAATGTCATCGTGCGCAGCGTCGAATCGATCCACGAAAGCGGCGCGGGCTTCGGCGCGATCCGCTCCATGCCGGCATCGGCGGCGGGTGAAGGACGGATGGCTTTCTCGCCGGCGCATCCGGCAAGCAGGAGAAGGCACAGCATGCCCGGCAGAAGCAACAATCGGGAGGAACGAAGGAACGCTGAACGGGTGATCATGGGAACAGGATCCGGAAGATGAAATTATTGTTGTGAAAGCGACGCAAGAGACAGCACGACGGCGCCGTAGGCCGGCGGGGACATCGGCTCTGCGACGACGACCGAGGGCAGTTCCTCCGCCAATTGCGCCCTGAGCATGCGCTGCAGGAGCGTGTCGTTGGCGATGAGTCCGCCGATGAACGAGACGGGCAGCTTCGCCTTGATCTTTGAGCGCGAGGCGGATGTGATCTTTGCGGCAAGCGCGCGCACATGCGTGGTCAGATCGGCCGATGCCTGCTCGATGATGAGCCGTGAAGCCTCGTCCTTTTTCCGGGCGGCTTCGAGCACCAGGGGCGCGATCGAGGCGACATCGAAGTTATTCCTGTAGACTTCGGTGATGATGGCGGTCTGATCGGTGAGCTTGAATTTTTCGGCCACAAGCTTGGTGAGCAGCGTTTTTGATCCGCGTCCGTCGATCGCGCGCGTCACGGCGGTGAGTCCGCTTCTGCCGATGAAGAAGCCGGAGCCTTCGTCTCCCAGAATGCGCCCCCATCCGCCCACGCGGTGCACCTCGCCTTTGGCGTCCTTGCCGAAGGCGATCGATCCCGTGCCGGCAATGAGGATGATGCCGGCGCCGCCTTTGAACGCGCCTTCAAGCGCGATGCGGGCGTCGCTTTCGACGATCACTTTCTTGAGTCTGACGCCCTGCGACTTCGCATAGGCTTTAAGTCCGTCTGCCATGCGCTTCTGGTCGCCGACTCTGCCGGCGCCGGTGAGTCCGAGCGTGACGCAGGCGATGTCCCGCACCGTGCAGGAAGCCGAGCGGCAACAGTCGCCGATGAGCGAGAAGATGGTCTGAGCGGCGGCATCGACGCCGATGATCTGAAAGTTCGAGGGTCCTGCAACGTGTTCTGCGATGATGGAGCCGTCCGGTGCGGCGATGATGGCGGCGGTCTTCGTGCCGCCGCCGTCCATGCCGATGACAAAGCGGGTAGATTTCATTCGGTCGTCACTATAATAAAGAGGGATGGGAAAAAAAAAGGCCTACTGATACTGCAAGTTCCAAAGTACGAAGATGCGCAACGAGAATCAAGACAGCCGGTTTCTTCTGTGAAACGTCGCTATTGGAGGTTCATTTTTCGTAATATGATGCGTAATAATCGAGGAGATTTCGTATCACTTTCTGATACTGAACATTGTTCTTCTTTGCAAGATGCTTGAAGAATTCAACACTCGATTTATTCAGATTGATCGTCACCTTGATATTTTCTTCCTTTTTGAAAATCAGTTTTTCCGGCGGCGGGAGAAAATCTTTCACGACCAATACATCGCCCATGGCTTCATTCGTGTATCGAATTTTCTTTTTCATAATTTTTTACTCTCGTCCCAGTCAAAATTGGATTTCATCGAAGGCAGGCTCCGAATGAATACATACAAATATACATACATTTATATGTATATTCAATATCTCGCGGTGGTCAATAAAAAAGGAGTAAACGACGATTCGCTCGCCGGATACTCCTTTGCACATCTACCATTGTCTCTTTTTCTTATACTTTTGCCACCGGCTTCTTCTTGCCGAATTCGGGATCGAGCTTGATCTGCGAGACCACCAGCAGGGCCGGAACGATCGAGACAAGCACGCTCGTGAAGAAGTTCTGGTAGCCCAGCATTTCCTGCAATTTGCCGGCGGCCATGCCCGGAATCATCATGCCCATGGCCATGATGCCCGTGCAGATGGCGTAATGCGCCGTCTTATGCTCCCCTTCCGAGACCTTGATCATGTACATCATATAGGCCGTGAAGGCGAAGCCGTATGTGAACTGCTCCATGCCCACCAAGGCCGCCACGAGCGGAAAATTATCCGGCTGCGTGCGCGAGAGGAACATATAGACGAGGTCCGGAATGTGTATGATGAACATCATCGGGAAGAGCCAGAATTTCAGTCCCTTCTTTGCGATGGCGATGCCGCCGGTGATGCCGCCGAAGAGCAGGCCGATCACGCCGAGCGTGCCGTAGGCGATCGCCACTTCGGTTGTTTGCAGTCCCAGTCCGCCGTTCTCGCGCGTGTCGAGCAGGAAGGGCGTGATGAGTTTCACCAGCTGCGACTCGTTGAAGCGGTAGAGCAAAAGGAACGCCAGCGTGACGAGGATGCCCTTCTTACTGAAGAAGCTTCCGAATGTGCCGAAGAATTCTTTGAAGAAGCCGAGCGATTCGCTTTTTTCTTTCGGCACGTCGATCACCGGATACGGCAGCATGAAGCGGTGATAGATGAAGAGCGCAATGAAGAGCGCCGCCACGATGAAGAACGTCACGCTCCAGGCGAACTGCAGGCCGCCGTGCGTTTCAAGATAACCGGCGATGAAGACCAGCACGCCCTGTCCCGTGATCATCGCCACGCGGTAGAACGTGCTGCGGATGCCCACAAACTCTGCCTGCGTGCCTTCATCGAGCCCGAGCATGTAGAAGCCGTCGGCCGCGATGTCGTGCGTGGCGCCGGCAAAAGCCATAAGCCAGAGCACGGCGATGGTGAGCTGGAAAAAGTTCGGCATCGGAATCGTGAGCGCCACGCAGGCCAGGAGCGCACCCACCACCAGCTGCATCGAGACGATCCAGAAGCGCTTCGTGCGCAACAGGTCGACGATCGGGCTCCACAGCGGCTTGATGACCCAAGGCAGATACAGCCAGCTCGTATAAAGCGCGATGTCGGCGTTCGAGATGCCCATTTTCTTGTACATGATCACCGAGACGCTCATGGCGATCACATACGGGATGCCTTCGGCGAAGTACAGCGTCGGGATCCAGGCCCAGGGATTCCGGGAAGATTTGTTGCTGGTCTGTTCCATCGTACAGGATTACCTTCTTTTGAGTGTGATGTGAAAGGAAAATGCCTCAGTACACCTTTTTCAGTTCCGCATGCCGGAAGTAATGCTTCACGATCGCTTCGGAGGCGAACCCTTTGACCGCCATGACGGCCGCACCGATCTGGCACAGTCCCACGCCGTGCCCCCAGCCGCCGCCTCTGAGCGTGAACGACAAGGGCACGCCATGCTCGTCGCGCTCCGCTTCGACGATGAACGCCGAGCTGTAGAGATGGCTCTTCGAGAGCCAGCGCCGGATTTCGAGCTCCTTGCCCACAACGAGCGTCCGCTTCGTGCCTTCGATCCTGAGTCTGAAGATGCGGCCCGAGGGACCGCGCTCGACGGGCACGAGGTTCATGAGCGTGCCGAAGTCGATGCCCGATTTTTTCGCAATCAATGCCTCAAGCTCCTCGCGCGTGTAGCGGACCGTCCATCGGTAGAAATCCGTCGTTTCCTGGTCGAAGCTCGGCAGCACCTGGCGCAGGATGTCTCCGTCGGTCGTGTTGCAATACGCATCGGGGCTCACAGAGAGCCACCGCTTGGCATCCTCCTCCGTCTTCACCGGCTCGTACGCGTTCGGCGCATCGGAGATCGTCGTCAGGTACGGCACGGGCGTATCGGCCCAGGCGTTTTCGAAGAGTTCGGTCATGCCGCCGCAGGCTTTGTAGAAGCGCGCATCGCAGATTTCGTTCTCGTACACAAGGAACTGTCCGCGCGTCGCCTCGACGGCCTCCCTGGCCGATGCGGAAATGATCTTCGAGATGCCCTGATAGCGCTGGCAATGATCGTCGGCGCAGACGTCGTAGACGTCGTGGTCCTCGCGGTCGTACCAGCGGGTCAGTTCCTCTTCCGTCTGGCGCGTGCGCTGCGAGGGAATGCCGAGATTCGAGATCCGCTTTTTCTGCTCGAGCATCGCCACAAGCCAGGAGCGCGATGTGATCGCATGCGCCTTCAAAAGTTCGATGGGAGCCGTGGCGCTCATCTCGGAGGAGATGACGCTCGTGAGGTACTTTTCGACCGCAATCTCGTTAATGGCTGTGATCGTGCCGTCCTCGCGCGCCAGGAGCGTGAGGCCGCCTTCGAATTTCTGGTCCTCCTTGCGTTCCCAGTGGAAGTTGATGCCGATGACGACGTCATGCAGCACGAATGTGCAGTCCTCGCCCGAGGGGATGCAGCGGATTTCGCGGGCGCGCAGAAGCTCGATGCCCTTGCCGCCGTACATGACGACCTCGCCGTTGTCGACAGTCGCATGGAATTCGCCGTTGACGATGATGTTGTGGTCGATGCTGAACTTGCCGGCGAGTTCGCCGCGCACGTCCTTGTACTGCTCGAAGATGCCGACTTTGATGACCGGTTCCTGTGATATCATGCGGTAGAGTCTCCGATAGGGAATGGATTTTTTATTATTGTGGGGCGAAGCGCTGCTTCGCCCCGTGGTCGATGCAACGCATCGACCCACAAAAAAGAAATCAGATGGCAGCGATGATGCGTCCGACCTCATCGTGCGTGAGGGAGACTTCGCGGAAGATCGATTCGATCATCGGGGCGTCGACGCGGAGGAAATCGCGCTCCAGCGGCACCACCGGCAGTCCGCCGATATCGATCGAGGCGGGACTCAGAAGCACCTGCTCGTCGCCTTCCTTGAAATAGACATCGGGACGGTGCTTGGCTCGGGGGAATACCGTGACGCGCCATGCGCCGTCTGCGTACGAGCACAAAAGATTGATCTTCGGCTCTTCCTCGGTCTTTTCTTCGGCGCGCATCGCGTTCATGAGCCGGTCGAAGACCGATTCCAGCGCCGCGGCATCGCGCGACTCGAGCAGAATCGCCTCGCGTCCAAAATTTTTCAGCGTCAGGATCTCGACGCCGTCGATCGATCGTTCCGGCACGCGGCGCGAGGCTTCCATTGCGTCGCGCTCGACCGGGATCACGCCCGAAGGACAGGCCTGGAAGTGCATGTGATCGGGCGCCGATGCGCCGCAGCGCGGACCGTTGTAGAAGACCGTGAAGGACGGCGAAAAATCCTGCGCCAAAAGCAGCATCGTGCGGAAATACGGCTCGACCGTCTGCGGCACATGGTGGATGTGCGAAATCGTGAAATGCTTGTCGACGATCGGAGCGGGATTGCAGAGCACGAGAAACTCGCCGCGGTAGAGGACGCCGCGCTGCTCAACCGGCAGGTTCTCGATCGACAGGAAGCATTTGCGCTCCTTGATCGTCTTCGGATCGACCTTCGCGGCCGAGGAGACGATGCGTTTCGGATTCCACTGCAGCGTCACCGAAAATCCGTCGCACTCGATCGGCTTCTGCTTCACATCGGCGAATGCGGCGTAGCCGTCGATGAGCATCGGCCAGGTCTGCTGCTGCTGATGGAGCAGGCGCAGCGATTGTTCCGTTAATGTTGACAGCGAATCATAGCGTTCAAAGATGATCTGTTCCAGCATGGATAACATTCTTTCTCTTCCCAGATTAAATGACATGTTTATAGCCGATCAGGTGCGGCACCACGGTCCTGCCCATGGTGAACGGCTCTTCGTGCTCGAATGTGAAGCCGATCTTTTTGTACCATTCGACCGAGCGCGTGTTCTGCGTCATGACGCCGAGCCAGATGCGGTCGAGTTCGAGCATGCGCGCCATATCCTCGGCCAGCATGAGCAAGTGGCGTCCGACGCCCTTGCCCTGGCTTTGGGGAAGCACGTAGATGGATGCGACGTAGAGCTTGTTTTCTTCGGCATCGAAGTGGAGCCGCTCGAAGCCCACGATCTCGTCGCCGTCCAGCGCGACATAGCCCTTGCATGAGGGTGTTGCACACAGCGCGCCCAATTGATCGGGAGAATAGGTCGCTTCGAAATACGAGCGGATATCCTCTTCCGGGATAAACGAGCGGTAGGCGTCAAGCCACGTCTCCAGGAGCACGCGCCGCACGGGCTCGAAATCATCCGTTGTCCATTCGCGATAGAGCATCAGTTGTTCCGCACTCCTTTCTTTCATGGAAAGAGGGATGCGCGCTCTTCGATAAGGCCGCGCATCCCTCCCTGTAAAAAAACTTACCGTCTTTCCTCAAACCGCAGGCTTATCGGACGCTTCATAATTTCTTGGCCGCCTTCTGACGGGCAAGCAGTTCGATCGTGCGGATCTTGTCCTTGTACCAGTCGTTGCGGTTGATCTTGTCGATCGGCAGCGCCGCATCGGTGTTGCCTTCCCAGCGTCGGCACAGATACAACGGCTCGTAGATGCGGCCGATCTGATAGTGGCGCGAGAGCCGCAGCGCCACGGCATAATCCTCGCCGTAGCTCACGTTGGGCAGTCCGATCTCCCTCAGGAGCGCCGTGTTGAAGGCGCGCGGAGCGCCGAGGCCGTTGATGCGCAGCGCATTGTTGCGGCCGTTGTCGGGCGTCCACTCCTTGTGGTCGATGATGCCCGGCGGAATGTCTTCCAGCTGCGCGTTGACGAGCTTGTAGGAGCCGATCACCATCGCATGGCCGCCCTTGCGGAATTCGTCGACGACCTTCTGCAGCGTGTTCCCGTCGATGTAGAGATCGTCCGAATCGAGCTGCACGGCGTAGCGTCCGCACTCGCTGCTCATCACGGCTTCGTTCCAGCATCCGCCGATGGCAAGGTCTGTGCGCTCGGGCACGATGTGCTTCACGCGCGCGTCTTCCCTGGCCAATCCGGCGAGAATCTCGGTCGTACCGTCGGTCGAATGATTATCGACGATGATCACGTTGAACGGAAAATCCGTCTTCTGCATGAGCACGCTTTTCACGGCATCGGCCACGGTCTTCTCGCGGTTGCGCACCGGGATGATCACCGAAGCCTCGACCGGGAATTCGCCCGAGGCCTTCGGGGCCTTCTGGAATTTCGGCTTCAGATAGGCGCCGATATTCTTCAGATGCTTCGTGGCGACTGTTTCCATTTCCTTCTGCACGGCCTGATTGCGCGGATCGACATAGTCGAACTGCTTCTCGCCGCTTTTTCTCACATCCGATTCCACCTTCGTGTAGAGATATTCCTGGATGTGGAACAAGGGCGCAACGATCGAAACCTTCAAGCGGAGATCATAGAGACCGGCGCGCTCGACCTTTTCGATCTTGCCGAATTTCGTGAGCGCCTTTTTGATCGCCGCTTTCGAGAACATCACGACGGCTCCGAAATCGAAATTGTCGCGGATCGAGCCGAACTGGTAGTCGTTCACGGGATGATCGGCGCGCGCGCCGTTTTTGATTTCATAATAATCGGAATACACCATGCCGGCATTCGTCTGCAGCGCGATGTCCGTGAAGCGCGCGATGGCGCGCTGTCCGAAGACCATCTCCTGCGCCTGCGTGATGATCATGAGGTAATTCGTGGCGAGCTTCGAGACGATCGCGTTCAGCGTCTTGCCCGATGTCATCGATTCGACCGTCATGCCCTGGGTCTTGGGATACGAACCCTGGAATGCGCCGTCGTGCGCCACGATGATGGCTTTGACCGACGCCGTCTCGGCGAGCGTCCGGAGAGTCTGTTCGAAATAAGGCTCTGCGCTGTACGGCAGAACGACCGTGAGTGTGCTCATAGTGAAATGCTCCTGAAAAATGACGTGGGAATAGACAAAGAAAGTGCAGCAACGCCGCTTGTGTAAAAACGATCGGGGGACTGCAGCCACACAGCGATGACGACGCCTGTGATTCGACCGGTGCTGTCTTTGGGACAACAATTTTGTATACAAGTTATGAAGAACTTCCCTTGAAATCAATATCCAATTCCCGAAAGTCGCACCTTCGGCAGGCTGAAACAATTCCCGGATCATCCCGTATGGATAGGCATCACGTCCATTTTTTCCTTCACTGTCTTGTCGAGGCTCTTTCATGAAAAAGAAGAAGATCATCATTTCATCCGCCATCATCGTGCCGCTGGCCGTCGGAGCAATCATGATGTTTTCGAAATCCGGCGCCAAGCCCGAAGAACTGCCCAAAGTGAAGGTAGTGCGGGGCACGATCGTGGACAAGGCGCTGGCCATCGGCACGATCGAGCCGGAAAACGAGATTTCGATCAAATCGAAAATCTCGGGCGTCGTAAGCAAAATCTATGCCGATGCCGGCACGTACGTGAAGGCGGGCCAGCCGCTTCTGGAGGTGAAGCCCGATCCGACGCCGATCGAAGTGGCCGATGCCAAGCGTCAGGTGCAGTTGATCGAGGTCGAGGTGGACAACGTGCTCAAGGACAAGGCGCGCCAGGAGTCGCTCTATAAGAAGAAGCTCATTTCGGACAAGGAATACGAGGACGCCCAGCGCCGATCGCAGGAAGCGGAGCTCCGCCTGAAGATCGCCAAGGAAAAGCTCGCGCTTCTGGAAAGCGGCCGCGTCACCATCGGCACGACGCATATCGAATCGATCATCAAGGCGCCCATCGACGGCTATGTGCTCAGCCGGGCGATCGAAGTCGGCGACCCGGTCACGCCGCTGAGCTCGTATCAGGAAGGCACGGTGCTCATGAAGATGGCCAACATGCAGCGGCTCATCTTCAAGGGATCGGTCGACGAGATCGATGTCGGCAAGCTCAAGGAAGGCATGCCCACCGAGATCAAGGTCGGCGCGCTGCCCACAGACACCGTGCACGGCATGCTCCAGAAGATCTCGCTCAAGGCGGTGAAGAACGAAAACACGACCGTCTTCCCCATCGAGATTCTCGTGCCCCGCGGGAAAAATTCGACGCTCCGCGCGGGCTATTCGGCCAATGCGAGCATTATCATACAGAAGAAATCGAATGTGCTCATGGTGCCCGAACGCGTCGTCACATTCCGCAACGATTCGGCGCTGGTGAAAGTGGCGCTCGCTGCCGGCGCCTCCGAAGAGCGCGCCATCAAGACGGGACTTTCCGATGCGATGAATATCGAAGTCGTCTCGGGCCTGAAGGAAAACGAGGAAGTGCTCGAGAAGCCCGTCAAGAAAATCGACTAACGAAAGCCGCCATGCATAATTTTCTTTCGATCATCCGGGAATTCGTCGCCGATCTGCGCGCGCAGAAACTGCGCGTCTTTCTCACGACATTCGGCATCGTCTGGGGCACCGTGGCGCTCATCGTGCTCGTGGCCTTCGGCATGGGATTCAAGAAGCAGATGTCCTCGAACATGCACGGCGTGGGCGAGAGCATCTCGATCATGTTCCCGGGCCGCACGGCCAAGGCCTATGCGGGCTTCGGCACCGGGCGCGGCATGAGCTTCACCGAAGAGGACGTCGCCTATCTGAAGAACCGCGTGCCCGAACTCCAGTCGATCTCCCCTGAATACATGAACCGGGGCGATGTGCCGGTGCGCGTGGGCGAGAACATCCTTTCTCCCACCGTCACGGGCATCATCCCCGTCTACGGAGAGATGCGCAACATCATTCCCGCCGCAGGCGGACGCTTCATCAACGACAACGACCTGCGCAACAGGCGCCGCGTGGCGGTGATCGGCAACAAGGTGAAGGATTTCCTCTTCGGCGAAACCGACCCGATCGGCAAGACGATCCTCGTGGGTTCGACGCCCTTCACCGTGATCGGCGTGATGATGAAAAAGACGCAGCCGTCCTCCTATCACCAGCGCGACCAGGACCGCATCTTCATTCCCTCGTCGACATTCGCCGCGCTCTTCGGCGCGACGCATTTGAGCGACATCATCTTCCGGCCGAAGGACCCGATGCACAGCGAGGAAGCCGGCACGCACGTGCGCGAGGCGCTGGCGGCCAAATACAAGTTCGATCCCACGGACAAGGACGCCATCTTCATCTGGGATACCGCGGAATTCGACAAGTTCCAGGTCACGTTCTTTCTGGCGCTCAACATCTTTCTCGGCATCATCGGCGGCTTCACGCTCGGCGTGGGCGGCATCGGCGTGGCCAACATCATGTTCGTCGTCGTGCAGGAACGGTTCAAGGAAATCGGCATCAAGCGCGCCGTGGGTGCGAAACGATCGAACATCATCCTGCAGTTTTTCACCGAGACCTTCTTCATCATGGCCATCGGCAGCTCGATCGGATTCCTGATCGCCTT
>JBLMZA010000097.1:0-8673 GCA_050258555.1 Acidobacteriota bacterium | reverse complement strand
AAGTGATCGCGGAACTGGAACATGAGGGACCGGATTCGCCGCGGCTCGAGGTGCTCCGTCAGACGGCCGAGCAGTCGCGCGATGCGCTCTATGCCGGAGACTTCGACGCGCTCGGGCGCGCGATGCAGGACAATACCGAAGCCCAGCGCCGGCTGCATCCCGACCTCGTCTGCGCCGATACCGAGCGGATCATCGAGATCGCGCGCGCGCATCACGCCGCGGGATGGAAAGTGAACGGCGCGGGCGGCCAGGGCGGATCGCTCACGATTCTTTCGGGCGCAAGCGCCTCGGAAAAGCGCGCCATGATCCGCGCCATCGAAGAAGAGCAGCCGCAGTTCAGGAACATTCCCATTTATCTGAGCCGCTTCGGCGTCCGGACCTGGGAAGCGTCGGAATAATTTTTTCACATTATCATTACACAGGCACTTTTTATGCGCATCGCCATTATCGGAGCAGATGGACAACTCGGAACGGATCTTCAGGAAGCCTGCACGCGCGAAGGACATGAGCTCTTTCCGCTCACATACAACGACATCCATATCGAGGATATCGATTCGATTTCCAGGGCGCTTTCCCCCATCCGTCCCGACGCGATCTTCAACGCCGCGGCATTCCACAACGTGCCCAAATGCGAGACCGAGATCGATCAGGCCTTCGGCGTGAATGCGAAGGGTCCGATGAACCTCGCGAAGATTTCGGAAAGCCTTGGATGCTCGTTCATCCATTACAGCACCGATTACGTCTTTGACGGCACAAAAGGCGCGCCGTATCGTGAATCCGACCGGCCCAATCCCCTCAATGTCTACGCCACATCGAAGCTCGCCGGAGAGTATTTCGCGCTCAATTATACGCCGCGCGGCACGGTGATCCGTCTTTCGGGGATTTATGGACGCGTGCCCTCGATGATGAAGGGCAACAATTTCGTGAGCATGATGGTCAAACTCGCCGCTGAAAAGCCCGAAGTGCGCGTCGTGACCGACGAAGTCCTCTCCCCCACGCCCACGACGGAAATCGCCGAGAAGAGCCTGTTCATCCTGCGCTCGGGACAAGCCGGGCTCTATCATCTGGTAAGCGAAGGCGAATGCTCCTGGTACGAGTTTGCCGAAACGATCTGGCAGACACTGAAGCTTCAGACGCCGCTTCTGAAAACCAGCGTGAAGGAATTCGCCTCGCCCGTGAAGCGCCCGTTTTATTCGGCGCTCGAGAACGCGCGCTATAACGCGCTGCCCGGCGCCGTGATGATGCGGCCATGGAAGGAAGCGCTCGTCGATTTTCTGCAGAAGCACTATCTGTAAACAAGTATGCAATTCAATATCACCATCCATCAATAGCAGGACACCTATGAAGAGAATCATTCTTCTGATTGCGGCGCTTCTTCTTGCCTCGCAATCATACGCACAAAAGCAGCCCTTCACGATCTCGGCGCTCTATAAGATCAAGGCCGTGGCCGATCCGCAGATCTCTCCCGACGGCAGGCGCGTCGCCTTCACCGTGACGGAAAGCTTTTTGAAGGAAGGCAAGACCAATTCCGAAATCTACGTGATGAACCTGGACGGCACGGGACTCCGGCGCATGACGCAGAATCCCGCATCGGACATTTCGCCGCGCTGGTCGCCCGACGGGCAATCGATCCTTTTTACCAGCACGCGCAAGGACGGAAGCCAGGCCTGGAGCCTGCCGGTTGAAGGCGGCGAGCCCGTGAAGCTCACCGATCTTTCCACGGGCGTTTCCGATCCCGTCTGGCTTGCAGGCGGCAAAGGCTTCGTCTTCACAAGCGACGTCTATCCGGAATTCGGCGCCAACGACACGCTGAATAAGAAAGCGAACGACGCCAAGGAAAACGGTCCCATTCAGGCGCACATGGCCGATCATCTGATGTACCGGCACTGGACCGCCTGGAAGGACGGCACGCGCGCCCACACGTTCAGCTATGACATCGCATCGAAGAAGACGGTCGATCTCACCCCGGGCGATTTCGACGCCCCCGCCTTCTCGCTCGGCGAATCGGGCTATGAAGTCTCTCTGGACGGCAAGGAAGTCTGCTTCGTTTCGAACCACGACGCCAACGAAGCCGAAACGACGAACAAGGATCTCTTCATCGTTCCTTCCACAGGCGGCACGCCGAAGAACATCACCGAAGCGAACAAGGCGTATGACGGCACGCCCGTCTATTCGCCGGACGGACGCTACATCGCCTACCGCATGCAAAAGATCGCAGGCTACGAATCGGATCTCTTCCGCATTGCGCTCTATGACCGCACGACAGGAACCTCCACCGTGCTCACAGACAACTTCGACAACTGGATCACGGATGCGAAGTGGTCGCCCGATTCAAAGACCATGTATTTTCTTGCCGAAGTGAAGGCGCATACGCCCATCTATGCGATCGATATCCAGTCGAAGGAGATCCGCCTTGTGCTGGATGCGAAGACGATCGACGCCTTCGATATCACGCCCGACGGCAAGACGATCCTCTTCACGCGCCGCTCGATCAACGAACTGTCGGAAGTCTACCGCGCAACGACGAAGGGCAAGGATGTGAAGCGTCTCACGTTCTTCAACAAGGCGCTCGAGGATTCCGTGGACATTCGTCCCGCGCAGGAAGTCTGGATCAGTTCTCCGACCGGACACAAGATCCACACGTTCATCGTGACGCCGCACAATTTCGATCCCGCAAAGAAATATCCGCTCATTCTCAATGTGCACGGCGGACCGCAGTCGCAGTGGGCCGACGCCTTCAGAGGCGACTGGCAGGTGTATCCCGGAAGCGGCTACATCGTGGCCTTCTGCAATCCCACGGGTTCGACCGGGTACGGCCAGCAGTTCACCGCCGATATTTCGAAGGACTGGGGCGGCAAGGTCTATCAGGATGTGATGGCCGTGGCCGATTCACTGGAGACGATTCCCTATGTGGACAAGGACCGGATGGGCGCGATGGGATGGAGCTACGGCGGATATTTCATGATGTGGCTCGAGGGACATACGACGCGCTTCAAGGCCATCGCATCGATGATGGGCGTGTACGATCTGAAGGCGATGCACGGCACGACGGAGGAGCTGTGGTTCCCGCAGTGGGAATTGAACGGCTATCCCTGGGAGTCCGACATGTATGAGAAGTGGTCGCCGAACCGTTCGGTGAAGAATTTCAAGACCCCGTGTCTTGTCATCTCGGGCGAGCGCGACTACCGTGTCAGCTACAATCAGAGCCTGGAATTCTTCACCGATCTTCAGCTGATGAAAGTGCCGAGCCGTCTCATCATCTTCCCGAACGACGGGCACTGGCCCTCGGCGGTGAAGTCGATGCCGCTCTATTACAACGCGCATCTCGACTGGTTCCACCGCTATCTGGGCGGCGATCCCGCGCCGTATGACATGACGAAGATGGTCAGGAATCAGGCGTTCGAATAACATACAAAGGGGCGAAGCAGCGCTTCGCCCCACAACAAGAAAACCAGACGCAACAAAAAAAAGGGGCGAAGCACTCTGTGCTTCGCCCCGCATATAAAAAAGCAAACGAGAACGGTTACTTCAGCGCGTTCACGGCCTTCGTCAGCTTCGCCTTCTGGTTCGACGCCTTGTTCGGATGAATGATGCGCTTCAACGCGAGCTTGTCGAGCGTCGATGTCGCTTCCTTCAACGCTGCCGCTGCCTTTTCCTTATCTTTCTCTCCGCGCACCTTCTTAATGACCGTTTTCATTTTCGATTCCAGTGCGGTGTTGCGTTCGTGGCGGCGCGCTGTGGAGCGGATCCGCTTCATTGACGATTTGTGTTGAGCCATCTTTGTATGAATCCTATGCTTTGAGAGTTATTGCGTATGAAGAGTTTTTCAATTGAGTCAATATACGGGAATTTCCTCAAAACTGCAAGGCGCTCAGAGTTTCTTTTCCCAGTAAATGTTTTTGCGCATTTCCTCGACCCACTGCTGGTAGCGCGAGGCGCTTTTCATCTGCAAGGCCAGCTGCTCGAGCCTATGGTAGTCCTCGTTCAGATTGATCGTATGCTCGGGCACGATCGAGCGCACATAGATGATGTGATAGCCGTATTTGCTGCCCACATTGAGCCTTGAGGGCTCGGTGATCTCTCCGGCCTTGGCCGATGTCACAATGCTTGCATAGCTCGGATCGATCTGATCGATGGAAACCTTGCCCAGGTCTCCGCCGATATCCTTCGTCTCATTGTCCTCGGAATAGCGCTTGGCCAGAACGGCGAACGTTTCCTTCGCATCGGGTTGTGCGCGCAGGCGGTTTAAGATGGCGATCGCCGAATCGTCGCTTGCTTTCGACTGCTCGATCGGAAGCAGGATATGGCGCGGATGGACCGATTCGCCGCGCCGCTCCAATAGCTGTATGATGTGGTAGCCGAACTGAGATTTAATGGGCTTTGAAATCTCCCCTTCCTTGAGCGCAAAGGCCGCCTCCTCGAATTCCTTCACAAAGAGTCCGCGGCGCACCCACCCGAGATCTCCCCCTTGTGCGGCAGAGCCCGGATCGACCGAATAGCGCTTGGCAAGCTCGCCGAAATCCGCTCCCGCCTTGATCGAATCGATCAGAGAAAGCGCGCGCACATACGCCGCATGGATCACGGCCGAATCGGGCTTGGGCTGGATATAGATGTGCGAGAGTTCGTATTCGGTCGGCACCTTCGGAATGCTGTCTCTGTACTGCTCGTAGAATTCCTCGACCTCGCGCCGAGAGACGGTGAGCGACTGGTTGCGCGCCTGCTGCACTTTTTCCACCAGAAGCTGCTTGCGGATCATCTCACGGTACTGATAGTCGCGACGGATGCGCGAAAGCGGCATGCCGTAGACCTCTTCGAGCTTTTCTTTGGAGCCCACGCGCTGTATGAGCATATTGAGCTGGCGGTCCAGGCGGTCGCTCACTTCATCGTCCGTCACGACCACCGAATCCTCGATCGCCTGCGCCAGGATCAGTTTGTCGTTGATCATGCCGTCCAGCACGCGCGACTGCACCTCGGTGGAGTTCGGATCGAGCTTGTTGGCCATCGCATACTGCTGGACGGCGAAGGAAAGATCGGACAGCGTGATCGCCTCGCGATCGACCACCGCCACGACCTTATCGAGAATCTGTCCGCTGCCCGGCTGCTGTGCCTGAGCCTGAAAGGAAAGAAGGCAGAGGCATGCGCACAGAAGCGCGCCGGCTGTCAATGTACTTTTCATCACACACACATCCTTGCTTGTTGAAAAAAGTGAAGAATTCCGCGATCCATCGGCCGCGAAGAAGGGAAAGAAAATCCTCATTCTCCGGACCGCGAAAGCGAGTCGCCGCCGGTCACAAACAGCTGCACGTTATTTTTTTTGCGGAGCGATTCCACAAGCTCGTTGTATTTTTCCTGGCGCAGCTCCACGCTCAATCGCTCGCGGATTTTCGGTTCCACAACCGGAAGCGGCATCGTCTCGCCGCGCTTGAGCGAACCGAGCAGGCGCATCACAAAAAATCCGCCGCTCGTTTTCACGGGAAACGACACATCATGCGTGCGCATGGCCGATGCCACGCGCCACAGTTCGTTCGGATAGAGCGTCGACTGCGTATGAAGCATCGAGTCCGCAGCGACAGAGAGCTTTCCTTCCGCTTTCAGCGTAGAAACGGCCGATGCCCATCCCGCATCGGACAGCGCAAGATCGCGGAAGCGTTCGCCCGAGCGCCGGTCGCGGAAGACGGCCGTCTGCAGCCAGACCGTGGGCTCATGCGCCGAAAATTCGTCCTGATGTTTTTCGTAATACGCCTGAACGCGCTCCGCGGGCACGGCTTCCGGCGCGATCGAAATGACTTCCTTTTCCAGAAGCGCCGCAACCGCCAATTGCTTCTCGGCATCTTCCAGGCTGCGCCGCACCGCTTCCGACTGGTCGAGTCCCTGGCGCTTGGCTTCCTGATAGAGCAGCTCGGAGACGACCCAGCGGCTGGCATACATCTGTATCTGCGCCTCGGTGAGTTCTGCCGGATGTTCGGAGCGCGCCTCGATCATCTCGCGCGTGAGGGGACGGTCGTTGACGCGCGCCAGTTCACGCGCGTCGGGAGCGGGTTTCGTGCACGAGGCCAGAAAAAAAGCGCACACGCCCGCGCTTGCAACGGCCAGGCGTGTGCCGAAGAACATCTTCTTCATGTGTTTAGTTTTCATCCTTTGCTTCGTCCGGCTTCGAGCCGGGAGCGAATGCCTGATTCAGGACTTCCTTATGGAGCGCAACAGGATACTTGCCGTACAAATACGACTGCCAGGCATTTTCCAGACGCTTCGATTCGGCATCCTGGTACTGGCCGGCCACTTCGGAAAGCGCCTCATCGAACGTCTTCATGCGCGCCGGATCCTTCTTGAGCACCTTGATGATCGCATAGCCGGATTCGTACGGGAACGGTTCCGAGACCGCGCCTTCGGCCATCTTCCAGGCCTTGTCTGTGAGCTCGTTCTGCGTGGCAGGCTGGAAGCCGAGCACGCCCTTCTTCTCCATCGTCGCGGCGCGCTTGTTGTAGAGCGCGGCTGCGGAGTCGAAGGAGATCGGCGCGACAGTCACGGTGATCGTTTTGGCTTTTTTGGCGCGCTTGCCCTTCTGGGGTGCGACGACCGAATCGCGCGTCGAGCCCGAAAGAGCGCGCTTGACCTGCTGCGCGGCGCTGTCGGATGTGACGAAGATTTCCTGCACGTTGACCCGGTCGGGCCATGTGTATTTCTCTTTATTCTGCTCGTAATACATGCGAAGGAGCGAATCCTTCGCCGAGACCTTGTTCCAGACTTCTTCCTGTTCGGCCTTGAAGAGCAATATGCCTTCTTCGTATTCCTTCATCGTCGACTTGAAGCGGGGGAACTTGTCTTCCATCTGGCGGGCATGGGCTTCCATCACGGCGCTTGTGCCGACTTTATCGGCGATCGTGCGCGCGGTCGATGCGGCGTCCTTCAAGGGCATGCCGCGCAGTTCGGGATTCGCCTTTGCAAGCGCGATCACGGAATCGACCGAGATCGAATGTCCGTCGAACGACAGGAGCGTCTGAGCGCGCACGCCCGCGGTCACGGTGCTGTCCCAGTTGGCATCGGCCGTCGTCTTTGTCGTATCGAGCGCGGAGGCAAATGCGGCAAGCGCCGGGGCGTTCTCGGCAAAATTGTGCTGGCGCTTCACCTGCTCGACCAGGCGGTTATAATCCGACTGATAGCGCGTGCGCTGGTATTCCGCTTTCAGTTCGGGCACCATCTCGGCATAGGGACGCACGGGCTGGTACTTCAGCACCTTGATCAGGTGGAGACCGAAGGGGGTCTTCACGATGCCGGAGACTTCGCCCGGCTTGAGAGAAAACGCCACGGAGTCGAATTCCTTCACCGTGCGGCGTCGCTCGATCAGTCCCAGATCGCCTCCCTGTTCGGACGTCCAGGTGTCGTCGGAATGGCGGCGCGCCAGTTCCGCAAAATCTTTTCCCGCCTTGAGCGAATCCACGAGCGCGCGCATCTCGCTCCAGGCCTTCGCGGAATCTTCCGGCGTCGATGTGCGCGCCAGGCGCTTCATGATATGCGCCGGGTTGACCTGTCCGGGATTCGTGCGGCGCTCGGTGACCAGGATGACATGGTAGCCGAACTGCGTGCGCACCGGCAGCGGCGCCACTTCTCCCACGTTGACGGAGAAGACGGCCTGTTCGAATTCGGGCACCATCGCGCCGCCCGAGAAGTAATAGAGATCGCCCTTGTTGCCGGCGGCCGAGGGGTCATCCGAGTTGCGCACGGCAAGATCGGCAAAACTCACGCCCCGTTTGACCGAGTCGATGATCGCGAGCGCCTTCTTGTAGGCGGCAAGCGTGTCGGCCGGCGTCGCACTCTCCTTGATCGCAACAAGGATATGGCTTGCGCGGACTTCCTGTGCGCGGCGCTTGTACATTTCTTCGAGCGCCGGTCCGGTCACTTCCTTGTCGATCAGGTATGTGAGGGCGAGATTTTTTCTGTACTCGTTCAATTCGCTTTTGAGTTCGGGATCCTTGTCGTATCCCCGGGCATACGCCTCCTTCACCTTCAGCTTGTATTTCACATAGAGATCCAGGAATTTCTCGCGGTCTTCCATCGACGTCTTTGCCGCTCCGTCCCATCCTCCGTTATTCTTCGCATACATCGATTCGAATTCCTGCAGCGTCACTTTATCCGTTCCGACTTCGGCAACGGTTGCTTCCTTGTTCGATCCGCAGCCGGCAATACCCGCTATTATGCCACCGAAAAGTGCCAGTGACATCCACCTTGAAATACGCATACATCGCTCCTTACGTTCGGGGAAAATGAAAATAGGGCTTGTTGTACCTGTAACCTTGAAAATTAACGAAATCACGCGTCAAAAGCAATGCGCCGGGAGAGGCGCACTTTGTTCTTTAGACGAATGAAAGGAGGGAATGGCGCTGCATGAAGGCCGCAAAAATGCTTATTCTTCGGAATTTGCCCGTATCAGGTTCACCAGGCGGTGTATGATGAGTGCGGTGGCGCCCCAGACCGGCTCTGTGGCCACATCGAAGAAATAGACCGTGCGCTCGGCGCCCTGGACGATGCGGAGCTCGGTATGGAGCCGGCTCTCGTCGAAGAAGTGTTCCAGAGGAACGATCAGGATTTCCTCGACTTCCGCCGGACTCGGCGCCAGAAGCGGCATGGGAGAATCGATGATGCCCACAATCGGCGTGATGAGAAATCCCGAGGGCG
>JBLMZA010000096.1:0-17850 GCA_050258555.1 Acidobacteriota bacterium | reverse complement strand
ATCCGCTGCGGCGTCTCGGCGCTCGGTCTGAAGCTCTTTTCCGAATCGGCCAGCTACGCCGTCACGCCGGTCTGGCTGCCCGAAGGAGTGGAGTGGAAGGCGTTCAACAAGATCCTGAAGCAGAAATACGGCATCACGATCGCCGGCGGATAGGACGACTATGCCGGCAAGATCTTCCGCATCTCGCACCTCGGATACTACGACGAGTTCGACATGGTCACGATGATGACCGCCCTTGAAATGACGCTCAAGGAATGCGGCTACCAGTTCGAGACCGGCGCGGGCGTGCAGGCCGTGATCCGCTCGTTCCAGCAATAACGGACATACATGGCTGTATGCTTCTTATGAGACGAACCGCCTTGTGGGGCGAAGCGCTGCTTCGCCCCGCCCAATCATTCCACTCCGACTAACATAGAGCATATATGAAAATTCTCATCACTGATCCCATCGAACAAAGCTGCGTCGATATTCTGACGCGCGAAGGCTTCACGGTCGACAACAGGCCCGGACTTCCCGCAGAGGAGATCAAGGCGTGCATCGGCGAATACGCGGCGCTCGTGGTGCGCTCGGGCACGCAGGTGACCGCGGACATCATCAATGCGGCGCATTCGATGCAGGTGATCGGGCGCGCCGGCGCGGGCGTCGACAATATCGATTCCGAGTCCGCATCGCGCCGCGGCATCATCGTGATGAACACGCCGGGCGGCAACACGGTCTCGACGGCGGAGCACACGGTCTCGATGATGCTCTCGCTTTCGCGCAACATTCCCCAGGCCAATGCAAGCCTTCTTGCGGGCAAATGGGAGCGCAAGAAATTCATGGGCGCGGAAGTCTCCGGCAAAACCCTGGGCGTGGTGGGCCTGGGCAAGATCGGACGCGAAGTGGCGCTCCGGCTCAAGGCCTTCGGCATGACGGTGATCGGATACGATCCCGTCTTGGCATCCGATGTGGCCTCGAAGCTCGGCGTCGAGCTCGTCGATCTGCCGGAACTCTACCGCCGCTCCGATTTCATCACGGTGCATACGCCGATGACCGAAGAGACCAAAGGCCTGCTCAACGACGAGACGCTCGCCCAGTGCAAGAAGGGCGTGCGCATCATCAACTGCGCGCGCGGCGGCATCGTCGATGAGGCGGCCCTGCTTCGCGCCCTGGAAAGCGGTCATGTGGCCGGGGCGGCGCTCGATGTGTTCGTGAAGGAGCCGCCGACGGACCATCCGCTTCTGAAGCATCCGAAAGTGATCGCCACGCCGCACCTCGGCGCATCGACCGAGGAGGCGCAGGAGAAAGTGGCGATCCAGATCGCGCACCAGATCGCCGATGCGCTCCATAATAGAGGCATCGCCGGAGCGGTGAACGCCGTGGCGCTGCAGGCGGGCCAGCCGGCCGAAATCCTGCCCTTCCTTTCGCTTGCAGAAAAGATCGGCAAGCTGATCGGACAGACGATGAAGGGCACGCTCAAGGAAATCACCGTGACACTGCGCGGTGAGATGCTCGAGAAATACCGCGAGCTCCTGAAGGCGGGCGTGCTGCACGGCATCTTCACGAAGGTGATCGGCGAGCCGGTCAACTACGTGAACTCCCCCTTCATCGCCGAAGAAATGGGCATACGCATGAGCGAGAAGAAGGAGGTCGACGGCGCCGACTATCTGCAGCTCTTGTCGGTCGAGTATGCCACGACGTCCGAGAAGCGCACCATCTCCGGCACCGTCTTCGGCACGACGCATCCGCGCCTGGTCCGTATCGACAACTATTACTTCGAAGTGAATCCGGAAGGCGTCATGCTCGTCTATACGAACATCGACCGTCCGGGCATGCTCGCCTCTGTGGGCTCGATTCTTGCGGCATCGAACATCAATATCGCCGGCCTCTCGCTCGGCCGTTCGGGCGTGGGCGAAAAGGCGCTCACGATCGTCGCGGTCGATAACGAGATCCCGGCTTCGGTCGTGAAGCAGATCGAAGCGGTCGACGGCATCCTTGATGCCCGCGTCGTGTCGCTCTAAATCATCTTCATTCGCTTCTGAAAAAACTCCCCGGTGTGCATGGCATCATGCATGTCCGGGGAGATTTTTTATCGGCCGCATCGTTGTCCTACAAAGGCCTTGACGATTGTAAACATTTTTCTTGCGTTTCTCCCGCCTATTGCGTATCGTTTTTGTGTATTGTTCTCCCTGTTCCATTCCCATCCAGTTGTTCAACCTTCAGGAGCCGGTCATGAAACGATATGCTGTGTGTGTCCTCGCGTTCCTCTTCCTTCTTCCCTTCCTCGCCGATGCGCAATGGAAACATGTCGATGCCGGACTCCCGTCCTGGGGCGTGCTCGATGCGCTCGATGCGACCGACAGCCTCAACGCCTGCGCGGCAATCAGAACAGGGAGGAGGACGCTGCCCGATGGCAGGTGGGATAATACGTTTCCGATCGCGGTCACGGCCGACGGGGGCGCATCATGGACGCTGCGCTGGCTTCCGGTCGAGTACGGAGCGACCGATGTCGCGATGACCGATGCGAAGCATATCTGGTGCACTACCTCGAATTCATCCGGCGCACGGATCTATGCCTCGAGCGACGGCGGAGCAACATGGACTCTCCAGTATTCTGATACCTCCACAGCGGATTTCTTGGATTACATCGAGATGTTCAATGCCAACGAAGGTGTGGCAGTCGGCGAAAAGAATCCAGCGCTGAAGAAGCCGATTGTCGTGTTGAAAACGACGAATGGCGGCGCCACATGGACCTCCGTGGCGGGTTCCAGCTTTCCCGGCGGCGCCTCTGGTGATTGCTGGAGAAGGATCGATTTCGTTTCGATGAACGTCGGGTACTTTTACGTTTCGCACGTCGGCAAGCTCGCCAAGACGACCGACGGCGGCGCGACATGGAGCGAGGTCCCGTTCATATCGAAGGTTCCCGAGCTCATCAAATTCTATGATGCATCGCTCGGCTTTGCCGTCACAACCAACGATGCGCCGGGCGTTCCCTGGATCTATCGCACGACAGACGGCGGAGCATCGTGGCAGAAATTCAAAGTGAATGACGAACAGGCTTGGGCCAACGACATCGAATTCGTGCCGGGCGATCCTTCCAAGGTGTGGTACACCTCCGGTAAGGAAATGTTCTTCAGCACCGATACCGGCCGCACATGGACGAAGCAGGGGTTTGATTCCCTCAATGTGCACGGGCGCGATATCAAGCTCGTGGCCGGCGGCCATGCATGGTTCGGATGCGACAATGGCGTGATCTACAAAAGCGCGCGTGCCACATCGATCTATAATATTGGAACAGCCGTCAATGAGCATCCTGCCGCCCTTCCCTCGTCGCTCCGGCTCGATCAGAATTATCCGAATCCCTTCAATCCCTCCACGACGATCCGCTTCGCGCTGCCGAAATCGGGATATGCGTCGCTGAAGATGTATTCGGTGCTGGGAGAGGAAGTGGCCACGCTTGTCTCTTCGGAGCTTTCAGCCGGAATGCATCAGGCGCAGTGGGATGCCTCGGGACAGGCCGCGGGCGTGTACTTCTATCAACTGCGCGTTGGAGGCGCTGTGGAAACCCGGAGCCTGTTGCTTTTGAAATAGGATTGTGCGTACTTCCATCATAATTATCTCTTGCTTTCCGTGCCTGTTCACGCATGAAATAGTGAAGGAACAGGCGCGGGGAGAGAGAGCCATGCGCATTCCTTTTTTCTTTTGTTATGAACGTCCGTCTCTCATCGGCGCTTGCCGTCCTGCTGCTTGTCTTCTTTCGACCTGATACTTCCTTCACGCAGAGTTTCTATAACCCGGCCGTTGCCGTCTCCTCCGACGGAACATGCGCCGTCGCCTATAACGCCGCGGCACATGAGGGCGGATCGGTCGTGCTCGTGCTGATCGATTCCTCAGGCCGCCGCCTTCTGCCGCCTGTTGTTGTCAATGCGGGACTCTCCGGCTACGGACAGAATCCCTCCGTCGTCTGCGATCACAAGAATCGTGTCTCCATCGTGTGGGAGCAGTGGGAGACGGGATCGGAAGGACCGGGCCTCCATCGGGCGCGCTATGGAATGGATGGGACGCGGTTGGGCGCCGCTTCCGAACGCGTCGTCGACGGAAAGACAGTCAACGCCCAGACGCCGCGCATCGCCGTGGCACCGGACGGCCGCTCGGTCGTCGTCTGGCTCGATTACCGGCTGGGTCATCCGGCCGTCTATGCCCAGCGCTTCACGAAGGAAGGGAAGAAGGAAGGCGGGAACATCCGCATCGCCGACGGCCGGGAGGGGCTCATACAGACGCCGGCCGTCTCGATCGATCAGGACAATCTGATCGGATTCATCTGGCAGGAGACCATCCGCGACTCGTTCCGCATCGTCTGCGCGCGCGCGCCGTGGAACCTCCGAAAAACCACGCGGGTTATTATAGATAACGGCAGAGGCCAGGCCTATGCCTCGACACCGGATATCGCCTCGGCGCTGCCCGGCGTGTTTCTTTGTGTGTGGAAGGATTACCGGACCGGCGAATCCAACATCTTCACGCAGCGCATCGGAAGAAGCCGGGACCGGAAGGTTGCAAATCTTCAACTCAACGACGATACCACCCGCAATTGGCAGCGCCTTCCTCGAATCGCCGCCGCATCACGGGCCGGCTGTATGCTGGTCTGGGAGGATTACCGGAATGACCGGGAAAATCAGGCAGGCGATATCTACGCCCAGTCCATGAGTCCTGAAGGAGAGGTGACCGGAGCGAACTTCCGTGTGAACGATTCGCCCGAGCCGAGCGTGCAGCGGTTTCCGGCCGTGGGCATGAATGCCGAGGGCGCATGGGCCGTCGTCTGGAGCGACAGCCGCTCAGGCGCGACGGAAGTCCATCTGCGACGCGGCAGGCTCTTCAAAGACGGGACGACGGGGCCGGACATACGCGTGGCGCCCTGAACAAACGGGGCAGTTCCGTTATTGCAAGGGCTTCCGCGGGCTATTCGCCAATGGAAATTGTATACAATGGGCTAATTTTTTTTGCCAAACTGCGGTCTACACCTTGACAATTGTAAAACGCGTTTATATATTGAGTTTGAACAATCAATCTTTAAACATTTAGTTACGTAAATGTAACAGAAATGTTTCATCCATCAAGGACATCCTCTCGGTGAGAACTTACATTGATACACTCTGCATGATTGAACACATGAACAGGTATTCATTAGTCTCTCTCCATACAATTCTTAAGCCGTGGTGTCGGCGCGCCGTTACAATACAATCACGAAAACACTAACCACCTTCTCAATTGATTGTTGGACAGAGATGCAGCATTGATGCATTTCACCCTTACTTATTATTATTCGTACATAGCCTGATCGCTCCGTGCAGCCCGCTTACACATGTGTGTATGTAAACGCTTGCATGGGCGTGCGCTATTATTTTTAAAGACAGACGTTAAAGAAGTAACACCCATCTAACTTACACACTAAACAAGGAGAAAAACATGAAACGGAAGCTGTACCTTTTTCTGGCTGTAGCCATGTTTCTTCCCTATATGATCTTTGCGGCGACGCAGGGAAAAATACGAGGGAAGGTGGTCGATAGTCAAACCGGCGAGCCACTCGTCGGCGCGGCCGTCATTGTTGTCGGCACGCCCTTTGGCGCGACGACGGACGTGAATGGCGAGTACCAGATTCTGAAGTTGGAGGTGGGAACCTATTCGCTGAAGTCGAGCTACATCGGCTATCAGACCATCACGCTCTCGAATATCCGCGTGAACGCGGACCTCACCAGCGAGGCGAACTTCAAGCTGCCGGCCGAAGGCGTGGCGGTGCCGACCGTGCTTGTGGTGGCCGAACGGCCGCTGATCAACAAGTCGGCCACGAACTCCGTGCGCATCATCGACAACGACCAGATCACGAATCTGCCGGTGCGCGGCGTTGAAAGCGCCGTCCGCCTGCAGCCCGGCGTCGTTGCCCGCGGAACCGATCTGTATATCCGCGGCGCCCGCGCCGATGAAACAGGCTTCGTGGTCGACGGCGTGCCGGCGACCAACAAGCTCGCCGGCGGACGCGCCGTGAACTTCAGCTCCGAAGTCGTCGAGCAGATCCAGGTCCAGGCAGGCGGCTACTCTGCCGAATACGGCAACGCCAACGGCGGTCTCGTCATCAGCCAGCTGCGCACCGGTTCGGAGCAGTGGAAGGCGTCGTTGATGGCCGAGACGGATAACTTCACCAAGCAGGGCAAGAAGGCCTTGGGCGGCTATTCCTACGGCTATTCGGATGTCGTCGGAACCATCGGCGGTCCGATCTTCTCGAACAAGATCCGCTTCTTCGGAAGCGTGCAGAACACGTTCTACCGCGATCCCACGCAGCGCTTCTGGGAGGGATTCAATTTCCCGAACCTCATCTCCGCTCCGGCGCTCAGCGCGGCGCATCCGACAACGACAGCCGCCGATACGATCAGCCCGGTCTACCAGCCCGGCAACCGCTACGGCGGATTGAACAATTCCTGGACGGGCGTCGCCACGCTGCTCTATAATGCCGGCGACATGCAGGTCCGCGCTTCGGGTTCGTATACGAAGCAGCAGTCGCGCACGACCGCTGATCCGCGCTTCATCCTCGATGCGGCGCGTCTGCCGCTGAATGACTTTGCAAACGGCTTCGGAAGCATGAAGCTGACGCACTTCGTCACCCCCGCGATCAACTACGAAGCCAGCGTGTATTACACCACGCGCTCGCTCGATGCGCAGGATCCGTACTTCAAGGACAATCTGAACGCCTACGGCGACTCCGTGGCCAATGCCAAAGCCGGCTACACGCTGCGCAATAACGGCCTCGATTTCCGCGATTGGCAGATCTTCGGCGGCGATGTCGTCTTCACGCAGCCCGGCACACCGCTTTCGGGCAACATCTACCGCTATGACCGCCAGCGCGAGCAGAAGATCGGCGGACGGCTCGACTTCTCCGTGGTCGAAGGACGCAACACGATCAAGTTCGGCGGCGAATACAACACGTACTGGATCAGCCGCTACTCCCCCGGCGATCTGCTCGAACGCTATCTGATCGTGTCGGATTCGACACTGACGCAGGAAGAGCGCGACATCCAGATGCGCACACTCGGCGACGGCACGGATAACTACGGCTACGATGTGTGGGGCAATAAGATCTCCGGCAACATCGTCGCTCCGAACGGAACGGTCACCGATCTCGGACCCCGCCGCCCGGTCGAAGCAGCCCTCTATGCCCAGGATAAGCTGGAGCTCGAAGATATCAACGTCAACGTCGGTCTGCGCTACGACTATATCTCGACCGATGGTCTTTCGCTGAACAATCCCCGCAACTCGCAGTTCGATGAGAAATACAAGGTGATCGCGACCTCCTCATACAAAAAGACCCCGGCGGCCCAGTATGTGAGCCCCCGCATCGGCTTCTCGTTCCCGGTCACCGATCGCACCGTGTTCCATGCGCAGTACAACAAGCTCGTCTCCTCGACGAAGTTCCGCGACTCCTACCTCGGCCTCGGCCGTTCGTATGCGCATGTCAAAGGCGGACTCTTCTATAACGGCAACCTTGTCGGCGGCTGGGGTCTGAAGCCCGAGCGCACGACGCAGTATGAAATCGGCTTCTCGCAGCAGATCTCCGATGTTGCCTCGTTCGACCTGACGACGTTCTACCGCGACATTCAGGACCAGATCCAGTTTGCGCAGATTCAGCCCGAAGACGGCGCCACACAGGGCAACTACCCGACGCTCGTCAACGGCGACTATTCGACGACGAAGGGCATGGAATTCCGCCTGACCATGCGCCGCATCAACCGCGTTCAGGCGCAGATCAGCTACACGTATTCCGACGCCCGCGGCACCGGTTCGAATCCGAACTCGCTTGCCGGCGCAGTGGCTGCCTCCGGACAGCCGAACTTCATTCCGAAGTTCATCTTCCCGGTCGACTTCAACCAGGCGCATACCGGCAACGTGTCGGTCGATTACCGCTACGGCAAGGATGAGGGCGGCATGATTCTTTCGGATGCCGGACTCAACCTTCTCCTGAACTTCGCCAGCGGCTACAGCTTCACGCGTGTTGGAATCGCAGAGCTCAGCCAGACCGATCCGCGTTCGCGCACACCGCTCGAGCAGATCGGCGCATCGACCACACCGTGGACATTCCGCCTCGATCTTCGCGTCGACAAGACCGTCTCGCTCGGACCGGTGGATGCCAACTTCTACGTCTACGTCCAGAATCTGCTCAACACAGAAAATGTGACGGCAGTCTGGGGCCGCACCGGCAACGCGTATGACGATGGATGGCTGTCGAGCTCGAAGGGTCAGAACCGCGTCGCCACCTACGGCCAGCAGTACGCCGATGTGTATTCGGCATACAACCAGGGCCTGAACGGCGACAACTTCGCCACACCGCGTGTGATCCGTTTCGGCGTGAAACTTGAATACTAATATACCAATCCATCAGGAGATGAAGAATATGATGAAGTTACAACCAACAAAGCTGGTGCTGGCGTTGTTGTTGGTGGTCGGAGTTTCGTTCGCCGGACGGCCTTTCGAGATTTCGAAAGACAAGTTCAAGAAAGCGGCGACGAACGACGCGTTTATGGCTATTGATATTAACAATATCTTTAACTATTACGTCAACAACGGCGACGGAGCACTCAATCCCTACACGGAAGATGATGGTTTTGAAATCATGAATGCACGCCGCGGCCAGGTGCTCTTCGAAGAAGGGTTCGTCTGGGGCGGCATTCATAAGGGCATCATTAAGGTCGGCGGCTCCTCCTACAGCCACTCGCTGCAGGCCGGCCCGATCATTACCCCGGGAACAGCGACGACCGCTCCGGTTGCCGCCGATGCCGGCGATCCGAAATACCGCATCTACCGCGTCCGTCCGGATATCGGGCCCGGCAAAACGCAGGCCGATGTGCAGGCGCAGCTCGAAGAGGAAGTGGGCAAGCTCTCGCGCTATGAAGGCACGACGCCAGCCCAGCTCTATGCGCTGTATATAAAGGACTGGAACGAATGGCCGGCAGCACAGGGCGCGCCGTTTACGGATGTGAACAAGAACGGCACGTATGAACCGGGCACCGATATTCCCGGTGTGCCGGGTGCAAGCCAGACCCTGTGGTATGTGGCGAACGATCTCGATGCGACGCGCGCCAATGCGTTCCACAGAACCAAGCCGATCGGTATCGAATTCCAGCGCACGATCTGGGCCTATAACCGCACGGGCGCGCTCGGCAATACGATCTTCCAGAAGAACATCCTGATCAACAAGTCGGGCGCACCGGTCGACTCGATGTTCGTGGCACAGTGGGCCGATCCCGATAACGGCGGTTCGCTCGGATATCAGGACGACTTCGTGGGTTGCGACACCGTGCGCAGCCTGGGCTTCGTCTACAACGCCGACAACGACGACGGCTTCTTCGGCGCGCAGCCCCCGGCAGCAGGCTTCGACTTCTTCCAGGGTCCCCGCGTGAAGACAGGCGTCGCCACAGACAAGGCGATCTGGAAAGGCGCCGTTCTCAATGGCTATAAGAACCTGCCGATGACGGCCTTCAACTTCTCGGTCAACAGCTCGTCCACCTATGCCGATGCGACCGAAAACAGCGCCGCCGGCATCCAGGAATGGTACAATCTGTTCAACGGTCTTGTGGGCCGCACGGGCGCTTCCTATACGAACCCCGTGACCGGAAAGAAAACGACGTTCACGCTTTCGGGCGATCCCGTGACAGGCAAAGGCTGGGTCGACGGCCAGATCGCCGCTCCCGGCGACCGCCGCATGTCGCTGTGCTCGGGTCCGTTCACGATGGCTCCCGGCGATACGCAGGAAGTCGTTGTGGCCGCGATTGCAGCGCAGTCAACCAACCGTCTTGCCAGCGTCGCACTGCTGAAGTATTATGATGACCTTGCGCAGTCTGCCTACGATGCATTCTTCCAGATCGCGCAGCCGCCTGCACAGCCTGCCGTTACGGTGAGCGAACTGGACAAGGAAGTCGTCCTTGACTGGTCGAATCCTGCCAACTTCCAGATCACCGAATCGCAGAATGACCTCGGCTACAAGTTCGAAGGCTACAATGTCTATCAGCTTCCGAGCGCCGGCTTCGTCAATCCGAAGCTCCTGGCGACATACGACCTCACGAACGGCGTCTACACGATCGCCGATCAGGTCTTCAGCGAACAGTACGGAACGACCGTGACGGTGCCCGTGCAGAACGGCAACGACCTCGGCCTGAAGCGCTATTTTGTCGTCGATCACGATTATGTCAACGACCGTCCGTTCGTCAACGGCCAGAAGTATTACTTCGCCGTCACGGCATACAACTACAACCCGGATCCGAAGGCCGTTCCGACAACCATCGAATCGGCGCCGAAGATCCTGACCGTGATTCCGCAGTCGGCTCCGACCGGCACGCGCTTCGGCGCGGCTGCAGCGGATACGCTGAAAGTCACGCATGCAGCGGGTGCGGGCGACGGCGTTGTCACGCCGATCGTGCTCGATCCGAAGCGTCTCACAGGCAACGGCTATAAAGTGACATACGATACGCTCGGCGGAGAGACCGTCTGGTCGCTCACCAATACGACTACGGGCCAGGTGCTTCTGAGGAATCAGAAGAACCAGACCGGCGACGAGGATTATGCGGGCGTCGACGGCTTCTATCTGAAGGTGCAGGGACCGCCTCCCGGCATGAAGGGTTGGGAAATTCCGGCCGGAACACGCGTCTGGTCATGGTCCGGCGGCACGGGCTTCGGTCTTGAAGGCTTCACCAGCTCGACGGAAGACAAGAGCCTTCCGGGCGCCATGGGCAACGCCTACGATCACTGGTTCACCGGCGGCGTGCCGTATGACCGCCAGCACACCATCCTGATCAAGTTCGCGGCAACCGATGCCGACGGCAATGTCGATGCGAACGATCCGAACGTGTCGTATGCCTACCGCTACCTGCGCGGCGCGACAGCGGCTGCGGCAAAGCCGGAATTCGCTGCGTTCATCATCAACAAGACGGCGGGCTATCCGTTCCAGGATTTCACGAAGAAATTCCCGTTTGCGGCATGGGATGTCGATGTGACGCCGGCTCGCCGCCTGGCAGTCGGACATCTGGAAAACAACGTCGCCGGCGGTCTGGTCGATGGCAAATACTGGCCCGGTCTGACCTCGGTCGATAACGTGGCCGGCACGGGACCGCGCGAGTGGTGGTTCATCTTCGATGTGGATTACAAGGAGACGCCCGATCCCGCGCTTCAGAAGGATATTCTCAATAACGAAGTCCCGATGATGTGGATGGGAACTCCGGCTCGCCGCAGTGCAGGCGCTTGGGCCGCAGGCAATCAGTTCCTCCTCAAGGCAAACCACATTGCAACGAAGGCCGATGTCTATACATTCTCGTCGACAGCGCCCGTCACGACGGTCGAAAACGGCAAGGTCGACATCGAAAAGATCAATGTGTTCCCGAATCCGTACTTCGGATTCAACTCGAAGGAAGCGAACAAGTACAGTCGGTTCGTCACGTTCAACCATCTGCCTGCAAAAGCGACACTCAACATCCTCAACCTTGCAGGCGTGCGCGTCCGGACGCTGATGAAGAACGATCCCGCGCAGTTCCTGAACTGGGATCTGAAGAACGAATCAGGACTCCCGGTCGCCGCCGGTATGTATGTCGTCTACATCGACATGGGCGAACTCGGCACGAAGATCGTGAAGCTTGCGATCATTCCTGAGGTTCAGCAGCTCGACAAGTACTAACATCCACCGATTTCAAGAATATGTTCACTCACTTTGAGTCAATAAAAAATGAACACAGGAGATTTTGATATGCAAAAATTCACACGACACATCACGCTGATTCTTGTGTTGCTGGCGGGTGTGACTCTCTCCTCGTTTGCAGGAAATGAGAGCCGCAAAGGCACCGCGGGAGCGCAGGAACTGCTCATCCCGGTCGGCGCGCGCGGCATCGCGCTCGCCAGCTCGAACGTCTCGATGGCGACGGGCCTCGATGCCGTCCACTGGAACCCGGCCGGTCTGGCACGCACGGACCGCTCGGCTGAAGTCATGTTCTCGCACATGTCGTACTTCGGCGACATCAACGTCGAATACGGCGGACTCGGCGTCAATACCGGGTTCGGCAGCCTCGGCTTCACGATCAAATCGCTGAACTTCGGCGATATCCCGGTCACGACCGAGGATTTCCCGGACGGCACCGGTGAGATGTATTCGCCGACATTCGTGACGCTCGGCGTGTCGTATTCGCGCCTTCTGTCCGATCGCATCTCGGTCGGCGCCACATTCAACATCATCACCGAGAAGATCATGAGCACGTCGGCCTCCGGCGTCGCGCTCAACGCGGGCGTGCAGTACCACGGCCTCGGCATGCCGGGACTCGATCTCGGCATCGCGATCAAGAACATCGGACCGAACATGACGTTCACAGGATCGAACCTGCTTCGCCAGGCGACCGTGAACGACGCGCTTCGCCCCGGACAGTTCTATGCGACCGAAGCGGCCGCATTCGACCTGCCGGCGACGCTCGAGATTGGTCTTGCCTACGAGAAGAAGTTCGATGTGCACAGCCTCTCTCTCATGACGGACTTCGTCAACAACAACTACACCAATGACGAATACAACGTCGGCGTCGAGTACGGCTTCGACAACCTGCTCTTCCTCCGCGGCGGCTATCAGTTCTCGCCCGGCATGGAGCGCAGCGAACTCAAAGATGCCGGCATCGAGGCGAAATACCAGAGCGACTATCTGTATGATTTCACGCTCGGCGCGGGCCTCAACTATGAGGTCAGCGGCACGGCGGTCATGATCGACTACGCGTATCGTCATCTGAAGTTCATGGATGCCAACCACATCATCTCGATGCGCCTCGGCTTCTAAGCGCGGGCATACCTGAACAGCTGTATGCGCAACACACACAGAAGGGTTGAGTTTTACTCAACCCTTCTGTATTTTAAACCCATGAGACTCCAACGATGCATCCCCCTTTGTTCCCTTCTCATGCTTTCCTTCGCCGTCCTGCTCCAGGCCGGCGAAAGAGGACGGGATTCCATTCCTTCCGTGTCGCTCGCGGTTGACTATGCCATAGGCTCATTTTCCTCGGCAACGAGCCTCTCGGTCAATGCCGCCGGAGAAATATTCGTGATCGATCAGGGTGCCGACGCCTGCATCCGTCTTTCCATCGACGGCACGGAACTCTCCCGCGTGCAGGGCAGGGGCTGGGGATCGACGGAATTCGATACGCCGACCGATGTGAGCGCCGCATTCCCGCTGGCGGTCTTCGTTTCGGACGAGAAAAACCGCCGGATCCAGCAGTTCGACCGGGAGCTCAACTTCGTCCAGACCATCGGCGCACGGGGACCCCAATCCTCTCTTGCACAGGAAACGCAGACGCGCGACCAGGAGCTCCTTGCCCGCTCATTCCGCCCCATCGCCTCGACCGAATCCGCGCAGGGCGAACTCTTCGCGCTCGATGCCGACGGGATGCGCGTGGTCAAATTCACGACACGCTTCCGCGCCGAGCGCGAGTTCGGCACCTATGCATCGGGTGAAGGACGGCTGCGTGCGCCCTCGGATCTCTGCATGACCGGGGACGGACGCGTTGCGGTGTCCGACGGAGAGCGCATCGTGTTCTTCGATCAGTTCGGAAATTTTCTTTTCACGCGACAGTGCGACAGCACGCGGACAATCCGAGCGCTCTCGTCGGCTCCGGGTGAGATCCTTGCCGTGAGTCCCGATGCAATAACGGTCATCGACGATGCGCCGTCGGCTTCCTGCATGAAGTTCATCATTGAACGGCAGATGATTGTGGGGGCGGAAGAAGGAGTGAAGGAATTTCGCGATGCGGCACAAGCGGGGGACCGGTGGCTCATTCTCACGCCGCATGCGCTCTTGGTCTGCCGCGGTGTGAACTGATGCGCGTCATTCAATTCCTGCCGCAATGAGCGTGAGCGCGGACGTGAGCTCGATGAGCGAAGGCACGAGCCGGTGCGCGCAGGCGACCGTCTCGTAGTTCTTCAGTTCCCAGGCAAGCGTGTCGCCGTCGGCGGCCGGATACTGATTCATGATCGTCTCAAGGATCGGCTTCCGGTAGGTCTCGAAGAACGCTTCCGGCGTCATGCCTTCGGAAAAGGGCAGCGCGCCGCCCCGCAGGTCATCCAGGTAATAGCCCCAGTATTGCCGCAAGGACGCATCCTTCGCAAGCAAGGGCGCATACTCGGCAAACTGCGGCACCATCGAGTGCAGAAGCTGCGTTTCATCCTCGGGTTCGGGAGCGATGGCATAATAGACGTCGTTGTCGATCCATTCGAGAATGTCATTCCACTTCCAGGCGCCCACCACATCCGCTTCCGATGAATCGATCCAGAAATAGTCGAAGCGCGATTTTCTTCCGGCGATCACCGCCCAATGCTCGTCGTGATTGGTCGTGATGATGAGCGGCACGCCCCGCTTCAGCCAGGCATTGACGTGAGAGGTGAATGCGCGCCGGCTTCTGCCCAGATATTCATGGGGAGTGCAGCCGAATTCCTTCAATCCCCGCTTGATTTCGGCTTCATTGGTGCCGCGCTGCACGGCCTTCCAGGCCGGAACGCGCGTGGCGGCGCTGGCCTCATGCTGGCTTACCGGAATGCCCAGCACAAGCAGAGCATGGCGAAGCGCATATTTCCCGCAGGCGCCGTCGCCCGTCGATTGTTGTTCGAAACCGATGATTTCCTGCATGTTCTTTTACCGGCTATTCAGATTCTTTTTCCATGCCGCATAGCGCACAAGCACCCGCTTCGGGGCGTCGGTATACCAGCCGTATCCCGTGCGGCGTTCTCTCTCGACTTCGGCAAGCGAATACACCGTCTTTCCGTCCCTGTTGCAAAACAACGGCCGGTGCGTGCCCGGTTCCGTATAGCGCGGCCACAAGGGCGGCGCCGCGGGATCGGAAACGACGATGCGGTCGAAGTTGACGGTATGATACTGGTAGGCCGCCTCCGGGGCCCGCACTGTATCGATGCGGATGCCGCGGAGCATCGCATGCTCGAACCATGCCGCGGCCGCATCGACCGAGCGGATGATGCGGCTCGTGGGATGATCGATCGACATGAGAAATTCGACGATCTCGGCGCTTTCCTGATTGCCGATGGCGGCGGGCTCGAATGTGCGCGCCGACTGCGGCTTGAGCGTTTGCTCGTCATGCTGCTGGCACCACACGGTGAGCGTGTCACGGTCGACAATCTGGCAGCGCAGAATGCAGTCGATGCCGCGCTCGAATGCGGCGCGGATCCGTCTGCGGCGCATGTCGTCGATGAAGCGGTAGGCCTCGTCGTTGCGGACGATCTGATGAAGCACATTCATCACGCCGATCATCGCGCCGTCGTTGAATGTGATGAAGCGCGCATACCCTTTCTTTTCCGGATAAAACTGCGGCCATCCGCCGTTGGCGTACTGCGCGCGCAGTATGAAATCGATGCCGCGCAGGCAGCCTTCCTTGTAGCGCGCCTCATTCGTGCGCCGGAATGCTTCGGCCAGATACGCCACCTGCGAATGCGTCGTGCCGTTATCGAATGTCGTATTGGTTTCTTTTTTGGTTTTGAGCACGATGGCGCGCTGTTCCGGACTCAGCACGGCCTGCATGTCGTAGTTCTTGGCCCAGCCGCCGTTGTCCTTCTGGAAGAGAAGAATGTTGTCCGCAATGTGCACGATATCGGCGGCAGGATATTTCGGCTTTCCTTCCAGAGGCTCGATCACATGCTCTCCGTCATGGATGTCGTACCAGTGATGGGCGCTGTCTCTGAAGCCCGAAAGGTCGATCGCTTCCTGCGCTGAAAGCGGCGGAACGCCGAATGTGGTGAACGAACACAGGAGCGCTGTCAGGGAGCGTCTGAAAAGCCGGCCAAGTGCGTGCATAAGGCGTTATCGTAAGGAAGAAAGTGTGAAGACAAGGGGATGTTTCCCGAAAGATACGAAACAAAGCGCAAGGGCACAACCAATGGGAACACAACCATGGAGTCCGGCGCTGGCATTTGCACGGCAAGTTTAGTATTTTCCTATTCTATATTGATGAAAGAGGCATTCGTATGGCAGTCATCATTTCCTATAACGTGAACGGCATACGCAGCGCGATCTCCAAAGGATGGATCGACTGGCTGCAGAGCGTCTCGCCCGATATCGTCTGCCTGCAGGAGATCAAGGCCGAACCGGGCCAGCTCAATCTGAAGCTCTTCGAGGAGGCGGGGTATCCCTATCATTACTGGCATCCGGCCAGAAAGCGCGGATACTCGGGCGTGGCCATTCTCTCGAAGATCCCTCCCGATCATGTCGAAGTCGGATGCGGCAACGCGCTCTATGACGATGAAGGCCGGATCCTTCGCGCCGATTTCGGCGACGTCTCGGTGATCAGTCTCTACATGCCCTCGGGCACATCGGGTGAGCTCCGCCAGGAATTCAAATACCGGTTCATGGAATTCTTCCACGAGTATATCACCGAACTGCGCAAGACGCGTCCGCATCTGGTGATCTCGGGCGACTGGAATATCGCGCATACGGAAAGCGACATCAAACATGCGAAGGCCAACGAGAAGAATTCCGGCTTCCTGCCCGAAGAGCGTGCCTGGCTCACGATGTTCCTCGAGGCGGGCTTCATCGACTCATTCCGGCATTTCACGAAGGAAGCGGGACATTATTCCTGGTGGACGTTCAGAGCGAACGCCCGCGCGCGCAATATCGGATGGCGCATCGATTATCACCTCGTCACTTCCGGGATGGAAGGCCGGCTGCGCCATGCGTCGATCCTGCCCGATGCCGTCCATTCGGATCACTGCCCGATCGTCGTGGAAGTGGATTTGCAAAATAATGCTTCATAAAGTGCAATTATTTGCCTATGTTGCGTAGAAATAAACGAAAATTTTCTTTACATTCCCTCCGCTTCCAAAGCGCTGAGACACACATCGAAAAAAGGACTATTGAGTATGAACCAGACCGTTCTCGACCGGTTCCTCCGGTACGTGAAGATCGATACGCAGTCGGATGAGAATTCGACGAGCTACCCGAGCACGGCAAAGCAGTTCGATCTTCTGAACCTTCTTGTGGAAGAGTTGAAGGAACTGAAGCTTGCCGATGCCGCGATCGACAAATACGGATACGTCACCGCGACGCTTCCCTCGAACATTCCGCAGGATGATCCGGCCTACGGCAAAACCCCGGTGATCGGGCTCATCGCCCATGTCGATACGAGCCCGTCTGCCAGCGGCGCCAATGTGAAGCCGAACGTGATCCAGTCCTATCAGGGCGGCGATATCGTGCTTTCGGGCGATCCCTCGGTGGTGATCACGGAGGCGGAAAATCCCGAGCTGAAGAAGAATATCGGCAAGACGATCATCACGACCGACGGCACGACGCTTCTGGGCGCCGACGACAAGGCCGGCATCGCGATCATCATGACAGCCGTGCAGACGCTGCTCAATACGCCGTCGATCAAACACGGCGATATCCGCGTGGCATTCACGCCCGATGAGGAAGTGGGCGCGGGCACGCAGTACTTCGATGTGAAAAAATTCGGCGCTCAGTTCGCCTACACCGTCGACGGCGACACGCCGGGAGAATTGAACAAGGAAACCTTCAGCGCCGATTCGGCGACGATCACCGTCCACGGGCGCAACATCCATCCGGGCTCGGCCAAGGACATCATGGTCAACTCGATGCGCGCCATGGCCGAGATCATCGTGCGCCTGCCGAAGCATATGGCGCCCGAGACGACGGAAGGCTACGAGCCCTACATCCATCCGCATACGATCAAGGGCGAGGAAGCCGAAACGACGCTCAGCTTCCTTCTGCGCGATTTTAAGGATGAAGGGCTTCTCGAGCAGAAAAAGATGCTCGAAGCGATCATCGATGAAGTCCGTCCGCTCTATCCGAAGGCGAAG
>JBLMZA010000095.1:0-10129 GCA_050258555.1 Acidobacteriota bacterium | reverse complement strand
TGCGGCAAAAACGACAGCACCTATCAGGGTTGGATCGAGGCCAATCTCATTGATCGGCGTGCCTTCCTTTCTCTCACCCATGGGGATGTGTGTGTGTACGTTCAGTCGTATCGGCCGAACCGTTCGGCGGCCAGCATCATCGCGTTGATGTTTTCGACGGGCGTGCCGGGAGGGATGTTGCTGCCATCCTGTATGATCAGTCCGCGCATCGATGCGAGCGTGTCGATGACGCGCCTGGTTGCAGAGACGACATCCTCCACGCTGCCGTATCGGATCAGCATCGGATCGACGTTGCCCACCAGTACGACGCGTCCGCCCATCACATCCCGGACGCGCGCAAGATCGACCTGATAGCCGAAGCCCTGGAACTCGTTGATGCGGAGTTCATCGGCGAAGAGGGAAAGCAAATGGTCGGTTTGCCCGCACATATGAAGCGAGACGTATCCGTCGAAGTGATTGCGCAAGCGGAGCTCTTCCTCCAATACGACGCTTCTGTACTGTTCCTCGGAGAGCGAGACGGCGAGGTCATCGGTCCATGCGAAGTCCTTGGGCGAGGGAAGTCCTTCCTCCTGCCAGCAGAAATCGAGATAGGCGATCAGCTTGTCGGTGATGATGTGCAGGAGTTCGCGCATGAATTCGGGGCGTTCGCACACGGCGGCGAAGGCTTCCGTCTGTCCCATCAGATCGCCCGCGATGCCGAACGCTCCGTCGGAGGTGTGTGTGAGGCTGGCCGAAGCGCCAGGATAGAAGACCTCTCCGCCCCGGAAGCGGACGGGAAAGTCGCCGGCCGCATCGATCATCTTCCGGCGGTAGCCGATCTGTCTTTCGTTGATGCCGGTGTGTATGAAATCCATTGCTTCAAGCCGGCGCAGATCGCGCTCATCCTTCACCCAGCCTCTGCCGACCCAGGGGATGTCGTCGTCGAAAAACTCGACGGGGCATCCGAGGCTGCCGGCTTCGAACGTATTCTGAAAGTCGGTCCATGCCCCGGTCCACGCTCCGGTGATCGCATGCGCATCGGTGCTGATGTGCTCCATGAGCCACTTCTGTGCGAGGATCTGCGTGTGGAGCATGGTGACGGGATCGCTGTAATAGTCGCGGAAGCGGACGCCCGTCATGGGCACGAGAAAGCGGTGGGCGATGGCGGGAATGACGGGCACGCGGTCCGGCGTGCCGAAGCGTTTGGCTTCGGACACGCGCGCCCGCCGCTGTTCGAGTTCCTCGATATCGATGCCGATTTCGATCACACGTGCCATGTGAGGCGAAGGGGAAAGGTGTGATAGCGCTACCAGACGGTGTATACCGGCAAAGATAGAAGAATCCGATTCAAGAGTCAAGCCTCCTGCACGTCTCCGCGCTTTGCGGCCATGGCATAGAAGAGCACCAGTCCGATGCCGCCGAAGAGGAAGATGAACCCGGCCGTCAGCTCATCCTGCAGGACGGGAAACTGCAACGACACGGCGGTGCTGACCAGGATGCCCACGCCGATGAATGCCGCAAGCATGCCCCATTTGAGAGAGCTCAGGGGATTGATCCGCCATTTGAAGCTGCTTGCATAGAGGAACTTCACGTCTTCCTTCACCAGCCCCCGCTCGATGATCGCCATGCGCTCGCGGTGCCGGTCATCGAAGAATTTGAACAAGACGAACGCGGCAGAAAGAAAGATCGTGATCGGGATGAGAAAATCGAGATTATGCATGGTGTCCTCCGTGTGCATGGATTGCAGTGATGAGCGGGGCTCCGTGGCCCCAACGCTGTGTTTGAGTGTCTGTGCTTTCTACAGGCTTAGACTGGCATTTCAGAAAAAAGGTTTCAATATTACATGAGTGAAACCCTGGCCCTTCATTTCCAGTCTAACAGAAGGTACACACACGTACCGAACAACCGTCAGACCCGAGAATCGATGAACGAGAAGGACACAGAGATCATCCGGTGCATCCTGCAGGGAGACGCCCGCGCCTACGCCCGGCTGATCGACCGGCACAAGGACCGCGCCATGACGCTCGCGCTGCGCATGCTCAAAAACCGCGCCGATGCCGAAGAGGCCGTTCAGGATGCATTCGTCCGCGCCTTTCGTGCGCTTGCCTCGTTCGAGAACAAGTCGAGCTTTGCGACGTGGTTCTACCGCATCGTCTATAATGTCTGTTCGACCGAACTCGCCAAGCGTCCCTCGGCGCAGACGCTCTCGTTTCAGGCTGAACGCGGGCAGGGGGAGGACGGGCCCGTGCTTGCAGAGCCGGTCTCGGAGGAGCTTCCGCCCGATCTTGAAGTGGAAGAAGCGGAGTTCCGCGCCGTTGTCGGGGAATCGATCGCGGGCATGGCGGCGCCTTATGCGTCGATCCTCACGCTGTTTTTCGTGCAGGAAATGGGATATGAGGAAATTGCCGAAGTCATGGGTCTTCCGCTTGGAACGGTGAAGAACCGTCTGTTCCGGGCGCGGCTCATGCTCAAGAAGGATGTGCTGATGCGTCTTGGAGAGGGATCGCTCGCTCCGGGCGCTCAGAAGGAGAACCGACCATGAATCACCTGACTGAAGAAGAACTTCTGGACTACGTTGACGGCCGCGCTTCGCAATCGGCCATGCGCACGGCCGAAGAGCATTGCCGGCGCTGTGCGCACTGCCGGCAGCGTGCCGAATTCGAACGCTCGCTTTCGCGCGCGGCGTCTGTTGCGCCGCCCACGCAACTGTCCGAGCATTTCACCGAACGCGTCATGCGCGCAAGCCTTGCCGAGCGCCGCACGCCGCGCTTTGCGTGGCTGCTGCACAACAGTGCGAGCTTCATTGCCATGGCCGCCGTGCTCGGCATTCTTGCCGCCGTCGGCTCTCTGACGGGTCTCGGCGCCGATGCGGGTCCGGAAAGCGCTTCGCCGTATCTCCGGATCTTCACGCTCTGGAGCACGGCTTCGGAGTCGGCTGCCTCGGGCCTTTCTCGCGCCATGCAGGAGATGGTGAAGCCGGTCGTCTCCCAAACGGGTTCGGTCTTCGGAAGCGTCTTTTGGATCGGCGTTGCGGCGTTGCTTCTCTTCGGCTTTGCCGACCGGCTGCGCATGAAATTCATCTCGACGCGCTGATGGCGGCCGCTTCACTCTTCCCGGATATCGGGTGTGAAGCGGAACGGATTGAAATTCGTACCCACATCGAATGTATCGCGCCCTTCCTCCTTCTTCAGCCAGCCCACGACGCGGTAGGTGAGCGGCGTGAAGAGCACTTCAACGCCGGTCTTGAAAACGTAGTTCGAGACGATGATCGAGACGAGCACATCGCCCGGCATGATGCCGGCGAATGCCACAAGCACGAAGATCGCCGTATCGATAAACTCGCCCACCACGGTCGACCCGATCGTGCGCGTCCACAAAAACTTCCCGCGCGTCCTGACTTTCATCTTGGCCAGCACGAAGGAGTTTGAAAACTCGCCGGACCAGAACGCCAAAAGGCTTGCCAGCACGAGGCGCGGCGTGAGGCCGAGAATCTTTTCGTACGCATCCTGATACGTCCAGTCCGGCGCCGAGGGCAGCGCGCCGACGATGATGAGCGTGACCGAAAGAAGAAAGGCGCTGATGAATCCGATCCAGATCACCTTGCGCGATTCCCTGTATCCGTACACTTCGGTCAGAATGTCGCCGAAGATATAGGAAAGAGGAAAAAGAATCGTCCCTCCGTCGAATGTGAACCACAGGAAGCTGACGATCTTCGTGGAGGCGATATTGGAAATCAACAGCACGGCGACAAAAAGTCCCGTGATCGTATCGAGGTGCTTGTTCATCGGCAATTTTTTTTTCAATAATTTAAAAAAAATTGCATAAGAACAAAGCAGCGTGCGCTTTCTCTGTCTATTGCGGTACTTTGCGTATCCTGATGAACGGACTGCAGAACAATCGAAGCGACTTTACATTGTATGTGACGTTGGAGAGTTGCGTTTGAGATGGCGGATCCTTCTGGATTGCGGCAGGGGCTTCGCCCCGAAGAAAACAGAATATCCTCTTGTTCTTCTTCTCCGTAGGCGGGGAGGATTCACCGGGACTCTCCGCCAGCGGAGAGGCGGATCGTCTGGTGGTGTGTTTTCCCAGAACAGGCCTGAATGACAGCGTTCGCTTCATATACACCCTCCTCACAAGAAAAGTTCTCGTCAAACATGTCCATCTTGAACATAGGCATTTCATTTCCGAATGTCAACAAAAATCACTCCGCTCTGTAAATAAAAATTTTCTTTGCGCGGCGAAAAAAAATGTGAATCCTTTTTGCGCCGGCTGCATCGTATTTACGGATTACTGCGCCATTTATCAATTCCGGACTCCCATGAAAAGAACTCTTCTGATTGCTTCGTTGATCGGCGCCTTTGTCCTGGCGGCCGTTCTCATACAGCTTAACCGGCATGTCGAACCCAATCCGACGGCGCTTCTGAAGGCGAAATACGCCCAAAAGCACGTCGCGTCGGTCGACCATTCGAAACTTCCCGCACTGCAGAAAAAATTCGCCTCTCCCCAGGAGGTGACGCGCGCCTGCAACTCCTGCCACACCGAGCGGCATAAGGAGGTCATGCGCTCGAATCACTGGAACTGGTCGCGCGAAGAATACATTCCGGGCCGCGGCATCCGCACGGTCGGAAAGAAGAACGTGCTCAACAACTTCTGCATCGGCACGCAGTCCAACGAACAGAGCTGCGCCAAATGCCACATCGGCTTCGGCATGACCGAAAAAGGCTTCCGCTTCGACAATCCCGACTATGTGGACTGTATGGCCTGCCACGACAACTCGGGCACATACCGCAAGGCAGCCGAGCAGGGCGGCGCGCCGGAAAAAAGCGTCAACCTGACGGAAGTGGCGCAGCATGTCGGCCGTCCCACGCGCGTGACCTGCGGCACCTGCCACTTCTTCGGCGGCGGAGGCAACAATGTGAAGCACGGCGATCTCGAGATGGCGATGTTCGATCCTTCGAAGGACGTCGATGTGCATATGGCAAGCGAGGGGGCGGATCTGCAGTGCACGGCCTGCCATACGGCGGAAAACCACGTGATCCGCGGGAAGATCTATTCGCTCTCGTCGATGAACCGCAACCGCTCGAGCTGCGAGCAGTGCCATACCGGGCGCCCGCATGCGGACGATGTGATCAACCAGCACACGGTGAAAGTCGCCTGCCAGGCCTGCCACATTCCGGTCTATGCCAAGGTCAACGCCACGAAGATGGAATGGGACTGGTCGACGGCCGGCCGGCTGAAAAACGGCGAGCCCTATGAAACGGACGATGCCGACGGCAATCACACCTATCTGTCGATCAAGGGATCGTTCTCCTGGGCGAAGAACATCGAGCCCGAATATGTCTGGTTCAACGGCACGGCCAATCATTATCTGCTCGGCGACAAGACGGATACCAATGATGTGATCAGGATCAATTCGCTCAACGGCTCCTATGCCGACCGCGATGCGAAGATCATCCCGGTGAAGATCCACCGCGCGCGCCAGATCTATGATCCGGTGACGAAACTGCTCATACAGCCGAACCTCTTTGCGCCGGAAAAGGGGGAGGGCGCCTTCTGGAAGGATTTCGACTGGAACCGGGCGGCCGAAGCCGGCATGAAGCGCGTGAACCTTCCCTACAGCGGACACTACACGTTCGTGCGCACAGAGATGTACTGGCCCGTGAACCACATGGTTTCGACGAAGGAAAAGTCCGTCGAATGTTCCGAATGCCACAGAAGGGAGCATGGACGTCTTGCAGCGCTCACGGACTTCTATATGCCGGGGCGCAACACGAATGCGGGAATCGAGCTCTTCGGCAAGGGCCTCCTGATGCTCTCGCTCATCGGCGTGGCGGGGCATGCGGGATTGCGCGCGCTGGCAGCCCGTCAGCGGCGCAGAGGCTCGGAACGGACAGGCGCCTGAATTTCGGCACAGACATCCATGAATATTTTTTTAAGGAAAAAGGTACGGCGATATGAAAAAACAACTTGTCTATAAGCGCTTCAACCGGTTCTGGCACTGGATGCAGGCCGGACTCATTTTCTTTCTGGCTCTGACCGGCTTCGAGATCCACGGCTCGTTCTCGTTTTTCGGCTTCGGTCCGGCGGTGCATTATCACAGTCTCGCGGCCGAGGCGCTCCTCATCCTGATCGCCTTCGCCATCTTCTGGCATTTCACCACCGGCGAATGGAAGCAATACCTGCCCACGGCATCCAACCTGCGCGAACAGATCGCCTATTATCTCGACGGCATCTTCCGCAACGCGCCGCATCCGACGAAGAAGACGGCCCTGAGCAAGCTCAATCCGCTCCAGCGCCTGGTGTATCTTGCCCTGAAGATTCTCGTGATCCCGGTCATGGTGGCCAGCGGCCTGCTCTACATGTATTACCGGTATCCGCAGCGCGACGGGATCGGAAGCTTCCAGCTCTTCAGCCTGGAGCATGTGGCGCTGTTGCATACCCTGGGCGCCTTTATCCTTGTCTCGTTTGTGATCGTGCATCTCTATCTGATTACGACCGGACACACGCTTACATCGAACCTGAAGGCCATGATCACCGGCTATGAAGAACTTGAAGAACAGGAGCATTGACACATGCACAAACAGACACAGTACATGAATCCGTATCTTGCCGGCTTTTTGTTAGGGCTGGTGCTGCTTGCGACGATCTACATCACCGGACGCGGTTTGGGCGCCAGCGGCGCGGTCAAAAGCGTCGTCGTCACGGGCGTTGAAGCCGTCGCGCCCGCCCATGCCTCGGCAGGGAAATTCTACACCGAATACCAGAAGGAGCATCCCGGCCATCCGCTCAAATCCTGGCTCGTCTTCGAAGTGGCGGGCGTCATCCTCGGCGGCTTCCTTTCGGGGCTCATCTCGGACAGGCTCGGCTTCACGGTCGAGAAGGGACCGCGCGTGCGTTCGGGCATCCGCCTGGTGATGGCGGCCGTCGGCGGCCTGCTCTTCGGGCTCGGCGCGCAGTTTGCGCGCGGCTGCACCAGCGGCGCGGCGCTCTCCGGCATGGCCGTGCTCTCGACCGGCGGCTTCATCACGATGATGGCGATCTTCGGCACGGGCTATGCCGTCGCGTATTTTTTCCGGAAGTTCTGGATCTGACATCACTTTATTTTTTCAGACGATAACGACATTCACTCCTATGGCACCTTTAGTACCGGATCTTATCGGCAACGAACTCAACTACATCGTTGCACTCGTCCTGGGCATCGCATTCGGCTTCGTGCTCGAGCAGGCGGGATTTTCCTCATCGCGCAAACTGGCCGGAGTCTTTTACGGCTATGACTTCACCGTGCTGCGCGTCTTCTTCACGGCCGCCGTCACGGCGATGGCCGGCACGATCATCCTCGGCTATGCGGGGCTTCTCGATATGGAGATGATCTACATCAATCCCACATACCTCTGGGCCGCAATCGTGGGCGGCATGATCATGGGCGTGGGATTCATCATCGGCGGCTTCTGTCCGGGCACGGGCATCTGCGCCGCCGCGATCGGCAAGATCGATGCGATGGTCTTCGCCGGCGGACTCGTTGCCGGAGTGCTCGTCTTCGGCGAAGGCTATGCGGCATTCGAGCAACTCTATATGGGAAGCTATCTCGGAGACCTGAAAGTGTACAATTCGCTCGGCATGACGCAGGGCGCATTCGCGCTCTTCCTCATAGCGGCCGCCCTCGGTGCCTTCTATGCCACGGACTGGATCGAAGGGAAAGTGACGAAGCGCACCGAGCCGAAGCCGGCACTGCTTCGACGTCAGTGTGGAATCTTTACCGCTGCGGCGCTCATGATGGGGTTGGCGCTGGTCTTCATGCCGGATAAAAAAACGCAGATATTAAACGCCGCTTCGGATGACGCGTACGTGCAGGCGCAGCCGGTCGAGTATATGACGAGCGACGAGCTCGCATATCGTCTGCTCGACGGCGACGCATCGCTGCAGGTGATCGATGTGCGCGCGCAATCGGAGTTCGATGCGATGACGCTGCCGCGCGCGCTCAACATACAGAAGGAACAATTCTTCGGCAAGGAATGGTATGAGCCGCTCTTCATGCAAGGGAAGCGCCGCGTCTTCATCGCCTCGGATGAACGCACCGAGCGGCAGGCCGATTGCGCCGCGCGCGCGCTCGGCATCGAAAACACCTGCGTGCTCAAAGGCGGACTCGCGGAATTTTCGAGCTCGATTCTCAATTACCGGTCTCCTGCTCTGATCGCCGATGAGCAGACGCGGGACACGGACCGCTTCCGTCTGCGCGCCGCCCCGGCGCTATCACGGATGATCGCCGAAGCGAAAAACAAGCCGAAGATGGTGAAGGTCGTGCGCAAGATCGCGGGCGGCTGCTGAGCCGGGGAAAAAAAATGGCGTGAAGCATTAGAACATTCTAAGTTGACTCTGTCCCGGGAATCCTTTACACTGCCAAGTGTGGGGGGCGGTGACTTTGTGCGGGTGGAAGAACGCTGTACCTGCTGTACACACATACCTGGACAGAGTCGGAGGTCGCCATCGAAACCACCGGGGGAGTGGATCAACGGATCGGCTGGATCGATTTTCTGAAAGCCGCGGGCATCCTCTTCGTGATGGCCGGGCACGCGCCCGGTTTCAGCGAAGAACTGCACATCTATACGCTCTCGTTCGGAATGCCGCTGTTTTTCTTCCGGTCGGGCTATCTGCTTAAACGCAAATACCTATCGCTGTCGCTTGCCGGCTATGCCGCCCGGCAGATGCGGCTGTTGCTCATACCCTACTGCTTCTTCGGCGCCGTCTCCTATGCGCTCTGGCTCGTGCTTGTCCGGCATTTTCTCTCGCCCGGCATGCCGCTCTACGTCCCGCTTGAAGGGATGCTCTACGGCGTCAATAACGACCGCTATCTGATCCACAACAGCGTGCTCTGGTTTTTCCCCTGTCTCTTCGCGGTGCGCCTGGCCTACTACGCTCTGGCGCGTTTCATCCGCACATCGATGCTGCCGGTGTCGATCCTGATGGCCGCCTGCTTCGGCATCATGCTCCATGATGCCGTTCCCTTCCGCATTCCCTGGTCTGCCGATATCGCGCTCATGTGCCTGCCGTTTTATGCCGCAGGCGCGCTGCTGCAGAGAGTGCGCGGAATGAAAGGAGCGCTCAATAAAAAACTCTGCCTTCTTCTGCTTCCTGTGGCGGCCGGCTGCCATCTGGCCGGACTGCAGTATAACAGCATGGTCTTTCTCTATCGGGGAGCGATCGGCATGCCGGCGATTTTTTATCTGAATGCGGCGCTCGGCATTGCCACGTGGGTCTGCGCGGGCAGCCTCATCCCGGCCTCCCGCACCATCACAAGGCTCGCCAAAGAGTCGATCGTGCTTTTTCCGCTGCACTGCCTCGTGTATCTTTTCATCTCGGGCGTCTTCATCGTCCTTCTGGGATTGCCCGCCGAATTCAATAACGGGTCGATCCTCTTTGCCGCAGGGTATGTCGGCGTGACGGTGCCCGTGCTGTTGCGCGCCGCGCGCGTGCTTCACCGGTACGTTCCCCGGGCACTTGGAGAACGGCCCCGGCGCGCGCGCCTGCGGCTGGAAGTGCGCCCGGAAGCGGCCTATCCCGCGGAATTGGTGCATGGGAAATGGGCGGCGAATATTACCGCCTCATGATGATGCCGAAGGTTTCTGCAGGCGCTTCCATCGTTCTTCCATCGATTCTTTCGTGTGCCGGGCGCAGTACTTCGCATGCAGCGCCTCGAGCGCGCCGCGCGATCCGGCATCGAGCTCCTCGTCGTCCTTGTCGCGCTTGGCATACATGGCGTAGCGTTCACGCTCCTCGCGCGTCATGCGCTGCTCGTAGTCGCGCAGCGCACTGATCATCCGGTGTTGTTCGACGTATGTCATTTATTCTCCGTCGTGTTTCCGCTTCGTATACGTTCCTTCCTTCGTGATCTTCTCGGTATAGGGGCCCGACCAGCTCTTCATGAAAATCTCATGAAGCCTTCCGGCGAGCTTCCGACTCTGCACGATGATGCCGAGGTTGCGCGACTCGTGGAAGTATCCGCGCTCGGCGTTACTCGTGCCGAGCCAGAATTCCCGGCCGTCTGCCACGATGTACTTGCAGTGCTCCACGCGGCCGAATGAGACATAGCCGCCTTCCCAGTCGGGAATCGCCGAATATTTCAGTTCCACATTCGAAAGGCTCGAAAGCTCCT